>NZHD01000109.1:0-1830 GCA_002691205.1 Deltaproteobacteria bacterium
TTACTCAGAATAGCTGCTCTTCATCGGAGAGCGCTGCCATTCGGGTGGCGCGGTTGGGCTGAGGATGGGAGTGCGGATTCTCTCAGGGTTTCCATGCCGGCAATTCAGCTACTGAGGCACTGTTAGAGATATTTCGTTGATTGCTTCCATCTGCGTCCATCATGTAGATTTGAACGCCATCTCTCTCGGAAACAAAAGCAATCTGAGTTCCATCCGGTGACCATGCAGGTTCGTAATCAATTGAAGAATTATTAGAGATGTTCCGTTGGTTGCTTCCATCTGCTTCCATCACATAGATTTGGCTATAGCCATCTTTGGCGGAATCAAAAGCAATCGTATTCCCATCCGGTGACCAACTCGGATTACTGTCAATTGAAGAATTGTTAGAGATGTTCCGTTGGTTACTTCCGTCTGCGTCCATCACATAGATTTGGTGGCCGCTATCGCTGACGGACAAAAAAGCAATCTGCGTTCCATCCGGTGACCATGCGGGAGCTTCATCATCTGAAGAACTATTAGAGATGTTCCGTTGGTTACTTCCGTCTGCGTCCATCACATAGATTTGAGTATTGCCATCTCTCTCGGAAGCAAAAGCAATCTGAGTGCCATCCGGTGACCACGCGGGAAAATAATTACCTGAAGAATTATTAGAGATGTTTCGTTGATTGCTTCCATCTGCGTCCATCACATAGATTTGAGTATTGCCATCTCTGTCGGAAACAAAAGTAATCTGAGTTCCATCCGGTGACCATGAAGATTCGTAATTACCTGAAGAATTATTAGAGATGTTCCGTTGATTGCTTCCGTTTGCGTCCATTACATAGATTTGAGGATTGCCATCTCTGTCGGAAGTAAAAGCAATCTGCCCAATCTCACTGGAACCCGAATCATCATCCCCACCACCACAAGAAAACACCAAGGGGAACACCAAGAGAGTCAAGAGCAACAGGCTGAGGCGTTTCTTCATTTTGAGATTCCTTTTTGTCTTGGCAGAGATGTTTGAATACTACCCACCCGAGAGCATACAGAAATTCCCGAACCCTCTCTGAATCAACCTCAGAGACACCGACTTCCGAGGGGCAGGTGATTTATTGCCGAGGAGAGTCCATTGATTCAAGCGGAGGAAAGGCTCTGGGAATTCTCTCAGGGTTTCCATGCGGGAGTATAATCATCTGAAGAGTTGTTAGAGATGTTCCGTTGGTTGCTTCCATCTGCGTCCATCACATAGATTTGTTGATATCCATCGCTTTCGGACTGAAAAGCAATCTGAGCTCCATCGGGTGACCAACTCGGATTACCGTTAATTGAAGAATTGTTAGAGATGTTCCGTTGGTTACTTCCGTCTGCGTCCATCAAATAGATTTGGTAATCGTCATCTCTTTCGGACTGAAAAGCAATCTGATTTCCATCAGGAGACCAGCTCGGAGCAAAATCCTCTGAAGAATTATTAGAGATGTTCCGTTGGTTGCTTCCGTCTGCGTCCATTACGTAGATTTGGGGGTTGCCATCTCTCCTATCGTCTCTGAAAACAAAAGCAATCTGGGTTCCATCCGGTGACCAACTCGGGAGAAAACCGACTGAAGAATTATTAGAGATGTTCCGTTGGTTTCCGCCATCTGCGTCCATCACATAGATTTGGTAATAGCCATCGCTTTCGGACTGAAAAGCAATCTGGGTTCCATCCGGGCTCCATGNNGNTTCNNNATNANCTGAAGAANTATTAGAGATGTTNCGTTGNTTNCNNCCATCTGCGTCCATCACATAGATTTGNNTATNGCCATCTCTGTCGGGAANNAAAAGNAATCTGAGTTCCATCCGGNGACCANNNNG
>NZHD01000109.1:1836-22325 GCA_002691205.1 Deltaproteobacteria bacterium
AATNNNCTGAAGAATTATTNGAGATGTTCCGTTGATTGNTNCCNTTNGNNTCCATNANATAGATTTGANGATTGCCATCTCTGTCGGAANTNAAAGCAATCTGCCCAATNTCACTGGAACCCGAATCATCATCNCCANCACCACAAGAAAACACCAAGGGGAACACCAAGAGAGTCAAGAGCAACAGGCTGAGGCGTTTCTTCATTTTGAGATTCCTTTTTGGCTTTGGCAGAGATGTTTGAATACCCCCCGCCCCAAAAATATACACAACCCCCCATAGAACCCTTTCCGCACATCTCCAGCCCGCCCCCTGACACGGACGGAACTCGATGGGAAATGAGGGATGGAAACAGATACTCAAACCACCGTTTTGAGGTCGTTTCCGGCATTTTNGAGTGGTCTCGGCGGGTTCATTTGCTCAGAATATGCAATAAAAGTCCATGATGGAAGTCGAATCCTTTGATCAGGCACGGCCAAGTGGCGTCGGCCTATGGACGGGTTTGGTAAAGTGGGAAGGTTCTTATTTACTCAGGAGATCGATCCATGCAGGCTCAAGCCAGTGCCACTCCAAGTTCGCCTCGACGTTATCACGAGGTNGAAANTTGGGATATGGAAGTAGATGTCGCGATTGTGGGATTTGGAGGGGCTGGCGCCTGCGCGGCCATCGAAGCGGCCGATGCCGGAGCTCATGTTCTAATCCTCGAAGTCGCGAGCGCGAGTGGTGGATCAACGGAACTTTCAAGTGCGGAGGTGTATCTCGGGGGAGGAGGGGGGACACGCGTTCAGCAAGCCTGCGGGTACGAGGACTCCACCGAGAATATGTTCAATTACTTGATGGCTGCCGGAGGCGATCTAAGCGACGAAGCCAAAGTGAGGTCTTACTGCGAAGGAAGTCGAGAGCATTTTGATTGGCTCGTGGCCATGGGCGCACCCTACAAGGACACAGAATATAAGGAAAGAGCCATCATGGCTCCCACCGATGATTGCCTTCTTTATACGGGCAGTGAAAAGTGTTGGCCCTTCAAGGATCNGGCCGATCCATGTCCACGGGGTCATAACCTTGAGGTTGAGGGAGACAACGGCGGCCCTCTCTTTATGAAGATTCTGACCGAACGAGTGGTTGAAAGAGGCATCCAAGTCGAATACAACGCGCGTGCACTGACTCTCGTCGTCGATGAAGACGGAGAGGTCCGTGGTCTTGTTGCGCGGATNGATGGAGAGGAGAGAAACATTCGAGCCCATCAAGGAGTCGTTCTGTGCGCGGGCGGGTTCGTGATGAATCAGGAAATGGTGAAGCAATATTGCCCCAGGTTAACTGCGGGGAGTGTGCCCATTGGAAATCCGGGTGATACGGGAGCTGGAATTTTGATGGGTCAAAGCGTCGGTGGGGCGCTGATTAATATGAACGAAGCCTTCATCACCTTGCCCTTTTATCCACCGTCCTCTCTAACGTACGGGATTTTCGTAAACGCCCAGGCTCAGCGGTTTATTAACGAAGATTCCTATCACTCTCGAATCGCCTATCACGCGATTAGGCAGACGGGGAAGGGGATTTACCTCATTGTCTCTGCTGATGACTATGAGCATCCGACCTTTTTNAATGCGGAGATTGTGGGTACGGGTGAGACCATTGAAGAGTTAGCTGAAGAAGTCGGTCTCGATGCAGGGATGCTCCGACATACCGTTGATTTTTACAGTGAGCAGGCAGCCCAAGGGGGGGATCCACTTTTTCATAAGTCTGAGCAGTGGTTGAAACCGATCAAGNCCCCATATGCCGCTTTGGATTGTACGCCCGGAAGTGGCGTTATTTATGCTTATTTCACGCTTGGGGGCTTAGATACGAGGCCCACGGGTGAGGTTCTGACTATGGATAAAAGCGTGATTCCTGGACTTTACGCGGCGGGGCGAACCACATGCGGCGTGCCGCGTAACGCAGATGGCTACGCGAGTGGGATGTCAGTGGGGGACGCCACGTACTTTGGTCGTTTGGCAGGGCGAGCGGTGGCTGCTCGGCTCCACCGAACGCAGGTTGTNGATGAAAATTGACTCGTGAGTGAAGTTCAGGCCTTCAAAGGTTTCCTTTGTGTTGGACGCCGTCTACCGAGAGTGTGACCCCGGAGATCCAACTCGCTTGATCAGAGGCGAGGAAGATCACCGCNCTNGCGACTTCTTCGGGTGTTCCGAGTCGGCCGAAGGGGATGCTGTTTTGAATGGCTTGATATTGTTTTGGGGCGACGTTTTTNATGGTCTCCCACATTCCTCCTGGAAATTCGATTGAGCCGGGAGCGACACAGTTCACCCNGATTCCAAACGGAGCGAGGGTGTTGGCCATTGTTTTGGAATGGCTAATGAGTGCGGCCTTAACGGCGGCGTAAGCCGGAGGAGAGCCCGCCTCGAGGGCCGATGTGGAAGAGATGTGAATGATCGATCCGCCTTCGGCCTCGCGTAGCCATGGGGTGACTCGCCATGTCGCCCGNACACTGGCCATGACGTCGACGTCGAAGCCGGTCTTCCAGCCCTGCTCGTCGTCACTGACGCCGAAGCCCGAAGTATTATTAACGAGGACGTTGATCTGGCCGAGAGCCGTCTGGCTGGCATCAAGAAAGTGATTGAGTGCGCTTTCGTCAGACACGTCACAGACTTCTGCATGCACTTTTACTCCGAGAGCACTCACTTCTTCGGCGGTTTTCGATAGGGCATCCTCGCCTCGCGCGCAGATAGCTAGATTGGCCCCTTCCCGTGCGAAACCCAGGGCGATGGATCGTCCAATTCCTTTACTTGCTCCGGTGACGATTACGCCTTTGCCCTTTAGGTTTAGATCCATTGATTTCTCCTTATGTTCGGTTGAGGATTGAATAGCACGCTTAAAACCGAGTTTTCATACTAGAAGTCATTCTTTGATTTTCTGGATTTCGTGTGACCTTCAGGGGCTGTTGTCTGAAGTTCGATCTTCTGCGTCCTCGAGCTGCTGGATGTTTTCGGCATGACTCTCTCGACTGATTCGGTAGCCCGTAAGGATGCCCACGGAGCCTATGTACAGCAGCATCAATATGGGTACATAGACCAATCCTAGGTCTCGGATGGTCTCTTTTGGAACGTCGCCAGGAATTGCATCGGTGGGGAAGTCAATGCTGGCGAGAATCAGTGTGGCCGTGAATGTGCCGATTCCATGGACAGACTTTTGAGCGAAGCTTCTCGCCGCAAAGAAGATTCCTTCAGAGCGTCTTCCAGTTTTGAGTTCACTCTCCTCGACCACGTCGGCCACCATTGCAGAGATGAGGATGGCGGCCGTGATAATCAGCGTTACTTCAAGTGTGGAAAATCCAACGAGTGTGTAAAACAGGCTTTGGGTCCCGTTGGCGGGCATGAGATCGAAGAGTCGCAAGAGAATAGGAAGAGGAGCCCCAATGCAGGCCGCCAAGGCTGTGGTCAGCGCCGCATACTTTTTGCCCAAATGAAGAGAGAGGCGTGGGGCTGCAGCCAGAGCCACAATCGCAGCGATAAAGTAGGGGAGGTTAAGGATTCCAATCTGCTCACTGGTCAGTTCCCAAAAAAAAGTATTGAAGTAAATATTCAGCGAAGTCGAGACTCCTGCCGCCATGGCGGTGAGGAGTGCGGAGAAGAAGAGGACCAGGAATGAATGGTTTGAAAGGGTCTGGCGGAGTTCATTGGCCGTCTGCCGAAAGTCGAAGGCCCGTCGAGGCGGGGGTTGCTTAAAGGTGGGAATTTGTTTGTGAGTGCCCATGGCCGAGGCGATGATGGCGATGAACATCACGCCTCCGCCGATGAGTCCATATGTTTGGTAGCCCGGCGCGTAGAGAACCCCACCTTTTGATTCAGGCAAGAGGACGAGGTATGCGAGGACGGCCATGGAGAGTCCGCCCCACCAGCCGAAGAAATATCGAAAACCCATGAGGGACGTTCGCGTGTCGTAGTCGTGGGTCAATTCCGCAACAAGTGAACTGGAGGGAATTTCGTATAAGGTGATACAGGTACGTACAAGGATGGCCATGCCGATCAAGTAGGCGAGCAGCCATTCTGGAGAGAGGTTCTCAGGGGGATTCCAGAGGAGGAAGTAGCTCACCGCGACGGGTAGGGCCGACGCATACATGAACGGATGGCGTCTTCCCCACTTGGAATGCGTCTGGTCGGAAAAGTACCCAACGATGGGGTCAGAGAAGGCATCAAAGATCAAAGCCGTCATGAGGGCGCCGCCGACCCACGACGCCGGAAGGCCGAGGACTTGGTTGTAGTAGATCAGAAGGAGGAAGGAAAAGCCATTATCCTTCACACCGTAGGCGACTGAACCGAGCCCGTAATAGAGCTTGGTGGCCAGGGCAAAGGGGGCCTGAGGGGCTGTTGTCTTCATAAAGCCCCTCCCAGGGGTTACGCAGGATATGGGTTGGCCAGTGTATCGCAGTCCATGGGTGAGATACATGGATATCAAATTCCCTGGCAGAGCCTCATGGCAGCGGTAGAGTGGAAGAATGACAAAAAACTCAGGATCTATGCGGGGCCGTACCGTTTTGCTCACGGGCTTTACGGCCGGTCTGGGGCGAGCCGCTGCTCTAGAATTGGCTGAACAAGGTGCGGACTTAGTCGGCATTTGTCGGAGTCGAGAAAAAGCTGAAGCCGTGGCTCAAGAGATCCGCCAGCGTACGCCCGGAGCTCGATTTGACTGGCTTGTGGGTGATCTGGGAAGTCAGTCCGACGTGCGCCGGGTGGCGGGGGAGTTCTTGGCGATGGATCGCCCCCTAGATGTACTCTGGAACAACGCGGGTCTCATCAATCTCGCTCGTGAGACCACCGTGGACGGCCTCGAAATGACATTCGCCGTGAATCATCTGGGTTATTTTCTTCTCACGAATTTGCTTTTAGATCGTTTGCGCGCCGCCGATGCAGGACGTGTCGTCTGCACGGCTTCGGATGCCTATAAGTTCGGCGGTCGACTTGATTTCTCAGACTTACAGGCGGAGTCGAATTACAGTTCATTCAGAGTCTATGGGCGTTCAAAGCTAGCCAATATTTTATTTACGCAAGAACTCGCCGAAAGAGAATCTGAGCAGGGGGTAACCGCCAATTGTTTTCACCCTGGCTTTGTGGCTAGCGATTTCAGTAAGAACAATGGCCGCTGGGCTCGCATCATGATGGCCCTGGGAGCCCCGTTTGCCAGGTCTCCGGAAAAGGGAGCGGAGACGGGGCTACACCTGGCATCCTCTCAAGAGGTTCAAGATGTGAGTGGCTATCATTTCGTAAACGGAAAGCCACGGAAAGTGGGTTTGAGTGTGCAACGTCCTGGCGACGCCGAAGAACTTTGGCGGGTCAGTGAGGAGTTGACGAATTTTACCTCTTGACTCTTTCAAGTACAGCGATGGGAAGAGATGACTCAAGCGACAGACGTCTGAATAGGCCTCTGTCACAGATCGCACGCAACGCTAGGAAGGAATCATGGAATCTCAAAAACGGCTCTCTCTGTCGCCCGCTCGCTTTGCGGTCTTAAATGCGGGGCTCTGCTCGGCGGCTATTGGCTTCCTGGTGTGGCTCATCTATTTCCATGAAGGAGCGGGATCAGACGGCCCCTCAATTCTGCCCATGTTCAGCGCGATCTTTAACTCGATCAGCGCTTGTTTGTTGCTGGGTGGACTTTGGGCAATTCGTCACCAGAAGAGAAGGCTGCATCAGCAGTTGATGCTGAGTGCTCTCTTAGTTTCGGCTCTTTTTCTTGTGAATTACATTTACTACCACTACAGCGCCGGGGATACTTATTTTTTGGGGACGGGTTTCATTCGGCCTGTGTACTTTGTCATCCTCATTAGTCACGTTGTCCTCTCGGTGGTCATTCTTCCGATGATTCTGACGGCTATTTATCTGGCCTTGTCGGATCGGCTTGCTCTGCATAAGCGATTTGCAAGGTGGACCTGGGGGGGGTGGATGTACGTCTCTGTGACAGGCGTCGTTGTCTACTTCATGCTTCATGTCATCACTTGGACATAGGATTGGGGCGACTGTTCATGTTCTGCCCCCGTTTTTGTGCTGCGAAGGGTATGATGAGTCTCTCGGCCGTGACCTTGGCCATGAGCTGAAGTCTGTTGGGTCTTGTCCATGTCGTGAATTCCAGGAGAGCCCTATCGGAGGTGCTGGGTCACAGGGTGTTCATGTAAGTGTGTGTACGGCGTATCGGAAGGGGAGTCCGTTTGGCTTTTGAGTTATCGATGCGCTCTTTGACTCGCTTGTTCTCGGCGCTCGGCCTCGCTTTGGCCCTCCTAGGGGCGTCCTTGTATGTCCCTGAAGTCTCGGCGGACACGCCTGAAGACCTGCGAATCGTCCGTGTTTACTATTCCGATGTCGCAACGCGTAGCCGAATCATTGTTAGCTTTGAAGCAGCGTTGCTTGAGACTCGGTACGAGGACGGTTACCACGTTCTGGAAGTCAGCCAANCTGATCTTGAAAANCTAAAGGCGGCGGGTCTCAAAACCCAGGAAGACCCCTTTTACGTCCCNCGAGCNCNNCGGCTTCCCGGCTTCTCATGTTATGAAAGCGTAGATGAAACGTTTGTATCGGCTCAAGCTCTAGCGGGGGCTCGGCCCAATTTGGTCGATTGNAAAGATATCGGAAATTCGTGGGAAAAAGATGCAGGCTTGGGCGGGGAAGATATCAATGTCCTTGTCTTGACGAATTCCATGACCGTTGGTGAGAAGCCGAAGCTGCTCTTAACGTGTGCTCTTCATGCAAGAGAGTATGCAACGGCTCAACTCTGTCTCGATTTTGCAGAATATTTGGTCGACGGATATGGGGTCGATGCGGATGCGACCTGGTTGCTGGATTATCATGAAATTCATATGGTCCTTCAGGCGAATCCAGACGGTCGTCGTTTAGCGGAGTTGGGCTGGTTGTGGAGGAAAAATACCAATCAAAACTATTGTGGCACTAGCAGCGTTTCGCGTGGAGCTGATCTCAATCGAAATTTTCCATTCCAGTGGAATTGCTGTGGGGGCTCAAGTGGGAGCGTGTGCTCAAACACGTATCGGGGAACGGCGGCTATGTCCGAGCCCGAAGTGTCGGCCATCGTGGATTATGGCCGTCTTCTTTTTTTAGACCAGCGAGGAGAAGGTCTTGAAGAAGCCGCTCCCATAGACGCAACAGGCGTCGCAATCGACGTTCATTCCTATGGAGAACTCGTCCTTTGGCCTTGGGGACATCAAAGCTCTTTGGCGCCCAATGGAGAATCTTTGCAGACACTGGGCCGAAAATTTTCGTATTGGAATGGCTACTGGCCCGAGCAGGCCATCGGTCTCTACCCGACCGATGGAACGACAGATGACTTTTTTTACGGCGACCTGGGTGTGGCCGCATTTACTTTTGAGCTGGGCACAGCTTTTTTTGAAAGTTGCCAGACCTATACGGATACGGTTTTCCCTGAGAATCTCCCTTCATTGGTTTACGCTGCGAAGGTGGTTCGGGCTCCGTATGTGACGCCTGCAGGGCCTGACGTTTCTTTGATCAGTCTGAGTGCGCCGAGCGCCATAGTCGGGGAGACGGTCGCGATGACCGCCACCCTTGACGATACTCGCTACAGCAATGCGAATGGCAGCGAACCGACTCATGTGATTGCGGAAGCTCAGTACTTTGTGGATGTGCCGCCCTGGGCTGGAGGGAGCGGTGTCAATATGACGCTGGCTGACGGGTCTTCAGACAGTTCGGTTGAAAGCTTTACGGCTGATCTTTCGACAGGGGGACTCTCGCCAGGGTCACATATTCTCTTTGTCCGGGGGCGGGATGCCGATGGGAACTGGGGCGCTGTGACCGCAATCTTCCTTGATCTTGAGCAGGCTGCTGCGCTGCCCGGACTTTCCATGTGGGGTCGAGCGAGTCTTGCTTTTCTTATTCTGGTCAGTTTTTGGTTCAGCAGGCAGCGGGCTGAATTGTTCCGCCCTATCTGATTCTTTCGTACATTCCTAACAAGACACCGCCGGCCGTTATTAAAGCCAAAAACATAGAGATCACAGCCACACGACCTGCAAAACGGTGGCGAGTCAGGTGAGTGGGGTTCGGCGCAGGCGCATCTTCATCGGTGGAGAGCAGTCGAGTCCTCTGAAAGCGACGTCCATGTACGAGGGCAAAGCCCCCAAAAAGCAGCATGACGGCGATGCAGGCTTCGTGAAACCGAAGGAGCCAAATTTCAGGCGTACTCCACTTGGAGAGGTCTTCTCGGCCGAGAAGTGCGAGTTTGATCGCGTAGGAAACGACGAAGCCGACGATCAGCCAAACGGCAGTGAGCATGAGCACTCGATGCTTCGCGACTTGTCCTTTCCTGATTCGGAAAATACCCACGAGCGCAAAAGCTGAAAGAATCAAGAGATTGAGCCAGGCAAATGTCCAATAGAGCACTTTTAGATCCATGGGCGAGATCATAGCGTCACAGCGATTTTTGACTCCCCGGATGGGCCTTCTTCTGGATCGTTTAAGGCCGACCTGCGATAGTATGGGGCAATGAGCACCGTAGGCATTATTCCGGCGCGATGGGCATCTCAGCGGTTTCCAGGCAAGCCTGCAGTCTTGATCTCGGGTCGGTCAATGCTTCAGCGTGTCTGGGAAGGCGCAAGGCGAAGTTCTTTGCTCCGGGATGTGTTGGTGGCGACGGACGATGAGCGAATTGTTCAACTGTGTGAAACGTTCGGTGCGACCGCGGTGATGACTTCGCCTCATCACCATTCTGGGACGGACCGGCTCGCTGAGGTGGCGGCTGGCTTGGACGATGATGTGATTGTGAATATTCAGGGCGATGAGCCTTTGATTGAGCCAAAAGTGATCGATGCAGCAATTGAGGCTTTGAATTCTAACCCTGAGGCTCCCATGGCCACGGTGGTGCACATCGCAGAGCCAGAGGCCTTAGCCGATCCGAATCGTGTAAAAGTCGTTTTGGATCGACAAGGGCGTGCTCTTTATTTCTCGCGCTCTCCGATTCCAGCTCTGAGGCGAGGGAAGCCACCGAAGACGTCATGGCAGCATGTGGGCTTATATGCCTACCGCAGGAACTTCTTGCAAACCTTTGTAAGCTTGCCGTTGGGAGACGCGGAAACAGCCGAGGGTCTTGAGCAGTTGAGGACGCTGGAGAATGGGTACACGATTCAGGTGGCTGTGGTGGAAGGCTGGGTAGGACAGTCGGTGGATGTTCCGGCTGATGTTGATTTGGTTGAGAAGCGGCTGAGGTTGCGTTGAGGCCGGCGCTAAAGCTTTCATAGGCAGTGAGCCGAGGTCGCGGTATTCTTCGGGCGACGAGGGGGCAAGGGTGTGGAGCTAGGAGACATTCTGATTGTGGGCGGAGGTCTTGTTGGGCAGAACCTTGCCGAACGCCTGTCTCGCGATGGTTACAATGTGACTCTCATTGAGCGCGACCCGGATAAGGCGCGAGATTTATCGGACACTCTGGACGCGAGGATCGTTCAGGGAGATGGCACGACCACTCCTGTTCTCCGCGAGGCCGATATCGAGAACGTAGGCTTGTTGGTCGCCGCAACAGAGCGAGACGAGTGCAATCTCGTCACAGGCTTTCTGGCCAGTCATGTCTTCGGGACACCTCATGTGGTGGTTCGAGTACGCGATCCTTTACATGAGGATGGTTTTCAGAAAGCGTGTCTCGATCAACCGGTTGAAGGTGTCTGTGTGAATCCGGACACAGCCTCGGTGGACCGAATTGCGGCTCTCCTTGAGGTGCCTGGAGCCGTCGATGTGATGAAATTTTTCGGTGACGGCATGCTTGTCGCCGGATTCAGGATTCCAACCGTCTCGGACTTTGCGGGTTTACGAGTCTCAGACATGACTCTTCTCTTTGCAACCACGCCGACCTTGGCGGTTGCGATTCAGCGTGGTCGTTTGTGGATTGTACCTGGAGGGACAGAGGTGATCGAGGCGGGGGACCTCGTTTATTTCGCGATTGCGAGAGATGAACTTCATGATGTGCTTTCTCTGGTCGGGGCTCCACCCGAACGTCAGGGACGAATTATGGTAGACGGCGCAAGCCCAATCGGATTGGCTTTGGCGAAACGTCTCGAGGCCAGTGATGAGCGGGTCGTGATGATTGAAGAAGATTCAGTGATCGCAGAGCGTGCGGCGAGCGAACTGTCTCATGTTCTTGTGATCAGAGGCAAGGGGACGGATCAGGCGCTTCTTGAGGAAGAGGAGATCGATAAGGTATCGACTTTTGTAGCGCTGACCGATGATCATGAGTCAAACCTAGTGGCGGGCTTGCTTGCAAAAAGGCTCGGGGCGGGCCGTTCCATCGTATTGGTGGATAACCCGGCCATGGTCTCCATGGTGGGAGATATGGGCATGGACGCGATTATTAGCCCTCGGCTCTTAACGATTGGTCAGATGATTCAACATATCCGAGGCGGTGGTGTTCGGTCCGGTGCTGCCCTTTTGGGCGACAAAGTCGAAATTGTTGAAGTGGAAGCCGTGGAAGGCTGTCGATTGGTTTCCGGCCCTCTAATGGAAATCAAACTGCCGCAGGGAGTCCTTGTGGTCGCTCTTCAGCGAGGCGATGAACTCGTTGTTCCTCGTGGCCCTGACAGCGTGATCGTAGGGGATCGAGTTTTGATTGCCGTAGAAAGTCACAAGAGTCTTGAGCTTGAGAAATATACGCTGGCTTAGTGCTCATAAAGAGCGATGCTTTGGTGACCTTCTTGAGAATTCGTGAGCCCTTGAGAAAAACCCGGAGGATGGGAGAGATGTGTCGGGTCGCCTGAGTGAAAAATTGGCTCGGATGCCGACTCCTTTCTTCGTCGCGTATGCCGTTGTTTCCGCCTTCGGGGCCTATTTTTGTATGTATGCCTTCCGCAAGCCCTTTGCTGCAGCTCAATTTGAGGGCGAAACATTTGCGGGTGGAGAACTCGAACTGAAGAGCGCGATTGTGATTAGCCAGGTTCTGGGTTACGCGGTGTCCAAGTATGTGGGGATCAAAGTATGCTCGGAGTTGCCGTCTCGTCATCATCCCATTGCCTTGGTGGCCTTGATTATCTGGGCGGAGGGCGCCCTCTGGGCCTACGCCGAAACACCCGGCAGTTATAAGGTCTTAGCCATTTTTCTGAATGGACTTTCTCTCGGCATGGTTTGGGGACTCGTTGTACGGTTTCTGGAGGGCAGGGTGACCTCGGAGTTGCTTCTCGCGGGTCTAAGTAGTTCGTTTATTGTCTCCAGCGGGATTGTCAAAGACTTGGGCCGTGCTTTTATGAGCGGTGGAGTGGCTTCTTGGTGGGCGAATGTCCCTTTTGTTGGTCCCTGGGTTGCAGAGCGAATGGGCGAAGTAAGCGAATCATGGATGCCTATGCTGACGGGTCTTCATTTTTTACCCTTTTTCATTCTTTTCGTGTGGATGCTGGCTCAGCTTCCGCAGCGGACGGAAGTGGATCATGAGCAGCGCCACCTGCGAGAGTCTATGGATGGGAGTCGACGACTTCATTTCCTTATGAGCTACCTGCCTGGTATGGTCCTATTGTTTCTCGCCTATCTGCTTCTCACGGCCTATCGAGATTATCGAGACAACTTTGCAGTCGAGCTCTTTTCGGAACTGGGTTATCCCTACGAGGGCAACGAATCAATCATTACACAGGCTGAGATCTCGGTGGCCGTCGGGGTCTTGGTGACGCTTGCGTTATTGAATGCTTTACGCCGAAGCCGAGCTGGCTTGATCGCGACATTTGTCGTCATGGGGTCGGGGACAGCCATGCTGGCCCTGTCGACTCTCGCTATGGACGCCGGATGGATCAGTGGTTTTGTCTGGATGACGTTGATTGGATTTGGGTCTTACCTCGCCTACGTCCCCTATGGGTCCATGCTTTTTGAGCGCTTGATGGCCAGTAGCGCAATTGTGGGTACCGCTGTTTTCGGGATCTACATGGCAGATGCCGTAGGCTATACAGGCTCAGTGGCCATGCTTCTCTTTAAAGATCTGGTCGCGAGCGAGATGACACGCTTAGATTTTTTTAAGGCACTGACTTATGTCATGGCCATCGTCGGTACAATTTGTCTTGCGGCCAGCTGTTTCTATTTTGTCGGTCGCTCAAAAGAGGAAGAGTCGAAGGCCTCGGCTTCATAGCTCTCTTTTGATTGCGACTCAGAGGCGAATACGTGTGTTTTGTCGACGACTCTGCCCACGGTGAAGCATGGCGCCAAGAACCATGCCGGCCGCAAAGATAGACGCTCCCGTGATCCATTCGGGGTATCGCGCGCCGGCCTTGAGCTCCATGTTTTCCATTGTGAGCTGTTTAATTTGTCCTTGTTGATCGCCGTCGCGGCCGGTGAGGAGATCGTTTTGTGAAACCAAGGTTTTGCTTTGCTTGCGCAGTTCAGAGAGTTCGCCGTCAAGTTGACTAAGTCGCGCTTCGGCTTGATTTAATCGGACCGTCGGCGGAGGCTCCGGGCGTAAGTAGCCTTCGGGTATCCACCCCTCAATGGATTTTCCGTTTTCGTCTTGGACTCGAATTTGTGTCCAGTTGTCTCCCCGGGCGAGGATTTCCACGCCGTCACCGGTTTCGGTGACTCCCATAATCCGAAACTGAGTTCCGGGACCCGTGCGCACATTCAGGCGAATTTCGCCTCGCACCCAGGCTTGCTCGGCGTAGGACAGTCCCGCGAAGAGCAGGCAGGCTATGATGACTCCAATCTCGATCGATCGTACACGACGCACTGAAGGGTTTCTCCTTGATCCTATAAACATGAGCATTTCTTTTCGATTGACCCTTTGGCTCCATTCTGCGGTATCTGTGTTTGATTGGGGAGGATACATCGCATTGCCCTCAGGTTCCCGAGGCAATTTTGTAGTGGATCCCCACCGAATCGCGTTGATTATTTGAAATGTGAGCATAAATCCCCGCAGGCAGTGGGGGCCCACAGCAGAGGATAAGGCCTTTGGCAGGCGAGGGAGAATCAGCCTCATGACCCGATCTCAAATTCGTCGTCTCCTTCTGGGCAGCTTGATGCTTCTTGCTCTGGCACCGGCCGGAATGGGTTTTGTCGTGAAGCAAGCCTATTTGGCCGGAATCGACGCTTTTAATCAGAACGAAAATGCGGATTTCGTCCTCACGGGTGAATTTGATCAGGGTTTTTGGACATCTTCGTCCACCACTCGACTTAAAGCCGTGTCGGATCTGGACCCCAAGGTTTTCGTGTTTCAACAGGCTTGGGCCCACGGGCCGATTCCCCTCGGTGAATGGTTGAGTGGGCGCTTGACTGTTTCTTGGGTTTTGGCCGTTGTGCAAACAAGCTTAACTGCATGGCCCAGTGAATGGCCGGAAGTCGCGAGCGGCGAAGTAGGGAAGCCCTTGATGGAGAGCACGACCCGGATTTATTTTGACCGGTCTGTGGCTCTTCGTGTGAGTGTGCCGGCGGTCAAGTCGGAACCTGCGGGCTTCTTCTCCGAAGGCTTTTCCGGCGATTTCGAGATTGCCTTGGGGGCGACGCCAAGTCTCTCTGGAATTCTTTCTTTTTTGGAAACAGATTTTGAGTTAGGCCGTCGTTTAAAATTCGATCAAGCGGCTTTAAAGATTTTGGCCACTTCCTCAGAGAAAAATTTTCAAAGTGTTGAGGTTGACCTTGGTATGAACGCTTTGCGGATAGAGGATTCTCTCTTCGCCTCGGTAGATTTTCAAGCAGAGATCCATAGAGTCGACCTTGAAGCAATCATCGAACTCAATCGCGCGCTTTCCCAGGCAGCCCTTGTGGCTAAGGCTAGCGGGGGCGCTGAACCCACTGAATCGGAGATTCTTGCGAATGGCTTACCCCGAGTTTTAGGCACTTCGCCTCGGCTGGAAGTCTCAAAACTCTTTCTCGGAACCTCCGATCAGAGTATTCAGGGTCAAGCCGAGCTTTCAGTGGATGGATCGGACCCTGCGGGCCTTTCAGATCCTTTTTCTGTTCTGACACGAGTTAGCGCAGAGGCGAGTTTGTCGGCGCATCAGAGTACGGTCGCGCAGATTTTAGATCGCTATTTTGTTCAGCAGATGGTGGATACAGGGCAAGCGGAGGGCTTCTCGCAAGGCGATCTGAACGATATGGCTGGGTTTATGCGTGATGCGGCTTTGGGGACTTTAGGTGCGGGCAAACGTATTGTTTTGGTGGGCGAAGAAATCCAGGTTCGCTTTGAATTAAAGGATGGACGCCTCATCCTGAACGGAGAAAGGCTAGGGCCAGAAGAAGTGGGGCAGCTTTTTTCACCACTCTAGGCACGAGGGAACTACTCGCTGGACTCTTCCACCCAATCGACTTTGAGGCCGATTCGATCAATACGCCACTCACCGCCCTCTTTGCGAAGGCCATAGTCGTATCGGCCTCCGAGAAGGGTTGATTTTTGTGGGTTCCACTGTTGGGCCTGAAGATGGGCTGTGCAGCGAGCGATGTTTCCGTTCGGCCCGTCTTTAAAATGAACCTCATGATTTGTGATCAGGTGCTGTGTGCTTGCATAATTATCGGAAATCGAAAAGGCTTCGGTGATCCACTCATCGGCGGATCGTGAACGCTCTTCCATCCCTTCGATGTCGATATCGATTTGATCGCATAGGCATGCTCGGTAGAGTTTTTTGTCTCTACGGTCGATTCCTCGAGCATAACGGCTCAGGACATCGATCACGGCATGTTGTTCGAGCAAGAGAGTCAGCGTGGCTTCTTCGTTCATTCACATTCCCTCAGAAATATTCTCGGTCAAGGTGAGTATGAGTTCTGTTTCCTTCAATGGGTTCCGGAGTGACCAGAGCTGTTTTTCTTTTTCTCTTTAGCGTCTTTGGGCACCTGCCCATACACGAGTTGCCCATCTTTCCAGGTGGCGAGGATTTCAATTTTGGGAATCTGAGAGGGCGCGACGTCGTATGGATTCTGAGAGACGAGGATCATGTCTGCGATTTTTCCCGGAGAGAGCGTTCCTTTTTGATCGGCTTCGCCGTAGATCCATGCGGGGTTGTAGGTGACTGCGCGGAGCGCCTCGTGAACGGTGAGTTTCTGAGCGGGGCCTAGGACCTGTCCTGAACGAGTTTTTCTTTCGACGGAAGTCCAAACCAAGTGAAACTGATCGTAGGGCACGATGGGAGTGTCGGTATGCATGTTAAAGAGGATTTCTCGGTCTTGCGCCCATCGGGTTGGAGAGAGATGACTCGCTCGCTCGGGCCCCATGACAGAGTCTCGATGAAAGTCCCCCCAATAAAAGACATGGGCGGTAAAGAAAGAAGGAATCGCTCCGTATTTTTTCATCACGTCTAGGTGCTCTTCGAGGACGAGAGGGGCGTGAATCATCACATTGTGGGCAGGAATTTCATCACGGCCAGCCATGGCTTTCTCAAGGGCCTCGATATACATATCTGCCGAAGCGTCTCCATTGGCGTGTCCGTAGAGTGGAATGCCCAAGTCGGCAAACCGCTTGAGGGCGGCATCTGTCGTGGCTTGATCGATTCGTGGATAGCCTCGGTAGTCTTTGTCTCGACCCGGCGGAGGGATGAGGTAAGGCTCTCTGAAGAAAGCGGTTTTCCCTTGAGGCGACCCGTCGAGGATGAGCTTGACTCCTCCGACCTTGAGGCGATTTTTGTATTCAAGGGGGACGACTCCCTGGGCAGTGATGGCATCATAGGCCTCGACCAGCGGAAGACTCACCACGTCCAATTGGAGAAGTCCTTGGTCAGCTGTGTTGGCCAGAAGCGAATACGCTTCTGGGCTTGTCGCGCCGTCTTGAACCGTCGTGATCCCTTTGGCAAAGACACCTTGCTGGGCGCGAACGATCTGTTGGATCTTTTCTTCAGGGTTGCCCTGCATGAGTATGGAGAAGGCAGGCATCATGGCATTTTCTTCGAGAACACCATTGGGTTCTTGGCTTTCAGGCCGTCTCCGAAGGACTCCGCCCGGTGGGTCCGGCGTTTCGGCAGTATAGTTGAAGGCTTTCAGGGCTTGGCTGTTCGCTGTGGCGAGATGACCAGAGACATGGACCAATACGATCGGGTGTTCGGTGGAGGCGCGATCGAGGGTGTCTCGATCAGGATGATCGCCTTCGAGGAGAAGGCTGTCGTCATACCCCCAGCCGAAGACACTCTCACCGGGTGGGATTTGATCGTCCTTAATTTTTTTCTGAAGTGCAGCGACGATGTCATCATGATCTTTCATGGGGCCGGCGGGCGGAGATGAAATATTGACGCCATCCACCAGCGAAGCGAAAAACGTAAAGTGTCCGTGCCCATCGACGAAGGCAGGCATCAGCGTGTACCCGTTTAGGTTGACCTGACGGGTATTGGGGCCGATGTATTTCTCAACAGAGGCACGACTTCCAGTCGCAAGAATCTGGCCATTTTGGGTTACGAGGGCTTCAACGGTTTCTCCGTCCGCTTCCAGAGTGAGGATTGGGCCTCCTTCATAGAGAGTGTCGGCACCTACGCTCGTCTCGGCCTGAGTGGTCTGGGGACTCTGGAAAATGAGGGCAAGACAGAAGCATGAGGCGAAGAATTGCAAGAGGTATCGCTTGATTGTCCACGAGTAGATCATGAAGGCTCCTGTTGAATGGCAGACGCATTGCAGACGGGAAATGTCGTCATTACATCGGCATGACTTTTTCTAGTCAGTGGCTTTCTTTTTGAAAGCGTTCCGCAGCACGTGCGTAGAGTGTATTAGGCCCGAGGGTCCAGGTGACGTTGAGTTGGCTCCGAGAGATGCGCCATCGGCCTTCTTCGTGCTTGAGTTGAGTGTCGTACCAGCCCGCAAGAACCGCTCTTTCTCCGTCGAGGATGTGGCTCGCTTGGACGTCCGATGTCGCGTGAGCCTTGTCTTGGTTGACCTCGATAAGATGATTCGCACTGATATGTTGGGTTGCATCAAATCCAGAGAGGCCTGTCCGAACCACTTCGACCCAGTCGTCAAGGGCCATAGTGACGGGTGGATTCCCGCTGTAGCTTGAGAGGTCGATCTCTACTTCCTGACAAAAGCAGCCACGGAATCTCTCCCAGTCTCGCCGATCCACGCCCTGGGCGTAGCCATAAAGGGTGCGACTGATTTCCATGCGAGCAACCAAGTGATTGAGCTTGTCTTCTTGCATCTTGAGCCTCATTGGGGGACAAATTCAAAGAAAAGTGAGTTTAAACTTTGGATGATGCTTTTGGCTCCGCTGTGCGGGAAGTATAGGCGTCATGTGAGAGTCCGCTGCAAGGGAAATTTGCCTTGCCGGCACAAGATTGAAGCAAAAGTGAGATCTTTGGAATATTTGAATGGATCTGCTTTCGGCGGCAGGGCTCCTGATTTTGACACACGGATTGAGCTGGAAAACTCCGTGAGTCAAGGTTTTGTCGTAGCTGCTATTGTCTAACCTTATCTCAAGAAGGGGAACCCGCGTTTACCATGTCTCACAGAATCAGGCCCAGGTTTTTTCCGCCGGTATTTTTCTTTTTATCCGTATTCTTTCTTGCTTCGCCGGCCGCTCAGTCTGAGGATTCTTTTGATTCGGGGACTGGAATCGAAGAGATTACCGTTCATTCTCAAAGAACGGACCAGCGCTGGATCGACGTCCCCGCTTCGGTGAGTGTGGTGGGCGAAGAGCAGATTCAGCTCGCGCGTCCTCAGCTGACGCTTGGGGAGTCACTGGCTCAAGTGCCCGGTGTGTTTACCCAGAATCGAGATAACTTTTCTCAGGATTTGCGGATTTCGATTCGAGGATTTGGGGCTCGAGCCCGGTTTGGGTTGCGGGGTATCAAGCTTTTAGTCGACGGATTTCCCGCGACGTTGCCCGACGGGCAGGGGCAAGTCGATACATTGCAGCTGTCGACAACCGGCCGAATCGAGGTTTTGCGAGGTCCTTCCGCGTCTCTGTATGGAAGTGCGGCGGGAGGTGTGATCCGCGTGGAGAGTGAGCCTGTGTCCGATACGCCTCGTGTCACAGCTCGCGTCGCCTCAGGCAGCAACGGTTATCGAAGTTACGAACTGAAGAGCTCGGGCTATGCAGGACCTGTGGGTCTCCTCGTGGGTTTGTCTCGGCAGCAAACCGGGGGATATCGAGAACATAGCCGTATGGAAAGCAATGTTCTGAATAGTCGGGCCTACTGGCAAATTGACGACAAGTCAGAGCTGATGGGGTTGTTTAATTTTGTTTACGCCCCTGTTGCAGAGGATCCGGGCGGGCTCACTGCGCAGCAGCAGGCCGAAGATCGAAGGCAGGCCGCTGCGCGGAACCTTGAGTTTGATGTGGGAGAGAAGCTTAATCAGGTGACCGGAGGCCTGCGGTACCGTCGAAACTGGAACGCTGTTAATGAGACAACGGTCACGGCGTGGACGGCTTGGCGAGACTTTAGCAACAATTTGCCGTTTAACGGAGACTGCGGGCCTGGTCGTCCGCCAGGTGTCGCCGGAGAACTCGACCGAATTTTCGGAGGGGCAAGTATCCAGCACGCTGTTTCGGCCGATGTCTTAGACCATTCGAACACTCTCCTGGTGGGGCTAAATGTAGAGATACAACGAGATCAGAGAAGCCGGCGTTGCAATTACGGGGGGGGTGATCTGGGTGCCTACACCCTGGATCAAGCTGAAGACGTAACGAGTTTTCGTGGTTTCCTGCATGATGAGTTTAGCCTTTTAGACGATCTTGCTCTGAGTTTCTCGTTGGGATTTGACGCGCTTTACTATGAGGTCGATGATCAGCTTGCAGTGTCGCCCGCTAATCCCGATGAATCAGGTCACCTTGATTTTAATGAGTGGAGCCCTGCAGCTTCCCTGCGCTGGACGCCGAGTTCTGCAGTGAGTTTGTATACGCGCGTCTCAACTTCTTTTGAGCCCCCTACGACAACGGAGCTGCGAAGAGAAGGGGGAGAAGGTGGTTTTAATTCAAATTTACAGGCACAAAGGGCCGTTAACTTTGAAGTCGGTGTCAAAGGGGTGATGCCAGGGCGACTTCGGTATGAGTTTGTCGTATACCGGATTTGGACAGACGATGAACTGCTTCCGTATGAAGACCCCAACGTCCCTGGAGGCGAAACGTACTTCCGGAATGCAGGGAGTACGCGTCGGCATGGGGTGGAGGCGATGTTGGAATACGAGTTCGTTGAGGGTCTTATTGCGACAGCTTCGTATACGTATTCGCTCGCGGAGTTTAATGATTATACGGTGGGTGGAGAGAGCCTTGATGGCAATCAAGTCCCGGGTGTCCCTGAACAGCACTTCTATGCACAGCTTCGTTATTTACATTCGAGTGGATTCTTTGCAGCGCTTGAGGGACGTTATATTGGCTCGTTCTGGGCCAATGACGTGAATACGGTGCAGACGGATTCATATGGGGTTCTTGATTTGAGGACGGGTTGGCAGATTGATTTGGGTTCTTGGAAGCTGAATCCCTATATGGCGCTGGCCAACATGACGGGAACTGACTACGACGACAATGTACGGCTCAATGCAAGCGCCGATCGCTATTTTGAACCGGCGGCTGGCTTTGCCGTACAAGGCGGTATGTCTCTCTCCTATCTCTTTGAATGATTTTCCTCTTTGAATGTTTTTCGTTCCATGAGACCGGGTCGTTTACTGTTCATCGATACGCTCAACGGGTTCGGCGGGAGGGCGGTCTCGAGCCGTTTCAGATTGGCGTATTCCCTGGGCCGCCGCAGCGCGCATGAGCATTTGGCTACTGACGGGGACAGTGAGTAAAACGAAGATGATCAAGATCAGGTCTTCAAGCCAAAGCCCCGACTCTTGACCCAAGTGGCTGACGGTGGAGCCCAGCGCGATGAGCAGAAGCCCAAGGGTGGCCGCTTTTGTGGGTGCATGGGTGCGCGTATAAAAGTCAGGAAATCGCAGCAGGCCTACTGCCGCCGAGAAGAAGAAAAAAGTGCCTGCGAGGGAAAGGACAGCGGAAAGCACAGGAAGTCCGTTTTCATTCATGTGGAAACTCTCCCTTGCCTAAAAAGTATGCCAGCAGGCTTGTGCCGATGAATGAGAAAATGGCGAGCCCCAGGGCCGCATCGGTGTAGAGGCGTCCCACTGGCCGATAGGCTTGAAGCAAAAGCAGGCCTACGATGAGCAGTGACAGCGCCTCGATGGCGAGAGTTCGGTCAAAAGCAGAGGGGCCTCGCCAGAGGCGGAGGGCAATAAGCAGGCCCGATAAAGCCATAATGAAGAAGCTGATCTGGTGAAGAATTTCAGTCACAGTTTTTCCATTCTCCGCAAAGGCTCTTCGAAACGTCGGCGCGTTTTTTTTAGGGCCGCTTCTCCGCTTTCGCAGTCTAAGAGATGGATGCGAATCATCCATTGCCCCTCTTTATTGTTGCTTTCTTCGTAGGTCAGACTGCCTGGCGTGAGTGTCAGCATTGTTCCGAAGAGTGCCCGCATGGCAAGGGTCTCCAGAGAGCAGGGAAGTTCAATCCACCCCGGTTGGATATCGATACGAGGAGAGAGAACCAATCGCAACTGCTGGAGGTTGGCGATTGTGAGTTCCCATAAAAAGATTCCGGTCAGTCGAGTCCCCAGCACGATGAGCATAAGTGCGCGTC
>NZHD01000110.1 GCA_002691205.1 Deltaproteobacteria bacterium
ACTACGTCATCGGAAATCAGAGGCTCTTGTCCAGCTGAGGGCTCTTGTCCGGCTGAGGGCTCTTGTCCGGCTGAGGGCCCTTGTTCAGCTGAGGGCTCGCTCCGAGGGTTCAAAAAATTCTCTACAATAACGAAAAGTGAATTCACGAAACTCAATCTCTTGTCCATCAGTCTGATAGGAAAACGATGCCTATTCCGAGCAAGCAAGAACTCAAGACGTGGGCCGAAAACTATGTGGCTCTTTGGAATGCCGGAGACAAAGACGCTTGGGCTGCGAACTGGCGCATGGTGGCCTCCGGCGAATTCCGAATGCTTGACCCCGTCGGAACTCCAGAAAAAGTCGGCTTTAAAAAATGCTGCCTCGACTCGTTTGATCTTTTTCAGGCCAATGTTCAGTTTCGGATCCCTGATGGAATGCTCTTCATCTGCGATAACGAGGTGGCTTGGACACTTGAAAATTCAATCACCACCGACGGGAAGACTGAAAAACATTATAGTGTCGAGACCTACCGATTTGAAGCCGATGGCTCTGTCTATATCAGGACCTACTATCGTGTTCCTCAAAGAACCCCTGATGAACTCGGTCAGATGTTTCAGACTTATCTCCCCGAATAGATACTCTTAAGCACAGTCCGAGTTTTTGGCATCGAGTCCAGCAACCCGTGCTCATTCACTCGCCCTTGAAGTCTGGATCTCTACGGCCCAGCAGAGCATCGACGCCCTCTTTAGAGTCGGCAGTTTCCATCGTTCGCGATTGTTCACCAGCTTCATGTCGCGCGGCGCGTCGGGGGTCCCACTCAAGCCCCTGATAGATCGAACGCTTGGTCCCTCGAACAGCCAGCGGAGCGGCGAGTGCAATCTCTGCGGCCAATTCTCTTGCCTTCTCAAGAACTTGATCTCCTGGCATGGCGTAGTTGACCAGCCCAGCCTCTGCTGCTTCCGTCCCGCTGACGATGCGACCCGTGAGCAAAAATTCAATGCCTCTTGTCACTCCCATGAGTCTGGGCAGAAGATATGTGGTCGCCATGCCTGGATGAAGACCTAGCTTGACGAAGTTGGCCCCATAGCGAGAATCTTCATTGGCCACTCTTAGATCGCAAACCACAGAAAGACCCAGTCCCCCTCCAATCGCATGCCCTTGCATCGCCGCAATCGTCGGGACTTCGATGTCTAAAATGGACAGAAAATGACCGTACATTCGATACGTGCGGTCATGAGGAGCGATATATTGACCTTCCTTGGCGTTGTCACCCAGCGGAAGACCTGACTTAAAATCTGCCCCCGCACAAAAACTTTTCCCCGTTCCCGTGATAATCACACAGCGAACCTCAAAGTCCTCTCTCGCCTGAGTGACCGCATCTGACAAGCCAGATAGAATATCTGGCGTCATGCTGTTGCGATTCTCGGGACGATTCAGAGTGATTGTCGCCACTCGATCTTGGACCTCATAGAGCACGGCGTCCGCTGACATGGGTTTTCCTTTCGATCTCTAGAATCATTGATTAGTTTAAGCCCAAGGAATACCTTTTAACACTTCGCTCCGCCATCTGGTCCGCCGACTCCCAGAGGAGTTTGGTGAACACATAAAAAAGGTTATTCGTTCGAAAAGCAATGAGCTGAAAGCTCAAGTCAACCGCGAACACAGCGCTCTGCCTCCGAAAGGGAAAACGTCCATGCGTTACTTGATCCTCTCTTCTGCACTTGCCTGTCTCTTACTCACTACGGCAGCCCCCGCCCAGACAACTAAGGCAGCACTTTCCAGCGAACTTGCGAGCTTTCTCGATGTCAAAAAAAGCGCATTCGAAAAGGTGACCCGGCAACCCCTCGTGACGGAATTGGATGTGCCGGATCGCAGTCGAAGAATCGCTCTCGCAGGCCTCATCCAGCTAAAGGGGTCTGGGGCAAAGCTACTCGATCAACTGGCTTCAGCTCAGGCCGGTACGCTTCTGGGCCCCGCTCAGCAAGATGGATTCTTCTCGAAACCAACAAGCGCTTCTAATCTCAAAAGTCTTGCCTTGCCTGAAGGCGACTTCGAAGTGCTCGCAGACTGTGAACCCAGTGCATGTAAATTCAAGTTAGATCACGAAGGGATCGTCAAAGCCCAATCCATAGACTGGAAAAACCCAACGGGCCAAACGCAATTCACTGACTACTTCCGAGAATTCCTAGCTCAATATGTGGAGAGGTATCAGGAAAAAGGGGCTCCGGCTCTAATCGTCTACGACGACAAGCCAAAGCCATTCGCCCTCAATCTAGGCTCAGAGATGATCCGAAAACAGATGAGCCTAACCCAAAGCCAGGTTCCAGAACTCTTCGCTTATTTGGGGGAGTACCCTAAAAATCGCCCCGAAGAAGTCACCGATCTCTTCTATTGGTCCCTCAAAGACTTCGGATATCGCCCCACCCTCTCGGTGGACCTGATCGTCGTGGACAGGAGCCCCCTCGCCTCCGGGATCAAATCCACCGTGATCCTCCAAACCATCTATGCCGACCACTATCTCGCGGCCCGCTACCAGATTGGAATGCTTCTCGATGGCGAAAAGGCTCTCGGTGTTCCGGGCGAGTTTCTATTGCTCATCGATCGAGTCCTGTTTGACGACAGCCTTGGCGGATTTAAACGAAGACTGTTGGGAAGCGGAATGAAAGACGATCTCAGCGACCGACTGAAATCCATATCGGAAAAGACGAACCCCTGAAGCGGATTCACACGGGCCGTTTGCGCGAGGACGCCCGGGGGCAAAGGAGAGGCTCACGGGGACTCATGAATACTCAGCAGGCCCCCTGGTCACAGGCTTGGGGGCTCTTTATCCTCAGCCCGGGGTTTTCCCCCTGAGCCCAAGGGCCTCTTTAAAACTGCCCTAGCTCACGCCTGAACGTATCGTCCACCGGTGCCTCAACGAAAGTTTCATAGGCGAGATCAAAATCATCTTTCCCACCCGGATAGGTGAGCGGTGCGGCCACTGCGAAAAAAACAGAACCCGCCACGGTCTGACCAACCCCTATAGGCCGAACCAAAATCACATCTAGGGCCACGGCCCCCATACGGGCTGCGGTTGAGCTTGCTGACGTCTCTTCGTCTTGCGCCATAGAAGGTGAACCCATAGTGAGAGACGCCAAAAGAAACGTACTCATCAGGCAGTTCTTGAACCACCGACTCTGCGCTCCTGACTTCATCCTCTTCTCCTCGCTCTCTGCCTTAACGATGCTCACTCGAACTTGAAATCTCTCTTTCATCTTCATCAGACCGATTGAAACTAGGTCGCCGAGACGTTTCCGCTCCCACTAAATCCTGTCACAACTCCCTGGCCCTAGCCAGTCATCGTCTTAAGGCGACCAGAAGTCACTCATCCTATTCTAGGCTTAAAAATCAAAACGACCCACACAGCAGCCGAGCCCGAAAATAAGAAAAGCGGGGATGACCTACGGACTTCTCCGCTGGTCATCCCCGCTCAGGTCTTTCAACCCGATTACGAAAGAGAGGTCTCTACTCGTTCGTCACCAGGCGCCGTCGGAAGGCATAACCCACCGCTAGCATCATCAATACAGCCGCCGTGGCCAGACCCATCGGAGACATGGCTGGAACTGCTGATTGACCAATGTTCAGATTCACAACGTCAAGAGCGGAGTAATTCTGAGGGTTGGCTGAAGTTGTCCCCGTCGCCTTGGTCATGCGGTGTGTCGTACCACCTGCCACTAGGGTGATCTTGCCTGCTCCCAGAGCCGTCCGGTTGTCGTACCCCATTGCGGACAGAACCGTGGTCGCTGGCTTGGTGCCGTTCATGCCTGTGTTGGAGACTCTCACCGTTCCTGTTGTCCAAGGCATTCCGAAGTTCAGCTGCGAATCCGCAGGGATAATGGGCGCTCCTCCAAACACGGCCGCTCCCTGCCCTGTAATGACTCCACATCCGGCAGGCAGCGCCGGCAAAGGATTAGTACAAGGAGTTGCAGTCATGAAGGTTGAGTAAGCCGGTGCCGAGGGGAAATTGTTGAAGTTCAAGAAGTTGTATGCGGCTCCCTGAACCTGGGCTCGTTGAACCCCGATGCCGCCGCCGACTTGCTGATGCGCAATCGCTGCTGAGAAGCCTGGGACCTGGGTAATCACAACAGAGACATAACCGATGCCCCCCATCATCATCGCCATCGTTCCACCAAACTTGTTTGCACCGGCCGTGTAGCTGATTCGACCGTTCCAATTGCCGGCTGCAGGCGTTGCGTTCGCGGGCGCAGTACATGCCGAAACGCCGGCCCCGAGTCCTGAAGAAGCCGCACCCCCCCCTGGGCACCAGGAGAAGTTTGCACCGGCCCGGCCCAGCTGACCTGGGTCATTGGTAGGCGCAGAGGCCATGAACGCAGCCGCAGAAGGGTTGCCACTCGCATTGGATCCACTCGGTGCCACTCGGCCAGGGCCCATGAAAGTAAAGGTCGAAGCCAACTGCTGAACGGTCGGCGCGACAGCCACGGCGACCACCCAAGGTTCGCCAGGGAAAACCGAGAAACTATCCGGCTCAATCGTAAAATTCGCAGGGCTGCTTCCGTTCACCTGCAACTGACCGTTGCCGGGAATGCCACCATTGGCCGGACGCAAGCCACCGACGCAGCCGTTTTCAAGCCCGGTACCTCCGACCATCGCGGTCCCGCCGCCTGGCGTTAGCTGGGTTCCGCAAGGAACAGCGCCACCCTTGGCCGGAATATCAACCAAAGGACCTCGGTTCATGTACCAAGAACCCGTCATGGAAAGCACACGTGCGCTGGCCGCGTTGGCCATCATCAAAGCCGCGATCATCATTAAGATCACTTGGACTTTCTTCGTTAACTGCATGTCAATCTCCTCGATTGTTTTCTCAGTTTCAAATTTCGTAGGTTTCTAAAAGATGGTTAGATCGTGCGCAAAAATTCGATCGGTAGTCAGTTGCCTTGAATTCAGAGAGTTCCTTCTTCGATCCGAAACTCAAAAAAATATGTCGTTCTCTCTCTTTTACACTGTTTTCGCACACCTGTGGGATTTTTCCTGTGCTCTTTAAGACCTGCTTAAGACCTGCCTGCTGCCTTTGGATTTCAGCGCGCCCTTTCCCCGTGGGTAAACTTTTCAACCGTTTTGTAAACCGCTCTGACAAAAGCCAAACCACTTGCAGGCTTGTTATCGGCTCTTGTGCTTGCAATCGGTGGTCCAAATTAATGAATTGAGCGATAAAAATTTATTCATCATTATTTTCAGATACTTACCGATACTCAAGCCTGAAACTGACCGTGCGATATTCAGAGTGAGAATGGGGCAAAGCGTCCCGGAATAGTCGACTTTCTATCTGGGAAATCTAAAAGTTCAGGATAATCAGATACTTACAGGCAAATGTCTCAAGTGGGGCATTTTGGCCCAAACGCGGCAGAACGCTTCACCTTTGCGGCGTCACTGAAAGTATCTTGCGTCGAGGCTTGGATCAGTCAAAAGATTTGTAAACAGAAAACAGCTCTCCAACCGAAAACCGAGGGGCTTTGGATCTCTGCTAGGCTGCTAGCCATTATGTTGACGAGACCAATGGCCACAGGAATCGCGATTCTATTCTGCCTGCTTGCCGGCACTTATCTGGGTTACCAACAGGGAATCAGCGACGGACGAGACCAAATCATCAAGATCCGCCTCCCGTCGACACCCGATGAAGCCGCGCTGCTTGGGACTCGAAGCGAGTTAATCGAGATCTTGGTGAAGAACGACCCCCTTGAAAGAGGAGCGCTCTTGGCCCCGAAACTTCAAAGTCTCGGCCCCGAGGCCCTGCCCCAAGTTTTAGACGCCTACAATGACGTCTTTTTTGAAATCGGCGACTTTGAATTCGAAATGCTCGCCACGTGGTGGGCTCGCTTTGATCCACAAGCGGCCCTTGACTACACCCGAAGCTACTGGGCCGCCTCAAATTACAGCGTCCCTCAAGCTGTGATCCGGCAGTGGGCCAGCCAAGATCCCAGAGCGGCGGCCTTCGCCGCGATGTCGAGTGGCGACCTCGAGTCTTCGGACCCTTACATTCATTCCCTGGTGACGGGATGGGACGAATCCGGCCACCCGGGTCTTTACGAATTCATCCGCAATCTCGGACCCGGTCATCCGCGGCAGCGCGCCTTGATGCAAATCGCACAGAGGCAGGTACGACGCGATGGCACGGAGTCCGCCATCGAATGGGCAGAGGGCCTTCCGGGAACAGGCAGCAAGGACGCCACTCTTAAGCGTAACGCATTCAGAAGAGTGGCCTCAGCTGTGACGGAAGTAGACCCCGAGGCCGGGGCCGCTTTCGCGGAGAAGCACTTTCATTCGCCGTTCGGGCAAGGGGTCCCCGAGCGAGTCGGGAGGCGATGGGTCTTCTACGAGCCTGAAGCGACGATGGATTGGTTGATGACCCTTCCCTCTGGAAGCAATCGTGACCAAGCTGTCGAAGAGAGCTACCGCAGCTGGTCACGGAGGGATGCTCCATCGGCGATGGCCTGGGCGGCACAGAAAAATCTTGAAGAGGCTTGGTTTCAGCCTGCACTCTCAGTCTATGCTCGCCAAGTGGGCCAGTCAGACATTCAAGACGGGGTTGCTCTGGCGATCGCTGTGCAAAATGAGGATTACAGGCTCCTGACCATTGCGCGGGTCGTGCGGACGTGGGTTAGACAAGATCGCGCCGCCGCTCTGGCTTGGCTCAAGCAATCTGAGCTCTCGCCTCAGGATCAAGCTCGAATCCTGGGGCTCCCCTTTTCGAAAGAGGAAGATTCTGAAAAGAACTCCTCCAACGAAGAAGGTTCTTAATTCGGCGCGGACTCCTGCCGGGGTAAAGGGCTTTGCGGTGAGCTTAGGCTCTCAAGCAAGGCCTGGGACTCCGGGCTTGGGCTGAACTGCCGGGCTCGCTTAGCCTGCCATCTCGCAGCTTTAACCTGCCCCTCACTGGCTAACGACTGCGCAAGAATCAGAGCCGCATCTCCGTCATAGGGATCGCGAGTGAGAACTTCTTCGAGAATCCGTCTCTTTTCGTTCGGGTCAAAAGAATCCGGCATCGAGGACAGAGCCGACCACAAAAAAAGCGTCGAACGGGGGTCGGCCTCGGCTGCGCGCCTATAAAGGGCCACCGCATCCTCAAAACGCCTTTCGGCGACCTTCAACCTCGCTCGGCCCGCTAAAGCCAAAGGCGCCTCGACGTCGTTCTGGTTGGCCTTCAAGAAGGCGGCTTCAACAAGCCCTGGAGAAGCGCCCTTGCCCTCTAGAACCATGCCATTGAGGGCTAGGAAATTCACATCGCCCGGGGCCACCCGCAAGGCACTCGCGACAAGGTTCTCGGCCTCCGGCACACGGTCAAGCGCAATCAAATCTTCGATACGCGCTGCGAGAACTGGGGCATTCCAGGGGTGGGCCCAATTGAGATCCACTCCCTCCAACAAGGCAAGAGAGGTCTCCGGACCGGCGGACTCGCGAGCCAGAGCCGACATCTGGATAAGATGCCTTTGCATAAAACCCGGTACATTTTCGTACGACTTCAAGCGATTTGGAATAGGAACAGGCCCTTGCGCCATGCGCGTCATGACTTCAAGCTCAAGCAAGGCTGCTTCCTCGTCCACCGGCTCGCTGTTCCCTCCGTGACGTAAAACCTGAAGTGCCGATGAGAGCTGACCGTCTGCGACATATAAACGCGCAAGCTCAAAAATGGCTGGAGTCGCAGTCGAGTCAATCCGGACCGCATAACGGTACTCATCAATGGCTGTCTCAAAATCACCCATCCGATCCGCGGTACGGGCCGACAGGTAACGCGCCACGCTATTGTCTGGCCACAACAGCATACCCGCTTCAAAGTGATCTCTCGCCTCTTCGTAATCTCCGCGCTCATACGCGACTCGACCGAGAACCAACTCACGATAAGGCCTGTGGTTCATCTGCTCCGCAATCTCAATGGCCCTTTCATACTCTTGAGCAATGATGAGTGCATCGGCAAACGCAAAGAAGCGATGGGATGGGATGGTCTCTTCAGATCGAGCGATCGCTTTTTCAAAAGCCTCGATGCCGGCGGGTAAATTCTCATGATCGACATGAAAGCCTGCGAGATCAAAAAAGGCCAGAGAGGCTTCTTGGGGGTTCTCCGATCGCGTCAACTCCTCTAAAAGTTCTGTGGCCTCGTCTGATCGTCCCATGGCATCAAGACGAACAACGAGCCCCACTCGGTAATCAGAGTTCTCCGGGGAGCTCTTCACAGCCTCTTTTAAGATTTCAAGCGAGCGGTCATACTCGCCTACAGCGTCGTAGTAGCTCAGTGCCTGAGACACCACTTCTTGGCTATCGGGGTATTCCTCAAGGCACCTCTCAAGGGTTTCGCGAGCCTCATCTACTTCGCCTTTCTCGCGTGCAAAAGAAACTTGAGCCGAACAATACAAAGAGGCCTGTAGATCATTGACCTCATCGACGGCGTAGTATTCCTCCACGACGGAAAGCCCGTCTCCCGCCTCGTCGACCCGGCCCAAAGCAAGCAAAGCAATGGTTCGAGCGACTTGAGCCTTCACCGCATTCGGATCCAAATCGAGAACTCGGTCAGAGTCTTCGATGGCTGCTTCATAGGCACGCCGGGTGCCCACATGGGCCATAGAACGAATAATCAAGGCATTCGCGTCCTCAGGATCAGCTTCAATCAATTGGTCGGCAACACTGATGGCGAGGTTGTACTCCTTGGCCGCGAGAGCCCCTGAGGCGAGAATGAGACCCGCGGGCTGAAAAAAATCCGGATCCTCCATCGCTCTTCGCAGGGCCCAGACGGAGAGCATCGGCTTCCCCATCTGCTCAAAAGCACGGCCGTACAACAAGTCAACTTCAGGGCTCTTCACGCCATCGGCCAACAGGACGCGGAGCGGAGTCAGGGACTTCTCGAATTGCCCCGTGCTTTGGAAGGCTTTGGCTTGATCCAGAAGGTCGGGTGGGCCACACGCTGAATGAAGCAAGGTCAGGATCATCGCTACACCGACCACAGGCCCCACTCTGAGTCTTTTAGAGAACGATAAGGTAAATGACATGCCGGAAAGCCTAGCCCACTCCGTCACTCCCCGATGGGTCGGCCTACGCTATTCTTCGCCACATCATGAGTACACTCAGAACGACTCTCAGTCACCGATGGCCGTGGATCACGATGGCGATTGTTGTCCTTGCCTTCTTTCTATCAAACTTTATTGAGATTCGTGTGGGGCCCGCCTCCCCCGAGCGTCCTCTCGGCACGGTCGAAGACATCGAAAAACTCGCCCAGAGGGAGGACCTCAATGTCCTCTTTATCCTCATCGACACGCTACGCGCCGAGCGAACAAGCGTGTACGGCTACGAACGCCCCACAACACCTTTCCTAAACAAACTTGCCAAGGAAGGGATTGTTTTTGAAAAACAGCTTGCCCAATCCTCTTGGACGAAATGCTCGATGGCCTCATTGTGGACTGGTCTCTACCCCTCTCGATCCGGCATTACTCGTTTTGAACACGTGCTCTCCGACGAGGCTGAAATGCCCGCCGAAACGCTTTCGAAGGCAGGCTTTAAAACCACCGGACTTTTTCGAAACGGTTGGGTCGAAGGCTACTTCGGATTTGATCAAGGGTTCGACGTCTACATTCGTCCGACGCCCACCGCGCCTCCAGCCAGTGTTCGAATGGATAACCCCACCATCAAAATGGGAGGGACAGATGCTGATGCCTTAGACGCCGCAGAAGAATTTTTGCGGATCCATGGTGACGAGAAATGGTTCCTCTATTTGCATCTCATGGACATTCATGAATACCTCTACGACCAACTCTCCGCCGCCTTCGGGGCCGACCACCCTGATGTCTACGACAACTCAATCCTTCGCACGGATATGATTCTTGAAGAGTTCTTCTTCTCCCTGCAACAAGCCGGCTATCTCGAAAACACGATCGTCGTCATCGGCTCCGATCATGGAGAGGCCTTCAACGAGCGAGGCCTTGAGGGTCATGCTCGAGCGGTCTACCGAGAAACCACCAACGTGCCCCTGATCGTGAGTCTTCCGTTTCGCCTCGATGAGGGAATCCGGGTCAACCGCCACACACGAAACGTGGACCTCTGGCCTACCCTATTCGACCTTCTCGGCCTCAGTGCCCCCGCGTATACCGATGGAGAATCTCAACTTCCTGCCATCTTAGCGGCTGGGCGGGGGGAAGAAATCGCCGACGAATCCGTCGGAATCGCGCATCTCGATCAAACTTGGGGCTCTCGGAATCAAGAGCCTGCGCCCACTGTGGCCATTACCGAAGGGCCCTACCGATACGTCTATACAGACGGCCGAAACCAGGCACCTACTCGAGAGGAACTCTTCAACTCTGACCTCGACCCCAGCGAACTCAGCAATGTGATGGAAGCCGACGAGGAACGGACCCAAAGGCTTGGACAAGTTGCCCAAGAATACCTTGAAGAAAAGCCCCCCTGGAACGTTCAACCGGACAGTCTTGAGCTCAACGAAGTCCAGCTGAACCAGCTTCGCGCTCTAGGCTATTCGATCCCCTGATGGCCCTCAAAATCAAGCCTACGCTGGTGTAGAGACCGGGCTTAAAAGTTAAAGCTCAAATCGAAGCCCACCGTCCGAGGTTCTCCGACAAAGTTGACGATGACGCTTCGAAAGACAGTGGCGTCAAACGCATAGTTCTTAAAACGCGTGTCCGTGATATTCCTTCCCCAGATGCGAACTTCAGCCATTCCATTCGGAAGTCGGTAAAGCAACTGTAGGTTATGGATCGCATAGCCGGGCTGTCCCACGGTATACTCGGGGTTGTATGGTTCGCCGGTATCCCCCGCTGTGGCTCCTCGGCCATTGGTGGGGTCAAAGTAAACATCGGTGGTCCACTGCAAGTCATAGCGAGGCACAAGCGTCCCCCATGAGCCCAGGTCCACCTGCCACTCTGCCATCGCTGCAATCGTGAAGTCGGGAGAATTTGGAAGTTTATTGCCCGCATAATTCACGGTCTTCAAGAAGGGCCTTGGGTCCGCCGCCACTCTGACCTGCTGGCTAAATTCCAAGAATTGACTTGAAAGCCAACCCATGTTGGCCTGCAAGCGAAGCCCCGACCACTCCTCAGGCAAGAGGTCCTGCAGTGGCATCAGAGTCAACTGCATCTCCGACCCGTACACCTCCGCTCGAGGGGCATTCAAAATCTGAAGCGTCGGGCCCTGGCCTGCCTCATCGGTGTAAACAAAGACCTGATAATCCTGATACCGATAGTAAAAAACATCGGCTTCCAACGAAAAGACACCATCGAACCAACTGCCTCGGAAACCAAACTCCACGGCATCAATTTCTTCAGCCTTGACGGGAGGCTCATCGGCTTCGTTGGCATTAAAATAACCCGACTTGTAACCATGGGTATATTTCCAATAAGCTGCTGTCATATCGCTGAAGCGATACTTCAGCTGAACCGTGCCCGTCGGAGAACTCCAAGTCGCCGACCTTTGCGGCGGCTTTTCTCCACCATCGGGGTCGAGGCTGACATATCGTTCGTAATCGAAGGTCTTCTCTTCCCAGTTGTACCGCAGGCCGGCTTCAAGCGTGAAGTCCTCTAAGAAGTCCCAGGCGAATTCACCGTACCCCGCCACCCCCTGTGTCTCTTGAGACCAGATCCGAACAAAAACTGAGTTCGCGGGCACCGAGGTCTCCTGTTCGCCCCTGTACTCCATTTGCTCTGTCAGATACCAAGCGCCCAAGGTCCAGCGGAAATCCCCGTTCAGAAGTTCTCCGCCTAACTGGATGTCTTCCGAAAACTGCCAAGACGAGTCTCTCTCCAGATTTTCAAAAAGAATTAAAGGCGAAAAATCGAGATCTTGATCCCGGAAACGTTTATACCCTTCGTACCCCGTCACCGTATTCAGCTCAAACGAATCGAAAAAGAGATCGCCCTGAAGAACCGCACCCCAGGTGTCCCGAGTAGTCTGCCCGACCCGGTTGTAATCGCCCCGATAGGGCCCCGTGTCCAGGGGCCTATCCTTCAGCAAAATAGGCCCTAAATCCTTAAGCGCCTCATTGCTACTCAGACCGAACCTTTCCATCATACCGAGACGTTCAGATAACTGGTCGGGTTCAATGTAAGACCCCACCGATCCTCCAATCTGATCGCCACTGTTGTTGCCCGCCGGAATCACTTGACCCAGCGTCGAAAACTGATCGAGACGACTTCCATGCACATTCAAGAGCCAGTCCATCTCCCCCGAATCGGGCTGCATTCGAATCTGGCCACGCACGCCCCAATTGCCTTGGTCTCCAACGAAGGCTGGAAGGCCTGGTTGAATCTGAGTCGTCTGTCCGAGATCAGCGATTCCGCAAACCCGAAAAGCATCTTCGCCTGAAGGACTTGGGCCCAACGTAGGGGTGGTATCGGAGCAACCGTTGCGAATGTACGGGTCGGCTTCTCGTACAATGAACGAGAGGCGACTCCAAAGCCAATCTTCCACAATCGGAATATCAACACCGCCTTCATATTCTTGCCCCATAGCGGAACGCTCAACATCTGGACTTTCATACCAAAAGAGTCGAGTCAACAAATTGGCTTCGTAATTCCCACTGGGCTTTCGCGCCTCGATCCGAATCGCGCCCGCCGACGCATTTCGCCCCCGTCCGCTTCCCACTGGACCGCGCAACACGCTCACGCTCCCCACATCAAAAATTTGAGCTCTTTGTAGAGCCGGAGCATTCAAAGCCACACCATCCTGGTAGATCGCTACTGCGCTGGGCGCATTCGAACTAAAGTCAGCGAGACCTACGCCCCGGATAAAAAAGTTAGCCGAGGTCGAACCGGCCGTTCGAATCTCTAAGTTCGGTGTTACTTTGGCTAAATCTGAAATGTCGTCGACGCCTAGGGCCTGCAGGTCCTCATTGTTGAACATCACGCTTGAGTCCGTGCTGTCGACGTCCTGCATCACGCCTCGACTGCCTTGAATCTGAATCTCTTCAATGCTTGAATATAGTTCTCCGTCTGCCAGCTCTCCCTGCCGTTCTGACCCCTGGGACGCGACGATGTCTTGTTCGTCTGTACCGTTACTGACTGCCTCGGGGGGAACATCGCTCTCTTTCTCCTGCTTTGAGTCTTTAAGATCCGAGTTTTCACCCACACTTTCAACTCGCTGTTCCCCCAAAGCCTCTTCAGACGAGACCGGGGCAGCCCCCAATAAGAGAATCCAACACAGAAGAACAAAACCCAGCGCAGCCACGTCGTAACGGCTTCTCACTCGCCTATAGGAAGAAGAACGCACACACACAGAGCGACCTAATCCGGCTGAAATTGCTCTTTGGGAGGGGTTTCCGCTTTTATACAAAATGGAGCCTCGACTATGCATCGTTTAAATGAAGGACCCGGCTTGCACCAAGCCCCGAAAAAAACAGCGTCGTTTTCGACTTGCAATCCGGTGGCGTTATGAGCGATGCTCGCCCGCATGATGGCAAGAGTCAAGATGCACCTATGCACTCAACTACTCGCTCTGGTTTCATTAGCCCTCATCGGCTGGGGGAGCGCCCTGGCTCAAGGGGCTCCTCCCGATGAAAAGTCGAGGTGGGTGCCCTCTCTCGGGATCAGCAGTGGTGCCTTTGTACAACGGTTCCAAGGTCAGGTAAACACGGGCGGAGTCGTCTGTGAAAGTCCAGAGGCCACAACCCCACTTTGCTTCAACTCAGGAATCGCGGGCAGTTCCATCCAAGACGGTGCTCCAGTCACCGGGAGGGAGCGTGCCTTCACTCCGTTTATCGCGGCCTCCCTCGAACTCAGTACACCGACATTCGCCTCTTCCATCTATGCCCCCAGCGCTTTCGCTCGTCTGGACTTCGCGTACACCTTTGGATTTTCGCGTGCCATCGCTCTCATTGACTCGCCCGGAGCGATCGAGAGGTCGGACGATGTGGCTTTTTATGAAGCTCGATATTATAAAGGTCAGGGCAGCGATGCCGTCTATACCTCTCAAGATTTTCAATTCTCAGCCGGCGTGGGACTCGCGTTTCATCTTGAAATAGCTGATCGTAAAGTCAGGGTTAAACCCTCATTGGAATATATGCGCGAAGCCGTCAATTTTACTGGCCTCGTCTCAAAGGTCATCCACACCGAAGGGGTCAACCAAGCTGAATATAAAGTTCGATACATACAGTTAAGCGGGCAAAAAGAAACCGTATTTCATTCCATCGGACCTGGGCTCGAGGTGGAAATGGATACAGGCCGTGCCGGCCCTGTGGTTCTTTCGATCTTCGGAGGCGGTCAAGCCTACGCGATCCTAGGTGATAACCAGGTCTCTTTTGATCAAACAAATGAATATGGCGAAACGGCTGAATGGAATTTCCTCGCGAATCGCTGGTTCTTCCGAGGAAGCGTAGGCCTTCGTTTCCGCTGGCTCCCCGAATAAGTCCTCTTGCAATCCGAGCTTGACAAAAACAGCCAAGCTCTCTCGGCCTCAAAAGTAGATCAATGTTTATGAGTCGATTTTCTTTATCCTCGAGAGGGCCCGACGGAGTCGCCTTATTGGCCCTCGCCCTCATAGGCCTGGCGACCCTCGTCGCTGTCGGTCAACCCATCATCACCGATGATATCTGGATCCACCTCACTCTCGGCCGAGCCTACTTGGATCAAGGTCCGTGGCTTCAGACAGACCCTCTTCTTGCCAACGCTCTCGGCCCTCCTCTGCCCGCTGCATGGCTCACCGGAACCTTTCTGCACCTCATTGAGCGCGTGGGCGGTTTTACGGGTCTACGCATTTTGCACGTCAGCCTCGTAACATGCATAGGCCTACTTAGTTTTTCAATTTTCAGACGAGCAAACCCATCCCTCCCGGTCGTGACCCTTGGAATGAGTCTCTTTATCGCCCTAGCGGGCTATCGGCTCATCCAGTTGCGTCCTCATCTCTTCACAATTTTGGCTTGCCTTCTTCTCTTTCGTCTGTTGCTTGAATCCGGCCGAGTCCCTTCTCGGCGAAAAATAGCCGCAAGTATTCTTTTGCTCCTATTATGGGCCAACCTGCATGCCAGCTTTTTGCTCGGGCCCATTCTCGTCGGAGCCGCCCTACTCTCTCTCCTCATCGCCTACCTGATGAAAGCCGGCGAACGTTCTCTTCTGCTGGGGCGCTCACGAGCATTGCTTTTCGTTTTGGTCGTGGGGGGCTTGGCCACCTTGATCAACCCCACCGGTAGCGAACAACATCTTGCCTATCTCGTATCGGGGTCAGAGACTCCGGCACTCGGAAGAGTGGCCGATGAGTGGACTCGATTTGCTCCTTTCACGATACCCGACCTGCGCACTCCGCCATCGCCGCTTGTTTGGGGTGCACTATGGATTCTCATATTCAGCACACCCCTGCTAGCGCTCCTTAGCGTTCGGAAGCCGGCAGCCCCTCGTGCGCTTTATTGGAACCGAGAAAAGGTAGACCCCGCTCTCGTCGGACTGGCCCTCGTTTCTTTGTTGGGGGCCCTGTTTGCCGTGCGGTTTATTTGGTTGGGTTTTTTCCCTGCCCTTCTGGTGGCGAGCTACCTTCGAAAGTCAGTAGACCAACCGCGCCCGGAAAAGCCTGTCCAAAATTGGTTGACGGCCGGTCTCGGCTGTTTTTTCGTTCTTGGCTTCTTTCAAATGGGTCCCTGGACCATGATGTCCGGAATGCTCCCCATGACCCAATTCGGATATTCAGCGCCCTACCAAGCGTCCAAATATCATCCTGGAGCCATCTCTCTACTCAGCCATGCCGATCTCGAAGGAACGTTATTTTCAGATTACTACCTCAGCGGCTACAGCGGCTACTGGCTGAGTCCTCGTATTCGAAGTTTTGTCAACGGAACACTCAATGTGGCGCCGGAAGTCATTGCGGCCAATCGGCCCATTCGAGAAAGACGAGGAGAGAAGCCCGGTGAATCTTTTACCGAGCTTCTTGATCGTCATGAAATCGACCTTTTTCTTGGCACCCGGCTTCCACGAACCCCGCCTACGACCCGGCCGTGGTACTCCACCGCCGGCCACTTAGAAAAAGCCGAGGGCTGGCTTCTTATTTATCGGAATCTCGCGGGGGCCCTTTATCTGCGGGATAGCCCGCGCAACCAAGACAACTTAAAACGGATCACTCGATATTACGAAAGCATCGGGGTTCCCTTCGATCCGGAGGTCGGTTTTCAGACCAGCAAAGTCATTTCTAAAAATCCGAATTGGGCCATCGCTAACTCCCTCATTCCCAGTCATTTTGAAAAGATCAGAAAATCATCTATTCAAATTGATCCTTTGCGCCGAAACAGCGGCATGGAAATGCTCGCGAGGTATTACACCGCGCTTGGGGAACGAGCCTCAGCCATTCGACTCGACGAACGACTGACTCGGCTCATGAAAAAGTCAGAGTCTCCTCGCAGAAGACTCATCTACAACTTGATTCGTGAAGATCGCCTCAGCGAAGCCACCGAAGTGGCTCAACTTATTCTTGACGACCCTAACTCGAGTCCTCTTGCCGTCCATCTGGCTGAGACCGCGCTCGGCATTCAGAACGGCGACTTAGATTCATCAGAAATCTTTCGAGTCCCTGTATTTACGGCCTCCGAAGCCGCTGCATTCGGCCGAGGCGTCTTCATTCGGACGCCCGAAGATCAAGCGGTCCCATGGGCAAAGACGAATTAACGTTTTGAACGCTTTGTTGAATCCGGATTTCGACGGATGACAATAAAAGCAGCGCCCATCATCGCCATCGCCAAAAGAAGCAACCCCCATTGACTCAAAGTCGGGACAAGCACTGGAACAATGCCGCCCAGCGACGCATCCAAATTCTCTTCGGTGGCTTTGCGGGCCACGGACAGGTCTTGAAAGAGCCACAAAAGAAGGCCGGCCCCCACAAAAGAAAGCCCCAACCATCCCGTTCCTCGGTCATCGCCGAACAATTTTCTCACTGAGAATCCCTTTAGAGACACACCGGGCGCCTCAGGGAGTTTGCAACGGAGAAGCCCATATGGAAAGTCAAACTCTCAACTCAGGCCCGATTTTTGAACAAGCGGGTCAATTGCCGCACCGATAAATCTCAAGACCGTCCGTCCCCCGTGGGCAAGTGCATTCCCGTGCTCGTCCGCCTCCCAAAAGCCCTTTCGACAATTCGCCCCTCTCGACATGTCGAGAGACTCTTGCCAACCTCAGGAACATGAAGACTTTTATTCTCAGTGTGATTCTCGCAAGCATTTTTTTCGTCAGCGGGTTTTTTTTCGGGCGACTCACCTCGCCTGAAAGCGAAAGAACGGCCCAGGCTCGCCTCGCCGGAGACCTTATTCAGTCTCCTTCTATGACTGAAAAACAAGGTGACCTGGCTGCCTCTAAGCCCCAAGATACGAAAACGAAAAAGGAAATCTTGCAAGATTTTCAAAATGACCCTCGCCTTGAAATTGCGCGAACGCTGGCCAACTGGGGAGGCAACCCCACTCAGGTGGTCGATACGGTCATTAACGGTATGACGGATGATGAAATCACAGTCACCCTTTCGAGCCTCACGAGCCTCAAAACTGAAGATTTAAAAGATGTGAACGATCTGCAGCAGTATGCAAAAAGAATGGCGGAACTCGCGGTCAACGATCTAGTAGGGAATCCAGTCGAACGTGACCCTCTGCTTCCGGAAATCTTTTTTTCGCAAGAGCCAGACCCGGACAGCGCCGTTCAAAACAAACAAACATCCTTTGATGGCAGCAAGCGAATTCACGCCATTCTTCCTATGGACAACTACCAAGGCGATGAGGTATTCGTGAAATGGACCAACGTTGCGGACCCTGAGGTCATGCTCTTTGACTCCTACCCCATTCGTGCGGACGCCGATTACAACTGGGTCTACCTTGAACCCAACGACGGATGGTCGGCCGGCGAGTACAGTGTTGATTTCTACTCGAGTGACGAATACATGACTCCCCTCGGAGGCGGAAACTACCAGATCAAAAAATGAAGACTGTCTAAAGAAGAACGGTCTTGAACAGATAGGCCTCATCGAAAAAACGAGCTTACAAACCTCAGAAGTTCAGCAAATCTCGGATCATCGCTCCGTTGAAGCCATGCTTTTATTCCACGACTTCGATCTTCCCTTTAAAAGTCACTCGGGGGTTGTATCGGTTGCCCATGGAATTAAAAAGACCCACTTCGTATTCGTACGTTCCGGGCTTGAGAGGACACGGGGTCACGAGGTCTTCGTTGCTTCCAAGCGCAACAATCGACTCTAAACGATCGCCATTCACGACAAAATCGGGTCTCATTTCCGAACACGTGAAAGACTGTACAACCGATGCCGGGAACGAAACCGAAGCGATGGATTCAGACCAATTTGTCCAAGCTACGGAATTTCCCGCCGCCGGAACACGGACCACCTCAGGCCGAACATGAAATTGATTGATCTGGACCACGACATTTTTCCGAAGCTTCTTGGGCCCCGCTTTCGCTCCGTCGCTAGATGTCCCTGCACATCCTAAAAGAAGGGTGCCGAAAAGCAGCATTAAAAATAGGGGGCGCACCGTATGGGTCGACATAGGAAACCTTTCCGAGTGAGTAAAAAACAGCCGATTCAGATCCTCACCAGTATGGGTCAAATAAAGTCCCTGGCCCAGTTCTCAAACGACTCATTGCTCAGGCCGCCTGAATCCACACTTATGCATGAAATGACCCCCTCGGACCCAGAAAGCCGCGCTCTATCCATTCGGCCCGACTTTTGATGGGATACACTCCGATTTCGTTCAAGCAGCCCGAAGGAGCAAAATGGCCCTCAAACGAATCGTGATTATCGGTGGTGGATTTGCTGGATCAGATCTGGCGCGCAGACTCCAGCGTAAACTCTCAAAGGATTGGGAAGTCCTCCTCTACAGCCGCGAGAATCATTTCGTTTTCACGCCTCTTCTGCCTGAGGTCGTAGGCGCTGCCATCAATCCCCTACATGTCGTCTGGCCCATCCGCGAGATGGCGCGAGGGGCCACATGCCGAACCGCAGAAGTCCGAGCACTCCACCTGGACGAACAAAAAATTGAATATCTCGGCCCCAACGGCGAAACCCTGACTGAAAACTACGATCATCTCATATTAGGCTGTGGACTGGCCGTCAACCTCGATCTCATCCCGGGTCTCCGTGATCACGGTTGGGCCCTTAAGACCTTGGGCGACGCCCTTGTTCTCCGAAACCATGTGATCCAGCAACTCGAACGAGCCGAAGCTGAACCAACAGCTGAAAGAAGAGCCGAATTTCTCTCTTTTGCGGTGGTGGGGGGAGGCTTTACTGGCGTTGAGGTGGCGGGTTCGATTCGTGACATGCTCTCTGAGAGTGCTCGTTTCTATAAACGCTTCACCGTCGAAGATATCCGAGTGACGATCCTTGAGGGTGGGCCCCGAGTGCTAGGCCCCCTTCCCGAATCGCTTTCTTCCTATGCTCACCGAAAACTTGAGTCCTCTGGCATCGATGTTCGAACCAACGTGAAGGTCACAGAAATCAAGGCTGACGGGGTCCAACTCGGTGAAGACGAGTTCCTCAATGCGGGCACGGTCATTGGCTCAATCGGGAATACCATGCAACGGCTTCTCTCTGAGTCAAACCTAGCCAGCGAAAGAGGGCGACTGCTCGTTGAACCCAGCATGCGAGTTCAAGGACGAACCGATGTGTGGGCCTTCGGGGACTGTGCGGCCGTCCCCAACGCCTACGACGACAGTATCTCACCCACTTTGGGCCAATTTGCAGTGCGCCAATCGAAGCAAATGGCCGCCAACTTGATAGCGACGATCAAAGGAAAGGAACTCACCCCCTTTTCCTATCACACGCGAGGCATGTTCGCGGCCATCGGGCACGGGAGAGCCGTAGGCAATCCCTTCGGCGTGAAGATTTCTGGATTTATCGCCTACATGATGTGGCGAGCGATTTACTGGTCAAAAATGCCCAGTATCGCCCGGCGAACCCAAATCGCTTTCGACTGGAGTTGGGATCTCCTCTTCCGAAGGGACATTGTCGAACTTTCCACCGTCACCACCTCGGATCTCAAGGATCCCTCGGCTCCTTAAAATCAGCCCGAAGGTCAAGCGGAGGCCATCGTCTAGGGGGCAAAGCTCTCAGCCCGAGCCTCATCCCAAAAGAGCCTCAGCGACTCGGGGACTCGATTTTCAAGCAGTTGACCGGGCTCAAAGAAGTCGTAGATCTGGTCAAAGCGGCGAATGTCGTGAGGGCTGATTCGTTCATAGAGATGATGAGGCTTGAAGTCTGAAGGCGACTCAATCCCACACGCGGCGGCCGTCTCCGCGAGGCCTTCCACCGTATTTTTGTGAAACTGATAGGCCCGCTCAGACTTTTCATCGACCACCAGCGCCCTTTGTAGGCGCTTGCTTTGTGTGGCTACACCCACCGGACACAGGTTGGTGTGACAAAGTTGAGACTGAATGCAGCCCACCGAGAACATGAAGCCGCGCGCCACGTTGCACCAATCAGCCCCCAAAGCCAGAGCTCGAGCCATCCCGTAACTTGAAAACACTTTGCCACTCGCTGCGATGCGAATACGGTCCCGTAACCCGACACCCACCAACCCGTTGTGCACCAAGAGAAGGCCCTCGCGCAACGGGTACCCAAGGTTGTCGGAGAACTCTTGAGGGGCCGCCCCCGTTCCGCCTTCCGCTCCGTCCACCGTAATAAAATCGGGCGTGATCCCCGTCTCAACCATCGCCTTACAAATCGCGAAGAAATCACGGGGTTGCCCCACGCAAAGTTTGAATCCCACCGGCTTTCCGCCGCTCTTTTCACGCAGGGAGACCACGAAATCCAGCAGACCCGTCGGCGTGGAAAAAGCGCTATGCCCCGGGGGAGAAAAGCAGTCTTCGCCCATTGGGACTTTTCGGGCACTCGCAATTTCCTTCGTAATTTTTGCGGCCGGCAAGATGCCACCGTGACCCGGCTTTGCCCCCTGGGAAAGCTTGATCTCGATCATCTTTACCTGCGGGGAGCTCGATGTCTCCGTAAAAAGAACGGGGTCAAAGGTCCCGTCATTGGCCCGGCAACCGAAATAGCCCGTTCCGACCTGCCAAATCAGATCGCCGCCGCCCTCTGCGTGATACTGACTCAAACCGCCCTCTCCGGTATCGTGCGCAAAACGGCCCTTTTTCGCCGCTTTATTGAGGGCCAAAATGGCGCGCGCACTCAATGCGCCGAAGCTCATAGCCGAAATATTCATAATCGAGGCCGAATAAGGAGCACTGCACTCAGGCCCGCCCACCGAAATACGCAATTTTTCGGACGCATTCTCGAAAAGAGGCTTTGGCAGGGCTGAATGACTCGCAAATCCGTAGCCGTAGCCGTACACGTCGAGTTCGGTGCCAAACGGCTTGACGGCGTCGAGTCCTTTGGACCTCCGATAGATCAGGCTTCGCTGATCCCGGTCAAAGGGCCGCCCGCTGGTATTGCTCTCCACAAAATACTGGTGCATCTCCGGCCCCGCGCTCTCCAGCAAAAAGCGCAAATGCCCCAAAACCGGGTAGTTTCGTAAGATACTGTGGTTTCGTTGAAGCAAATCATAGATCCCGACGAGGACCAAGACCCCAAAAGATCCGGAGACCCAGAGGAAAGCTGAGTTCAACGCCAGACCCAAACCGCCAAAGAAAATCGTCAAAACGATGAGTGAGGGCATCACCCAGCCCCGGGCACGGTGGAGGATATCCATTCCGACTCTCCTTATTTATGGCTATATGAATTCAAAGAACACAGGTAGGGTAGGAAATATTTCTCTACAGTGTAGGCAGACCCGAGAGGAGATTCATTAAATGTCGCAGAATGTCGCCGAAAGTCTGCTTGAAGTGCTTGCCTCGGTTGGAGCCCGAGACATCTTCGGTGTGACGGGCGATGCCCTCAACCCACTCGTTGAAAGCATTCGAACCGACGATCGTTTTCGCTGGATCGGGGTCCGACACGAAGAGCATGCGGGCTATGCCGCCTTCGCACAGTCTGAGTTGACGGGTGGAATTGGCGTCTGCGCAGGCACAACCGGGCCAGGCGCCCTTCATCTGATTAATGGCCTCTACAACGCCAAAAAAGAAGGTGGGGCAGTGGTCGCGATCACAGGTCAAGTTCCTCGTTCTGAGCGGGGGAGTGACTTCCACAAAGAGATCGACCTCTCTAAAATGTTCGATGATATCTGTGGATATCAAGCCCAAATCGAGACGGCCGCACAAATGCCTCGCATGGTGGAGATCGCCGTACAGAAGGCTCTCGCCGAGCGAATGGTGGTTCGAATCGAAATTCCCTCCGATGTGATCGGAGCCAAAGTTCCGAGCCAGCATTTCAAACGACCCATCGTTGACTCAACATCCACGCTCGTCCCAGAAGAAGCCGCTTTAAAGCGAGCTGCCGAACTCATTGCCGCTGGCAAACGAATCACCTTCTTCTGTGGGATCGGATGTCGTAACGCAAAATCAGAAGTCCTCGCCCTCGCCAAAAAAATCGGGGCGCCCGTCGTTCACACTCTGAGAGCCAAAGATATTTTTGATTACGATGACCCCGGAGTCATCGGAATGACGGGACTGATTGGGAACCCAGGTGGTTTTCATGCGGTTCTGGACTGTGACCTGCTTATCATGCTGGGCACGGACTTCCCCTACGACGAATTTCTTCCGGGCGGCATTGAAATCATCCAGGTCGACCATAAGGTGGATCACATCGGTCGCCGAGCACCGGTCACGCTAGGACTCGTAGGAGGCGTCAAAGAGACCCTTCAAGCGCTCGACCCCATGGTTGAACCCAAAGAGGCCACCAAATTTCGCCACCAATTGGGGCACCTTCGAGACAAATGGATGAAACAGATGGATGGACAGGCCAGTCTGTCTCGGACCGACGAACCGCTTCACCCGCAGCTCTTTGCCCGGGCGATCTCAGATCGCGCCGATGAGGACGCTGTTTTCGCGGTCGATGTCGGCGAATGTACGGTCTGGCTGGCTCGCCAAATGCGTATGCGTGGCGGGCGTCGAATGATCGGCTCATTCAACCACGGCTCCCTGGGCGCAGGCCTTCCTGTTGCTCTCGGTGCGGCCGCCACGGACCCCACGCGCCAGATCTGGGCTCTCTGCGGCGATGGCGGTTTCGGAATGTCTATGAACGATTTCGTGACCGCGGTCCGCTTTAATTGGCCCCTCAAGGTAATTGTCTTCAACAACAGCGAATTCAGCTTTGTGAAGATGGAGATGGAAGTCGCTGGCCTACCCACATTTCCAGCCGCTACAGGCCTCCTTAATCCCAATTTTGCTGACTATGCCCGTGCCTGTGGAGGCGAGGGCGTCCGCGTCGAACATGCATCGGATATCCTCCCAGCCATTGACCAAGCCATCGCCTCCGATAAACCATTTATCATCGATGCAATTGTGAGCCCCGGTGAGCTATCCATGCCTCCGCATATCACCGTGCAAGAGGCCTACGGGTTCGGTATCTCCAAAGTGAAAGAGGCCCTCTTGGGGCTCAAGGGCGATCACGACATCTGGCGCCAGTGGCGCGACGAATTCAGAGCAAACGTTTTCTAGCCAAATCCCTTTATCGCAAAGTCGATAAATGAGCGGAGACCATGCGAATCCATTAGGCGATCAATGTCTGACCATAGAATCAGACACAGCAGTTCAAAGTTTAGGGGAGAGGAGAATCGTGGGGGCGGGCAACTTCCTTAACGCGCAATCACAGAAAAAAAACCGAATCCGGAAACTTGCTTTCTTGGTTTTAGCGATTCTCGTATGGGCCTCCACCTCAAGCGCTCAAGATTCGTTTAGTCAGCCCAGCCTTCTCAACCCCGCCGCGGAACCCGCCGCAGGTATTCTTGATTTTGGTCTCCTCGTCATTTGGATTTGTCTCGGAATCTTTATTGTTGTCTTCGGCGCATTGGTTTTCACGCTTATCCAATTTAGAGCTAAACCCGGAGATGAAGAGAAAGAACCGCCTCAAGTCTATGGCAGTGAACAACTCGAACTGGCATGGACCATCATACCCATCCTGATCGTGATCGTGCTGGGCCTCATCACGGCGGGCCGAATCTTCGTTCTCCAAAAAACAGAACCCCCACCTGAAAGCCTTGCGATTCGCATCGTTGGGCACCAATGGTGGTGGGAGCTTCAATATGAGGATTACGACTTCATTACCGCCAATGAGTTGCATTTGCCGGTGAATCAAGTGGCTTTTCTTGATCTCGAATCTCAAGATGTAATCCACAGCTTTTGGGTCCCCCAACTCTCAGGAAAAACCGATCTGGTCCCCAATCGTGTAAACCATATGTGGATCGAACCTCATGAGACCGGGCTCTTCGTCGGCCAATGTGCGGAATATTGTGGGACGCAACATGCCCATATGCTTCTCCGCGTGTTTGTGCATACAGAAGAAGACTTTGAGAAATGGGTCGCGGACCAGAAGAAAGAAGCGAGACGGGTTGCCTCAGTGCAAGCTGGGCGAGAGACCTTTGAACAGACAGCTTGTATCAACTGCCATACGGTGCGAGGGGTCACAGAGATTGGACAATTTGGTCCCGACCTAACGCATCTGATGAGTCGGACCACAATCGGCGCAGGAGCGGCCGCCAACGACAGAGAGAATCTAATTACTTGGATTACCGATCCTGATCACTTTAAACCCGGAGCACGCATGCCCGCCATGAAGCTCGATGAATCTGAAATTCGTCAAGTAGCCGATTACTTGATGACGCTCAAATGATCCAAAGAGGAGTCGGCCAACATGGCAGCCAGTGAGGGCTTGAGCGCCTTGAACGTGGATGAAACCCAGAGTCGAAGCTGGCTAGACCACATGCACGACTGGGTCACCACCGTCGACCATAAGAAGCTAGGGATTCTCTATATCGGGAGCGGACTCTTGTTTTTTGTCCTCGGTGGACTGGAAGCGAGTCTCATGCGGGCCCAATTGGCCGTACCGGCCAACGACCTCATTGACCCCAAGGAGTTCAACCGCCTTTTCACCATGCACGGAACCACCATGGTCTTCTTGGTGGGAATGCCCATCGTGACAGGCTTCGGCAATTACCTGATCCCTTTGCTCATCGGCGCCCGAGACATGGCCTTCCCTCGGCTCAATGCCTGGGGGTTCTGGATGTTCTTCTTTGGAGGACTGGTTCTTTACCTGAGCTATTTCGCCAGTATGGGACTCTACGGAGCCGGCACAGCGCCAGATGTGGGCTGGTTCGCGTACTCGCCGCTCACAGGCCGTGCCTTCTCTCGAGGGAATGCAACCGACTACTGGATTCTTGGAATCCTTTTGAGTGGCTTTGGCAGTATGTCGGGGGCCATTAACATGGTGACCACGTCCATCACTATGCGCTGTCCCGGCATGACCATGCGAAGATTGCCCCTCTTCGTTTGGATGATGCTGGTGGTGTCCTTCCTCATGTTATTGGCGCTGCCCGTACTCACCGCGGCCCAAGTCATGCTCCTCTTCGATCGATTCTTGGGCGCCCACTTCTTTGATACCCAAGCCGGCGGCGACGCCGTGTTGTGGCAACATTTCTTCTGGTTCTTTGGGCATCCCGAAGTCTACATTCTCATCATTCCTGGTTTTGCCTACGCGTCGGAAATCATTCCCGTTTTCTCTCGCAAGGTCATCTTTGGATATGTAACTATGGTCGCCGCAAGTATTTCAATCGGCCTCGTAGCCCTAGGCGTCTGGGCTCATCATATGTTTACAGTCGGAATGGGCCGTGGGCTCAATATATGGTTTGCACTCATCACCATGGTGGTGGGCATCCCCACCGGAATCAAAATTTTCAATTGGATCGCGACCATGTACGGTGGAAAAATTCGATTCAAGGTCCCTATGCTTTTTTCGATCGCATTTATTGGGCAATTCTTAATTGCCGGACTTACTGGGATCATGCTCTCGGGAGCCCCCTTCGATTGGCAGTTGAGTGACTCCTACTTCGTCGTCGCTCACTTTCATTACGTACTCATCGGAGGCCTTCTCTTCACCGTATTCGGCGCCTGCTACTTCTGGTTTCCTAAGATGTTCGGGTGGATGATGAGTGAAGTGATCGGTCGCTGGCATTTCGTTCTCTTCTTCATCGGGTTTCACTTGACCTTTACCACGATGCATATCCAGGGCCTCCTGGGCATGCCCCGGCGCATTTACACCTATGAGCCCGATCGGGGCTGGGCGATTTGGAATGCGATCACCTCGGCGGGTGTCGCCCTTCAAGGATTGGGAATCCTGTGCTTCTTTTTGGCCATCTTCATGGCCTTCAAACAGAAGAAGCCTGCCGGTCCCGACCCTTGGGATGCATGGACGCTGGAGTGGACAACTTCTTCGCCGCCTCCGGAATATAATTTCTTAACTCTGCCTGTCGTACGCAGCCGAAGACCTCTGTGGGATGAGAAGCACCCCGAAGATCCGGATTGGAAACATGAATAGGTGGCCCTCATGAGCGAAGCAGTCATTCAGCCAATGGAGGGTTCTCGTTGGAATCGGGGCCGAGTAGGTATGGCTTGCCTGATTTTCGGCGAGAGCATGTTTTTCAGCATTTTCGTAGTGGCTTACCTCTTCTACGTCGGCAAAAGTGATCACGGTCCACAGCCTGCCCAGGTCCTGGAATTTCCCTACCTTGCGACGGCTTGCTTGCTCTCTAGCAGCATCACGGCAGGCTATGCGGTTCGGAGCCTGGGACGGTTCGAGTACCTGCGATCGATTTTATCACTGGCTCTCACGATCCTTCTGGGAGCCAGCTTTATCGCTTTTACCGGAATCGAATGGTACGGGTTGATCTACGAACACGGACTCACCCTCGGAACCAATCTTTTTGGGACCACGTTCTATTCCCTGGTGGGCTTTCACGCCGCGCACGTCATTATTGGCTTGCTCATGCTTTCTCTGATTTGGGTTTTGCTCTTACTCAAACATGTGAAAGCCGAACATGCGGAACGTTTTGAGCTCGTCACGTGGTACTGGCACTTCGTGGATGCCGTTTGGATCGTCGTTTTTACGGTCGTTTACATCATCGGAGTGTAGAAGAGTGGAGGACTCATCATGACAACAGAAGAAAAAGATGGAATGGAGCTACCGGCCCCCACGGCGGCCCCTCTTTTCTTTGCGTTGGGTCTGGTTTTCATCATGGCCAGCCTTGTCACAAATGAAATCTTTGCCTTCGTAGGTGCCGTGACTGCTGTCTGGGGAGCCCTGGGCTGGTGGCGCGAGATGTTGCCCGTCGAACATAAAGAAGCGGTCCCCTTACAGGCCCTTGCTGAGCGAGCCCCCGCCGTCAAACCGAAATCTCATGCTGTTGAACATTTGGTGATCGGCGAAGAAGGCCACCGGGTGAGATTGCCGCTGGAATACCACCCTTACGCGGCGGGTCTGAAGGGCGGATTCGCTGGGGGAATCGCGATGGCGATGGTTGGAGGCGTTCAAGGCCTTGTGACCGCGGGTACGCCCTGGGCCGCGTTCAACGGATTCGCTTCGATTGTCATGCCTCTTTTTGGAGCGGCTCCTCCGGCGGATATGGTGAGCTTTCATCCCGCGATCATGGTGGCCGCGCTGGCCGTGCATGTCGCTCTCTCTCTCTTGATTGGCATCGTCTATTCCTCTGTTCTTCCCATGCTCCCCGGTCACCCTCGAATTTGGGGGGGCATTGTCGCCCCGGTGGTCTGGACAGCCGCAGGTTGGGCCGCCATCGGCTTGGTGATGCCCAGTGCTACAAGTGGAATCAGCTGGGGTTGGTTCATCGCTTCTCAAATCGCCTTCGGACTCACAGCGGGCGAGGTCATCACACGCAGCACTCCCATCAAGACCTTGCAGTCCTTTACGCTTGCGGGCCGGGCCGGACTGGAAGGGACTGAACAGACTGGATCTGAGGAGGAGGGCTCGTGAAGCTGAAACGACTGTTTGTCGCTCTTTTGATTCCTTTCATGTGGGCCTGCGACGGACTCCCCGGGCGTCCTGATCCGGCCAATCGGTATATCAGGCCTGAGAATGTCACTGACTTCGGCAGGCTTTATCAAGAAAACTGCTCGGGTTGTCATGGAGCGGATGGACGGCTCGGACCCGCTATTCCAGTGGGCGATTCCATCTACCTCGCCCTCGCTAAGACCGAATACATCGAAGCCATTACAAGTAAAGGCATCAACGGAACAAGCATGCCTGCCTTCGCGCTTTCGGAAGGCGGGACGCTGACCGACAAGCAAATCACCATCATCGCAAAAGGAATGAAAACGCGTTGGGGTAAAACCGGACAGTTCGCAGCAGGCGCCAAGCTCCCCCCTCTGTCAGTCGAGGAAAATACAAAAGAAGGCAACGCCTCTCGGGGTAAAAAAACTTTTGAAGTATTCTGCGGCGACTGTCATGGCGCTGACGGCCGGGGAACGCCAAAAGCAGGCTCCGTCGTCGAGCCTCCTTACCTCGCGCTCGTAAGCGATCAAAATTTACGAACCATTACAATTATCGGACGCAGAGATCTTGGCATGCCGGATTGGCAAACTGCAGGCAAGCGACCGATGACAAATCAAGAAATTACAGACGTTGTCGCTTGGCTGGCCGCCCAGAGACCTGAACGCCCCTCAAAACGAAATGCCCACTGAACGAGTCCCACCCAGGAGAAGTAAAATGGCCGACGATCACGAACATGAACCGCTGCCCCCAGGTCTGCCTCCGGTCACGCGTCGCGGGTTTCTCTTCACGCTTGGGCTCGGACTTAACGCGGTAGCCGCCGCCTTCGTGGGTGTCCCTATTTTGGGATATATCTTTTCTTCAGTCTTCAAGGAAAAAGCGCAGCAAGCCTGGATCCCGCTCGGCAACATCGAACAATTTCCTGCAGGACAAACTCGACTCGCTTCTTACCGAAATCCTTTCACCACCCCTTGGGACGGCTTCGTGGCCGATATTCCGTGCTGGGTCCGAAGAGTCTCCAGTGATCGATTTCAGGTTTTTGCCATCAACTGCGCTCATTTGGGCTGTCCCGTAAGATGGTTCCCCCAATCGGGACTATTCATGTGTCCTTGCCATGGCGGCGTCTACTATGAGGACGGCTCAAGAGCCTCGGGCCCTCCACCTCGTGGCCTCTATGAATATGAGTATAGAATCACTAAAGACCGGCTTGAAGTTCGAGGCGGCCAAACTCCCAATCTCTCCGAATCGGTTTAGCGGCGGGCGGGCATGAATCTATTTCAGTCTACATACAAGTGGTTTGACGACCGTCTCGCTCTCGGGCGTATATACGATCACACGATTGGCCACCGAATTCCTTTCTCGGCCACAAGTTGGTGGTATGTGTTTGGCAGTGCAACTCTCACCTGCCTCGCTATTCAACTGGTCACCGGGACCTGCTTGGCTCTCGTCTATATCCCAAGCCCGGAAGACGCTTACGCGAGCATTGAATACCTCGATTACGAACAAATGTTTGGCTGGTATCTGCGTGGATTGCACTTCTGGGGCTCAAATTTCATGGTCGCCCTAGTCACAATCCATATGATTCAGGTCTTCCTCTTCGGTGCCTATAAGTACCCGCGAGAACTCACCTGGGTAGTTGGGAGTGGGCTCTTTCTCTGCGTAATCCTGATGGCCTTCACCGGCCAGAGCATGCGCTTCGACCAGGACGGCTACTGGGGGCTCGAGATTGTCATGTCAATCCTCGGTAGGTTCCCGTTAGTCGGGATGGAATTAACACACCTTGTCCAAGGCGGACCCATTATTGGAGCCGCCACGCTCTCCAGGTTTTTTACAATTCACGTCTTTGTTGTTCCAGCCGCCATCATCTCACTCCTCGTCGTTCATATCCGCCTTGTTCTGCTTATGGGCATCAGCGAATATCCGGTCGCCGGGAAAAAGATTGACCCAGAGACATATCGCGAAGAATATGATGAAGTCGTCGAGCGCACAGGCATTCGCTTAATGCCCGAAGGCGGGGGGAAGGATCTGGTCTTCACGGCGATGATCCTGTTCGCCATCGTGCTCTGTGCAGCCATTATCGGTCCTAAGATTCCAAACGGCCCCGCCGATCCGACGCTCATTTACACTGTTCCACGACCCGATTTTTACTTCCTTTCACTCTTTGCTGTCTTTGCTCTCATGCCTCCTTATATGGAGAGCTTCGCAATCGTCTACCTGCTTCCTCTCTCCATTGTCATCCTATTTGCTGTGCCCTTTATTTCCCGAGGACGAGAACGACACTGGAGCAAGCGTCCCGGCGCGGTCATCACAGTCATCCTCGTAATGACCTCTTTGGTCATTCTGGCGTGGGAGGGGATCACCTCGCCCTGGTCGCCTCACATGAATGCGTGGAGTGGCGTCCCCGTTCAACCTGAATTTGTAATGGGAAGAACGCCGTTGGAACATGTTGGGGCTACGATCGTCCAAGAAAAGCAATGTCGAAATTGTCACTCCATCGATGGCAAGGGAGGCAAACGGGGGCCAGACCTAAGCGGGGTCGCAAGTCGGCTGAACTACAATCAATTGGTCAGACAAGTCCTGCAGGGGGATGGGAATATGCCCGCTTTTGGTCGCCATCTTGGGCCCTATGAGGTCACGGCTTTAGTGTCATTCCTGCACACCTTGCACCCGAACAATGAACCGCCATCAGGCGACTCTGCTCCCGAATATAGTCCGCCCATCGCGACTGACCCCTACTAAGCGAGGCTCTGTGTGGAGGATGTTCGGCTCTGGAGTAGCCCTTGGGCCTTTGAACCCTTTCTCCTCTTTTCGATAGGGCTCACGCTTTTTATTTATCTTCGCGGTTTTCGCGTTATTCACAGGCAATTGCCTCAGCGCTTTCCCTCTTGGCGTCGAAACGCATTTGTCATTGGCCTAGGAATTCTTTTTCTCGCCCTCGCCTCTCCCCTTGATGGTTTGGCCGATCTGCTCCTACAAGCCCACATGGTTCAGCATTGGCTATTGATGATGGTCATTCCACCTCTCATCTGGTTTGGCTTGCCTGGTGTTCCCCTCTTGCGCGGCCTCCCTGGTCAAAGTCTCAAAAGAGGGGTTGGACCTCTTCTCGCCTCGCCTACTCTTCAACGCGTTCTTCGTCTCATCACCCGACCGACTATCGCTTGGTCCATCTGGGCGATCACCACCCTTCTCTGGCACTGGCCGGGGGCCTATGAAGCGGCTCTTCACTCTCGAGGTTGGCACGACTTCGAACACGCATGTTTCCTGAGCGCTTCCCTCCTGCTCTGGTATCCCATCATTCGCCCGTGGCCGGCCCAAGACGATGAGGATTATGGGAGCCGATTGATCTACATCGGCGCCATCATGCTTTTTAATACTCTCTTCTCAGCCACCTTCGCCTTCTCGGGCACGGCTTTTTACGAAACCTACGATCAGATTCCAAAGCCCTGGAACATTTCAGCTGTCAGCGACCAAAACACAGCAGGCGCCTTTATGTGGATCGCCAGCTCTATTCCCATGCTGATGGCAGCTATCGCTATCATCACAAAATGGCTTTCGCCAACTTATGCTCAAGTCGAAGCCCCGGAATTCAGCCCGAAGAACCAGAAGGTCACCTACAAGGTCGCTTCATCAAAGAGGCCCGGATGGCTCTACTCCATGGCTCTTCGAAGGTGGGTACAATTTGGACTTCTCTTCCTCGCTGCCGTTATCGTAGCTGATGGCTTACTCGGCCCCTCTACGCCCAGCGCTGAGAATTTGGCAGGCGTCCTCCCGTGGACGTACTGGCGCGGGTTTGTCGTCATTGGAATCGTGGCCTTCGGAAATATCTTCTGTGCGGTCTGCCCCTTTACCCTGAGTCGCAGACTTGCAGCTCTTATTCTGAGAAGGCCCTTCGCTTGGCCTTCCTTTTTAAAGAACAAGTGGCTGGCTGTCTCTATTTTCCTCCTCTACCTCTGGGCCTATGAGACCTTTAGCCTCTGGGATAGCCCTGCATGGACGGCCTGGCTCATCGTGGGATATTTCTCTCTATGTTTTCTCATCGAAGGGCTTTTCCCGCGCGGTACCTTTTGCCGGTATGTGTGTCCCATTGGCCAATTTAATTTCACTTCCGCCAGTCTGTCCCCTTTTGAGGTGCAGGCCCTTAACCGAGACACCTGCCGATCTTGCACGACGCAAGACTGCCTCCTGGGAAATCAAGATCGCCCAGGCTGTCCAACGGATCTCTTTTTACCATCGAAAGCGGGAAATAACGATTGCACTTTCTGTCTTGACTGTGTCCGGGCCTGCCCTCATGAAAACGCTGCGATCGTGAGGGTATTGCCTGCGCAAGCGATTGGTCAAAATCGAATCGCGCGGCGAACACCAACAATAGATTGGGTCGTGCTCTGCAGCGTGATTGTCTTCGGAGCCTTCGTGAATGCAGCGGCTATGGTTGCGCCCATTGTTGAAGCAGAGTCCGAGTTTGGGAAAATACTCGGCATTGGCCCAAGTCTGACTCAAACCATTTGGTTTCTACTTGGATTAATCTTGGTTCCTTTTGCCACCATCACGATGTGCGCAACTTTGAGCCGTAAGCTCTCAAAAACGTCTCTCTCACTCCGGAGAATTGCGGTCTACTTAGTTCCAGCTTTTATCCCACTGGGGTTTGCGATGTGGCTCAGTCATCTCGGCTTTCATCTGGTCACTTCGTTTACTTCTATTATTCCGGCCGTCGAACGTGTCGTGACTCAATTCTTCCCAGGATTTTCTACACTCGGTATGGCTCCCTTGGTATGGAACACCGGCGACTGGATGAGCGTAGAACTGATCATCTTAGGCATTGGGTTCCTCGTGACCCTTGGAGTCGGATGGCGTCTCTCCCAGGAACTCGCCGAAAAACCTTCCGTTGCACTCAAACTGGCTCTCCCGTGGGTCGGATTGGCCGCTGTACTCTACTTTACGGGTGCCTGGATATTGCTCCAACCGATGGAGATGAGAGGCATGGTGATGTAAATGCCCCTTCCAATGTCTCTTTCAGCTCTCCGCATCTTCATTCTTATGACTCTCACTCTCTCTCTATGGGGCGTGTCCAGAGAAGCCTCCACAGACATGGGTTCACTCGTGGCTAAAGGAAGAGTTGATCAATCTACGGTGAGTGTGCTTGCCTCGCCCTCGCCTGTTCGTGTCGGACAGGCTTTTTTTAGCCTTGTGATCCACGAGCCGCTCAAGAACCGGGGTGATTTGAATAAAAACCTATCCATGGTCTTATCTCCACCTCGCAATGCCCGGCCCGATCACTCTCACCATCACTCGCAACCATTACGCGTGAGAGCCTTACGCAGTGAGGGCCGACATCCGGGTATGCTTGGAGCTCTCGTAGAGCTTCCCAGCGCCGGAACTTGGTCCATAGAGGTGATCTCCGACACTTCACCGAGTCAAAGTCGCTTCCACTTTGAGCTTGAAGTGGCACCGCCACAACCTCCCTGGGTCGACTACTGGATGGCCTTTGCTCTTCCGGTTTTAGGCGTACTCATCTTTATCTGGCATCAACGAAGAGTCATCGCTGGCAGCGCTTCTGGGAGTTCGAAGGCTAAAGATTCACAGGCTTAGGCAAGGCTTAGAACTTAGCGGATATCTTACTGCCTTTAGAACTCTGGCAGGCACCCACCCCTCCGCCCATCAAGCCCATTTGTGGATTCACTAGAGTGAATCGACACCGCATGGAGTGGCCTTCATTCCCAAAGAGAGTGGCGATGACTTTGCCTGTGTACTTTTGAATAAAGACCGGGTAGGACGACACCCCCATATAGTTGCCCATCCCCATGCCTCCGTCAGGACCCCAACCCCATGGGTCCATTCCGGGTCCCCAGTCGTAGCCTCCCCAAACAGGGCCCCACCCAGAAACGATGGTTTGCACCGCTTCAACTTTAGTGCCGGCGGAGACTCGCACATAAGTCCCTCTAAATCGCTCGCCGCCTTTTCCGAGTTGGACAAACATGTGTCCTTGGCTCGAGTTTACCGACTCCCACGAAATAACGATTGGTTCAGATGACTTCCCGGGCGGCGTCCAGTGGGCTGCAATAATTCCGGTTTGAGGCGTCGCACAGCCCACCATCCATAAGACAAAAGACATGACAAAAAAAAGAATCGACAACCGCTTCATATTAAAAGACCCTTCTTAGGAGCAATGGATACATTGTACCCCACCGTTTTAAAAATTTATTCATTCATCCGCAACTTCCCTGCCAGAGAACAGCTACGTCACAAATCGTACCCCCAGGCAGTACACAACGGCCTTGTTCAGGAAGGTTCCCTGATGCGGCCTGAGTCATCTCGTACTGCCCTCCTCGAATCACGCAGTATCTCGCACCCGATGTGGGTAGCCCTTGGACACTGAGTCCGCCCACCGGACATTCATTGCGAAACAAAGCCCACTCCTCGCACTGTCGATTTTGGTCAAAATAACAAACACCAATCTGACCTCGATTTCCCAGAGTTTCTATTCGCAGATTTCCGCCCACTTCCCCACAATGCACAGAAGCTGGATTTGCAAGCTTCATGGGGTGACTCGCCGGAGGACTGCTGCCACACCCCAGAAGTAAAAAAATCCAAACAACAGCCAAGTGATTCTTCGACATTCAGACTCCTTTTTTGACAGCCGAGGCCCTCTTTGAGCACCCACGAATTCATTTCCTCGCCACCGAAACTACCGACCTCAACTCAAATTCGCTACGTCAGGCAACCCTCTCTGTCGGGCCAATTTCGTCTCATTTCACGGAAGACACTCTTCTTAGACTGCCGTATACTTTTCGAGCCTCCATGTGGCTCGTGTGGATGTCGGCCCCCCTCGACGATGACATATAAAGAGGTCCAACTTTGCGCCCTTCCACCACTGTCGTAAGAAAAGCCCTCATAGGAAGCTTCATTCTCTCCGTCTTGTTTAATGGTGCTTCCGTCTCGCGAGCGGCTCCCGCCAATGAGAGCATTGCAGAAGAGCTCGTAGAGTCTGGCTCGGGACCTGGCGTCAAAATTTTTGATCGTATTGTTCACCTGGGAACAGAAGCCACCATCCAAGTCGATATCATCCACGACTTCAATGCAATTGGCCTTCAACCAAACGCCCCGGTTGCGCGGGAATTTGTCACTTCAGAGATCCCTGTTGGCGGAAGAGCAGCTGAACGAACTAACCGAACCGTCGTAAGCCCTAACCAGAGCAACCTAATCCTTTGGGCCGACACTGACACCGAGTATGGACAAGCCAAGATCTTCGTCGATTTCAATATGACGAAAGATCTTTTTGGCACTGACTTCGAGGTCTACAAGGCCTGGGCTAAATTTGGCTACTTACGCTTCGGCTTAGACTACACCCAATTCATGAATCAAGTAGCCATTCCCGAAACACTCGACTTCGAAGGTCCGCAACTCCTTCCGGAAGCGCGCTACGCTCAAGCCGGATTTCGAATCCCCATCGGACACATCGTACAGGTAGAAAAAGAACACTTCTTTATCCATATCGGCGTCGAAACCTCGAAAGGTCAGTTTACGCTTGACCCCCTTCTTGATGCGACCTCGGAGGACCAAGTACCCTCCGTTGTGGCCAAGCTGACCTACAACACTCCGAAAAGAAATCTGGAACTAGCCGGGGTCTATCGTCGGCTACGAGCGACGGGAAATAATTCCTACGACTCCTCCGTAAATGGTTGGGGGCTCTATCTGAGCGGTTACCTGCGAACGTGGAAAAAGGACTCGCTGATGATGGGTATCATCGGAGGCCGGGGTATCGGAGCTCTCATTGACGATACGAGCGGACTCGGGTTGGACGCAGCCGCGATCTCGGCCACCGACGACCAATTGAGGCCCGTCGGCATGGTGGGCGCCTGGGTGGGCTACCAGCACTTTTGGAACGAGCACTTCAGATCAACGGCCACCGCGGGCTATCTCAAGGCGTACACTCAATTCATCGACCGAAACTATGGCGCGACCGTCGGAGGGCCTAACGGGCCGAATACTGAATTTGTAGGCATCTATGATGAAACCGTTTATAGCTCCGCTAACTTGATCTGGAGCCCATTGCCTCTTTTCGATGCCGGAATTGAATACCTCTACGGGCGCCAAAAAATGGCCCCCGGAAGTTCTAGCTACGAACAAAACGCAACGGGTCACGATCACAGGATTCAAGTCACTCTGAGACTCAATTTTGAATATGGGCGATAAGAAAAGTATGCCAGAGCACAGATTGACCGAATCAAAAACCTTTCAAAATAGAATGCGTGGACATTTCGTTCTCGGCCTAATCCTGATTCTTATGCCCCTTTATGGCTGCGGAACCATGTCGACATGGATCACTACGCCCAGCAAGCCCTTCCCTGAACTCAAACCTCCAGCACCCATCGACTACTCTAAAGAATCAAGTTGGGCTGCCCTCCCAAAGAAAAACTCTTTTGCGGCCAAAACTCCACCTGGCCTTGAGCCAGGGCAGCCTGAACTCATCGAAGCCGTTGATATCTTCTACCTTCATCCCACAAGCTACTTTTGGAGATGGCATTGGAATGCTCCAATCACAGGCTGGCTTACTCGCAGGATTACCAATGTGACAATCTCAGGAAGCGCGACGCCCTTCAATGCCGCTGGGAAAATCTACGCGCCGCGATATCGGCAGCTGACTCTTTCGGGCTTCGACATTCCTGAAAGCCGCCTCGGTGGACTGGACGTCGCCTACGAAGATGTTCGAAATGCTTTTCTGTACTTCCTAGCCCAGTACAATGAAGGCAAGCCGTTTATCTTAGTTGGTCACAGTCAGGGCAGTCGCCTCATCTTGCGACTTCTCACAGAATTTTTCGGAGAAGGCGATCTCCCTAAAAAATTAATCGCGGCTTACCCCGTCGGCACGTGGGTCAACACAGACCCCGAAACACGAACCGCCTATGGCCTGCCCATATGTGAAAAAGAAGAACAAACCGGATGCGTAATTAGCTGGCGCGCCTTTGCCTATGGAAGCGAGTCGGCTTTCTACCTCCCCCCCAAACAAAAGCGCGGTATTGATCTTTGCGTTAACCCTCTTAGCTGGAAAACCGACTCTGAGCTTGTCCCAGCCTCCGAAAACTTAGGCTCTATTCCTATCCCCATGTTTGGATTACCTAAGCCCACCCCTGGGCTAATTGGGGCGCAGTGCGAAAACGGCGTCCTGTATGTGAACGAAACTAAAGGCTGGAGATATTCTATGGCCGAAGATAAGGGGAGCTTCCACGCATACGATGTAGAACTTTTTTACGTCAACGTACGGGAGAACGCAGTGACTCGAGCCCGAGCTTGGTTGAGGGAGAATGGCTCGCCGGTTCCAGACCCAGCGAAGGTAGATGCCAACAACGGCAAAGGCCATGAGCACCAGACTGAATAAGTATGAGCATAAGGAAAATTCCACCAAGCACCGACCGTAATTTTCCGAAGCAGATATATTGAAAAAACGGAGACTTCTATTCGTGAAGCGAATTGAGACATACCTCTTGGTAAGCACCCTCTTTCTCGGCGTGCTTTTTACGTCGAACTCATCAATTGCAGATCTCAGTCTCCTAAATCCACCTGCTGAACCTACCGTCGTGAAGGTGGGGTTTTATCTCAGCGATATCAATGACGTCAACGAACAGCAGGAAACGTTCGAATTTGAGGGTCGATTAATTTCTAGATGGAAGGACGCGCGACTCGCCTTCGACCCCTTAGAGAATGGATCAGATTTCATTACGTATACCGGGTCGTTTCAGTTTAGTGAGATCTTCGCCGGGTGGTATCCGCAATTCGTCCTAGCTAATAAGTCGGGAGCCTTCGAGCAAGAAGCGGTCGTTCTCAGGCATTACCCAGACGGAACCCTTCACCTCATTCAAGAGATCAGTGCAGTAGTCGAAATGCCCATGAGTCTTCGCCGCTTCCCCTTCGATCAACAAATTTTCACCGCCTACTTCCTTGTTCTGGGCTACACGGAGAGTCAAGTTCAGCTTGAAGTAGATCTAGATTCAACAGGACGAGACGATAACGGAGTTCAAGTTGCTCAATGGCATCTCGATGATGTAAATATCCAAGTCGACCCTCTTGAGCCCAGCCTTAAAGGATCAGTCCAGCCGCGCTACTCGCGAGTGGCCGTACAACTCGACATGAGGCGGCGTCCCCAGTTTATGCTTCGAATCGTCGTGTTCCCACTGACGCTACTCTGCCTTCTGTGCGCGTCGGTATTCTGGATGGATCACGAATCGCTTGGCGATCGGATGGCCATTTCTTTCACCGGCCTACTCTCTATTGTTGCCTACCAATTCCTCATAGGAGGCAGTCTACCCACCATTGCCTACTTCACGCTTATGGATAGCTTTCTCTACTCCACGTATATGTTTATCGCATGTTCCATCGTGGTTAACTTAAGGGTCGACCATCTGAACCGAACAGGACGTCAAGATGCCGGAGATCGACTCGACGAGAAATGCCGATGGGTCTTCCCCTCTACATTCTTCGGAATAAACCTTTTAATCGCGCTTATCTTTTTCACTACTCAATCATGAAAAATAGCCAGGATCAGCGAAACCGTTCAAGCAGAACGATAACACGAGTCTTGCTCGTTTTAGTCATCGCATTTTTCACGAGTGACGCTTACGGGCAAATCGAAATTCTACAAAAAACGACGCCCGAGCAGAGAGCCGCAGCCGTAACGGATTTTCTTCGCGAGAAACTGACGCTCACCCCATCTCAAGCAACGCGTGCTGAAGTCATCAATCTCAATTCGGCTCGTGACGCAGAAGCAATTCTTAAAAGTTCAAGAAATCGATTTTCAGTGGGGCGAGAAATGCGAAGCCTCAATCAAAAGCGAAACCAAGAACTAAAAGTCATACTCACAGATGAGCAATGGGATCTCTTTCAGAGGTCTCGTCAAGAGATGAAGTCGAACGTACTGGGCATGCTTGAAACTCAGCTGTCTCAATCCGAAGGCTCAAAGCCGGACGCCGCTAAGTAGACGCCATAAGGAGGACTGGATTCACGGCAGCCCCTCTCACTCATATACGCCAAAGGTCTCGCGATTCTACTCAACTTCTGCCGCCGTCTTCGAAACTGGACCTTTCCATTTAATAATTTTTAGGTCGAGCACGCAAATAGAATAGATGACCGGAATGATTAAAAGGGAGATCACAGTCGCTACGAGCAAGCCACCAATCTGGGTGTAACACAATGGTTTCCACAGTGGACCTCCATGAATTGCAAGAGGGACAAGAGCCATCACGGTTGCTCCCACTGTGATCAAAACCGGACGGAGGCGAACAATTCCAGCATCGAGCAGGGCCTGCTCTAAAGGTTCACCTTTATCATGCATCTCCTCAATGAAATCAAACAGCACGATGATATGACTGACGATGACACCGACAAGGGCGACTAAACCAAGAAAAGCCATAAAGCTAAAAGACGCTCCCATGATCGCCAGTGCGGTCATCCCCCCTGCGAAACCAAAAGGCACGCCAGCCAATACAATAAAAGGTTTGACCCAATTCCTGAACTGAAAAATCAGGGCTGCAAAAATTCCCAACGCGGAGATAAGCAAAACTTCAAGGAGATTTCCAAACCCCTCAGTCGCCTTGGCTTGCTCGCCTCCTACGATGATAGAAATCCCTGGAGGCAGATTGGATTCAAACTCATCGAGTTGACCCTGAATACTGTCCATCACCTCAGAGGCTAAAAAACCGGGCTTCGGAAATCCAATCACCGACACTCGAGGAAAGTGTTCCTGCCGCCTAATCAGCTGAGTGGTCAAATCAAGCGAGACATCTGCGATTGCGGAAAGCGGAACTCCATCTTGAGCTTTCGAACCGGCTACATAGAGCGTGCCGAAGTTTGAAATTTGTGGACGCTCTTCTGGGCGTAAAAGCGCAACGATCGGAATATTGTGTCGTCCGTCTCTAAAAGTCGAGAGTCCATACCCCGTCAAGGCGGCCTGAGAGGAACGGGCCACATCACGACTGCTCAGCCCCAACATTCCGGCTCGATCTTCGTCGACATCAATGTTCAGTGAGTAGTGCTCGCGATACCAATCTTGACGTGCACGCTCTACGTAAGGAGAGGTGCGTATAATTTGCTGTAACTTAAACACGAGTGATCTTAAAAGCTCGACCTCACTGCCGTCCCAGTGACTATTTTCAGAATCCTTCCAAGCAAGCGCAATCTCAACAGGATACTGGAGCGGATTGGTCTGAAGTTCCTTGATATCAACCCAGACACCAGGCAATTCGCTCGAGACCACTTTTTGCAGAATCGGAACCAGAATCGGCGTATCCTGCTTGTCCATCATCTCGACCACGATCTGTCCGTAGTACCTCTGACTGACCTGAGGGGTCAACGTCTGCCAGAAGCGTGGTGCTCCACCTCCGGCGAAGCTCGAGATCGACTGCAAGCCCATGTCGATCGTTCCATTGGCATGCGCCTCTTCAACTGTCTTACGGATAAGTACGTCCAAGTGCTCAGTGATTTCGGCTGTTGTCGGCACCGAGGTGTCTAGCGGTGCCCAAACGTCAATCGTGAATAAGTATTGAACGTCTGTCGGAAAAAAAGACACCTTCAGGCCGCGCCCCAAACCAAAGCCACCCAACATGAGAATGAAGACCAAGATCAACACCAAAAATCGATGCTGAATAGCACGCTGTCCCACCCGGTAGTACCAGCCAGTGAACCCCTTGGACCGACGCTCTTCTATCGTAGGCGGGGCCTCGACCGGAGCTCTCAGGATATAGAAACCCAGAAAAGGCATGAATGTCATAGAAACCAGACGAGAGGAAATCAAGGCACATGCCATCATGAGGGGCAAGCTATATAAAAAGTCTCCTGTGTTACCCGGAAGTAAAACGAAAGGAATGTATGCAATGACATTGGTAAGCGTGGCAAAAAGAATGGCTCGAGCGAGCTTCGTCGGTCCCAGCCATGCAGCAATTCCACGAGGCTGTCCCGCGACGAGCTCTCTCTTAATGGCATCACTCGCCACCACAGGGTCATCCACAAGCAGGCCCAACGCGATGATGAGCGTTGCCACAGATACCTGTTGAATATCAAGCCCGATGAGATAGGCCGACCCAAATGACATGGCCAGGGTCAGCGGGATCGAAATCATTAACAATAGAGAGGCTCGCCAGTCCCGGAACCCGATAAAGGCGACAAGTACAACCAGTGCAATTGCTTCATAAAGAGCTTCAACGAAAAGAGCTACGTTCTCTTCCACTTGACGCGGCTGGTTCGACGTTTTCGCCATCTCCAAATCTTCTGGAAGACGATCGCTCAATTGCTCAAGAGCCTGGCTGACCTTTTCTCCAAAAACGGAAATCTGTTCACCCTTCCGCATCTGGACAGCGAGCGTCACTGATGGAGTGCGGACCCAGCCCTTTCCCTCAATCTGACGTGTGTAAAAATTGAGCAGACGAGGAGGAGATTCGTAACTTGAATACACATCTCCCAAAGAATTTAAGTAAACAGGTGCACCATTGTCCTCTGTCGTCACGACGACACGGCCAATATCCTCCGTGCTTTTAAAATTACCAGAAGGAAAAACGGGAACGTTATTAGACCCGACAGAGAGTGTTCCCCCCGAAGCCACAATATTCGTAGAATTCAAAGCTTCGGTAATTGAATCGACCGGTATCCCCAACTCCACCAATCGTTCCTGTGAATACACCAAGAAGACCTGCTCCTTGATAAGCCCGCTTTGCAGAACCGTAGAAACCTCATGCACGCCCTCAAGAGTCTGCGCCACAAGATCCGCGTAGTCGCCAAGTTGCCGATAAGTATAGCTCGGCCCAACAGCCTCTCTCAGCTGTGCCTTAAGATCATTTAGGTCTTCAACGACAACAGGTTGCCATGCATCCGGGTGATACGAACCAATTCCAACAACCGTTCCAAACCAGTCCTTCGCGTAGGTCGCCAGAGCTTCCTTTCCGCCGTCAATCTCGACATCCACGGCAATAAAAGCTTCGCCTTCAATCACCTGTGCTCCGCGGCCGATTGAGTTTGTCTCTAACGCATCAGCGAAAACATGCATGATGCGATCGAGTCCAGAAATGCTGGCTTTTGTGGGAAGCATCACCACCAAGCTCACTCGATCTCGCATACCTTGAACACCGTACTCAAATCTTGCTCTTTCCAAGGCCTCGACAACCACCTCGGATCTCAAGTCCACAATGACATCTCGTTCAAGAGGGCTGGCAATGGTGAGCATCAGTGCGGCGGTATTTCCAAACCCGCTGTTAAAGTTGATCGGACCAGCACCTTGCGGAAGCTTATGATTCAGTTCATCTAGCTTTAAATTGATGTCACTAAAATCAATCTGCGGCTGTGTCACTGATTCGTCCAGGTTAACCTGAACGATAGAGAGTCCAGCCAGACTGATTGACTTTATTCCGAACTCAGTCGGTTTGGGAGGGTGAATATTTGAATTTTCTGCAATCGTCTCTTCAATGGGGCGCGTAACTAATTGTTCAACTTGGTGCGCAGTCGCTCCCGGCCAGGCTGTAATGACCGATGCGGCCCGAACCGGAATCGAGGGATCCTTCTGTTTCGGCATCGCTTGGTAGCCATAGACCCCAAAAAGCACCGTCAAAAGGACAAGCAGCCATGATATCGGCGCATTCTCGACCGAATAGCGTGAGAGATTCCTCGTCTCTTCTATGTGCTTTTGATCTTGAGCTTCCGACATTTTATTTTAACTCTTGCGTTCAAGGAATCAGACGAACAGCAGCACCGTTGGTCAAAATGGTTGACCCGCGTACCACAACCAAGCTATCTGACTCTAAGCCTCTCTCGACAAGGATATGGTCTCCCAGAGGTGGACCCAATTCGACCTGGCGCATCACCGCTATGCCCCGATCGTTTTCGCCAATATCTACGACAAACACGACATGTTCTCCTGGACGTTCGGGTGACCGCACAATGGACTGCAGAGGCACACTAATCGGTTCGAAGCCTCCCCTCACCATGACATCATTCGGGATCTCGACTTCCGCGACCAGACCTGGCTTCAACCGACCGCCGGGGTTTGGCAAACTCACATCGACGTCAAAAACACCACTCCGCCGATCTGTCTGAGGTGCCACTTGACTCACCTTTCCAACAAAGCCCTCGGCTCGAAATGACTCAATCGTCATATGAATAGGCATGCCCACTTCAAGGTGCGCAGCCAAGGGGGCGGGCGCGCCAAAAACAGCTTTCACCTTCCGAATATCTCCAATTTGAAAAAGAGTGGTGCCCTGATGAGCGAAATCACCCACTTCGACCCCGCGAGAGAGAACGACCCCACTCAAGGGAGATGTAACACGAGTATGACCGAGTTGAATCTGGCTTTCCTCCACCGCATGCTGGGCACGAGAGGCGTCTGCTCTAGCCGACTCGTAAGAGGCTTTCGCTGTATCGTATTGCGATTGGGGAATCACCTGCTGCGAAAAAAGAGCCTTCGATCTCTCCCAGTTTGCTGTTTGCTCAGCATCAAGAGCACGCGCACGAGCCAGATCCGACTGAGACTCACCCAACCTCTGCTCATACGAATCGGACTCAATCACCGCGAGAAGTGAGTCCTGCGTGACCCGATCGCCCCCTTGCAAATCTCTAGCTTGGCCATCGGGGCCCTCGCGCTGAGCAATGGCCTCAACCAGCCCCTCCGCTTGAGAACTCACTTGAACCTTCGAATCAGGCTCAAGAATGGCCGCATATCGACTCTCGCTCATGGGAGCGATCTCGCTCAAGTTGAAGACCGTCACCGGAATAGGCAATGTCGAAGCTGGCTCACCCGAATCGCATCCCAACACAAAAGCCAAAGTCAATGAAAATATTCTCAGGATTTCTGCAACTCGGATTTGCATTCTCATATTTTATCGAGCCTCCAGAAAAGGAAGTCCCAAACGATATGGCCCCCTTGTGGCTGTCGGGTCAAGGCTAGCAGAATTAAGACCCTTCTCGGCCCAAAAGGCTATGGGGAATCAAAACTCTGAGAGACGACCGCTCATCCCTGTGCTAACTCCGGGAAACCCATGACAAGCTCCCATCGAAGCAATCTTGAGAACCGAGCAAGTGCAGGCACGATGTTGGCCTTCGGTACCGGCTCGATTGCTGTCGGAGTCAAGAATACCATCTTCGGATCATGGCTCATGCTCTACTACAATCAAGTACAGGGCCTCGACCCTTTCTTGGCCGGCCTTGCGCTTGCAATCGCGTTGATCATGGATGCCGTGACTGATCCTATGGTCGGAGTCTGGTCCGATCGCACACGAACTCGCTGGGGCAGACGACACCCCTTTATGTATGCCAGCATCATCCCTTTTACCGGATCGATCTATTTGATCCTGCAGCCCATGCACGACCCCACTCAACACGCGCTCTTTCTTCAATTACTCTGCTTATCGATTGCTGTCCGTGTCTCCATGACGCTCTTTGATGTTCCACGCGCGGCCTTGGGCCCAGAACTGGCAAAAGACTACGAGCAACGCACCCTCCTTGTGGGAATCTCAACTGCCTTTGGCTGGTTCGGAGGAGCGGGACTCTCTGCCATTGCATTAGGCGCACTCTTTCCGGAAACCGCCGAGTACGCAGGCTCAAAGGCCGCTCTCAATCCTGCAGGCTACGAGAAAATGGCTTGGGTCGCCGCGATCGCTATTTTTTCATCAGCTACGGTTTCAACCCTCGCACTCCATCGTCAGATTCCAAAGCTCCATGTACCCGAAAAACACAGCGATTTTAACTTTCGCGACTTGGGCCATGAGATTAAAGAGACGCTGAGCAATCGGTCCTGGGTGGTGGTCTTTTTAGCCGGGCTTGTATTCGCTCTTTTCATCGGGCTTCAATCCGGAACTGAGTTTTACTACAATGTCTACTTCTGGCAGTGGATCCCCGATCAGATCAAAATTTTCCCCGTCGTAAACGCGTTCACGGCCATTTCATGTGGGCTTCTTGCCAGTGTCTTTTCACGTGGACGAGACAAAAAAAAATTAGCTGTCACTCTTTTTATAATGAGTATCATCATCGGCCCCATGCCAGTGGGCTTGCGTCTTTTAGATGGCTTCGTTGGTTTTACAACCTTTCCCGCTAATCAAACCGATGCACTTTGGTGGATCCTGCTCGCTCATAGCAATCTTATGATTTTGCTCAGTGCAACCGGATTCATCCTCCTAGGCTCCATGGTGGCGGACATTGTGGAAGACAGCCAAGAAAAGACAGGTCGACGAAGCGAGGGCCTCCTTACTGCAGGTCCAGCCCTCGCCCAAAAAACAATGACGGCTGGAGGGGTTCTCATCACCGGACTTGTTCTCTCTGTCATCGGATTCGATGTGCCCAACCCCAGCATCGAATCCATGCAAAAGCCTATGCGCGACTTAGCCTTTACTCATCTTATCCTCGGAATCACTTTCCCCGTAATTTCGACATGGCTCGTTTCTAAGTATACGATCACACGAGACTCTCATTTAAAAAGTCTCGCTGATCTTGGCTATACGTCAAAAGATGGAGAAGCGAATCCCTCCTCGGATCAAGCCGACGATCCTGATTCTTAATCAAGACCGAGAATTCAGGCCACCCACCCGCCAAACGTCCGAAAAATATTGAACAGCAACCGAGTTATTTCGTTTCTCCACCTCAGAACCGCTGCTATTGACCCAACCCAGGCTCGTCTGATGGTAGAACGCTCGGTTTCGAATCGGAGCGTAGTTGGACCTCTTTGTCGGTATGACGAACTTAGGTGCCTGGCAATGCGCGCTAATCCAAACGTCATCCACAAAAAAAATCACGTCGGGCGCATCTGCGTAATCTACTAAGGCCGCTTTATCGAAGAACCTCGGCTTAACAAGGTAGCCGGATACGCCCCGCAAAACATCGATCGCATGCTGTCTTCGGATCCGTCTCGCTAAAATTGGCGCCGGTGGTTTAATAAAGATAATCGTATAAGCAGTAGCGGGTCGATGTACAAGATCAGGCGGAACGATCCAGCCACAAAAACCAAAAGCTGAATCTGGCTTTTCAGATGAGGCCTTCTCAAGATCTTCTAGTAGATTTCGGGGATAATGGCGATCATCGTCAACAACAATGATCTTTTGATCTTGATCCAACTCAAGAACAGACGGAATCAACTTAGTTGCTGGACCATAATCCTCGCACTCTACGATCTTAATTGATTTAAGGTTCCGTATGCGGTCGGGCACCTCATACCCCATTTCTTCTCGCTTCGACCAAACTGGAATGTTGAGGCGGATCTCTTGAGGAGCTCGAGACTGCCGCAGCAGAGTCTTCAGCGTTGACTCTATATGCAGCATGCGACTGGGCGTGGTCGTTAGACTGAATACAATATCAGAACGATTTCGATTCTCGCTCCAGAGTTGGTCGAGTTCATCAAGGCTTAAGCGCTCAATACGCTTCTCATCCCAAAGGTCATGAATCAGTGTTTTCCCTTCAATGAAATCAAAAATCACAATCCCCAGCCAAATCAAAACAGGAATTGTGAGGAAAAACCAAAATGCCATGATTGAAAGAATCCTCTGCAGTGTTTCCAACGAGGCCGTTTCGGCTCCCAGAGCCGAAACGAAGACTCTAGTCAGAGTCAATCACGGCACCACTCTATACTCAAGGGCTCTCGGCGTAAAAATTCCGTGTCTGCTATTTTTTCGACATGGAATTTAATGTCTGCATCGCAGCAATTTTCAAAAATGAAAATGCCTACCTTCAAGAATGGATTGCTTTCCACCGCCTCGTAGGCATTGACCACTTCTTCCTCTACGACAATGACGGTAGCGCAGAGACGAAGCAGTTACTGAGGCCCTATGTAGATCAAGGTGTGATCACCCTGCATCCCTGGACTCACCTCAATGGCTCCCGTCATGATCGCGCTACTCATTTCGGAGGCAGGGATAAAAATCATATGGCCTTCAACCACGCGGCCAGCCACTATCGAGACTGCTGCAATTGGCTTCTCAAAATCGACATTGACGAGTTTTTGATGCCTACTGATGGCAGCGATATCCGAGCGGTCATCGAAAAGTACGATCGAGATTCAGTCCGAGGTGTCGAGATTCCAAGAATCGACTTCGGTGATAGCGGGCACCGATCTAGGCCCGACGGCTTAGTGATTGAGTCGTATACCCTTAGGGAGTCAGAAATCTCTGACCATAAAGACCTTGCAAATACCTCCTTCCTCACAAAAAACCGCTTCAACAACAGTGCGCACAGCTGGCGGTATCGACCCTTCAAGCGAGGCAGACTTGTGTCGAGAGACGAGGTCTCCGGGATGCGGATCAATCACTACTACACAAAATCTCTTGAAGAATCTCTCGTCCGCCAAAACATGATGGTGACTCGGCCTAAGACCGAAGCCGAATTCATTCAGCAAAACCTTAAACTCAACGAGCTTCGAGACGAAAGCATGCTTCGATTCGGCCCGTCCATAAAGAAAGAAATGGGTCAATAAATTAAATTTCGAATGCTTTCTTGGAGCACATCCAAGATTCCGCCCGACGGAAGGGAAATGCCTATATGTCTGTTCGACAATATCTCATTCTTGCGATTGTACTGGGCGCTGTTCTTTTAATCATTTATGCCGCGGGCAAAGGGACCTTCATAGGCGAACCCAATGCAGGGACTCCGCAGTCCCCCGCTATTTCAGAGGATGTGATTGAAGCGCGATCAACGGCCATCCGTGAAGCTGCCGTCGAAGTGGGAGTGGCTAAACCGAAGCAAATTTTATTCGGAGATCTTCACGTTCATACAACGTTCTCCTTCGATGCTTTTCAGTTGAGTCTCCCTATGTCCGGCGGCGCTGGCGCTCACCCCGTGGCTGATGCCTGCGACTACGCCCGGCACTGCTCAGGTCTCGACTTCTGGTCTATGAACGATCATGCCATCACGCTCACGCCTCGAAGATGGGCCGAAACAGTCGAAACGGTTCGTCAATGCAATGATATCGCTGGAGACACTGACGAACCAGACAGTGTCGCTTTCTTGGGCTGGGAGTGGACACAAGTCGGGCCCACACCCGAAACCCATTGGGGGCACAAGAATGTCATCCTCAGAGATCTGGAAGACGAGTCGATTCCAACGCGCCCCATCAGTGCAGGCCTGCCCCTTGGAGCTCCCCCGATTCAGGATGCGGCTCCATCAACTTGGCTCATGGGCTTATATGCTCTTTCGTCACCCGGTGACGGCGCTCCCCAACTGATCGAATATCTCCAAGAAACAGCCAATGTTGAACTTTGCCCAGAAAACGTTCCCGTTCGCGAACTCCCTACAACCTGCCGCGAGACGGCGACGACACCCGAAAAACTGTTCGCAAAACTCGATGACTGGGGGCATGCCGCCATGGTTATCCCACACGGAACCGCTTGGGGGTTCTACACGCCACCCGGGTCCTCATGGGACAAACAGCTTACAAATTCTCAACACGATCCAAAATGGCAGAGAATCATTGAATTTTATTCAGGGCATGGAAATTCTGAAGAGTTCAAGCCGTACCAAGAAATCGTCCTAAATCTCGATGGCTCAAGGACCTGCCCAAAACCCAATCATGACCACTTGCCCTCTTGCTGGCGTGCGGGCGAAATCATCGAAGAACGTTGCCTCGCAGAGGGTCTTGATGGTGAAGAATGTACGCAACGGGCCGCTCAGGCGCGCCAAAATTATGTAAATGCTGACCGCAATGGAGGTTCCACCACTGTGCCTGGCGCCCAAGTCTCGGACTGGGAAGATTCAGGTCAATGTAAAGACTGCTTCCAGCCCGCCTTCAATATGCGGCCTAAGAGCACGGCTCAATATATCCTTGCCTTGGGGCGGCCTGAAAACGAAGAAGGCAAAAAACGGTTTCGGTTCGGAACCATCGCCTCAAGTGACAACCACTCTGCACGACCCGGAACTGGATATAAGGAAGTGGCTCGGACAGAATTTACTGAATCGCGTTTCGGCAACTTCATAAACACTCCCCTCGGAGAGTCCCCAAGCGAAGAACCCATTGCTCAGAGCCAACCCATGACTACGGAATATTCAGCCGCTGTCTTCTCGATCTTTGAGACTGAACGTGGCGCTTCTTTCTTCCTAACCGGCGGATTAGCTGCAGTCCACTCTGAGGGACGTAGTCGAGAGGAAATCTGGGATGCTCTTGAACGAAATGAAACCTATGGAACAAGCGGACCGCGCATGCTCCTTTGGTTTGATCTCCTCAATCCAAACGGAGGTGGCACCCTGCCTATGGGCAGTACCGCCGAACTCGCTAGCTCACCTATCTTTCAGGTGCGCGCCGTGGGCTCTTTCGAACAAAAACCCGGCTGTCCCGAAGACTCTGTCAGTGCGCTTTCTCCTGAACGAATCGAGTATCTCTGTCAGGGCGAATGCTATCACCCAAGCGATACGCGCAAACCGATTTCACGGATCGAAGTGGTCCGCATCCGTCCTCAACTTGATGCTGAAGAGAACGTGACACCTCTCATCGAAGACCCATGGCAAGTCCTCAGCTGTCCGGGACAAGGTGAAGGCTGTCAGGTTGCCTTTACTGACCCTGAGTTTGAAAGCTCGGGTCGAGATGCCGTCTACTATGTGCGCGCGATTGAATCATCAAGTCCAGCCATTGGTGCAGATCCTCTTGGCTGTACTGAGTCAGGCTCCAATGATTGCGCAGAAATCAACCCTTGCTTCGGCCGCCCTGCGGATGACAACTGCTTATCTGAAACAGAACAACGCGCGTGGTCATCCCCGATATTTGTCGACCAAAAAAGAGGCTAAGGGCCGGACCCGCCAAGGCGAGCCCGGCCACCATCAGCTGTCGCTACCGCCGTCTACACTCCAAATTCCCGATCCGTTCCCTGCGATCATAAGGAAGATGAAGCAGTACAAGACCGCCAACTCTCCGCCATTCGCGAGAGGAAAGAGCCCATCCAAGCCGTGCGCTATCCAGTAGGCCACCGCCATCAAGCCACTCGATATAAAAGCAGCCCATCGAGTAAATAGTCCGATCATGATCAGCCCGCCGCCGATCAATTCAATCGGTCCGGCAACCCACAGAATATGCCAGGCCATCCCCTCGTAGGCATCCACAGGAAAACTCATCAACTTCTGACTGCCGTGCTGCATAAAGAGCAAACCACTCACAATTCTAAGAATGGCGTACGTTGGTGCCGCGTAAGGCGACATGAAATGAGCCACTTGTAACCCCCTTTGTGAATGCGTCTCCACACTCACATATTGGCCCGAAAAACGGACCTATGGATTGTGAAACGAAACTTCGAGAAATCATCAAATCTTTCCTCAAGAATCGTGACCCCCCGCAGCTCGACCCCCCCGAGCGTCGAGCCTCAAAAAGATAGCACGAAGCACAAAACACCAAGTCTTTAGGGGCTATCTAACCTAGAGACGCAACTGAGCCACTTCGCCCTGCTGATACCGCATCGCACTTTGGGCTTCCGCTGAAAAGTTTTTCCTCGCCGCCTTGCGATAGGCTGCGCGAAGCGTCACTTGAGTCTGGTAATCCGTTAGGCGGGAAGACAAATCGATGCCAATAAAAGCGGCCCAACCCAGACAGCTGGAGAAGAGAATATCGGCCACTGAAAATTTTGGACCCATCAAGAATTCATCTCCATCTCCTAAGCGTTTTTCCAATTCAGAAACCTGCCTGAGGAAATAATCCCGAGCCGCCAAAACCGCAACGGGAGACTCTCCATACACATCCTGCAAACCTAGATGTCGTCGAATAACGTAAAGAGGTGCATCGATTTCGGTCAACACAAATAAACAGACATCATCAAACTCGGCACGTTGATCGCTTCCCGCCACGGGCGAAAGCTCGATGGTCTCTCGATAACGATCGGCCAGATGAAATAAAATGGCACCACTCTCCCCGATCACCATGTCGCCGCTCTCAAGAATGGGAATTTTGCCTCGCTGACTCACTTTGAGAAAGTCACGGTCTTCCATCCCACGCGTACGGGGCAAAATATCTCGAGTCTCATATTCGATGCCTAGCTCCGCAAGAGCCCAGTGAGGGCGGAGCGTTCTCGCGGTTCCAATGCCCCAGACTCTCAAACTGCCACTCAACCTTGAACTCCCAAAGCACCCGATTTCTCTAAGACGTCGATCTCTTCGGAGGAAAAGCCTTCTTCCAAGAGTACGCCACGTGTATCATGACCCAACATGGGGGCCGGTCCACGAATCGCAGAAGGTGTTCCATCCATCTCTTCGGCCGGCCGAGGCTGACGCATCAAACCTGCTACGGGGTGCTCACTTTCCACTAAAATGCCGTTGGCGATCACCTGTGGATCTAGGTGCACATTGGCCCGGGTGAGAACCGGCGCACAAGGCACATCCTCGCCATCGAGAACCTCAAGCCAATGCTCTGTACTCCGAGTTCGAATCACGGCCGCCATCATTTCGAGCCGCTCTGCGGCATTCGCTACCAATGCCGCTGTCGATGAAAACCGAGGGTCATCGAGCCAAGTCTGTTTTTCGGCGGCGCGACAAAAGCCCTCAAATTCACGATACGCCACCGTTGAAACAACCACGTATCCATCCAGAGTTTCATAGACAAGGTCTCGGCGGGCGACAGGAGGTGTTTTCGACCCCTCCGGAGAGATGAAAGTCTCATAAGCCATCCCCTCTGGCCAAACAAAGGCCAGAACCGCATCGAGCATAGATAACCGGACATGTTGACCCTTTCCGGTGCGTTCTCGCGCCAAGAGGGCTGCCGTCATACTTTGAGCGGCGGTCAAAGCCGTCACTTTGTCTGGAACAATGACCCGAATCAAACGAGGGCGTTCACCTCGGCCCCCTTGGATTTCAGTCAACGTTGTCATGCCCTGTATCAAGGGATCGTAGACTCGCTTATGACTGAAAGGGCCTTGGTCTCCAAAACCAGAGATCGAGACATAAATAAGCCTGGGATTCAGAGCCCTTAAAGCCGCTTCTCCAATTCCCATTCGATCCGCTATGCCGGGGCGACTGTTTTGAATAAACACATCCGCGCCCCGCACCATGCGATGTAGAACCTCCAAACCCTCAGCCTTCTTTAAATCAAGCACCACCGAGCGCTTGCTCCGATTGATGGTGGCAAAGGTCGGCGACATGCCTCCTGGTCCTCCCATATGCCGTAAGATGTCGCCCGATGGCGGCTCAATCTTGATCACATCTGCACCTTGATCGGCCAGAACCCGAGTCGCCATAGGGCCCGAAATCACTTGAGTCATGTCGATGATTCGGTAGCCATCAAGAGCACCTTCCACGATCAAACCCTCCTCTTTTCTTCACTTACGCCAACCTAGAGCACCCATCACTCCGTTGACACCTCAAAACCTTAGATCATCTCAACGGCAAGATTCAAACGAGAGAACTGAGCCAGGGCCCAAGACTCATCAATAAAACAGCGCTCACTCCGCCGACCGTGAGTGAAGCCAATAAGCCCACCGCCAACGGCCGCAAACCGAGCACACGCAATCGAGCCAAGTGGGTCCCCAAGCCCACTGAGGCCATGGCCACTGCGAGACACACCACCGACAGTTCTGAAAGGCCCCCAATCAGACTTTGCCACTGCATGGGAGACATGAATCCGCCGAAAGGCTCTGGCCCTAAGTCTCCCCAGGTCCGAAAAATAGCCATGGCGATGAATCCAATGACAAACAATGGCATCGCTTTTAAGAAGCTGGTCCGCGAAATCGATTGATTTAGCCCAGGACCCGAGTAAAGAAGCGCCATAATTGGAACAACAGCTACGATAAAAGTGTTCCTTAAGAGCTTGGTGACCATGGCTGCCTCAAGCGTATAGGGAGACGAAAACTGCTGATCATAAAGCAAACCCGCCCCCGCGACCTGCGCCGTATCATGGATCGCTGTCCCAAGAAAAATCCCCGACAGCAGAGGGTCTGAACCAAAAAGGGCATGAGCAATAAATGGATGCAGTATGAGCGCTAAAAGCCCGAAGAGAGTAATGGTGCCCACCGCATAACTTGTCTCATCATCACTGGCTCCAATCACTGGCGCGATGGCGACAATGGCCGTGTTCCCGCAAATCGCTGTGCCCACGGCAATCAAAGCGCCTAGTCGACCGGGCAGAGAAAGCACCCGAGTCGCAAAACGGACAACCACCCACGCGCTCATAATACAAAGCACAACGAGCGGGAGAGCCACCAAGCCAATGTCCCCCACGGCCGAGACACTCAATTTAATGCCAAGCAGAGCCACTCCGATCCGCAGCCCTCGACGAAGACAAAATTGAAGACCTCTTTCAAAAATTTTGGGTAGGCCGATCGTGTTTCGGATTAATAAGCCGCTCATGATCGCGATCAGAATCGGCGAAATCGGCGACGAGTCGGCTCCGAGTAGGCCCTGCCCCAGCGCCCGAGAGAGACCGCTGCCCGCAAAAGCCAGAGCGCCTGCCAAGAGAAGCCCCGGTGCTAATTCACCCAGCGCTTGAAGAGCTTCATGCCCGCGTGCCCGCCAACCCCCACGACTTGAGCGTTCCGCCTCGGTTTCCGCGAGATCTAGAAAATCGGGCACACCCTCCATCCCGTCCGCAAAGCGAAAAAGTTCGGGATTCGAATATGGATCACCTGAAGGCTTTTGGGTAACGCCCATCCTCAAAGTTTCGCACACATGACACGGAGACACGAATCGATCTTTTTACAAATCAACCATCCAAATAAAAGCATTGCAGACCAAAAGAATCATCTTTTAGAACACTCGCATTCAGGACCTCTATAAAATAGAGCCCTGCATGCTACTCCTTCACTGGATTTGGGCGCTTCGCCGCCAAAGTATTCTACATTGAAAAGAACTCATCGAATTCAAGCTCCTCAGAAAGGCCACCCACCCAATCTAAAACAAAGGGATCCAACGGAATTCCAGTCGCATCCGCGATACACACAACCGTCTCAAAGTGTATCTACCTCAATCGAAAAGAAAGGTTTCAAAATGCAGCCAAGTCAGGAGGGCCTCGTCGGCCACTGGCCCTTGAATGAAGGAAGTGGAGACACCGCTCATGACCTCTCGGGCAACGAACTTCATGGAGCAATCCACGGGTCTACATGGGTCAAAGGAAAAGAGAACACAGGAGACGCAGCCCTCGAGTTTAGGCCAGAAGGAACATGGGTTGAAATTCTAGATGACCCGAAGCTCGATATCGTCCATGACATCACTCTCTCAGCTTGGGTCTACAAAGAACAAGATAATACGAGCCGAAAACCTCGGTGGGATGCTCTCATCTCCAAGTGTCCCAAAGACTACGTCGACCCCGCTCACATCCACTACGAATTGATGATCTCAGGCGTAAACCCCGATGAAGTTTCCTTCTTCTCAAATAGCACTATCCCGCCATGTGGTTGGTCGGGCAGATTGGTGCCCATCGCCAAGTGGGTTCACGTTGCGTTCGTACGAAGAAAGAATCGTGGGCAATTCTATTTAAACGGAATGCCTACGGACCGATACCGTGTACAAATTGGATACGACCCAGGACATCAGGGCGAAGGCGAGGAGTTTCTCGTCACGAATATTGAACTCGAAGGTCCAATGCAGTCTGCTGAAAAGGCCCAGAACCTTTACATCGGTTGGGACGGAACGCCAGGATACGGTATGGAAGGAAAAATCAGTGATGTCTATCTTTACCAGCGTGCGCTCAACGATTTGGAAATGAAAGCACTCTCAGGTCTTTAAGCCGTCTCCCTTTTCTTTAAATCCCCTTTTCGGAAATGAGTCTCAGAAAACACGACGGACCCGAATCTGCCTCCCTCACGCTTCGTTTTGTGGATTTAAATTGATGGCCTCGATGGTCTCCTTGGTGCTCGTCGGATGGGTCGCCTGCTCGAAATCACGGATCTGATTCCACGCCTCGTAGACATCATCTGGAGTAAATCCCGAGGGCGGAAAATAGCTCCCTTTGGATCGTTCCCAACGAACCTGAGAGATCCAGCCTGCCCCCACTTCAAACAATTCACCCGCCGCCTGGCAATCTTCATGACAGAGCCAAGCCACAAGAGGGCTGACTGCGCCAGGATCGAGTTTTTTCATTGCCTCATTGTCCATAACGGTGCTCATCATTCGAGAGGCCGCGATCGGAGCGATCGTATTCGATTGAATTCCCTTCTTTTTCCCTTCTACAGAAATCGTCTGTGACAAGCCGTGGAGCGCAAGCTTACAAGCGCTGTAGTTCGCCTGGCCAAAGTTCCCGTAAAGGCCGGCCGCCGAAGTGGTCATCACGAAGCGCCCGTAGCCTTGCTCTCGCATATGAGCGAAAGCCGCGCGACTCACTTTGAAGGCCCCCTTTAGATGTACATCATAAACAAGGTCCCAGTCATCGTCTGACATGTTATGAAGAGAACGGTCTCTCAGAATGCCCGCGTTATTCACCACAATGTCAAGTCGGCCGAAATGATCTAACGCACATTCGACGATCTTCTCTCCCTCAATCACCGAGTCGCCGTTAGCCACCGCGACACCACCCGCCGCCTCAATCTCGCCTACAACCTCTTGCGCGACGGTCTGATCTTGACCATCACCGGTAGTAGTGCCCCCTAGGTCGTTAATCACGACTTTCGCTCCGAGTGAAGCAAGCAAACGAGCGTGCGACCTTCCAAGCCCATTACCGGCGCCAGTCACGATGGCTACTCTGTCTTCAAATTGAATTCCGGGCATACGTTTCCTCGCTTCCATTTTTTCAAATTCGTAGAGCATTGAACTATACAGGTTTCACTTTTTCTCAGCCGACCCACACGCATTCTCTTCGTCTGAGTCAACACCCCTAGTCGCGTGTTCCGGAGATAACCGATTCACGAAAAATAGAGGCCTCTTTCTAATCCATCGTAGATATCGTTCATCCCGGTTTTTGCCTACGAGACATCGGATCACCCGACCCGAGGAGTTATCAAGTCGGTAAACCACCACTTACCCGATGCTGATCCGTATAGAGGACCACGCGGGAGGTAGCAGGGAGACCTCTCGGCGGTCACATAAGGGATTTTCAACTCAAGTTAAGTTGACCGAGCAGAAGACCTTACAGCCTTTGCCGAAGCTCTGATCGAAAAAAATGATCAATCCCACCACTCTGGGTGAGGCCATTCGGCCAAGGCGGAACTAGACTTTGCGCTTAAGACCAAACGGACCTTAAGCGTCTCCAACCAAAAAAAAAGAGGATTCACCGAATGGCTCAAACTCTCAACAATGAAAAAAGCATTGCGCTCGGAGAGCGATTTGACGAAAGCTATTCCTCTTTGCATTCAAATTTCAAAGGTTCGATTAGCTCGGCGCATCACAAAATGTTTATTGAAAAAGCCGAAGGCAGTCGAGTCTGGGACGTGGACGGCAACGAATTTATCGACTGGGTGGGTGCGCTCGGCCCGTTGATTCTAGGTCACAGGCACCCCGAGCTCGTGGAATCGCTCAAACAATTCCTCGATGTTCAGGGTACCGTTCTAGGCTCCGGCATCTATCAAACAGAAGATGACCTTGAGGTCGGCGAGATGATCTGCAAGTTCATGCCCTGCGCCGAGAAAGTCAAGATGTGCACTTCGGGCTCAGAAGCCATCCAACTTGCGATTCGTATGGCCCGGGCTTATACCGGGCGATCACGATTCATCCGATTCGGAAGCCACTACCACGGATGGATTGACAATGTGGTGGTGGGTGGAATCGACAAACAACCAGACGGCCGTCCTTTCCCTTCAACCCAGTCAGAGGACATGAACTTCTACCAGGCGGAGGGAGCCGCACCCAGCGCTCTTGAAGAGAGCTTCCTGCTTCCCTGGAATGACATCGAAGTGCTTGAAGACACTCTCCGTCAGTACGGCGATGAAATTTCCATGATTATCTTTGAAGCTTTCGGGGCTCAGAATATGTGTCGAAGCCCACTTCCCGGTTTTCTGGAGCGCGTGAGAGAACTCTGCGACGAATACGGCGTCGTCATGTGCTTCGATGAAATTGTGACCGGCTTTCGAATCGGACTCGGCGGTGCACAGGAATACTATGGGGTCACCCCGGACCTCGCAGTCATTGGCAAAGCCGCCGCGGGAGGCCTGCCCTTCGCGGCTGTCGTAGGAAAAAGTGAGATCATGAAGCTTCTGGGAGAACGTCGAGTGCTGGGGCCGGGCACGTTTAATGGATATCCATTGGGCATGCGGGCCGCACTCACCACCATGTCTATTCTGAGTCGCAATAATGGAGAGGCGTACACGCACCGGGATAAAGTCCAAGCCTTCCTCACAGATGGCTTTCACTCCGCTGCCCGAAAAAACGGAATCGACATGGCTGTTCAGCAATCTCCCGGGTCAATGTCTCTTCATCTGGGAATCAAGGAAGGCACTGTCTTTCAAAGACCCGAAGATCTAGCCGGCTTTCGATATCGAAACTTTTTTCAACTCCAGCCAAAACTTTATGAAGAAAGCATCATGGTGATGCCCGACAAAATGTATGTCTCAGTCGCCCACACCATGGAAGATGCCCAGCAAACAATTGATGCGGTAGATCGAGTTTTAAGCACGTTTTGAAGTCTCTAGTTTCGAATCCGGCTAAAAAAAACTTGAGTCAGGCCTTCTCGCCCCAACGGTCAATGAAAGTCTTTTCTTCGGCTGGAATGCGAGTCACCGAACCGAAATTCCCGACCGGGTAGCCGATAGGGATACTGACCACCACCCCATATGTGTCCGGGATCTCAAAGTGAGCGTGCAATTCATCTTCAAACACTTGATGCATCGTCGTCAAAGCGGCTCCTAAACCTAGGGCGCGGCAGGCCAACAAAATATTCTGTACGCACGGATAGACGGCTCCGTAATTCGGAGGTGCCAACCCCACGCGGTCTTCAAGCGGGACCTTAAAAGGCCAATCTCTTTTACCGCAAACCAGAAGTAAGTAAGGCGCATCTGCAAGATGATCCATCTGGTAGTAGACCGAACGAGCCACTCCAGTGGGTTCTGCATCTCCCCGCTTCCGTGGATCCACGGGCAATCCAAAGCGGCTCTCCATCGCCAGCGCGTACCGCTTCGCAAACCACTTTTTTTGTTCGCGTTCACAAATCAATAGAAATTTCCACGGTTGTAAGTTTTGACCCGACGGAGCATGAACGCCTGTATTTAGAACTTTCCAAATCATCTCGATTGGAACAGGGTCCGGTTTGATCCTCCTCATCGCACGCACACTCTGAGCGAGTTCAAAAAAAGGCACTTCAGATTCCAAAGTCTTCATAAAAATTCCTCTGTCAAAATATCCCTCTGTGGATCGAAACGATCCAACTCGATCCTCCGATCAAGCCATCGAAGGCATTCCCATTTTTAAGCGAAGGCACGATCAGAGAGAAGCGCCTCAAACTTCATACCCCTTTTGGGTGGGGGATCGAAAAAGAGATCGGAATGGTAGATTTAAAATTCGTTATTTTAACAGTTAATTCAACACCCTTCGCAAGGAAAAACCATGAGCGCTGTCGCTAACACTACCAAAGGTAAAATTGAAGGGAAGAAGCTTCTTCATCAGTTTGCCTTCAAAGGAATTCCATATGCGACCGCTCCTGTCGGCCCTTTGCGTTGGCATCCGCCCGTCCCGCATGAAGCGTGGTCAGATGTACGGCCAGCTCTTGAATACGGAAGTTCGTCCATGCAGTTTTCTTTTGAAAATATGTTGCCGGGCTACACACAAGACTCCACCAGCGAAGATTGCCTTTTTCTAAATGTCTGGACCCCAAAACTCGATGGTGCACGCAGGCCCGTCATGGTCTGGATACACGGGGGCGGTTTCATGTACGGCTCTGGAAAAGACCTCATGCCTGCAGAACAAAGCTTGGTCAATCGCGGAGATATCGTTCTTGTCTCCATGAATTACCGACTTGGGAGCTTAGGTTTTCTCCGGCTGGACCAGGCCACAGGAGGGGAGATTCCCGCTTGCGGCAACGAAGGTCTGCTCGATCAGATTGCCGCCCTGCAGTGGGTTCAGGACAACATTGAAAACTTTGGAGGTGACCCGAACAACGTCACTATTTTTGGTGAATCCGCTGGCGGAATGGCCGTAGGGGCCCTTTTGGGCATGCCGGAAGCCAAAGGCCTCTTCCATCGTGCGATCGCTCAGAGCGGATCCGCCCATACCGCAAACACGAATGAACAAAGTCTAACCATTGCTGAGAAAGTCCTTGAACATGCCGAAACGAGAGATCCCAAGGCCTTGATGGCGTTGACGAGTCAGGAATGTCTAGATCTTGAGTTTAAGCTCATGGGCGGAATCCCCATGTCGGACGCAAGTGCTTTCGAGCATGATCCTGAAATTGGGACCATGCCCTTCCAGCCTTGCATCGATGGGACCGTGCTTCCCGAACTCCCGATCCGGTCAGTGTCCAAAGGGTCTGCGACAGGCATCTCTGTTCTCGTTGGGTCGACTCTCGATGAAAACAAAGCTTTTGTTTACGCTGAGCCTTCGATTGCGGAAGCCACTGATGAATCCATTCGAACCCTGTGTGCTCATATCCTAGACATAGACGGCCTGATCACGGGCTATCGAACTTACCTCTCAAAGCGAGAGGCGTACCAGGCTCCGGCTGACATCTTTGCTCAGATTGGCACTGATCGACAATTCCGAATTCCGGGCATTCGGCTAGCGGAAACCCAGCTTGCCTACAGTCCGAATGTGTACAATTACATTATCACATGGCCTTCTCCGGCAATGGATGGGACCATGGGCGCTACCCATGGTATCGAGCTCGGGCCGCTCTTCGGAAGCGCCGAGGACACGCAAGAATCAGCGGATTTTTTTGGCAGCGGACCCGAAATGAAACTCTTCTCAGAGTCCATCCAGGATATCTGGGCCGCTTTCGCTCGGACCGGAGACCCAAGTTGCGATGCCATTGGCGATTGCCCCGCGTATAGTCAGGAGAACCGAGCAACCCTCATCCTTGGCCAGAGATGTGTGATCGAAAATGCACCCTTTGATGAAGAGCGGGCCCTCTGGGACCAGCACAGCGACGAAGACATGGGAGACGCCTAGCGGCGGCGACGAGGTTGAACCTGTCAACGTGAAAATAAGAACCTAAGGTAAAATCGACGAGACGCGTAAAATCAAGACAAGAGATAAAAGAAAGGGAATTAAAGTGACCCAGGAACGAGAAACTGAAACCATCAACGAGGCTGAGCTCAGACAACGCGTTCGAACTCTCCTTTCTGAAATTCATCCAGACGATTCACAAGTCGATCAAATTACCTTTCGAGGAGCCCAGTACGATCATGGTCTGGCTTGGGTTCACTTCCCTAAAGGTCTCGGTGGCCTAGGCCTGTCCCGTGCCGATCAAGCCTTTGTGGACGATGAGCTCTCTCTTCATGCCAAGAACGTAGCGAGCGATCTCGATGTAAACGGAATTGGAATCGGCATGGGCGCCCCCACAGTCCTGACCTTCGGAACTCCAGAAATGCACCAACGTTACCTACGCCCGATCTTTACCGGCGAAGAAATTTGGTGTCAGATGTTCAGTGAACCTGGAGCGGGATCAGATGTAGCGGGCCTTTCCTCTCGAGGTGTGAGAGAGGGCGATGATTGGATCATCAACGGCCAAAAAGTTTGGACTTCGCTGGCTCACTTCTCTTCCTTTGGCATGCTGCTTGTTCGGACCGACCCCACCGCCCCCAAGCATGACGGCATGTCTTACTTCCTTCTTGACATGAAAGCGCCCGGTGTTGACATTCGCCCCTTGCATCAAATCACGGGCGAGGCCGAATTCAATGAAATTTTCTTCAACGATGTACGGATACCGCACTCCATGATGCTGGGTAAAGAAGGAGCGGGATGGCGTGTCGCGGTGGCGACCTTGATGAACGAACGCGTGGCCCTTGTTGGGGGTCGAAGCAGCCGGGGCCAGGGGCCCATCAGCCACTTGGTCGAAACATGGAAAACTCGATCAAAGCAATTTGGTTCAACAAACATTGAGCTCGCAAAGAAAAGCATCGCACAGGATAAAGTACTTCAACTTTATATTGAAGCCGAGATGCTTCGAATCACTCATGAACGCTCAAAAGCCTCTATGACGGACGGCGTACCGGGGCCCGAGGGCTCGGTTGGAAAACTCATGTCGGCCGAACTCAATATGAAAATATTCGAAGATACCCTTGATCTCATGGGCAATGACGCACTGACCTATGAACCAGGCTACGAGCTAAGAAGACCGGGAGATCTTCACTTTGAAGGTGAAAGTGCCCTCAAGCACGCCTTTCTGAGAAGCCGCGCAAATTCAATCGAGGGCGGAACCTCGGAAATCATGCGCAACATTCTAGCGGAGCGAGTGCTCGGACTCCCTGGAGAAACACGCGTCGACAAGGGCATCCCCTGGACCGACGTTCCCCGCAGCAGTTGAAGGAAGAAAAATGAATTTGGCATTTACCGACGAACAAGAACAGTTAAGAGAGTTAGTGCGGCGATTTCTTGAGGAATGCTCGAGTGAGCAATCCGTGCGTGAGCAAATGAGCGAAGAGACCGGCTTTGATCCGACTATCTGGAAACGGATGGCTTCGGAGTTGGGATTGCTTGGTTTAATTATCCCCGAAGAATATGGAGGCGTGGATCTAGGCGCTGTGGAACTCGCGATCGTTATGGAAGAAATGGGGCGGAGCCTTTTATGCGCTCCTTACTTTTCAACGGCCGTCATGGCTGCGACGACGTTACTCGAGGCTGGAGACGAAGAAGCCAAAAAACTCCTTCTTCCTGGAATCGCATCCGGTGAACGAATTATTGCGGTTGCGATCGAGGAAGAGAATGGCGACCACGATTTGGCCAATATTTCAACGAGTGCCACCGCCGATGGGGGTCGCTTTCTTCTCACAGGCGTAAAGACCCCCGTGATTGACGGAAACACAGCCGATACGCTTCTTGTGGCCGCCCGCACTGCAGTCGGGCTCTCTCTTTTCATCGTGGATGCGGATGCTCAAGGACTATCCCGAAAAGCACTCCCGCCTCTCGATCTCACTCGCAAACTTTCTCACATCGAACTTGAGCAAGTTTCAGCCACTCTTTTAGGTCAAGAAGGAGAAGCCGAAGAAGTGCTCACTCGTGTTCTCAATATGGCTCTCACGGCGCTGGCCGCAGAGCAAACGGGTGGAGCTCAAGTGTGCCTTGAACTGGCTGTCCAATATGCGAAAGACAGACTGCAATTTGGTCGACCCATCGGATCATTCCAATCCATCAAGCACAAATGTGCCGATATGCTCGTCGCGGCCGAAAGTGCTCGATCGGCGGCCTACTATGCGGCCTTCTCGGCCGTCGAGGATGAAGCCGAAGTGCCTGTCGCCGTCGCCATGGCAAAATCAAAGTGCTCAGAGGCATTCACTCATAATGCGGCCGAAAATGTTCAAATTCATGGGGGGATTGGCTTCACCTGGGAAGACCCCTCCCACCTGTATTTGAAGAGAGCCAAAAGCTCTGCTCTTCTACTCGGAGATGCGGCCTATCATCGCCAAAAGCTCGCCTTGGCCATCGGTCTTTAAACCGCCTACAAGGTGTACAGGGTCCGGGGAGCATCGACCTGCTCCCGCGGACCCCGAGTTTCCCCAAAAGGATCGGCTCTAAGCAGACTCAGTAATAAAGGAGACCCCATGGACTCAGTAAAACTAAGCCAGGAACAGCTTGAATTTCAAGAATATGCGCGCCGCTGGCTGGATGAAAACAGACCGCCTCCAGCGCCTGTCCGAATCCCCATCACCGCACTTGAAGTGATGACAGAGCCTCAACGGGATTACCTTCGCGACTGGCAGTCGAAGTGCTACCACGCGGGACTCGTGGGCGCGGACATCGATAAGAAATACGGTGGGGGTGGGCATACAGGTTTCCAGCGCCTTGCCGACACCGAGATGAGTCGGGCCGGAACGCCCTATATGCTGAATATCATTGGCCTTCGCATGGCAATCCCAACTATCTTGGTCCACGGCACAGAGGAGCAAAAGCTCAAATTTGTCGCTCCGGCCTTGAGTGCAGACGAAATCTGGTGTCAGGGTTTCAGCGAGCCGGGAGCCGGGTCTGACCTTGCCAATCAGCAAACCTTCGCGGAACCGCGAGGAGACGAATGGGTCCTGAATGGACACAAGGTCTGGACGAGTCTAGGCCATTTCGCCAAATGGATGATCCTAATTACTCGAACAAGCCGAGATCACAAGTACGACGGACTCACGTATTTCATCTCTCCCATCGAAGACTATCCCGGAGTCAGCGTGCGCCCGCTGATCAAGATGACGGGCGAAACCGGCTTCAATGAGATCCTCTTTCAAGACGTCGTCGTCCCAGACAACTACCGTCTGGATGACGTGGGCAAAGGGTGGACCGTCGCCATGACCACGCTGACCTATGAGCGCGGAGCAGCCGAAGGCGCGGGCGGTGGGGGCGGAGATGAAATTCCGCCCATCGACCAACTCATCGAACTCGCTCGCAAGAGCGACCGTGGCGGTCGGCCGGCTTCTGAAGACTCTTTGATTCGCGACCGCATCATTCAGCAAGCGATCACCGACAAAGCCATGAGACAAAACCGTCGCAGGGCAAGAGTTTCTGCTTTGTGCGATCACCCCATGCGAATTCCGCTTCAGGGCAAACTCAGAGACAGTGAATTCATGCAAACCAACGCACGACTCGGAGTGGACATCGCCGGAGCGAGCTCCACTCTTTACAAACTCGACCCAAATGCACCTGATGCCGGCCATTGGCCCCTGGCCTATATGAATTCCTACGGCCAAACCATCGCAGCCGGCACAAGTGAAATCCAAAGAAACATCCTCGGCGAAAGAGTCCTCGGCCTCGCCAAATCGAAATAGCTGACCGTAAAAAAGGGAAAACAATAATGACCGAAGCAACCCCTGCCAATTTTGGATTCGGCGAAGATGAAGAGATGCTGCGAGACCTTGCTCGAAAATTTCTCGACGAAAACCTTCCCATTACACAACTCAGAGAACTCGTCGCCCTCGACTCGGATTCAGCTTACGAAAGAGGAGAAAGAAATCCTTGGGACGAAGGCCTCTGGAAGAAGATGGTCGAACTCGGTTGGACTGGACTCGCCGTCCCTGAGTCTTCCGGTGGAGTCGGATTTTCTCTCGCTGGCATTGCAGGGCTCGTCGAAGAGGTGGGCGCACACGCACTGCCCTCCCCTTTAATTTCAACTTTGATCGCCACCTTTGTGCTCCGAGAGTCTGAGAACAGCGGGAAAACTCTCGAAGAGATTGCGGGCGGTCGTGCGGCCAGCCTTGCTATCACGAACGCCGCGGGGAACTGGGACCCGTGCACAAGCGCAATCAAAGCCAATGAGGAGAGCGAGGGTGTTCGACTCACCGGGGCCGCTCATTTTGTACAAGATGCGTTTAAAGCTGATTTCTTTGTGGTCAGCGCAAACTTGGGTGACGAATTGATTCTCTGCAAGGTGCCCGCCGAGGCCACCGGCGTGAGCCTCTCCCAAGATCACATCCATGACCTAACGCGTGACCAGGGCACACTTGAACTTGAAAATGTTCTCGTGCTAGCCGACGCTATTTTGACCCGAGACGGCGCAAAGGCTCTCGATCGGGCGTGGCCCGCTCTGCTTGTCATTGTCGCCGCTGACCTCTGCGGCTCTTCGGAATGGCAACTACAAACCACCGTGCAGTACGCGAAAGATCGAAGTCAATTTGAACGTCAACTTGGTTTTTTCCAGGCCGTAAAGCACCCCTTGGTCAATGCCATGATTGACATCGACAGCGCAAGGTCTCTGCTCTATCACGCCGCGTGCGAATTCGATCAGAGAAGCGATGACGCTCTCGCAGCGGCTCGCATGGCCAAAAGCCAGGCATCCGATGCTGGCGGGTTCATCTCCAGTCGCTCTGTTCAACTTCACGGAGGCTACGGCTTCACATGGGAGGCCGACGTACATCTCTACTTCAAGCGAAGCATGCACAATCAAGCCCTCTACGGCGATGGGGCTTTTCAACGTATGCTGCTTGCTGAAACGATGATTGGACCCCTCAAATAAAAGAGTCCTCCTGACAACGTCCCGGCTCAAAAAACTATTCGACAACCCCTGCGATTACGAGTTCTGTGATTTTCTCGTCGTTGTAATCCAAGAGCTCTGAAAGTACCCACTGTGCATCAAGCCCAAACGTGGGAATCGCCTCTCCGACTTGAGCCGGCGTTCGTGAGAGTTTGGAACGAGTATCCTCAACGACGGTCCTAAGGTCTCCCTCGTCGCGCTCGACGAAGTGCCCTCTTGCAATCAGTTGCTCGTCCTGACAAAGAGCGAGGCTATCTAAGACGCGATGAGCAGGAATGCCTCGGTTCACCAAGGCGATCTCCAACACTTCGCCTTCTTTGTCGGCGGTTCTCTCTCCGATCAACTCATCCAGCACCGTTGAATTTTGACGTCGCAATGAAGCGCTCAAAAAGCGAGGATCAGTAAGCAACGCTTCGAGATCGAGTTCGACACACAGGGCCTTCCATTGGGTCTCTCCATCAACCGCAATCGCGATCCAACGATCTTCGCCCACAATGGGGTAGCAGCCGTGAGGTGCGAATAATTCGTCTGCATTCCCTAAACGACCCCATTCTTCATTGTTGATTGATTGACAAAGAACAGCGGGTGCCAAAAAGTGAAGGCCGACCTCAGCTTGAGCTACATCAAGATATTGGCCCTCTCCCGTCTTTCGCTTGTGCTCAAGAGCCGCCAGAATCGCCACAGCATTGAACCTTGGAGCCATATAATCAGTGTATGCACCATACGGCCCTGCGGGAGGACGATCTTCCCAACCAGCCATATGATGAAAACCACCCACAGCGGCACCGAGATTCCCGTAGCCGGCAAAATTTGAAATGGGACCCGTCTGCCCCATCAAGCTCGTTGAGAGCATGATAATTTCGGGCTTCACTCTTTTAAACGTCTCATAATCAAAGCCCAGTTTCTTCATCGTGCCGGGTACAAAAGATTCACAAACAACGTCAGCCCACTTCACTAAATCGAAGACCAGTTCTCTCGCCTCAGGCTTCGCGATATCTAAAGTAATCATCTTCTTTCCAATGTTGATCGAATGAAAAAGTGCGGCTCGTTCTATTCCCTCGCCTTCCATCATAGGATGCAGGGTACGCGTCACGTCTAGACGGCTGCTTGATTCCACACGCACAACGGTCGCACCATAGTCCGCCAAAATTCGCGTCGCCATGGGCCCTGCCAAGGCCCACATAAAATCAAGAATCTTAACGCCCTCAAGAGGCAACGACATGCCTTTGCCTGATGGCATGCTCTTTGCCTGAGATGCATCTGAGGACGTGAGCTTGGACAGAATCTCTTTCGTGTGCTCCCCAATCCGAGGCGCGCGGCGCTTANACGACAATGGACTNCTCGAAAANTGTGCCCAGGCTCCCGGCGCTCTTGCCGAGCCCTGTCCATCCGGTCTTTCNAGATNCANAAAAAANTTACGCGCTTGAAGTTGTNGACTCGCCANCGCATCTCTNGGAGTNATCGCGGGGGCGATGAGAAGNTTTNTNTCNATGGAAANGGCGAGCAACTCAGCCTTCGTCTTGCTTCCNGTCCAANGGGCGATGGCGGNCTTGNCGGCTTCGAAATCNTNGATNGTTTCCGAGACGCCCAAAATTTCGCCGTANCNNANCCAATCNTTATCTCTCATTTCTTCGTTGCAAAACCCATCTTCCCANACACATTGCATCATTCGTGCGGTCGCTGGNCCNANCGTCGAGCCGAAGACGTGAGTGANGGCCACGTGTCCGTCCGATGCNGGATAGANAAANCGAAGCACCACAGGGCCAATCGCCATTCCTCCGCCATATCGTCCGGCGCCTTCTACGCCCACGCGCTCAGCCACGATGTCGCCTTGAGTNGCNAGGGTCACNGCTTGCTGCGCNGATACATCTNCNTGCTGCCCGCGACCAGAGACGTTTCGCTCGTGAAGCGCCACGAGAGCNGCCGATGCCGCTTCACAACTCGCGTGATTGAAGGCTTGAGGGACTCGAACCCGCGTGGGTGCCCGGTCGTGATCCCCCGTCAACCAAAGAGGGCCTCCAGCCGCTAGAACCGTAAGATCACTTGCTGGCCACTGGGCCTTGGGTCCCGTCTGACCGAAAGGCGTGATCGAAACCGTAATCAAACCCGGGTTAAGGGCTAACAGATCTGAATGGCCTAATCCCTTGGACTTCATCCAGCCCGGGTTAAAAGTTTCAATCACGATGTCGGCTGTGGTTACCAAATCTTTCAGCGAGTCGCGCCCGACCCCGCTTTCTAAATCAAGAACGACACTCTTTTTATTGCGCCCATAAGCCCACCAAAAAAGTGATTCTTCCGGGTTTTCTGAATGGCCAACGAATGGACCGTGCCGACGCGCATTAGATCCCTCAGGAGGCTCAATGCAAACGACTTCTGCTCCAAGGTCGGCCAGCATCATTCCACAAAACTGACCTCGCTCGTCACTCAAATCAAGAACACGAATTTCGTTTAGCATTTCGTACCTCTTCGTATACAAAATGGGCCTAAGAAGAGTGTATGCAAAAGCACTTTGCCCTGACCATGGAACCTTCGTAAAACGAGAGCTTAAAACCGCAGCGAGACCTACCCTAAGGAGTTATTTCTCGCTCGGACTCGATCCCATTAAATCATTCTCTCAGTCCGACCCAACATCTGGACCTTAAGAGCGATACGATCACGCGAAGGGCTTCCAGCCAAAACAAACTCGCACTCCTCACCTACCCTTAGAAAGCCTCATCCATGTACCCTGGGAAATGGGCCAAACTTGACCCTACGAAAATTGCAGCCATTCACTCTGGCACCCAAGAAAAAATCAGCTTTGGTGAGCTTAATGATCGGTCGAATCGGCTGGCGCAAACTCTGCGGGCCCGAGGACTTCGGCGAGGCGGTCACCTGGCGATCTTCTGCTCAAATCAGCTGGTGTACTTTGAGGTGGCTTGGGCAGCTCTTCGATCGGGACTTTACTTCACCACCATCAATCGGTATCTGAGCCCAGATGAGGCCGCCTACATCATCAATGACTCGGGCGCAGAAGCACTTGTCGCGACAGCTGACCTCGCTGAAGTCGCCAAAAATTTTCCGGGCCTCTCTCCTCACTGTGAAACATTTTTGTCTGCAGGCGGCTCCATTGAGGGCTACGAAACTTATGAAGAGGTGGTCAGCCAATACCCCGCTGACCCCTTAGAGGAAGAGCCTCTGGGAAGCTTCATGCTCTACAGTTCCGGGACCACCGGTCAGCCCAAAGGCATTCGACACGCTCTGACCCATGCGTCTGTTGCCGATCACAACGAACACCACGCGTTTCATCAAGACATGTGGGAATTTAATGAAGAAACTGTCTACCTCTCGCCAGCTCCGATTTACCACGCAGCACCGGCCATTCTCAGTCTTTCAACCCAGGCGCTCGGAGGAACGGCCGTCATGATGCCTAAATTCGAGCCTGTCGCGGCACTGGATGCCATCGAAAAATACGGGGTGACTCACAGTCAGTGGGTCCCCACCCATTTTACGCGATTTCTCAAAGCACCCGAGGAAGATCTTCAAGGCTTTGACCTTTCAAGCCACCGCTATGCGATCCACTCTGCCGCTCCCTGCCCAATCGAGGTCAAAAAGAGGATGCTCGATTGGTGGGGTCCCATTATCTATGAATACTATTCAGGCACCGAGTCCGTTGGGGCAACGAATGTTGGGCCCGAGGACTGGCTTAAATATCCAGGCACTGTCGGGCAATCGATGACAGGCCCCATTCACATTTGCAACGACGAGGGGGAAGAGCTTGAAAACGGTGAGGCCGGACTCATCTACTTCGAGATGGGGAAAGAGTTCGAATATCACGACGATGAAGAAAAGACCCTTGCTTCGCGTCACCCCATTCATCCCCACTGGGCGGGCCTTGGAGATATTGGGTACGTGAACGATGAGGGTTTTCTATTCCTCACTGACCGAGCCACTTTCATGATCATTTCGGGAGGGGTGAACATCTACCCCCAAGAAATCGAAAACGCAATGATCCTGCACCCCAAGGTGGCCGATATCGCCGTCATCGGTGTACCCAGTGAAGAAATGGGTGAGGAAGTCAAGGCGATCGTTCAACTTGCCCCCGGAATACCCGAGAGCGCCGAAGTCTCTGCGGAACTGACCGAATACGTTCGATCGCGAATCGCCCATTACAAGTGCCCTCGGAGCATCGACTTCAAGGCCGAACTCCCAAGACTCCCGACCGGGAAGCTCTATAAACAACTTCTCAAAAAGGAATACTGGGGGGACACCCAGGGCAAAAACGTCTAAAAGCTCAACGGGGAATCAAGGGACGCGGCGCCGAGAGTCACGGTACGCGACGCGAGGAATGAGTCATTCCAGGCCCCTGGGAGAACCCGAACTAGTCTTCCGACTCCCGGAAGCCAATCGTTTCTAAAAAGCGAAAGAACAGTTCACCTTGGGAGGCCACTCTAAGCTTCGCGTATGCATGCTTTCGGTGGAGTTTCACAGTGTCCGGTGCAATTTCGAGCTGATTGGCCACCGACTGATTATTATGGCCTCGTAAAACCAATTGAATGACTTCGCTTTCTCGAGGCGTTAAGTCCTGCTCACTGCCGAAATGATCCAATGCCAACTCGAGCTCTTTTCGCGTAAGCTTGCCTTCGGTGTAATCGGCTTCATCCAGCAAAGCACCCAAACGTCGCCCCACCGCGGCCATCAACGGGTAAAGGGCTCGGTGAAGTTCGCGCTCATCCTCGTTGAAGGCCCCATACTTAGCCGAACGATAAAAGCTAAAGGACATGAAGGCGTCGCCCTCAAGCTGGACCACATGGTCCAACTCATCCACGAAACCCTGCTGCGTATAGATTTGCGAATAGTAATCTGTCTCTGTGAAACCGGCAGGTGACACCTCGATCAATGAAGCCGTGCCTAATCTGTTTCCTTTAAAATGCTGAAAAAGAGGATCTAAAACATAAAGGCCCTCCGAGTAACCCTTAGGATTTTGATACGTATGGGGATAAAGGACCTGAGGATTGTTCTGCTGCGGGTAATGCTGTACCGACCCGAATGAAGCCCTAACGACCGAGAGGCCCAAATCGATGGCCGCTCCAGGCAGTCCCTCAACATCCCCGATGGTATCCAGCAGAGAAGCGAGGCCGAGACTCAGTGTCTCTAGATTTTTAGTGTCACTTTCCACGATTCGACTGCTCGCTCTCTCTAACTTTAAATGAAGAAGGGTTCCACTAGTGTCCTTTGACGTCCAAGGCTATCACTCTCTCAAAGTATCGCAGCGAAGAATCTCCAGCTAGTCTGAGATCAAGTAGAGTCGCCCTAGCGCGTTACTATGATCTACCCGAAGAGGTAGCCTTAATGCCCATAAAATCCGAGAAAAGGAATCTTAAAGGCCGTAGAATAGGTGAATTGGAGAATTCCATGCCCATTCTTGATCTTATCCTTAAAAACGGAACCATCATCGACGGCCTCCAAACCCCTCGCTACACAGGTGATATCGGAATCGCCAATGGCCAGATCGTTCAAATCGGCCGAATCCCAGATTCCGAAGCCAAGCGAGTCTATGACTGCACACATCTCGTGGTGTGCCCGGGCTTCATCGACTTACACACCCACTTTGACTCTCAAATCTTTTGGGATCCTTATTGCACGCTATCCGGTTGGCACGGCGTCACCTCTGTCACCATTGGCAACTGTGGTTTTGGTTTTGCCCCATGTAAACCCGAGGAACGTGAGCGATCCATGCTCTCCATGGAAAGAAATGAAGCGATCAAAGCCAGCACCATGGCGGCCGGAATGCCCTGGGACTGGGAGAGCTTCCCAGAATTTTTGAACAGTCTCGATCGTACACCCAAAGGTGTCAATGTCCTTTCCTTCGCCGGGCTAAGCCCCATCTTGTCCTATGTCATGGGCATCGAGGCCGCAAAGAGCCGCTCTGCCACCCGCGAAGAGATGAGACAGATGCAGACCATCCTGAGCGAAGCCATGGACGCCGGCGCTTGCGGGTTTTCAACTCAGCTCAGCGGTGAAGACAGCCCACAAAGAGACTATGACGGCACCCCTATGGTGACGGATTTGATGTCCGATAAAGACCTTCTTTCCTTCGCTGAAGTCCTTAGCTGGAAAGGCCGAGGCTTCATGCAATCCATCGGCATCGATCAACTATTAACGGAAAAATTATGCGAGGTCAGCGGACGTCCCATGATCTGGAACGCCGTCTCCGTGGGGACCGATCAGCATGGAATCAATCACGGTGAATATATGGACTGCCTCAACTGGCTCAATTCGGCGAATAAGCGGGGGAACCGGATCTTCGGACATGCGTTTACCGTGCCTGACTCCTTCGAGCTGACCTTTGAAGACTGGAACCTCTTTGATAACGAACCCGCTTGGCGAGACGTGACTCTTGGAACCATCGATGAAAAAATCGTAAAAATGAAAGACCCCAAAAAACGTCAAGCCATTCGCGATACCTACGAAGTCAATGCCAAGGCCACAGGCGCTGTGCAGGGGTCTCTTGAAAATTTTACAGTGCTCGAAGGTTTTTCGGCCGAAACCAAACCCTTTGAAGCCGACAACATAGGAGAGGTGGCCCGAAAAACAGGTAAGCATCCGGTTGATGCCATCCTCGACCTCGCTATCGCCGACGGACTGCGAACTAAGTTTATCTCGCCTCCTCTCACTCGAAACTTTGATGCGATCAGCGATGTTCTCAATAACCCCTTCACGATTCCAGGCATTTCCGACGGTGGTGCTCACATGAAGTTTATTACTATGTCGGCCTTCACCACTGAGTTCCTGACTAATCTGGTGCGGGACGCCCAAATTATGCCTCTTGAACAGGCCCATTGGCGTCTATCTGGCTACTCCGCCCTGGCGGGAGGAATTACAGATCGCGGGTATATCCGCGAGGGGGCTCCCGCTGATCTCGTGGTCTACGATTACGACGCCCTCTCTCTCGGCCCAGTGGAGCGACTTTATGATTTTCCAGCGGGTGACTGGCGACTCTCTCAACGAGCCGACGGTTACAAACTGACCATCGTCAACGGCCAAATTACCTTCGAAGGAAACGATTGCACCGGGGCCCTGCCGGGATCGCTGCTCCGCCACGGGCGTGCAGCAGCGTAGGGCTTAAAGCCCCAATGTTAAAAACGAAAAGGAGATTCCTCGTGTCCAATGCCAAACACTCGGTTGACCTCGCCGCCGACGAGATTCAACCCACTGAGCCTTCAGAGGCGATTCAGAAAGAAATCCACCGACTCGGCCTGCAGTCGTACATCGACGAACTCGACGAAAAAGGCTTTACGGTGCTTCCCCCTGAAATTGCATCACCGAATCATCTCGCTGATCGACTCCTTGAGGGCGTTCTAGATGTCGCCGAAAAGAGAAGTGGTGTAAGGCCAAACGTCGATGACGGCGCCACGCACGCTGGATTTGAGAGCAAATACGGAGGCGAATCGCCCTGGGGCGAGATGCTCCGGATCCTTACCCTTGAAGGCCCTGTCTTTGAAGAGGCCCTGATGAACCCCGTTCTTCTAGCCATGACGACCTACATGCTGGGTTACAGCATGGTGGTCTCCAGCTACAGTGCTTTGGTCAAGGGCAAGGGCGATACGTGCTTCAATTTTCATTCCGATACCCTTCTGCCAGCACCCTGGCCAGACCACGCCTTGGTCTGCAACGGCAGCTATGTGCTGACGGACTACAATCGAGAGAACGGCAGCATCGCTTTCGTCCCCGGAAGCCATAAGCTTGGGCGCGGACCCGTGAACGGTGAGGAGGTTGTCGGCGAAGGCGGAAACCCAGATGCGATCGCCGTCGAAGCTCCAAGGGGCTCTCTCATTGTCTGGCACGGAAAAACTTGGCACGGGGCCTACAACCGACAAACCGAAGGCTTGAGGATTGTCATCCCCATTCTCTTCGCGCGACCCTACATGCGAACAGAAGAAGACCTCATGGGCCATGTTCCTCAAGAAACGCTTGATCGAAACCCGTGGCGCTTCCGAGTTCTGACTCAGCATGGGATCAGCTACGGTTGGAGTTCCAATGACGACGCTCTTCAGCGAGGCGCCACTGCAGATGAAACCTTGGCGCAGTACTATGAAGAGATGAATGGCGCGCCGAAACTGAACCCGATGGATTACGCGTCAGATCTGATCAACGGTTAATCACTCAAAAGATGTATCCATCTCTGCCCCCAGGGGATCCCCTTTTGGGCACTAGGAGAGCCCTTGTCCTCGAAAGTATGGATTTTTTTGGTCCTCTTCCTCGCATCGTGTGCCACTGCCTGGCAACTGAGCGGAGGTTTTCCCCAACCCGACCCAGCCGAGGCCGTCTCTCAAAAAGATGCCGAGAACCTGCCTCAAAGCGCTGAAGGAGGAAGGGTAGGTCTCAGACCGACCCCTTCTCAGGGTCCCGGGGAAAAGAACGTCGATCTCACCCGCCACGATGAGTCTCAAACTCAACCTGAGCGTAGGCCGCTCTCCTCAAGCGAAAGAGCAAACTCCGGGAAAACCGAAATCCCGAGGGCCAATGATTCCCTTGAGGAACGTCTTAAAAGAACCCGAATAAACCTCGAGAAGGCCCAGTATCGCGACTACGAAATTGAAGAAATCATGCAATCGTGGTCCAAGGCATTGACGATCGTTGAAGCAGAGTTGGGGCCTCGACCCAACGCTGAACTCAATCCAAGACCCGAATTCCATGATGAAATCTTCGCGTATGACCAAGCTCTCCGAGAGCAAATGGACGACAGCCTCTACGACCAGGGTCGCTATGCCGATGGTCTTTCCAACCGGGTTGAAATCAAAGCGCTTCCAGGAGGGCCCATCGGCGAAGAGCTTCACGCACTGAACCCAGGTGACCGAATCCTCGCCATCAATGGAGAGGAAATCTACACGGTCGCAGATTTCTATAGCTGGCGTAAAAACAATGGAAATCCGAACGGCCCCACCGGTCGATTTACGAATACCACGTTCACGATCGAAAGGCCGAGCACGGGTGAGACCTTGTTAGTCGATTCTCCCAGAGCGATGGGCGGCCGCCTTCACAACATACGTGTGCGTCCTTAGCCGAAGATCTAAAGTGCCGCTACTCAGTTCTCTCAACGCAGGCGCTCGGCCCAAGGTCTGGACTTCGTCTTCCGACTGGGGTGATGCCAAGCGCTAGAGCGCCCAACCGAAGCGAAGCCCGATGCTCCCTCTGAACTCACCCCGCTCCGGTGTGTACGAGTACGAGGCGATTCCTTGAGAATCCGAGAAGGTGAGCGTCTCTCGGTTCACCAGCCACAGATAAGCGGCATCAACATATAGCCCCAGCTTCAGACCGCGCCCTGAGCGAAAAAATGAAACTCCGAGTTCAAAATTCGGCCCAAGGAAATGCTGAGTGACCGACCCTGAATTGGCCTGACTGCGGTAAGTACTAATCTCGGGAACCGCGCCAAAGTCATTTTGGGAACTCGTTCCAGGATCTTGTTTTTTATCAAACCACCCGCCTGGCACCAAAATCCAGAGATCGTTGTAATCATCCGGGTTAGCGGGGTTTCCTCCAGGCTTAAGCTCGCGTGGCGGGCCGTAAGGAAGGTCGGGATTCGGCTGAATCGACTGGGTGGTCAAAAATCCACTCACTTTGAGTTTTTGGCCTCGATAAGAAACCCCAGGGCGGAACTCGATGGCGACGCGGTCAAGAACGGGCAGCGAGAATTGCAACCCAGCCTGCGCAGACCAAGTCGGATCCTCGATCTTCAAATCGATCAGAGAGCCCTGCCCCCTTGAGAACTCAAATTCGTTGGGAGGTAGGCATCCAAACCGGCGCGGACAGCCTGATCCGCCGGGCTCCAGCAAGCCTCTCAAACTTCTCAGATAGCCAGCGGTGTAAGACTCCGGATAGACGGTGTTGCGCGCGTCTCCGGAGCTTACGGCCTCTTTTCCGGTCTCGGTGGGGAGACCGATCCCGACGCCAAAAAAAGGACGAGGCTTTCCAGGCAAAAGGGGCACGGCCTGACTCGCCACGAAATCGGCCCCGATTTGAATAATCAGTTGATCTACCGAGCCCGAGTCATTGTCAATGCCCCACAGCGCTGGCGCCGGCACCGAGCTGGGCCCGTCCGGCGACACCGGAGGAGCGGGGGTCGGGATTAGATTGGTCACCGAACCTTGCCCTTCCAAAGCAAAAATCTCAAAACTCACATCAAGGGAGGCCACCCAGTAGTGCTCGTCCTCGGTTTCGCTGTCGGCAGCTCGACTCACATCAACGCCAAGGCTCAAACCCGTTAGAACAAGCATACAAACTGTTAAAAAAAACGTTCCTAACCGCAAGCAGACTCTCCCTTTGCCTTTATTTTCGAGTCGAAGGAGCAAAGCGTTTCCCCTTAAAAGCTTGAGGATGTTCATAGTTCGATCGAGCCATGACCGCAATAACTAACAGGGTTAGCCCCAACGAAAGAAAACGGGCGAGAAAGCCTTGTCGCTTTCTCGCCCGTTTCATATAGAACCACTTACTTTGAATTGCTTTAAATTCAGTGGTTTAGTGCTGTCGAAGCTTTCGTAGGCTCACCAAGCCAATCAGGCCCATGCCCAACAGACCCGCCAAAGTAGGCTCAGGCAGGAAGGTCAACTCCACCGTCTGAAGACCACCGTAGTTGGCGCTGTTGCTTACATACACTCCGTCGACTCGATTGAATGTACCCGAAGTACCAGGCCTCACGGCTGAAATGGTCCCCGTCATTTGCGCACCGGACGGGCCCAGGTTCGCCGTGTTGTTTGAGGTGGAAGCTTGGCGAACTAAATTGAAGCCACCGGTCCGAGGAATGAAAGTCGAGTAAGGAGAGCCAGTATTGCTCACAGTGGCTTTGCCCGTGGTCCAGTGCCCGATGATCCCAAGGACCACATTCTGCTTTGCCGAGGCGCTTGGACCTGTCGTGCTCGCTCCTCCAGTCGCTAGTTGGATATTTTTCACGATGGCGGAAGTACTTGTTCCCATAGTCGTCGTCTGTTGATTGACCAAGAAGTTTGAGGGTGCACCGCCAGGCCCAATGTTCGCTTGGCCTTGCCGCTTGGCCTTGCCGAAGATCTGAAGTGTTCCTCCGTACTTCTTAGAGCCCGGTTCGTGATAGATCACACCCGGCTTAGGATTGCACTCGCCCGGGAGAGCCGGCCATACCGTGTAATTGGCTGGAAGAGGATCGAAGTTCGCTCGACCGAAGTTCACATCGGTTTTAAAACACTTGGACGCAACGGCGTTCGTACTGAAGGCCTGCGTCGTCTTTGCAGTGCCTGCAAGCGGGTTATTCGGGCCCCAGGCTCCTGCATTATTTTTGCGGCTCACCGTCTTGGTCGCGAAAGCCGTCAGAGAGCCGGTGTACGTCCCCGAAGTAATGGAAGACACCAGGGCATAAGGGAACTGCACGGTAGGAGTCGCACCCGTGCCTACCTCGACGATTCCAAATGCGGCCGGATCTACCCCTTGAAAAACCCCACTAAAAATGAACTCTGACTTATCACTTAACTTGATCATGGCCTGACGAGTGGCCGCACTCGAACTCGATGCAACCACCAAGCTAAAGAGGCTGGCCCCTAGCAAGATCAAAAGGCTGCTAAATTTCATCTTCATTATGTACTCTCCCTGAGTCAATGAATTCATCCCAACGGCCTTAATCAGAAGACGTTGAGCTGAAAACATTTTCATTGTTATAAAACCATCTGATCTTCATACTGAACCTATTCGGATATAAAATGAGTACCCAGAAAGAGGAAGGGCAGCCTCTAGATCCGCCCATCACGAGACTCATACCCCAAAAGCGATGCCCTAAATCAAAAAAACTTGCTCTAGGCGCGCTTAAAGCTGCCTAGAGAAAAAAAACGCTTTTTACGGAACGAGCATGTCTCAAAAAAAAAGCGGGCCAGAAGATGGATTGCCTTCTGGCCCGCTCCAGATATACCCACTTAGTGTGGGTCTTGAACTCTTACGCCTGTCGAAGCTTGCGTAGGCTCACTAAACCAATCAGGCCCATGCCCAAAAGACCCGCCAAGGTGGGCTCGGGGAGGAAGCTCAACTCGACCGTCTTGAGCTCGCCGTAATTGCCGCCCTGACCTGTGAATACACCGTCGACCCGATTAAAGGTCCCGCTCACGCCCGGCCTCACCACCGAGATGGAACCGGTCATCGCGTCGCCGGCCAGACTCAAGTTGGCCGTATTGGCAGAGGTCGAAGCTTGGCGGACTAGGCCGAAAGAACCCGCCCGAGGAATATAAGTCGAGTAAGGAGCTCCAGGATTGCTCACAGTGGCAGCGCCCGTTGAGAAGAAACCATCGATGCCCCAAACCTGATTCTGTCGAGCCGTGGCGCTTGGAGCCGTTCCTGTTCGAACGCCCGTGGCGAATTGTACGTTGAGTGCGAATTCGCTTGGGCCCGTAGCGAACGTCGGCCTCTGTTGATTCAGTGCGAAATATTCAGAAGTTCCTCCGGCACCGAGGTTGGCCTTGCCCGCATTCTTGCTCTTGCCAAAGATGCGAAGAGTACCGCCGTACTTCTTGTCACCCGGAGTTTGCCGAATTTCACCTGGCTTCGGATTGCAGTCACCCGGTTGGGCGGGCCACTGCGTATACGCTGGAGCCAAGGGTTCGAAACTCGGTCGGTTCGTGAAATCAAAGACAACATTCGGGTTAAAGCAAATGCTGGTTGTGAAATTCGTACTGAACTTGCCGATCCTCTGGGCTGTTCCCGTAGCCAGAGGATTATTTGGACCCAGTGTCGCCGCGTCGTTCCGCAGCGTCTCGGTACGGGTCGCGAAAGCCGTCTGAGGGCCGGTATACGTAAACGTTCGGGCCTGGGCTACGAGATTCCGGGGGACTTGAATCGTAGGCACGGTGCCCGTCCCGACGTCCACAACACCAAAGGCCGCCGGCTTCACACCTACGAAAACGCCGCTAAACACGAACTCTGATTTATTACTTAACTTGATGAGCGCTTCACGAGTCGCAGCGCTTGAGGGCGAAGCCGCCACTACTAAGCCGAAGAGGCTGGCCCCAAGCAGAATCAGCGCGCTGCTTAACTTATTCTTCATTTTAAAACTCCTTAATTTGGTCCACAATTTCGTAAAAATTAGGTTCGGCGATCCTCTGATCATGAACTCTCCTCACAGAAAAATGACCAACCTAAAAGTGGTTTTTCAAGCAAGCGACCTAATCCAAAAGGGGTAAGTGGCCTCTTCTATTTCTCCTTCGGAAGAGGGGGCATTCACCGATAAACGGAAGGTCGGCAAGCCAACAGAGAAAAGAGAAGGGACGAAAGGGTCTGTTAAACCTTTCCGCCCCTATGACTGTCTCGCTGTCATCGATCCGCGCAACCGATCAGCCGAGGTCGTATCGGTCATTATTTTCGAGAAGTGCTTCTCTCGCTCCCCTGAACTCGAATGCTCTCTCTCTGCGCATCGCTTAAAGAACTCGCCTGAAGCCAAGACTCAGCCGTAAGCGGCGAGTTCGCGTACCACGTCGCCAAAAGCTCTTTAAGCGCAGCGTTGCGCCGCGGGAGACTTTTGATTCTCTCAGCGTCCCTGACAGCGTCCAAGCCCACCGACCCCGAGTCTGTATCCACCCGGTGCAAAGCCCGCACGTAAAGAGCTTGGTCAAACACGGGCGAATTCTCGGACAAAGCACTCACCCACTCATCTGCGCCCGCATTTCTAGCTCTTAACCAACGCTTGAGGACTCCGTTCAGCAGAGGCTCGCGATCCGGGTCCGGGATGTACTCCAACGCCCACGTCATCGCTGCGTCTGGATCTGCCTTCACCCAATGGTTCATCAAACTCGTCGAATCTTTCGGGGCTCCATAGGGTTGGGCTAAGTGCTTATGGATCCACTCAGAGACGGCCTCGGGGTCCCTCATACTCGATATAGCCACAACCCTTTGAAGCAACATCTTTCTGTAGGCGTCGTCAAGCGCCCCATTCGGCGCGAGGAGCACGCTATCCGTCCAGTCCAATAACCCAGCTGTCCCCAGCGCTCTATTCTGAGCTCCGACGATCGCACGGCTATTAATCCCTCGAATAAAGTCTGGAGTCTCGGCCACATACTCGACAACGCCGGGCTGCCCCGAATGCACCCAACCAATCACAAGGTTCTCATAGAGGGTCTGCGGCCCCGTCTGCAGCTCCCTTCCTCGCTCCAGGTCGGCCTTAATGCGGTCTCTGGCTTCAAGGGGAGACTGGCGAGCCCAAACCTGAATAGCAAAACCAAGTAAAGGTTCACGAGAGGCGGTCACCGGAAGAGAAAGCACATACTCGTAGGCGGCCTCTGGATCAAAACTCCCCCATGCATCGATGAGAGACTCGGATTCCCAACCGATCAGCATGGATCGCTCGCGAGTAAAGAGTTCGATCACTTCATCTACGTTGTCAGCATTGAGTCTTTGCAACTGCTCCGTGACAGCGTTCATACGCTTGACTCGACCGCCCTCGGACATCGCCTTGCGAAGATTCTGGGCAAGTTCAGGCCCTGAAATGGGAGCGGACGGTTTGCTTGTCTGAGTCGAATCTTCGCATCCGAATAGGCTAAAGGATAAAAAACACAACAGCAGAGCAAGTGGACCCAAAATACGACTCGGAATCATTCGTCAAAACTCCCAAGGCTTGAACTAAAAATATGCACCAACAGTGAAACCGAATGTTCGCGGAGCCCCGTAGGCGTCGAGAACAAAATTAAATGATTCGGTGATGTCAAAGGACTGAACCTTGTAGTACCTATTTTCGATATTGCGAACCCAGCCCGTGACTTCAAAAATTCCGTTGGGACTTCGCCAGGCCAAACTCGCATTCAACAGGGCGTAGGGAGCATTCTCGGTGGTCCCGGCCGGCAGGTTCAGCCGCGGGCCCGTTCCCTCACCAGGGTCAAAATAGACGCTGTCCTTCCAACTGAACGAAAAACGAGGCACCAGCTCTCCCCAGTCACGTCCTTCACTCAAGATCAAAGGCAAAGTGTATTGAATCGCACCGCTCATCGAAAAAGCCGGGGAGCCGATCATGCGATTGCCGGTGTAATCGAGCGTGGCATCGACAAAAGTAGTCTGGCCGCTGTTGGGGTCGCGAATGAATCGGTTAATCGTATTTGTGAACTCGGAGTACTCTGTTTCTAAAAAAGCCACATCGTAACGGATCGTTAATCCATCAATCGGCTCTGCGTTGAATCCCAGCTCCGCGCCGAAGATGGTCGCGCCTTGCGCGTTAATCAGCTGTGGCAGTGGGTATGCATTTCCATCTTGCTCTAGAGCAAAAATTTGAAGGTCTTGATAATCGTAGTAGAAGACTGCTCCGTTGACATTTAACATCCCATCAAGCAGAGAGATGCGCCCTCCAATCTCATATGAATTGAGCCTCTCCGGCCTGACGGGTTCAATCAGAACCTTGCTGTAGACCGCTCCGCCGTTGAAATGTCCAGGCTTCCAACCTCGTGTGTACTTGAGATAAACCGAGCTCTCATCGGTGACATCCCAGGTCAAACTCGCCATCCCCGAAAGGCCAGAAAAGACAATCGTCTCGTTCGCCACGTTGTAAGCCGCATCAGTGAGCCCAACAAAAGGATTGATCGCCGTACTGAAGTTATCCATCTCCTTAAACTCGTGGGTGTACCGAATATCACCCTCAAAAGTGAGCCGCTCAAGCAGATTCCATGAGAACTCGCCGAAAAAAGAGAACGAGAGCGTGTCCTGGCTGTAGGTCTGAATCAGGATGTTTGGACTCGCACCCGATGCATCTTCAAACTGATTGGAGACATTCAATTTCTCCATAAAGAAAAAACCGCCAAAACTCGACTCCAGCGTGTCTGTCCAATAAGAATCTACGCGAAGCTCCTCACTGAACTGCCAAGCATTATCGGTATAGAGGGTTACCAAAAGGTCGAACGGATTCGCGTCTGTATTTTCAAGCGTATTCCGATCATGCCATTCGTAGCCGGTCAAACTCACGATTTCGAGATCGTCCGCCACGGACCAAAAACCTCGCAAGTTGGCTCCAATTAAGTCGAGCCTTTCGTAACCACCATTGTTGTAATCCCCCGCAAAGGGATCTCCATCCGTATCCACATACCCAGACCGATCTGTGTAAGGATCTCCGGTGCGAGGGTTGTACTGCGCATAAGGAGCAGAGGGCCCCAGGGCTGAGGCGGGGTCGCCTGGGAGTCGATTAAAAGCTCTCTGCTGGAATTGAGCAGCCAGCCCCAAGTTTTGACCGCCATGTACATTTAAGAGCCAATCCATCGTTCCCGACTCGAGGGGCACATCGAGCAAAAATTGAGCTCGACCCGCCCAATTTCTCGCATTGTTTACAGGATCGTATATCGGCTCATTCGCGCCCAGGCTAAAATTCGGGTTATTGACGTAGCCGCTTGGGCTTCCACCAGGCCTTCCTGCACTTGTCACTACGCTTTTGGGGTAAACACACTGAGGGTCGGGCGCATTCCAGGCGGTTCGAAAAGCACCGCCACATCGGTTCTTGGTCCATCCATCGCGAAATGTAAACTTCCCTGAGAACCGAGCCCACAGTCGGTCCTCGATGATGGGCACATTCAAAGCGCCCTCACCCTCAACCCGATTATAATTTCCATAGGTAAAAGATGCGTAGGTATTAAAATCGGGCGTAGGCGCCTGAGACTCAACAAGAATGGCCCCCGCTGAGGCATTCCGATAACGGCCCGCTTGAGGTCCTCGCAGCACCTCGACATTCGCCACATCGAAAAATTGAAAAAGCTGACCCGCAGGCGAATTCATGTAAACGCCGTCCTGATAGATCGCTACGGCACTGGAAGAATTCGCGTTGAAATCGTCGAGGCCCACGCCGCGGATAAACAGGACGGGGTTGCTCGCCGCGAAAGCCTGACTGATCTGGAGGTTAGGGGCGATATTCGAGAGGTCGGAGATGTCCGCCACTCTCTCTTGATCCAACTCAAGCGCCGTAAAGCCGATCGTGGAATCGGGCACGTCGTCCCAGACCTTACCCGCCTTCCCTGTAATGGTAATCGACTCAACGTCGTTATAAGCGTCCTCTGAACCTCCCTCGTAGAAGTCGTCTTCACCAGGCTCGACTTCAGACAGATCAGGCACCCCAACCGAGTCAAAGCCCACTCCGTCCTCAGGCTGAATAGGGTCATCAATGCTCTCAGGCGCAACGAGCTTTGGATAATCAGAATCTTCTTCACTCCAAGCCGAAACACTAACAAGCGAAAAGACGATGACACCAAAGATGAGTCCAACGTTCAAAAGACTTCTCAAAGCCGGTTTATCCTTTTAACATTAATCGGATGTTTAACGGGCTAACACTACCACTCAGGCCCTTGTCCATGCTCCCACCCTTTAGGGTTGGGACTCATCGAATCTAAACCTAAAGTCAATCCACTCCATATCCCAGTGCCCTGAGCTGGTTCAGCTGAAGATCATCCAACTCAATGCTCGGAGTCGTGTCCCCCCAAGGTGGAGGAGGGCCCTCGAGATGGTCAAGAATGAGTTCAGTTAAATCCTCAGCCACCTCTGGGTGACTCTCGGCCACATTCTCCTCCTCTGCTGGATCTCCCGCCTTATCATAGAGTTCGATTTTTTTCGGACTCAAGTGCGATCGAAACAACCGCCAATTCCCCTTGTTAATGGCGACAAGGGGATTGCTTTCTTGTTGTTCTTGACCCCAGTTTTGATCGAGAAGAGCAAATGAATTCTCATTCTCGGGTGGAGCGGCCCCCTTCTCAAACGCCACAATCTCGGGAATACGAGAGCGACCGTCTGGATCCGGCAAAGGCGGAAGTCCCAACAGTTCAAGAAGAGTCGGCCATACATCAACGTTCGCCGTCCGACTGGTCACTTCAATGCCTCCCTCAAGAGCAAACGGAAACCGAATAATCCAAGGCGTCTGGGTGACTTCCCCATAAACATCCCGGGCGTGCCCTTCAATCCCATGTTCTCCGAAAGCTTCTCCGTGATCAGAGGCAATGACGACAAGCGTCCGATCGAGGAGATCTCGCTCTTCGAGTTCTTCAAGAACAAAGCCTATAAGCTTATCGGTCCAAAGAATAGAGTTGTCATAAATGTCTTCGTATCCCGTCCCGAAGATCGCTTCATCCGGGGAAGAAACATATTGATGGACATCCATGAGATGCAAGTAGAGGAAAAAACGCTCATGCCCATAGGCTCGTAAGAAGCCCGCCGTCGAAAGAATCACATCCGCGTCAGAGCCTTGGAGCAACAAATTCGGCGAGTCCGCCCGAGCCATATTCGCCCCCTTTGAGGCCGCCGGCATGGTGTAGTTTTCAAATCCCTGAGCAAATCCAAAATTGGGCGCAATCCAACTGTTCCGCCAAATGCCCGCCGTTCGGAAGCCTGAATCTTTAAATATCTCTGCGGGAAGCGTCGCTTCTTCTGGAATCTTATGAGAAGTCCGAATCACCCCTGTCCGTGCCGGGTACATGCCCGTCCAAAGAGAAGCCATGGAGCACTTCGTCCATGATGACTGCGAAATGTGCTGCCTAAATAAAACTCCACTTTCCGCCATTTCGGCCATTACTGGGCTGGTGTCTCGCTCATAGCCATACGGTGACAAATGGTCTGCGCGAAGCGTGTCGATCAAAATAAAGACGACGTTTGTATCGTCCCGCTGTGCAAAGGCGACGATGTCCTCCACGGTCCCTGAAGGTCTTACGTATTCGACTTTTTCGTCTTTCGACTCCGAACATCCGACGAGTATCAAAAGTAGCCAGGGCACAAAAGCCAGGGGCCAAAATCTCATTCTTTTCATTTCCGCCTCATTTTGTCTTCGTTCTTCAAAAGGGCCCCAGAGAGTTCGGGAAACCACCTAAAGCCTTTGCTCAATAAAATCCGACCCAGCCTAAGATACCGGA
>NZHD01000111.1 GCA_002691205.1 Deltaproteobacteria bacterium
GAGACTAGAGCCTACATCCTGAGAAACTACAGTTATTCAGACTGTCTATTTACTCGGAATTGAGCCGTTCCCAGCCTCGGCACTGCAGCGAACACTCCTTCCATGCCGCTAATCCAGATCAGACTCATCGGCGAACCATTCCCCTGCGCACAGAGGTTGGGTTTCAAGATCTCTCTTTTCCGATTTGTCTCACGCGCTAAAATGAGAAACCAGGCTGCCAATCCTCCGTGTTACGGAAGAAATCCGTTCGGAAGGCCCGGGCGCCAAGTGGAGGCGAGGAATGTTCAAGAAGGTCAGGGGAACAATCAAGAGCTTGTTTCAAGTTTCCAAGCCGAAAGTCATCGACAATCAAGCCTATCCTAACAAAGAAAGAACGATTATTACGGGATGTGTACGATCAGGTACCACGCAAGCGCTTCGGGTCTATTGTCGAAATTTGACGGCGGAAGAGGAGCGTCATAACAGTCAGGTCAATGAGCCCGGAGACCTCTCTGATGCCGTCAGATCTGGTGATATCAATTCGGCCCAGCAATGCCTTTCGAATGCTTTTTCGAATAGACACAATATAGTGAAGAGTCCCTTCGCTTCTTTTATTCTTCCTCACATCGAACCAAGTCATAGAGTCATCCTTACTTTTCGCGATTTACGTTTGATTATTCCATCAATGCTCTCGCATTCGAATGTCCGTAGATATCTTCTGGAATTCCCGATTTTTTGGGAGAAGTACCTTGGTACGTCCATGCCTCCGGATATGATTGACCGGTCAATATTATTGGCAGAAGGGTTCTATAGAAACGCTGTGGCATACAAGGGGCCTATAAAACTATGGAACTATGGCTTCTGGGACGAGTGGGAAGTGAGAAACAGGACAATTTCGCACCTTTACGGACGAGGAGAGAGAGAGACATCACCAAGGGTCCTGCGGGAAATGAAAAAGGGGAAAGTATTTTCGAACAAGTCATTCAAGTTGAGGGTGTGGGAGGACTTCGTTAGAGAGTCTGGGTGCACTAAAGAGCAGCGGAGTGCAATCTGTGAGGCAAATGAGCGTATAAAATTACTTTTCGAGAATCGTGGTTTGGTGATTAAAACTTTGGATGATTTGTAAAAAGTTTCACCGTCTTGGAAGGACTCTCCAACTTGCCACGCACTCCCTATCATTACCGCTCCGCTTACGGACCCCAGTCCTCTCTCGAGAACCCCCGTGTCCCTCTTTGGCCTGTACCGGACATGGCGAAGGATGTAGGATGGGCCTTTCAAATTCCTATTCGCGGCGAGACTTAGCCCCCATGCGGCTAAGTCTGTGAACTTCGTCTTCTTGAGCTTCATTACACAAATTCGATTATGGAGAAACAAGATTGCTCGTAGGCAGCATTGTTAAAAAAGTCATCTACCCTTTTTATATTATCTTCCTGGTCTCTATCTTTTACGGGGCAGTGACAATCTATCGCTCGCATGAGCTTTACACCTATGTGAAATCGAGCCCAAATGAACTGCTTACTTCGGGAATCCTTGAATACAACCCGAACCTCGGCTACTCGGCCCAGCCGGAGTCTTCGGGTGAAATGCAGTTCCTTCTTCCTCCCAACATACCTGTAGACTACGATGCTCGAATGTTCAGGGTTGTCCCTGGCTATACGACCGATGCGGACAGTCCGCTCATGCTATTTCTCGGATGTTCCTGGACGCACGGTGATGCAACTCGTGCGGAGGAAACTTTCGCTCATCGAGTCGGCAGTCACATGGACGCTCGCTACTTCAACGCGGGCTACCACGCGTATGGCTTGTCGCAGATGCTTCTAAGGGCACGCGAAGTGATTGAAACGGATAGGCCTGATTACGTATTGGTCCAATACTCCCCGTGGCTTGTAGACCGATCAATGCGTCATTTTGCCGGAGGGCGCTTCCTTCAAAGGCCCATACCGTACTTCACGAAAGCACAGGAGGGAAAGCTGGAACTCGCACCACCGGCCTTTCAAGTGAGTCACAGCCCGCCGATCGGAAGCTACAGGGGTTACCCAAAAAGCCTTGCAGACTTCGCTTCATTCATGCTTGAGGCGGCCCTTCCGTTCAACCTTCATCAAGACTTAAACCTGGCCCGCTTCAATATACGAAGGTTGCTTGGGCTTATACCCGAGCCGCACGATGATCGACTCGAGATCGTTCGACACGTATATGGCGAGATAGACTCTCTTTGCCGGCTAAGCGGCTGCAAGATGCTCATCTATCAGCTGGACAGGCCCTCAAAGACATTCGGCGAACCATCCTGGAGTTCTCACTTCGCGGAAGAAGAGACTTTGTACCTGAAGAGCTTGTCGGGCTGGGCCTATGCAGACTCCTACTCGGCCCTCCTGGAGCCCCTGGAAGTTCCGGATGATGCAAGCTTTGTCCAGGAGTATGCCCACTATAGAGGCGAACCACCGAGGGTTGTCGATCGCCATCCCAATGCAAGGGCACATGGAATTATCGCCGCCAGCATAATAGAGGCTCTCGAAAAGGAGAATTGACCCTTCGCCGCAATGACCTGCAGCGAAGACCTTCGCCTGCCCGGACGAACCAATAAAACCAAGCTGGCCAGTGCAATCCTGCAAGGCGTCTCAAACAAGCTTCGGGCCTCTTTACCTCGCACGGAAAGCAGTCTGCAAAGCAAGTTTTCATACCATGAGTTTACGAAACGGCGCGCAGACTCAAAGTATCTGACGACCATTTATCATTGGCCAAATCCCGATCAAGTCAATTCAACACGGCCAGATAGCTTCGGGGCGTCCGTACAATTTGATCGTGTCGTGGAGCTTACGAGGCGCTGCCTTAGCCAGCAGCTGTCGTGCCTCTTGGGATTTTTTCGGGATATGATTCGAATGCGGGGATTGGGTTGCTGGCATGCTCAACGGCTTCCGGGGGTTCAGGTTCAGGATCTCCCTGCAGTACAAAGCCAGGGCTCATGGGGCGAGTGCATAGGCTGTGACTTCAGATGCTTGACTGAGCTCTTTGGCTGTGGATGTCCGCCATGAGTGCTTCGACAGGGATTTTAGATCACGCCCATACCCGAACGTTGTGCCAGAATGCAGCTTAAATGTCCTATCCTCTTGCGATCTTTATGATATAGGAGCAACATGATCCAATGCGTGTTCGAGTCGGCATAGTCTCAGAAACGACTACTCAGTTCCTCAACCAGGTCAAGCTTTGTCTATACAGCTTGAGAAAGCACGGCGGGTCACTGGCAGGAGCGCCGGTCACGCTCATCACAAATAGCGATCCCCTGAGTCCCAGCGAGCAAAGCTATTTCACGACTCACTTTTCGCCGATCGAGTTCAAAACCGCTCCTCGCCTTGGGGCAATTCTACACACCTCTAAACTGAATGTTTTTTACTCTATTGATCCCTCTAGCTATGACGCATTGCTGTATCTAGATTGCGATACGGTGATCCGTAAGCCGCTGGACCAAATTGTGGCCCCGATTGAGAAAAAGGAAGCAGACTTTGTCTGTAGGCGTGGTGGGGAAACTGACCGAAACCGATTTGTAAATTTCGACAAGCTGGTGTCTCGCCTTTGCGAGGGGGGCGGGACCAAGATTTCTTTCGATGGCGAGCCTGAGTGGCCGATGTTCAATAGTGGAGTTTTCGCCGCAAGCTCCGAAGCTATCCGCAGAATTCGTCGAGACTCGATCGAGTTTACGTACTCAATCTTCAATGACTTTGAACGGGTGGATGCGGTCGAGAGCCTGCCGATTCTAAAGCTTCTCTTTCGTCGAGGACTGCTTCCCAGCAGGCAGAAGGTCAGGCAGTCCTGGCCCATCGAACAAGGTGCCCTGGCGTTGGCCTCGATCAAGGCTGGCCTTCGTATCCAATACCTCCGAGAAGAGTACAACTCGTGGGGCAATCTTGATTTTCACGTATTGCACTGCTTTAAATCTGCATATCGTTTTGACCGCGCGAACATGTTCGCGTCTGCCGAAGCAGACTGGCTTGAAGAATATTCTGCAAGTGATCTCCTTGGGAAAGTCTTTCTTGCGGAAACTATCCGTGAATTCATCAAGGATGGACTCGCTCGATAGGCCGCGTCCCGAAACTTAGGCGAAATGTATCTCGCGGGAGTTGTCGATCGCCGAGACCCAAGCCGCAAGCAAAATCGCTATTCATACTGCGACAAGACTCCGTGTGGTTATATTGTCTTTCCATAGCTCTATCCGTTTATTCTCACTTTAGAGATGCCTTTGAATCGAAGCCTCTGGAGCATATTTTACAAATGAAGGACTAGAAGTTCATGAGGCTCCTCTACTTACTGTTTGATTACCCGAAGCTATCCGAGAAGTTCGTCAGTGAGGAGATTGATGCAGTTTGCCGTCAGGGGCATTCTGTGCACATTGTCGCTATGCGCGACCCCGCGGAAGAGATTGCCCATGCGAACAGCCCGGGCTCTTCGGTTCAATATTTTTCCGACCTGGGGAAACGGGGGGTCTTGGCTTTCGTCAGGCAAAAGAACATCCAGCATATTCATTGTCATTTTGGGTATTCCCATGTTGACATTGCATATACGATTCATCGCAAACTAGGCCTGCCGTTTTCGTTCACAGTCCATGCATTTGATCTCTACGCACAGGTTCACCCTAACCTCATCGATTGGTGCAATGCGGCGAAGTGCGTTCTGACCATTTCGAAGCACAATAAGTACTACATGGTTGACAGCCTGGGCATAGACGCCCGTAAAATTCATGTGATTCGCTGTGGCATTTTTCTCGATAGATTCGAGCCCGGGGACTACTCCCGCAGACCGCTCCGGATCATCTCGGCATGCCGTTTGGTTGAGAAAAAGGGAATGGCAAACCTGATTCTGGCTAGCAAACAGCTGAAGAATCGAGGTGTGCAATTCTCGTGCAGAATTGCCGGTGACGGGCCACTGCGCGACTCGCTTCAAGCTCTGATTGATCAGTCTGGGCTTTCGAGTGAGGTCAGGCTAGTTGGCCCAATGTCGCATCCGGATATGACAGAGTTCATCAGATCTGGATCGGTTTTTGCCCTTCCTTGCATTGAATCGAGAGATGGCAATCGAGATGGTATCCCTGTCGTCCTGATGGAAGCCATGGCTCTGCGAATCCCCGTTATATCGACGAACCTCTCCGGAATACCCGAATTGATTGAGAATCGTCATAACGGGCTGCTTGTTGCTCCAGATAATATTACAGAGCTTGCAGACTGTCTTATTAAGCTCATGAGCGACGAAGCATTAGCTGAACACCTTCGACGGAACTCAAGAGAAAAGATTGAAAACGATCATTCTATAAATAAGAACGTCGAGGAATTAGTGAGGCTATTGGAGAAAGCGGACACGACTGACTGCAGTCCGCGAAATCCACAGCCGGAGCCCCCGCTATCATCACTGAAGAATTTTCTTCAGCGCATCTCTCTGGGTCACCTGGCCTCACTAGGTTTTTTCTTTCGCTTTCTTCGCGTCCGAACACCGCTCCGACCGTTTCAAGTGCCGAAACGAATGGGCTCGAGATTACTCCTCCCATTCCAGTCGATTGTTGATGGATTTCGCCTAGCGAAAGAGTTTGAGCGTATCCAGTTCTGCGAAACGCATGAACCGAACCCTTTATACACTTATATTGAAGAGCTTTGCCAAGAAGAAGCGTTTCGCGATGCCTTCAATCCAAGCTTTTACTTTGACGACAAGCTCAAGCTGGTCGCTTTCCGTGCAATCCCCCGCAGCGGAAAGAATCTGAATTCCTACCTCTCAATCAGTGAAGGCCCGAAGAAGGGCCGCATCGTTAATCTCTCTACGACACATTCGGCATCTCTTGGCTGCGAACAGTTGATTGATCCGAAGATCTTTCGGCTAGGCGAAGAATTCTTCATCACATTCAATTCAGCGTATGTAGAGGGTGGAAACGATCTTTTTGTTATGAAGATCTATCCGGAGATGGATAGCCCTAAAAAGGTGACCTATCAGAACAGAACGGAACAGGAAAGGAATTGGGCTTTCTTCAGGCGGGACGGCGAGGTCTACGCTCTTTATTGGTTGAATCCATTGAAAATTCTCAGATTGAAGTCGATAACCGACAGCACTTGGGAATTCGAGGATTACTTCTGCAGCCAAGAGGCCTCATCCGTAGACTTGACCCTGGGGACCCAACTCGCTGAATGGGAAGGTCGGTATTACTTCGTCGCACACAAGAAATATCGTGCGAAGCGAAAGAAATTGTACTTGGGGAAGGCCTGCCGCCTTGATTTCGACTCACGCTCTGTCAAATTCGATGCCAAATGGCTCGCTCATTCAGAGCAAAGCCTCTATGGCGATGAGACGAAACATAACGATAAATTGTTTTCTTGTTCCTATTTTTCTGGCATCCAAGTGGGCGACGACAGCGTGATGGTGAGCTACGGGATCAACGATGTCGGCTACGGAGTTTCTCGATATCCGATCAAGCAGTTCGTCAAGAGCGAGTCGACGGAAGTCTTTAGTAGCGTCTACAAGAACAAGATGTGGGGGAGTCGGAATTTGTCGGATTTTTTCTCCGGCGGCGGGTCGAACGACGACAACACAATAAAGTACAGGCAGTATTTACAGCGCTTTATAGGGGAGAATGACATTCAAAGCGTGGTTGATCTCGGCTGCGGGGATTTCAGGCTAGGTCGCCTGATGGATTGGTCGGGAAAAAAGTACCTGGGGCTGGATGTAGTCGGCCCGTTGGTTGAAAAGAACAACGCTTTGTACTCCAACGAGAACATTAGCTTCCTCGAACGGGATGCGGTTGTTGAGAGCCTGCCCGATGCTGACTTGTGTTTAGTCAGGCAAGTTCTTCAACATCTATCCAATGAGGACATCCTCGCCATATTGCCCAAGCTGAATCAGTACAGGTTCGTGTTGATTACGGATGGTCTACCACCTGTGACTCCAGCGATTAGGAATGTCAATAAACCGACTGACTATAACAATCGATTCAATGAGCTCTACGCCAGTGGTCTCTATCTTGAGTCCCCCCCCTTCAATCTAAAGGCTGAGGTTGTCTTAAGCTATCTATCTAGCAATCGAAAAGAAATGTTTCGAACGATTCTGATAGAGAATGGCCCATGAGAGACGTAATTTTGCAGCATGCCTATTGAGGATGACTCCGCCGACGGACCCTAGTCCTCTCTCGAGAACCCCCGTGTCCCTCTTTAGCCTGTCCCGGACATGGCTTAAGGTGTAGAATGGACCTTTGAAATTCTTATCCGCAACGCGATCGGGTTGTATGGACTTGACGCCGATAAGCTCGCGTCCATCGCCGGCCGGATTGGTCCCGAGAAAGGCAGCTTTAACGAGATCCATAAATAGAAGGAGAGTTTCCAATGAAGGTCAGCGTCGACCAGTATTGCATCAACGTCACCGATCTGGAGAAGAGCGTCGAATTCTACGAGAAGACGATCGGACTTACGATTACGCACCGCATCGAGGAGAAGGAGTTTCGCGAAGTTGTCCTCGCCGGAGAGAGTGGGAACCGCATCCAACTCGCCTGGCAGCGCAATCAAGAAGGGCCCATCGTGCACGGCAACGGCTTTTGGAAGCTCTATCTGCAGACAGACGATTGCCAGGGTCTCTACCAACGCTGCATCGACGCGGGTGCGGAGTCGGTGATGGAACCCGAGCGGCTCGAGGAGTGGCCGGTCACCGCGGCCTTCGTCAAGGATCCAGACGGCTATCTCGTCGAATTCCTTGAGACTCACGGAGAGGCCGCGACGGTGAGCGGATCCGAGTCACACTGAAGCCCGATCAAGCTTCGAGCGCGGGAAAGAGTTGGGCGAGGAGTCCATCGCAGGGACAGGACTGGTATCCGGCTGAGAGAGGCTTGGGTTGGGATATCGAGAAGATGCGCGTTGACGAGAACAACATATTTCTAATTGACGGACTGGGCGCATTGGTCAGCCTGATTTTCTTGGGTGTCGTGCTGCCGGCGCTCGACGGGTTCATCGGGATGCCAACCGACATCCTGTATCTCCTCGCTGTGGCGCCGGCACTTTTTTTTAGTTTTGACATGTACTGTTTTTTCTCTGTGAAACGCGCGAATGAGAAAGGCTTGTCGGCGATCATCGGTGCAAATATGCTTTACTGTTTGGTGAGCACCGGTGTTCTGATTCACCACTTCGACTCGCTGACGGGTTGGGGTCTTCTCTATTTTGTGGCTGAGGTATTGATTCTCATCGCGATGATCGTTTACGAGGTAAGGGTATTCAGAGGTGCGTATCGCAGCGAGGCAGGATGATGCTCACAGCAGGCAATGAGCCAGGAGCGGATGTAGACTTATGAATAAGATTAGAGTGGCTTTAATGACAGCGGCGCTTCTTAGCGGCATCGGGTGCGTGTCGAACTCCGGGCCCAAGTGGCAAGGGACAGGCGGCGTCATTAAGCGGACCCAGGCCACAGTCATTGTGGACGGGAAGCCTACCCAGGTACGAGTCATTTGCTCTCGCGGATGCNAAGAGCCCTAAGCCTTCATCGCTCACACCGCCGACGCATCCCATTTCTCACAGGGGACCCTCTTTGTTGCCTTTTGACCCTGTTCCGGACAGGGCCCAAGGTGTAAGGTAGGCNTTTAATTTTTTTTATCGGGTCAATGCCTTCGTGACCAAGAGCCAGATCAATTTCGCGGGCCTCGCCTGAACTCACAAAAGGAAAAAATGAGAATGAATCCCTTTGCACTCGAACCCATGGGCACTACAACCTTCGGCGAAGGCAGCGTCACCGGGCTGTCCCAGCACGTTCGCGCTCACGGCCATCGCGCCTTCGTCATCAGCGACGCGGGCGTGGAAGCGGCGGGCGTACTCAAAGCAGTGACCGCCGCGCTCACCGATGCCGATCTGGAGTGGGCGGCCTTTGTTGGTGTCGATCCGAACCCAACGGATGCCAACGTCGCGGCTGGTGTGGCCGCTCTTCATGAGTTTGGTCTCGAAGGCGTCGTGATGGTGCTCGTCGGGGGTGGATCCGTTATGGACTGCGGCAAGTACATCTCAATGGCTGCGCCTTCAGGGATTGACCATATCGGGCTCGCCTTCTCGCCGGAACTCGACGCGTCAGATCGGATTGACCTGTCCAAGATCGCTCCGCCCATGCGAACCAGCGCCCCGTGCGTTCCCACCATCGCTGTGCCGACGACTTCCGGTACAGCCTCGGAGACCAATGGGGGTGGTCTGATCACGCGTAGCCAGGACCACCGAAAGCTAACTTTCAGCCACCCCGAGGTACAGCCCCGCGCCATTGTTCTCGATCCGCTCTTGACCCTGGGGCTTCCTCCGGGCGCCACCGCAGCCTGTGGGATGGATGTCCTCACTCATGCCATCGAGGCCTTCACCTCAACGGCGGCCAACCCGTACGCCGACGGACTGGCTCTTCAGGCCATCAGGCTCACATCCCAGTGGCTGCCCCGCGCGGTGACCCAGGGAAGTGATATCGAAGCCCGATCCTCTATGCAGATCGCCTCGCACCTGGCGGGCCGAGCGTTCTCGTCGGGTCCCCTGCTCGGCCTCGTCCACGCCACCGGCCACCCCGTCTCAGCCACCTTCGGCGTGGCTCATGGTCAGACGCTCGCGACGATGCTTCCCCATGTGATGCGGTTCAATCTTGAAGTCGTCAAAGATCGCTACGCAGAGGTCGGCGTGGCCCTGGGCGTAGACCGAGATGCCCAGGCCGCAATCGAGGCTGTCGAAAACCTCTCTGCGACGGTGGGAACAAACCGGTGCCTCGGGGATCTGGGCGTATCGGAGGCCGACATCGATCCGCTGACCATCGATGCGCTCCGAGACATGATCATCTTGAATACAGCGCTCTATCCCACTCGCGAGGACGTTCGGGGACTCTACGAAATCGCTTTGTAAAAAAGGTCAGGTGGGTGAGCGGCCTCTCTCTCAATTTCGTAGCCACCAGGGAGAATCGAGCCACAGATGGGCTGTTGAAATTCCTGTCCGCGGCCGATTTATGGGAAGGATTCGGGATGGAACTCGAAGAGATGATCACTCGCCAGGGAATTCTCGATGCATTGGCTTCCTACTGTCGTGCGCTGGACCGGATGGACGGGGAGCTTTTTGACGGACTTTGGCATGCGGCGGCCGTGATCGATTATGCAGGCCTCTATCAGGGAGATGCCGTCGGTCTGCGGAAATATCTATGGGAGACCCATGCCTTGATGGCAATTCATTCCCATCAGATTGGCAATGTGAAGATCGAGTGTGATGGCGAGCACGTAGCCAGCGAAGCCTATGTGACGGTTAGTCTCTGGACTCTTCCCGACGAGCTGGGCGCTCAAGTCGAGGTGGTTTCGCGAGGCCGTTACCTCGATCGCTGGGTCCGAGAGGGAAGTTCTTTGAGAATTCGGGAGCGGGTTCATATCGCCGACATGCAGAGCTTTCGCACCCTGAGTTCAGGGCGAACGGATTCGGGGGTTGCTCGCGATCGTTCGGATCGGTCGTATCAATTTCTCGAGCCAGGTGCTTGAGGTGGATAGGCATTGATCGGGCGTGGGGCTAGAACCATCGCGCGCTGGGTGGACTGCCACGCTTAGACCGACGCAGGCATCCTCGCTTGAAATCGTGCAAGTCGATCGCGGGAAAGATTCTTTCAACTCGGGTTCCTCGTCCCTATGAACCGCCTCAATCTCCTTTCCGATTTGCAGGTTGATCGCTTTGATCCCATGGCCGAAACCTCACCCATAAGCGGTGAAAACTGTACTAGTCTTAGGCCTTCTTTTTCGCGGCCTCAATACGACTTCTCTCAATCCATTCATAAAAAGGATTTCTTCATGCCCATCGACCCCTCCGCAGTTGGAAAAACGGGCGGTCCCGTCAACTACAAATGGACCTCCAAGGACGCACTGCTTTATGCCGTCGGTGTCGGAGCTGGCACAGCGGATTTGCCCTTTGTCACCGAGAACAGCAAGGACACCCCGCAGCGCGTGTTGCCGACGTTTGCCGTGATCATCGGTGGCGGCGGTGCGCCCTTCGATCAGATCGGCACGTTCAATTTTGCCCATCTGGTTCATGGGGAGCAGGGCATCGAACTGCTTGATGAGATCCCGCCCGAAGGAGAGATCGAGAGCACGGGCAAGGTTTCCGCCATCTGGGACAAGGGCAAGGGCGCCGTGGTCGAGATGATGTCCGAGTCCACTCTGGTGGCCACGGGTAAGCCGCTCCTGCGCACACGCATGTCCGTCTTCATCCGGGGGGAGGGCGACTTCGGTGGGGAGCGCGGCCCCTCGTCGAGTGTTGAGATTCCGGATCGCAAGGCAGACCATCAGGTTTCCTACACAACGTCCGTAGACCAGGCTCTGGTGTATCGGCTTTCGGGTGACCGCAATCCGCTCCACTCTGATCCTTCGTTTGCTCAGTTGGCGGGCTTCCAGACTCCGATCCTCCACGGCCTGTGCACCTACGGATTTACGGGGAGGGCGCTTCTCGCTGAACTCTGTGGCGGCGATCCGTCTCGTTTCAAGAGCATGGACGGACGGTTCTCGAAGCCGGTCTACCCCGGTGACGAGTTGACCGTTTCCATGTGGGTAGACGGAAACCATTGCACGTTCCAGACCCGAAATCAGGGCGGCGATGTGGTTCTCGATCAGGGCACAGCGAGCTTTTCCTAGAAGAGATCGCTTGAAAACAGCCATTAGAGCGAGTGCTCTCCGGGACTCTGGTCAAGAACAAGCTAGACTCTGGGAAGAGGAGCGCTCAAGTTCGATTCCATTTTCCTTAGTGAGCTCGTGAAGCGGATTCAAAGCGGTGGATGCGGCCCACTTCCTCGCCGACGGACCCAGGCCCTCACAGGGGAGTCCTTTTGCCTCCTCTTTAACTTGTCCCGGACATGGCCAAGGGTGCACCATGCGCTTTTGAAATTTCTATCCGTCGAGTGTGCAGGGCAGGGCACTCTCGCAATGCCTCCCGCAACGGGCTCTGAAAGCTGGGTGTTTCTGGATGTTCCTGGGCGTTTCACTTTTGGCTAAAAGATCTTTTTGTTCGAGGACTTGATACATGGAGAGACATCCAGGGACATGAAGAGCTAAAGCTTACTGAGCTGAGGGTCGCCGATTCGAGTCATGGACGGCGCGCCATGGTGGTTTCCGCATTTCACACAGGGCCCAGTGTCCTCGTGGCCGGTCTAATAAAGATGATGCAAGACCCGGGTGACGCTAGCCTCAAGAGGGCTTTCACCTACTTTAGATGGTACGTTTCGTTGGTTGGAAGTATGGCGTTTCAGATGCTGCCTTTCAAAACCCGAACACCTGAAAGGCGGTACCCATTGCGACTCAAGTACACGTTTCTGGCGATGACGACAGTTTTTGCAGCTTTGCTCTGCCTCAGTGGCTGTGGTTCAGATAGTGATTCTTCCTACGGCGAGCAGGACTTTGCCTCTGTGCAAGTGATGTACGATGAGCTCCACGCCAAGTGGACGACGCCTTCGTTCACAGGTCCCTCTGATTCCGGTGTGCTCGCGCACGTCGGACTCTTCGGGGACCCTTCGAGCGCGGTGGCGGGGAAGACTTGGGACCCCAGACCTTGCGCCGCCGGCGACCTGGCCTGGGAGAGCGGGGTTGGAAAGGTTCCTGCGAACTGCGGACCGAATCCCAACCAACACTACAACATCTACTCGATTATCCCTTCTACCATGTCTGCGCAGAAGCCGTCGGTGCCCGGAGAAAATGCCCGCGGCAAGCTCTATGTGCCAGACAGCGGCTCGGTCGGCTGCAACGATCCTTCGATCCCATGCCCTGCGCTTACCTCGGCGGGCATCATCATGGATCCGACTAGTACCAGCTGGCTGTGCGCATATCCGGGCGACGTGGGTTCCAACACGTGGGATAGGCTCTGCCCCGTGCGTAATGGCATCACGCCGGAAGCGTTCAATCCCACTGTGATCACGAATCAGTGCGGAACCTGCGGGTCGGAAATGGATTCGTATCCCTTCTCTGACGCCTGTCGCGACTCCAAGGCAGTGCCGACTGGTTGCGACTTCAAAGGCGTAGCGTCAACACCAGGGTTGATGCACACGGGCCCGTCTTCCAGTTACTATCCGTACAACGAGTTCGACGTTGCCTCTTCGAATGTGGACGGTCCCGCTGTCAAAGCCATCTTTTACGTTGAAAATGCCCCGGCGGAGTTGCAGGGCGAAGCAGACGCGCGGGAGGCGCTCGAGCAGTACAAGGATGACAACCAAAACGAGATCCCGCTCATCAAGTGGTTTAGCGACGAAGCCAATCCGACCTGGACCTGCATGAACTGTCAGTAAATCGACAAGGGGCTGTACGTTTCGACGAGTGGCCGTCGACGTGACCTGCATCCGGGAAGCAACCGCGTCGTTGTCAGGGTTCCGTTTCCCATGAGTGAGTGTACGTAAGGAAATCGTGCGCGCGGTTCAGTGCCCAGTCTTTCTGGCGGGCGGACTCGGACCCGACAACGTCGCCCAGGCGATTGCTGAGGTTGCGCCTTTCGGGGTTGACGTCTGCTCCCGCTTGCGACCGAACGGATCACTCGACGAAGACCTTCTCAAAAAATTCTTCGATGCGATACGAGATGTACCCGCCGACTGACTTTCGGTATTGGTTCTGACGGCGAGTGGGATTGCTGCCTTTCGCCAACGGACCCCAGTCCTCTCTCGAGAACCCCCGTGTCCCTCTTTAGCCTGTACCGGCCACGGCCCAGGGTGTAGAATGGGCCTTTGAAATTCCTATCCGCGCGAGCAATGGGTAGGATTTCAGATTTCGAAATTATTTTCGCGGATACAAGCATCGAGATCTATCGTGCTCTCGAGGAGAGGCTCTTGAATTGATCGGACGACTGGGTGGTTGCAGGCCGGGTTTCGTTATTCCATGCAAGTGTTTTCGACTTTCCGGGAGAGGGCGCCGCTCTGGTATCGCCGGCAAACTCGTTTGGTTTCATGGACGGGGGGATCCGCGCTTTATCTGGACATGCTCGGTGAGTGCCTTGAGGACCGCGTGCGCGACCATCTGGCGGCAGATTATCATGGCGAGCTTCTGGTGGGTCAGGCGACGATTGTGTATACCGAGCATCCCGACAGTTTTCCCTTGCTGACTGTTGCCCCGACCATGCGGTCGGCAGGAGATATGGAATGAGCAACGAAAAGCAACCTGCGCCTGAAAATGGATCGATTGAAACCTACGACGCTCGGTCTCCGGTCGTCCTGTCGGGTTCGGATATCTCCTACTTCACCGGGAAGATGGAGAACTATTTTCGCGTGCGCGAGATTCCTTACGAGTTGCGCAACATGCAATTCCCGCGCGACGACAGGGTTCGCAAGCGCGAGGTCGGCGTCACGCAAATGCCCACCGTGGAGTTGCCCGACGGCCGCTGGATGACGGATACGACCAAGATGATCCAATGGTTCGAGGCCCAGTTTCCGGAAAATGGCCTCCTGCCCGCGGATCCCTTGCAGGCCTTCCTTTGCTTCTTGCTGGAAGACTGGGCCGATGAGTGGTGGTGGCGTCCTGCGATGCATTATCGCTGGTATTCCGATGAGGGTTCGCGGTTCGCAGCCTGGCACCTTGCCGAGACTTGCTTGAGCGAGATGTTGGCGCCGATAGCGCTGAAGTGGCGCTACCTGCGACGTCGCCAGAGATCCGGTTATACCGCCGGTGACGGGATCGGTGAGGCGAGCGTTGCCGCCGTCGAGGCCGATTATCATCGCCTTTTGGCATCGCTCGAGACGATCTTTCGGGACCGCCCATTCCTTTTGGGCCAGCGTCCCACACTCGCCGATATCGGTTTTGCGGGTCCGTTCTTTCGGCACTTCGCCCTCGATCCCGTTCCTCTGGAGATCCTTCGACGGCAGGCCCCCTCGGTCCTGGAGTGGGTCGCGCGGCTCTGGAAGACGCGGATCGCGGAGTGTCGCGGCACGCTGCTCGACGGGATCCCCGAGGATTTCGGCTCGTTGCTCGACGAGATCGGCCACACCTACCTGCCGTACCTCAACGCGAATATCGCGGCCGTGCGTGCAGGGCAAAAGCGTTTCGACGTGAATCTGGGTGGGGCGCAGTTTCGCGGCGCTCGTTATTCGCGCTACCGCGTGTGGTGTCTCGCGGAACTGCGTCTGCATTATGAGCGAATGCCCGCGAGCGCACAGGCCGCAGGCCGAGCCCTTCTGGAGCGCCATGGTTGTTGGGCTCCGCTGTGGCAGGAGAACGACCTGCCGCTTTTGCCCGACCAGGAGCAGGGTTTACCGTTTCGTGGGGATACGAAAATGGTGGGCTTTGCCGAGTAATTAAATTCGGAGGGACAGGTCTCGTGAGAAAATGGCTGATTCGGATTCCGATGGTAATGGTCGTGGTGTTCGCCGGTGCCTTCTGGATGATCTTCTTCTCTTCTCGGCCGCCGTTGACGATCGATCCGGCTACTCTGGCCGGTGATGGCAGCCTTCTGGATTATTGCGACCTGCCCGTGCTCGACGGTCGCGGGAAGAAGGCAGCGGAGATCCCCAAGGGCAACACCCCGGGTTGCGGTTACGAACATTTCCCGCTGCCGGTTCTGGCCGAATGCGGGGAGCCACTGGTCGATGGCGCCGTGGATATCCGGGGGCTTTGGCAAGGCGTTCAGGGCACTCGAATCGGGCACGTCGAGCGGGTCGAGCAATGCGGGGCGCGGACGGTCGTGACCAGTTCGGGCATCATTCATGACAAGGGGCCCAATCTGACGGGGGGCTCCGCATCGAATGATACGGAAGGGGCGGTTTTGTTCACCATTGGCGACCGCGAATACTGCCCGCGCACGTCAGCCGATGTGGTCTGGAACGACGGTGTCCTCGATTTTCATGTCTTCGGGTGGGGGCCGGTCGTCGTTCGGCGTTATATGCGTGGTGACCAGCTGGTTTGGGAATACGCCGACGGCGGCGTGACTCTTATGGATCGAATCTGCCGTTTGCCGGCAGACAAGAAGATTCCGCGAAAACGAGGTCGCCGCTACAAGGTTTTTTAGGCGATTGCCCAAGCCCGATGGCGGTGCCTTGATGTCGCGGATTGTCCGTGTTTTCGAATAGGTCGGGACTGCGTGGCCGATGGTGGGACGTAGCCCGTAACATCTGGAGACAAGAACTCGTGAACGAAGACAATCCGCCTACGGACCCCAGTCCTCTCTCGAGAACCCCCGTGTCCCTCTTTAGCCTGTACCGGACATGGCCCAGGGTGTAGAATGGGCCTTTGAAATTCCTATCCTGGGAACCTGCGCTTCTAGGTGGGCTGCCGCTAACAGTATCCCGGCCGAAGGGGCACGAGACCAAACTCGAACGGGCGATGTCGGTCACGTCCCTTCATCGATCTCGAACTCGATGGTTCCCAGGCGACCATAGTCGGCGGTGTAACGACCGACGGTGGCTGGAGAGACAGTGCCACAGGCGCCACCGAGGATCAGCATGCCGTCGGATAACTCGAAACCTCGGCGATCGGCTTCTTCGGAGACCCATAGGGCTGCCTGCTGCGGACCGTCCAGTGCATCGGTCACCGCTGCTTGGTTGATCACTTCGCCATCGCGTCTGAGTTCCAAACGCGCATCCATGAACGTGGGATCCCAAGGCAGGACTTCGCCGACGATATATGCATCCGCACCGAGGTTGCATGCAACGAGGTTGACAGCTGAGGCGTCGGTGGGTCTTGCGAAGCGAAGCAGAACGATCTCGATCGCAGGAGCAATCGCTTTCGGGCACCCTTTGTCATCGACAATAATCGCGACCTCGCATTCCAGCGTCCGGCCGTCGACATAAGGGATGGAGCAGCCGCTTGCGAATCTCGAGTCTGCGTAGAGGCGACCGATCAGCGCGTGGTCGATCTTGAGGAAGCGCTGCAAGGCCGTTGCGGTGACACCGGCCTTGATTCCGCCGATCGCGCGCGGCTTCACCACGGAGCCTTGCACCCGATAGGCCTCATCGAGCGAGAGTTCTCCCTCGAATTCGGGGAGTTCAGCGTGGCTTGCAATGGCATGGGCGAGCGCGTGTGAAAAGTCGGTGGACACGAGGTTCCTTTCTTTCGGGCTTACCGCCGCACGCGGCCAACCCAGGCTTCCGCAGAGCCGTTTGAGAGATATTTGCACACTGATAAAATTTTATCTAAGTTAAATTTTAATTGACTCGACCGAGGGACTGCCCTCTCCAACCCAGGAGTCACGCCATGAGTCCCATTGATTGCACGAAGTCCATTGAAGCCTGCGCGTCCCAATATGGCGACGAAGCCGAAGCTGTTCGGCGCTACATGTATGCTGGCCTCGAGCACGCCAAAGCCCTCCCCAATCGCGGCCCGATTCGTTTTGCTCCCGAAGGCAAACTTGCGCCCGAGATTCGATCTGCCTACTCCGAATACGGCTTTTATGTCTTCGAAGGTGCAATCAGTGAACGTGAGATGGCAGACGTACTCGAAGACATTGAGGAGCTTCGATCCCGTTTCCCGACCCATCCAGGATCAGCGGTGGACGCACAGGGTCGCCCCGCACTCGACGCCGACCTGAAGGGCCCCGGGCTTTTATGGGCGAAAGCGCTGGGGGATCCGCTCGGGGGAACGGAGGCCGCCGGAGGTCGACATAAGGTCAGAGTTCGCGAGCTCGAAGTGGCGAAGGACGAGCCTCCTGAAGCGCCCTTCATTCTCTTTGGTTCGCTCCAGTTCTCCGACGCCGCGCTTCGCCTCTACGGTCACCCCGAATTGCTTCGTGTCGCAGCAGAGATTAACGGACAGGATTTCGCGCCCTTTACCGACGTCCTCTTCATCAAGGATCCAGGCCGAGGGGCTGCCGTTGCCTGGCACCAGGACGGCGACACACATTGGAGCTCGCCAGACCTCGATGAAGACACACACGGCTTCAACTTCATGGCCCAGGTCTACGGCAGCACTCCGGTCAACGGGGTCTGGGTCGTTCCTGGATCCCATCGCCAGGGCCAGCTCGATGTTGCAGAACTAGCGGCCGCCGCTGGAAGCGAGCGAATCCCGGAGGCCGTCCCCTTGGTCTGCGAGCCCGGCGACGTCGTGATTTGCAATCGCCAGCTCGTCCACGGATCTTTTCCAAACGCCGGCTTCGAGCCTCGATTGACGATCAATTTTGGCTTTCATCGCAGGAATTCCGTCCTCGGCGTGAGGGGGACCGGTGTGCACTCCCCCGTCCAGGTGTACGACGACGCCACCATCGCGCAGCGAACGCGGGCTCTGGGCCTCGCGATCGAAGCGCGCCGCCATCAATATCCCGACGAGACACCGTATGAGTACCAACCCTTCCGCGAACGAAAAGAGACGTTCGTGTGGAATGAAGACGCACGCGATGAGCTGCGTGACTACAACCTTCTCGACTTGAGCATCTAGCGTCCCTCTTTAGGATTCCTCGCGTTCGTGGCTCGCTCATCCAAACGAAAGGTCAACCGATCATGAATGGCGCTGAGAGCCTCGTTCACACCCTCGTTGCCTCCGGCGTTGATACTTGCTTCTCCAACCCGGGCACCTCGGAGATGCACTTCGTTGCCGCTACAGATCAAGTGGACGACATGCGCACGATCCTCTGCTTGTTTGAGGGGGTCGCCACCGGAGCGGCAGACGGGTACGGCCGCATGAAGGGGAGCCCCGCAGCCACGCTACTCCACCTGGGCCCCGGTCTCGCGAACGGTCTCGCCAATCTCCACAATGCGCGGCGGGCTTCGACGCCAATCGTCAACGTGGTGGGGGACCACGCCACCTATCACAAACAGTTCGATGCTCCCTTGAACTCTGACGTCGAAGGTTTTGCACGACCCGTCTCGGGATGGATCCATTCGAGTACAAGCGCTTTCACCGTCGCCTCCGATGCCGCCCGCGCCGTTGCGGCGTCCATGGAAGGCCACGGTCAGATCGCAACGCTGATACTTCCGGCCGACACGGCCTGGAACGAAGCTGGCGGACCCGCGCCACCACTTCCGCGCCCGCGCTTGCATACGCCCGACCCGGACGCGATCAAGCGGGCCGCGATCGCGCTCTCGACCCGGAACCCTTCGGTTTTGTTGCTTGGGGCGGACGCGCTCTACGGCGAGGGCCTTCGCCATGCGGGACGAATCGCCGAAGTGACCGGTGCGCGCTTGATTTGCCCCACATCAACGCCCCGACGCGAGCGCGGCAGTGGCCGGGTTCTGGTCCAACCCCTCCGTTACTTCGGTGAACAGATCGAAGAGGATCTCACTGGGGTGGAGACGATGGTGATCGCCGGCGCCCGCCCGCCCGTCTCGTTTTTCGCTTACCCGGGTAAATCGAGCTGGCTCACGCCCGAGGACTGCGAGATCACCTATGCATCGCAGTCCCACGAATCCGCCGCCGAGGCCCTCGGCGCGCTTGCGGACGAATTGGGCGCCCCGGCGGCGCCGTCCGATTTAGCGGCAAGCGCGAGCGCGCTCCCAGCCGATCATGATGCCCTCAATCAGTTCACGGCGGGAGCGATTATCGGACACTATCTGCCCGAGGGCACGATCGTTTCTGACGAGGCGACGACCTCGGGCATTGGTCCCACGCTTTCGACTCAGACCGCTGCGCCACACGAGTGGCTCTCGCTCATGGGCGGAAGTATCGGTCAAGGCCTCCCTCTAGCGACTGGGGCGGCCGTCGCATGCCCGGATCGCAAGACACTCTGCCTCCACGGAGATGGCGGTGCGATGTATACGCTTCAGGCGCTATGGACCCAGGCGCGCGAGCAGCTCGACATCACGACGGTCATCTTCTCGAACCGCGCCTATGCGATCCTCGCGATCGAGTTCGGCCGCGTGGGCGTCGGCGCGCCTGGCCCGAACGCGCTCTCACAACTTGACCTCCACAACCCGGATCTCAATTGGGTCAAGCTAGCGGAAGGTATGGGGGTCGCGGCCTCAAAGTCGACGACAGTGAAGGCGTTTCGAGAACAGTTCGAATCCGCGATGAAAACTCGCGGCCCTTGTCTCATCGAAGTGGAGCTCTAGCGCAACCATGGACGACTCCACTCGCGCGATCAATATGGAGAAACGTCGCCAACGCATCTTGGTGGTTGCGCGCACGACGATTGCCCGCGAGGGGGTCGACGGATTAACAGTCCGCAAGCTCGCAAGCGAAGCAGGAATCACTGTCCCTACAATCTACAACCTTATCGGAACCAAGGATGATCTTTTTCGCCGCCTGCTCGATGAGCTGGTTTCGCGCGCTGAAGAGACACTCTCGGAAGTCGAGGAAGTCGATCCCATCGAGGCCACAGCGCGGGTCGTCAGAACACTTGCGACCCTCTTCGCAGAGGATGAGGACTTCTGTCGAGCGGCGCTCCGAGCAGGGCAAGGACTCGAACGATCGGGTCGCGGCAACGGCGCGCTTCGCATCTGGCAGCGCTCGGCCCAGGTTGCGAATCGAATCTGCATCGATGCGGCCAACGCAGGACTCCTCCGAGGCGACTGCGATCCAGTGCGCATCGCGGAGCGGGCCTTCGACAGCTACCGCATCGCGGCGATCGATTGGCTCGACAAAGTCATCGACGTGTCAGAGTTCGAGAGGAACGCCCTCATCGGCTTTTACCTCTGCCTAGCCGCCGACGCCGTCCCGCGATTCCGACGAGCCCTGATGTCGCGTATCGCCGAGGTGGACTCCGACGCCGTACGTCCGAAGGCGCGTGCGAGGTACTCGCGCAGCTAAGGAACAGTACGCCCGCAGCAGCCACGTGGGGTCGTCTGATACGCTGTCGTATGCCTGCGCGTGGATGGCGGAGGCCCCTTTTAATGTATTCTTCTTCTACATTAAAAGTTTAACTATCTTGATGAGTGAGGTTTCAACGATGCCTGCGATACGTCGAGTCTTGCTTGCCCAGATCCCCGTCCTGGTCGTTGGATTGGTCCTGCTGGGCGCTGTTTCCAGAGGGCTAGCCGTCACCGAAGTCGGTACGCATCATTATGCGGGCCCGGGTCCTTTCGAGGTTTCCATGTCGACGGTGTCTGAACAGGGTCTGCTTATTACGCCTTCCACCGAGCTTGCGGCGAAGAAGAAGTGGCCAGCGGTGGTTTTCGCGCACGGTCTTTGCGGACCGACGGAGCGTTATAGCGACACGCTCAAACGACTTTCTTCATGGGGTTTCATCATTATGGCCAACGAAAAGCAGGAAGACTGCGGAGAGAAGATGACCCCGACCCACCCCGTCGAGGCCATGAAAAACTTCTTCTCCATGCCTTTCAAGGTTGAATCGGCCATGAATTTTTCCGCCATGGCGAAAAATGTACAGTCCAATATTGATTACCTACTCACGCGAGATGACGTCGACCCGAACGCGATTGCCTTAATGGGACACAGTATGGGGGGTGGAATCGTCTTCGATGTAGCCGCCCACCTCGCTGAGTCCCAACCCGATCTAATCAAGGCCGTAGTCAGCCTTGCTCCGTGGAATGGAGTCAAGCCGCGGCCAAGCTCAGTCGTCGAAAAGGTCACCGCACCCATCCTGATTTTCTGTTCAATGTCAGACACACTTTGCCCGTGCTCAGGTGAATTCACGATTACAGACACACAGGGCCTCTTCACTGGGCCTGCGTCCGTGGGCGCGCCCTTTCTCTTTGGGCCCGACTCGGACCCAACCTGGCACGGCGGATCCATGGCGATCTTTGACAACGCGAGGAATGCAACTCTGATCGATGTTCAGGACGTCAGCCATTTCACCATCGCAGGCACCGACAATGGAGCCCAGATGCAGAACCTGGCTGATTGGGCCAATGGCATATCAGGTTTGAACTTCTCCAAACCGAATCGGCCCTATCAGGATATTCCGACGCTGGAGTATGCAGTGGCGTTCCTCAACGTGGCTTTGAAGCTCGATCTAACGAAAGGCAAAACAACACTGTCGCAGGCCAAATCGGACCCTCGCCTTGTGAGCGTCAAGACCTCCCACTGACTAAGAGCGTTCAGTGTCAGTACGTCAGTTTTGTGACGCGTCCTTCGGATATGCTCCAAGAGGCAACATGGGCTTTTGAAATGTATCTCCGCTCGGGATTATCGACAGACCGAACAATCGAGAGCAGCGATACTGTCAAGCGACAGCGCTCAACCTTCGGCTGAAAGTTTTTCAAAAAAAAGGGGCTTCAGGTAGCCTGGGTCCTCTGCTCGAATGCGTTTAGCCTCGACGGCGGACGCCTTGATTAGCTCGGGGAGCCGTTCGAGCGCTTCGCCAAGGGCACTCAATGTACTCTCCGCATTGAAGTCGGCAATCCCGATCCCGATCCCCTTCTCTGCGGCTTCACGACCGATGGCGGTGTCTCGGGAGATAACCATCGGGACGCCTAATGACTTCGCTTCCGTGAACAAAGCGGAACCTCGCGTTCGATACGTGCTTGGATCATAAGGAAGCAGCAGGATATCCGTATCCGAGAGAATGCGGATCATCTGCTCGGCTACGACAGAACCGCGAATTATCTTCGGAGCCTTGCGCAGCGCGCTCGCGGCCTTCTCGATGGAGGCGCCCAAAGCCTTGCTGCCGCCCATAATTTGAACTGTGAAATCGAGCTCTCCGTATCGCTCTTCCGCCTTGGCTAGGATATCGGTAATCTGAAGAGCCCCTTTCTCTGACTTTGTGTAGCCGAGAAATGCCACCCGCGGTGGATGCCCGCCCCGCTTTTCCTTTACGTGGTCATCGAGCAAAAATTGAAACGTCGGAAGCGGCAGGACCAGCGGCAGGCTTCCCACGATTGGAGCATATTCGTTGGCCAAACCCTCGGTCTCGCAGGTATAGGCCACGCGATGCCGGATCGCGTGGGGAATCAAGCCAAAGGCGTGACGGTTGTAGGCGTCGGACGCGTCGCTCCGACCTCCCGAGGCATGCCAGTCGGGCTGGAACATCAAACACATCCCGAAGCGTGGTGCCTCCTGGGGCTCGAATCCACTGATCCATTGGCACACACCCATCGCCAATGCGGCAGTTATCGCCGGGAAGAAAACAAAGTCGTCGGGTTTAATCTGCGACCGGAGCTTCCGCAGTCTCACCAAAGTTCGGTAGTTTGCTTTGGCCAGTTTATCCAGCTCCGCGGCGCCATGGTTCTGTACGCTATAGCCCCCGGTGGAGAAGTGACGACGTGCCCCCAACCTATGCACGGCGCGGCTCGCCCACCTTTGAGCGAATACCTTGGGCTCCAGACCGAGACTCTCAGCTTCGGATAGGAACGCTCGCATCGCGTAGAAGTGATGCTGGCGTTGGTGACTTAGGGACGGATCGAGAATGAAAATTCGACTCAAAACGACACCTTTTTTTTAGGATTTGCCATTGGACCAAGCATCGCGATTCGCCTCGTACATCTCCCCAAGGATTCGCTCCAAAGCGTATTCGGGTTCCCAAGCGGGATAGTCGCTCCGAAAGCGAGACATGTCTGAGACGTACCACTGATGATCACCCATGCGAGACTCGTCTTTGTAAGTCCAGCTGAGCTCCTTCCCCGCTATTTTTTGACACAACTCAATCGCTTCTCGCATGGAGCAGTTCGAGAATCGGCCGCCTCCGACATTGTAGACCTTGCCGGGTTGCGGATCGCGATGGAAAGCCTCGAAGCATCGAATGAGATCCACACTGTGGATGTTATCTCGGACTTGTTTTCCCTTGTAGCCGAGAACCGTGTAGGGCTGACCCGTCACAGTACACTTCATCAAATAGGAGAGAAAGCCATGAAGTTCTGCACCGGCATGATTCTGGCCGGTGAGGCAACCGCCACGAAAAATACCGGTATTCATGCCGAAGTACCGCCCGTACTCCTGCGCGAGCACATCGGCGGCGACCTTCGAGGCACCGAAGAGGCTGTGCATGGAGCTGTCGATGCTCATGGATTCCGGAATCCCATCTCGATACTCATGGGACGGGTCAATTTCCCATCTCGTATCTTTTTCCAAGAGGGGAAGACGATTCGGCGTATCCCCGTAGACCTTGTTGGTCGAAAGAAGGATAAACGTCGCGTTGGGACAGTGCGCCCGCGTCATCTCCAAGAGAACGAGCGTTCCGGTTGCATTGATGGAGAAGTCCGTCATTGGTTCTCGCGCAGCCCAGTCGTGAGACGGTTGCGCGGCGCAGTGAAGAACCAGCGAGATATCCGAGCCGTAACGCTTGAAGATCCTGCCCATCTCCGACTCATCCCGAATGTCGGCTTTCTCGTGGCGAAAGGACTTCTGGAAGTCGGCCTGAAGCCGGCGCGTCTGCCACTCGGTGGAGCTTGAGTCGCCGAAGAAGTACCGACGCATATCGTTATCGATTCCGACGACGTCGTACCCTTGCTTGCAGAACGCATTTGATCCCTCGGAGCCTACGAGCCCGCCTGCTCCGGTAACAATCGCTACGCTCATCTTTTAGCTTCTCCTGAGGCCTGATGTGTACATTTGAACCCCACTCGCGGACCGGAGTCTCAAGGCTTCATCTTACAGGATTTTAGACACTTAGCCGATGCCATAGAGAAAGCGAAGTCCGCTGGAGCAATCTGCATATCGCTTCTTGTATCCGAGAGATTTCGGGTATCGTGCCGTTTTGCCTGGGAGGATCAAATGGTCGATCATATTGCGAATAAAGTCATCATGATTACCGGCGCCGGGGGAGGCTTCGGTAGGCTGGTTGCGGAAAAGACCGTCGCTCGAGGTGCTCAAGTCCTCGCCGTGGATGTGGATGAGGCTGGTCTTGATGCGCTTCAAGAAAGTGCTCGGGGAAGATCCGGTCGGGTCATGGCCGTGGTCACCGACGTACGAGATCGGGCCCAGATGGCCACGGCCGCGAAGGGAGGGGTGGATGGATTCGGCCGTATTGACGTTCTCGTCAACAATGCGGGTGTTATGCCGTTGGCTTTTTTTTCGGATCATGCGGACGCGGCCGAAGCCTGGGAACGCTGCATCGACATCAATTTCAAGGGTGTTGTGAATGGAATCGCAGCAGTCCATGACTCGATGATCGCGGAGGGGCGAGGCCACATCGTGAATCTCTCATCGATTTATGGCAATTACCCCGTCGCGGGTGCGGCCGTCTATGGCGCCACGAAGGCGGCGGTGAATGTTCTCAGTGAATCTCTTCGCCAGGAGTCTCAAGGGCGCATCAAAGTGACAACGATTCGGCCCACCGGAGTCCCTTCCACGGGTCTCGGTGCCGGGGTCATCAACCCCGCGGCGATCGGCGGGATCCTGGGCGCCCAGGAGTCGGTCTTCCTGGAAAAGTTGGGGCGAATCCTGTCAGGAGAAGAGGGTGGGGATGCTTCGGATCCGGACAGCATCACTTATTTTTCGCTTTCGCCCGAAGAGTTGGCCGACCAGATCGTCTACGCCATCGACCAGCCGTGGGGTGTTTCGATCAGTGACCTTACCGTCCGAGCATCAGGTGACCTGTACATGATTTGATACGTCTGTGAGCGAAGGCTTTCGCTGCACTCACGCGTCAATCGATTCGCGATTTTTGCAGGTCGTGCCTCGGTGTGTCAGTCGGATCTTCGGAATAGAGAGGGGATCCTCTCCCTGAGACGAGAGAGATAGCCATACGGAAGGTGGTTATAGCGTAGAAGGTATTCATCATATCCCAGGCCCCGACCCAGGGACCCAATCGAAAGAGCGCGAGCGATGACTTTGTCGGTGGCAGAGGGTTTCCACTGCGGTGCCATGAGGAGACTGCGGCTCGCGCTGATGAGAGAACCGGCAGCCCTTCGATCCTGATCGAAGATTCGCTCCTCGGGGCCGATGACCATTAGGGAGTCCCTCTCCGCAACTTCCTGATAGAGTTCATCCACCAACTTCTTGTATGGAATATGCGTACGTAGGAGGTGGAGCGCTGATGACCGATTCAAGATGTATGCGTTCAAGCAGAGTGGGCCTTTTATCTGCCACACTCCTTCGCCCAAGTTGCGCGAATCTTTCCGGCGAGCGTGGCTGTAGCTGAGATAGATCATGTCCCAATCTACAGCGCCGATGGAGTTGAGAAATTGTTGCAGGTCTGTCCGTCGATCGTCGAGCTGAATGTCATCCTCGAAGATTAGACAGGTATTCTGGCCCGACTCGCAGAAGTCCAACAGCACAGCCAGATGACTCAATGTGCATGCTATTTTTCCGCGGTCTCTGTCTGCTCCCTGTGAAAGTTCGTCTTTGGCCGCCACCGAATTGCGTCCAATGATTCCGGCCTGCTCTAGTTGGGCCAGATCGAGATCGTTTTTGTAGAATGCCTTGAGGATGGATGTGCTCTCCTCGATTCCGTTCGCTCGCAGGGCGGTTTGAAGTCGCTCCA
>NZHD01000112.1 GCA_002691205.1 Deltaproteobacteria bacterium
ATGGAGCCGTCCCAGGTGGTGTTGTGCAGTGAGAGGTGAGACGCTTGAAGGGCGACGTCTTCACGGCCACCCATGATTTGGGTGTTCTCGTGAGCGCGCACTTCGGTGTAGACAAACGGTGCCCCCGCGACAGCCTCCCATCGCCAACCCTGATAGAGGTCCAGATGAGTGTCGCTTTGGGTTGTGAACTGGGTAAGAGGGTTGCTTTCAGAGGAGAGGGTAATGAACGCGAGGGTTCCTCGTCCGCCCGGTTCGCCTTGAGGGCCCACTCCGATTCCAGGCGCTCCGCCGTTCACCGTTGAGTTCGTTTTTCCCGTAAAGGCGGCGTGGTCGTGGGCCCGCATCACAATGCGTCCTCCTCCTCCGCCGCCTCCGTTTCCTAGGTTGCCCGTACAACATCCTCCGGAGAGGTCGTGGCCTCCGTCGCCGCCGTTGGCCGCCAGGGTTCCGTCGCCGGAGAGAACGTCACAGGACAGACGAATGGTTCCACCCGCACCGCCGCCGCCGACTCCGCCGGCCACGCTTGAAGCTGCGTCTTCGCCGTTGGCGTTGAGATGGCCGTCAAGAAGGCAGGCACCGCTGACTTGGAAGTGGATGACCCCGCCCCCCGTGCCGCCCGGAGAGAAGCTTCCATTTCCGCCTCCACTGCCTCCTTGTGTGGGCAGGAGACTCGAGTCTGAAAAGTCGGCCGGGATCAGATGGGTGCCTGCGAGGCCTCCGAGTCCGCCGTGCCCGCCGCCCCCGCCTGTGACGCCGGAAGCACCGGGGGTGGGACCGGCCTCGGCGGGATAGCCTTGGCCCGAGGCTTCAAGGGTTGCGCCTGAATTCACTTGAAGGCTTCCACTTATGCTGTGGGTGAAGGCCCCGCGAAGAGTGAGGGTGGCTCCCCCGGAAACGATGAGATCCCCGTTGATGGACCAATCCGTTTCCCAGACGGTGTCCGTGGTAATCAGAAGAGAACCTTGATGGGTCATGCTGGCTTCGGCGACATTCGTTGAAGGGCCAACAAGAACGAAAAGGCAGAAGGTGGCCAGGCCCCAAGCGATGGTTTCGCGGGCCGAACTCCAGGCTCGAGGACGAGCTTCACCGGTGAAAGGAGGTGTACCCATTCCCATAGGAGCGGAATCCGTCCATCCAGACCGTTTGCTGTTTTGGAGTTTGCGGTTCATAACTCGGCTCGTTGTGCCTTTATTTAATCGGAACGCTTTAGGGGGTTCGATGACATGGCCTCTTGACTTAAGGCCTCATCGACAGGCGCTGAGGTTTTTTGACGTGGCGCTTCTTAAACCCACCTAGAGCGCCCCGCGAGGCGGGGCCTCGGGGCAAAAAAAAGAAACCGTGAAGAGGCCGCGTCAACGGGCACAGATCGCGAATGTGTCTAACCCGCGGGGGGTGCACGCGTGGGGTTGAGTTTTGATCGTGTGGCTTCGCCACCGGGAAGCGTGGTTTCAAGGGCGAGCTTAGACCGAGTGGGTCAGAGGGTCTTATTCACGCAGGCTCTCGGGCGTTGGCCTGTGTTTAAAGTCAAGAGAGCCCCGGTGTGATCGATTTGGGTGGGCGCTTTCGGTCGCTGCTTTTCAATTGTGCGGGAAGCTGCCTTTGTCATTTTTGACGGGACGACTCGGCACGGCCGTGTACACTCCTCGCCATGCTTCTTGATCTTTTTCGTCCGTTCTCTTTTTTTCAAATGACCCTGATGCTTATGGGCATCGGCATCTTTTGGTACTACCTCACATGTGGGGGCCTTTACCTGTGGCTGCATCGCTCAAAGATGAGTCAGCGCGTCGGCAAGTGGCGTACTCAGCGGGCCTGGCCCACCCCCAAGCAAGTTAAGGGCGAAGTGGTGGACGGAACGGTGTCCATGGCCATGGTGATGGTGGTGGTGTCTGCGGCGTTTTGGCTGGGCATTCACGGATATAGCGGTCTTTACGCTGATCCGGGCGAGTATGGACTGGCTTATATTCCTCTGAGCATTTTCGGCGTCTTTGTCACGATGGAAGTTTTCGAATGGACTTTTCATTGGGCCTGTCACCGAAACGATTTGCTCTGGAAGGTGCACAAGCATCACCACCGGTATTCAAACCCGACGGCGTTTGGAGTGATGGCCGATCAGCCTTTGGACATGTTGGTGAAGGCGTCTCCGATTTTCTTCATCCCTTTTCTTTTTCCCATTTGGGATGTGGCGTTGATCGGCACCTTCGCCACCCTGAATTTTGTGTACGGGACGTACTTGCATGCGGGCTTTGATTTTTCGTTTATGCCAAGCCCGCATAGCCGCTACCTTGTGAGCGCCTGGCACCATAATGAGCATCACGCTGGAAGCCTGGATTATAACTATGGTTTTTTTACGGGTTTCATGGATCTAATTTTTAAGACTCGCTACACGCCCAGTGATAAAGCCGCCAAGCGGTCCACGTATCGCTGTCCCGAGTGTCGCAATCGAGAGGCCGAAGCAGCCTAGAGGTCAGAATGGGCACACATCACGGTAAGGTGGCACTGGTGACGGGCGGAGCGCGCGGAATCGGTGAAGCGATGGCCGAGATGTTGGTGAGCGGTGGAGCCCAGGTGGTGGTGGCCGACCTTTCCGCTTCAGGCGCCCAGGAAGTGTCCGAGCGATTGGGCGAAAATTGTTTTCCCCTGACCGTGGATGTGACGGATGAGTCGGCGGTGGTGGAGATGGTGGCCCAGGTCGTCAGCCGTTTCGGACGCCTCGACTATGCGTTTAACAACGCCGGGATCTCGGATGCACCGCAGCGTCTGGTTGACTTTGAAGCCGCCTCTTGGCACCGAATGATCGAAGCGAATTTGACCAGTGTTTTTTATTGCATGAAGCACGAGATCAAGCAGTTCCTGACTCAAGATCTGAGAGATGATCGTAGAGGAGCCATCGTGAATACCTCTTCGGGGGCCGGTGTGATTGCCGCTCCGGGTCAACCGCATTACACAGCGGCGAAGCATGGGGTTTTAGGTTTGACCAAGGTGGGCGCCCAAGAGTACGGAGCGGAGGGCGTCCGGGTGAATGCCATCTGTCCCGGAGTCACAGACACGCCCATGCTGAACGAATCTTTGCCTGAAGAAGTTCTCGCTCAAGTGCTCAAAACCATGCCAGGCGGAAAGATCGGCCGACCGGCCGACGTTGCGGCGGCGGCTGTTTGGCTTTGTTCGGATGAGGCCCGTTGGGTGAACGGTCAGAGTCTCATTATTGACGGAGGCGGAATCGTCCGTTGATGTCCAATCGAAGGCCGGGACTCATGGATCTTGATGACTCGACGCCTCTGCCTCATTGCGAAGAGGCGCTTCACGAATCGGCCTGCGAGGCCACGGGTCATTCTGAATTTGGGCCGGACGAATACCGCGAGGGGCTTCGTGTTTTTTTAAATTCATGTGAATCGGAATCGAACTTGACGCCGGTGGGTCGCCTTCTCGTCAAGGGGCAAGTTCTCTCGGGACTCACCGGGCGTTTGCTGAGCGAAGCAGAGTTCTCGGTTCAGAGAGAAGTATCGGCTCACACCCTCGAGCGCCCGCTCGTGATCGTGGGGATGCCGCGCACAGCGTCCACGGCGTTGCACCGAATGCTGTCGCGCGACCCCGACTTACAGGGACTTGAACTCTGGGTGGCTGAGTCGCCCATGCCTCGCCCACCACGCGAGGAGTGGGGCGATGTGCCGGCCTTTATAGACTGCGACACTCGGACGCGGGCCCTTTACGAAGCTTCGCCCGAGATGCGTGCGATTCATGAGATGGACGCCCATGAGGTTGACGAATGTTGGCACTTACTCCGGCAAAGTTTTGGAAGTGTGACTTTTGAATGCAACTTCAGGGTGCCCACATACAGCCGTTGGTGGGCGGGGAGAGATATGCGGGCCGAGTATGCCCGCTATCGAAAAAACCTAGAGATGATCGGGTCCAACGCGCCCGGGTGTCGTTGGCTTTTGAAGGACGCCACTCATATGTTTCACATGGAGGCTTTTTTAGAGACCTTCCCGGATGCGTGCGTGGTGACGACGCGGCGGGATCCCTTGAAGATCATTCCCTCTGTAGCGAGTCTCACATCGGTGGGCATGCAGGCGGCGGTGGCGGACTTTGATCCCCACGCCCACGGTCGGGATCAGCTTGCGCTCTGGCGGCGAGGGATGGGGGAGCTTGAAAAAATGGATGAACGGTGGCCCTCGGATCGTCTCTATCAAATGAATTTTGATGATTTTCAAGCGGATCCCATGGGTGAAGTGCTCCGAATCTACGAACGCTTTGGGTTTTCACTCTCTGAAGAAGGGCGGCTGGCCATGCAGACTTGGCGTATGGAAAACCAGCGGGGTCACCAGGGCACTCATGTCTATTCGCCGGAAGACTTTGGGCTTTCGGCCCTCGACATCGAGAGGGCTTTCAGCCTTTAGATTTGGAGTCCAGATGTTGATTGCAGAGCTTCCTCGGGTAGACCTTTCTGAACCGGATTGTTTGACTTCGCTTCGGCGCGGGTTGTGTGAAACCGGTTTTTTCTATTTAAGGGATACGGCTGCGGGGGCACAGCGGCTCCATGACTTGCGCAAGGAGACGGCGCGCTTCATGTCGGGTTCGGTGGAAGAGAAGATGCGCACGTCGGAATTTTTAAGGGGGTATGCGGCGTTTGGGTCAGAACACACCGAGGCGGGCTTCGGCACAGGGGAGCTCGGCGAAGGGGATTTGTGTGAGAAATATACGATCGGGGTGACGCCCTCGGCTCAGGACCGAAGCGAAGCGCCCCAGTATTATTCAGACCCAGAAGCTCAGCGGTATTTCCGCGAGAACATTTTTCCCAATAACGATTTTCATCGGGCCTGGGAGGTGTATTTTGAGAGTCTCAGCAAGATGGCCGAAACCTTGCTCGGAGCGGTGCGCCAGGCACTGAATCTTTCGGACAGCGAATGGAGCGCAGACACGAATCGGCCCGCCAGCATTTTGCGTTTTTTGAACTATCCGGAAACCCGTTCCAGCGCGCTTCGAATGGCGGCCCACTACGACGACAATCTTTTGACTCTGCTTCATCAAAGCCCTTCCGAGAACGGCTTTGATTCATTGCAAGTGATGCTGCCTAATGAAACACAATGGCGTTCGGTGCCGGCCGATGACGATTACTTTGTGGTGAACGTGGGCGAAGCCCTCATGTATCTCACTCAGGGACGAGTCGTGGCCACCAAGCATCGCGTGGCCAGCGTGCCCGAAAATCTGCGAGAGGGCAGCGCGCGAACCAGCGCCGTTTTCTTCTATGCGCCCAACTGGGATTGCGGGTTGCGTCCGGTCTCACCGAGGGGGGTGGACAGCGAGCTGGGTCAGATGGCGGAGGATTTCGGGTTGGATGAGCTGCGTGACCCGGATGGGTCGATCCCGTATTACAGGCTGCAGAACCGGGCCGTGGACCGAGGCTTTACGGGCTAAGAAGAGAGACCAGAAAATCGGCCCGGGGGCTCTGTGCAGCCCCAGCCTGGGCCCTCTTGAAGGAGGGCAAGACCGGGGGCACGGAGCCATCGACCTGAGTCGACGTTTACTTGATATCGGTTCCGGCTTTCATCATGCCTGAGCCGGCTTTTTGCATGGCATCGCCCATGCCGTCTCGAGTGGCGTCGGCGGCCTTTCGGCTTCCGTCCTTGGTCTTGTCCCAAGCTTTGCCGGCGTCTGCTTTGGTCTTTTCAGAGGCTTTTTGAGAGTCTGCCTTGGTCTTGTCCCAAGCCTTTCCGGCGGCTTTCTTGGTGTCGTCTGTGGCTTGTTGGGGTTTGTACTTGGTCTTGTCCCAAGCCTTCCCAGCGTCTTCCTTCGTTTTGTCGGCGGCCTTTTGGCTTCCGTCCTTGGTTTTATCCCAAGCTTTTCCGGCGTCGTCCTTCGTGTCGGCGGCCGCTTTTTGGCTTCCGTCTTTGACGGAGTTCCACGCGTCTTTTGAATCACTTCGGACATCTGAGCCCAAGACGTCGGCGTGTGCGAAGCCAGCGGCACCAAGAACGAAGCCGAGAGCGAGGAACGAAGTGACGATAAATTCTTTACTGCGGATCATGGGGGGTACTCCTCAATGGGTTGAATAGAGGCGGCAGCGTAGCAGACCACTGGCTCTATAAATCTGGAGGCGGTGGAGACGGGATCGTTTAGAGTGTCTATTCTGTGAGAAAGGGTTTCTCATTTCTGATACAGAAAACTTCGAGGGCCCCGAATTTTGCGGTGAACACACCCCAATGGAGGAGAAAGCATGGATCAAGATGAACTCGAAGCCGAAGTGGCTCGCTTGCGTGCGGAGAACGAAGCGCTCAAAGAGAACAAGAACGGCTTGAGGTTGCAGGTGAGTGCAAAGGGCGCGGTCTCTCTGTACGGGATCCGGCGCTTTCCCATTACCTTCTATAAGGAGGAGTGGGGCACCGTGCTGGGCATGGCCGAGGACATTAAGTCGTTTATAGCCGAGCACGAAAGTGAACTGACCACCAAGCGTTAGTCGTGGGCGTCTTCGCTAGGCCGCGAAGAAGCAAAGGGGTTCGGCAGGGTAGGGCTTGGGCAGACGGCGGTGGCTTATGGACGGAAATAGAGAGTTGGTCGAGAAGAAGCGTTGTGTGTGCGCTTTTTATTTTTCGTTCGTGTGAACAAGATCGGCTGTGGCGCAGAAAATCTGAAGGGTGATTTTGCGTGAGCCGTTGAACTAGACGAAGGGACTCGGCGTTTGAGACGGACTCGCGCTCTGAGCCAGGGGCTTCTGTTGATTAAGTTCAATGGCCTTCAGCGTAAAGAAGGTAACGGCGACCATCCCGGCGTTGGATAAAATGAATTCCATGGGGGGTGGATCGGCGCGAAGTGGCCTTGGCTTGACCGACTCTTCGAAAAGGCTTTAAAAAATTGGTGAGAGGCCTCTAGGTTCTTCGAGCGGCTTCGCGCCAACTGAGTGCGCAGCCTACGAAGCCGAGAAACAGGGCCAGCACCAGACGCGGATCGCCTAGCTGAAGCCAAGGGTCAACCGGGAAGGCAATGGTTTTACGCAGGGCGGCGACTTTAAAAGCATGAGAACCCTGAAAGGCTGGATTGCTGGCGATGTCGAGAAGGTCTCGACGGCTGCGATAACGCATTCCTAGGCCGGTCGTCCACTCTTCCATTCCTTCGGCGTTCATCAGGTCCATAGCGGAGTGAGCGGCTTCTCCGTAAAGGACGGGATGACTGGCTCTCTTAAAAAGCGCGGGCGTCATGTAGGCCATGTATTTGTCTAAGACGGCGCTGCTGCTTTCGCCGGGCTCGACCCCCTCGATCTGAAGCGGCGTCTCATACAGGTCGATGAAGTTCAACATGACGAAGTCATCGCCTGTGTCTTCTTCCATGAAGGTGCGGAGACGAGCGAGACGCTCTGGGCTCGGCTTGGGTTCTCCGTTGGCCATGAGGGCGTAGTAGGATTCGATTTCCTCGTCCGACAAAGGCCCCCCAAACGAGGTGTACCAACTGAAGAATGAAACATAGACTAGGGTTAGAACAAGCCAGATCCATCGGGTTCGTGTCATAGTCGAGAAGGCTAGATATCGACACGGGCCCTGTCAACAGATCAGAGAGGCTTCTTTGCTAGAGTGATTTGATGTTCCGTTTATTAAACCGTCGAGGTGGGCGTATATCCGGGTCTCTAGGGGGGCTCTTTGGTGGCTTGGTTCTTGGGGCGAGTCTTTTTTTTGGGATGAGCTTACTCGCCGGATGCTCGGAGTCACCGCGTTCTGAAGAAAAGCCGGCGACGAATCTTAAAGCCCAGGCGTTTATTCCGGGCGCCGGGGGCGAGGGCGGCTCAGATGCCCAAGACCCAAGGCCTTCGGTTGTTCTGATTGTGATGGATACGCTTCGGGCGGATGCGGTGTCTGCCTATGGGGCCGTGACGAAGACGACGCCGAACCTAGACCGATTGGCGGCGGATGGGCTTCAGTATCAGCATGCTTTTTCGCCTTCGCCTTGGACGTTGCCCAGTCACGCGACTTTGTTCACGGGCCTTGACGTGAAAGACCACGGGGTGGGGACGGGGCAGCAGCTCACGGTGCCCGACTCTCTCACGACCCTGGCTGAACACCTTCGCGACGCCGGGTATCAGACAGCCGGTTTCTCGGAAAATCTTTTAGTGAGCGAGAAGTTTGGTCTCACTCAAGGCTTTGATCATTTTGAATGGCCCGAATTGAAAGAGATTCTGAAAAATCAAGCCCAGGGTGTGGGCCGGTTGAAATCATTCAATATTCTGAAGCGAATTCAGAACTGGCTCAAGACGCTTGACCCCGACAAGCCGTTTTTTTTGTTCGTGAATATCTACGACATTCATTCGCCGTACGAAGTGGATCTCGCGAATAACTTCTTGACGCCCGACATCGATCCGGTGCACGCTCAAAGAATCGTTGAGCGGTATCCGGTGGCGTCTTCGAACTGCTCCCGGCTTCCTCCCGAAGAGGCGCTGTCCGTCTTGAAGAGTCTTTATCTAGGAGGGGTGAGAAGGGCCGATACAAAGCTGGGTGAAATTCTTGATTTGATGGCGTCCGAAGAAGGTTTGTCACCGCCGATCACTGTGGTGACCTCAGATCACGGGGAGAGCTTGGGCGAGCATAAATTGTTGGGTCACCGCTTTTCGGTTCGCAATCAGACGCTTCAAATTCCGCTCTTCGTGCATGGTCTTCCGGAGGTCCCCCCGGCTGTGTTGGACGCGCCCGTGGGTTTGATCGACCTGCGCTCCTCCATCGAGTGCTGGACGCAAACAGGCTCCTGTGCGAATTCGATTCCGGTCGTCGCGGAGGCCTCGAGAGAAGGGGCTTCTCGGAAGATGGTGTCTTTCTATAGCGACGAAAGTGTTGTGCGGGAGCACACAGGCCAAGACGGAGAGCCCAAAGAGGATACGTCGCGCGCGTCCTGTGCTCCCTCGGATCGGGTCTTCGGTCGTATGGCGTCCTTGACCGATTACCCCATGAAGTTGGTTTGGTTTGAATCCGGCGAGACGTTTCTTTACGACTTAAGTTGGGATCGAGGAGAGCTCTCAGATCAAAAGAGCTTGGTGCCCGAGCAAGCCACCGGCATGCTCGCCGAGTTGAAGCAGCGGATGCCCACGGACGATTCGTCTGAGAGTTCCGGTTCAGTGGGGGGATGGACGGTGGATCCGGAATCCGTTGAGGCGCTTCGAGAACTCGGGTACGTCGAGTAGGGGGTCCATCCGTCTTGAGAGATGCATCTCGCTTATCGTCGTGCGCCAGTCTCTCTGTGAGGCGGAGCGCCGCCGCTCCCCAACGGCGCCTCTAAGAGCATGCGCATCTTCGGCGTTGATTTTACAAGTGCGCCCTCGCGGCGAAAGCCGATTACGTATACGGAGTGTGAGCTAACGGGAACTACGCTTCGGTATGGGTTCTCGGGGCGCTTGGAAGATTTTTCAGCGTTTGAAGCCTTTTTAGAGACGCCCGGGCCTTGGGTGGCGGCCTTCGATTTTCCCTTTGGTCAGCCCAGGAAACTCTTAGATCAGTTAGGACTCCGAAAAGGGTGGAGCGACTATGTGCTTAAGATCTCAGAGTTGGGCATGAAGGGTTGGGACACCCTGCTCCAGGAATATCGAGACCCTCGACCCGCCGGCGATAAAGAACACCGGCGAGAGACCGACGTGCTTGCGGCTTCTTTGAGCCCAATGAAGATGTATGGGATTCCGGTGGGCAAGATGTTTTTTCAGGGTGCGCCCCGACTTCTGAAATCAGGCGTGTGTATTCTTCCGTGTCGCCCCAACGCATCAGACAGAAAGGCCGTGGAGGGCTATCCGAAATTAATCGCCCAGCAATGGGCCGGCCGTGAAGGGTATAAAAACGATCAGAAATCAAAGCAGACCCCTGCGCAGGTCGAGACGAGAAAGAAAATTGTTGCGGGGTTGAACCAAGATCTTTTCCGGGTGTGTGGGCTTCACGTGGAGATCGACGGCGCCGTCCAAGAGGCCTTGGTGAGCGATGCCAGTGGCGACACGCTCGACGGATTTCTATGTGCCATTCAAGCGGCTTGGGCTGCGCGCCAGCCGGATTCTTCGTACGGTATTCCCGCTGAGGCCGACCCCGACGAAGGCTGGATCGCGGGCTCAAGACCGAGTGATGGTTTTGGGCGGCCCTCAAACAGATGAGCATCGTGTGCATCTGGATGGGGTAGGGCCGCTCCAAGTTCGTCTTCGTTCGGCGAAAATGCACCGGATGGATTACCAATTCGCTTGAGGGCCTGGTGCCGAGGGCGCCCACTCAGGGCTCATACCCCCAGCCCGACTCCGACCATACCCAAATGGGTTATTCGGGTCAGAGAGCCACACCGTATTATCTCTGAACACAAAGGTGCCCGCCTCGCTCTATGCAATCCCAAAGTCGTGATCGACACTCCGAGGAAACGAATGGACTACGGGTTGTTTGGAGTGGGTCGCCTGGTCGCGAGTGAAGGACGACTCGAATTCAAGATGGCGTAGGAGATCCAAATGAAGATTGGGCTTATGTTTATGGCGGGCCATGGGGCGATCGATATTGCTCCGGTCGCGCGTGCGGCCGAAGAACGCGGCTTTGGCTCCCTCTGGGTTCAGGATCACGTTGCGTCGCCCATCGACTTCGACCGCCCGGCAGGGGACCAGTACGAAGAGACCCCGGAGGACGGTGATCCCTACGACCAGATCTCCGTCTTCGCCTCGGCCATGGTCACATTGGCTCGCGCCGCCGCGGTGACGGAGCGATTGAAAGTGGGCACCGCCATCTGCCTACCGAATCTCCGGAACGCAATTTGCCTGGCTCATGACGTGGCCACCCTCGATCGAGATTCCGGGGGCCGCTTCCTCTTTGGAGTGGGCGGAGGTTGGTTCCGCGAAGAGATGGAGTTGCTCGGTGGCGACTACGAACGCCGGGGACGCCAGCTGGCCGATTCGGTAGCGGCCATGAAGGCGCTCTGGACCCAGGACGAAGCGAGCCACGAAGGGCCCTACTACAACTTTTCGCGTGTGCGTCTCCTGCCCAAGCCGAATCAGAAACCCCATCCCCCGATCATCCTTGGCGGAGAATCGCCGCGCATCTACGACCGGGTCATGCGCTGGGCTGACGGATGGATGCCGACCATCGCATCCGCCGCGGAGTACCGGGAGAAGCAAGCGCCTCTGCTCGAAGCGGCCAAGAGACACGGGCGGGATGTATCTGAGCTCATACAGGTCTCCTATGGGGTCCCACGGGCGACCCGGGACGTGAAAGAGCTCGAAACACTTCGGGAGCTGGGCGTCGACCACGCTATCATCTCGCTGATTGCGGTCAACGAGGACGCGCTGCGCGAGATCGATGAACTCGAGCCGCTCGTACGCGCACTCGCGTAGCGGAGACTCGACCTTTCTCATGAATCCCTCAACACTCGAACCCTCGCCTGACGCGCCCTTGGGACTACCCCAGGCTCCTCGCCCGTTTCGGGGTTGGTGGGTTGTCTCCGGAGCCTTCATCTCACAGGCGCTGTCCGCAGGCCTTTGCTTCAACGGCTTCGGGGTCTTCGTGGTGCCCTTGGCGAAGTTCTTTGAGAGCACCGTCGGTACCATCTCGATGGGACTCACCATCGGACTGGTGGTGATGGCCGTGATCGGGCCCATGATTGGTCGCGCGGCGGATCACGGATACGTTCGCGTGGTCATGGTGGCGGGGGTGGCCTTGCTCGGTTTGGGTTTGCATATCGCCGCTGTCTCCGCGGCACTTTGGCAGGCGGGACTCGCGTTCTGCCTGCTCGTTTGCGTCGGCTCGGCGATGACCGGGCAGATCCCGACAATGACGGTGGTGGGCAACTGGTTCGATCGCCGCAGAGGGATCGCTCTGGGCATTACCGTGGCGGGCGCCACTGTCGCGAGCATGGGGGCCCCGGCACTCGGCGAGTGGTTGATCGCCGAGCAGGGCTGGCGAGGTGCGTTGCAATCCATGGGAACGTTCGCGTTGGTGTTAGGTCTACCCGCGGTCGCGTGGCTGATCATCGGGCGCCCGTCCGACGTAGAGCAGCTGCCCGATGGCGAGGGATCCGAGGGGGACGCGGTCACGGAGGCGTCGCCGGAGCCCGTCCCCGTCTCACTCCGCGATCCGAATGTCTGGCTCGTCAGCATGGCCTTTGCATTCCTGTTCGCCTCACCCATTGTGATCTCGGTCCATCTGCCGGGTTACCTCACCGAACTCGGCATGGGCGGTGTGGGCGGCGTGGCTGCCTACTTCCTGGCGCTGGGACCCGCCTCGATTTTGTCCAAATTGATTTTCGGGGCAGTGGCGGACCGTGTGGACCTGCGTCACGCGCTCTACGCGGCGATTGTTGTCCTCGGCCTTTCGTGGGTTTTCTTGCTCTTCATCCCGCTCGAGAGATGGCTTTGGCTCGGGGGGGCCTTGTTTGGCTTCGGCGTGGGCGCCACGGGACCACTGCAGGGCTTCGTGGCCGCCGCCTGCTTTGGGCGCAGCGCGGTGGGACGCGTGATGGGCTACATGGGCCTGCTGGGTCTTCCCCTGGTGGCCGCATCGCCTGCCTTGGTAGGCCTTCTCTTCGACTTCCAGGGCCACTACGAAACCGGCTTCTACCTCATGGCCGCGACCCTAGTCGTTTCCGCGGTGCTCTTCGCGCTGGTTCGGATACCCGAGGTCGAGCCCGGCACGTCACGACCTGTGAGAGAATAGAGGGTCTCACGATTTCATTCGGAGAGGCTCTGAGGCAGGTGCGTTTTTTAAAATTTCTTTATCCATGCTCAAGGGTGTAAGCTGGATCTTCCGGGTTCCTGTCCGTCGCGTATGGTAAATCCTCTACTTGAGTGTTGAGCGGGTCCCCATGGTGAAGACAACGCAAACGATTTGGCTGCTCCTATATGAAAAACAGAAAACTTCGGTCCGGACAGACGATATTCATCGCGATCTCCTTCCTGATTGCTTTTGGTCTCTCTTTCAGCCTTCTCGTTCGGCAAATCGACTCTCAGGCTTTTGTTCGTGGCATCCAGTGGGATAAGCAGCCATCTCTGGACATCTGGTTCGAGTCTGATCCACCTCTGGTTTACGAGTCCCTGACAAACACGGTCACGTTCTGGCAGAAAACCAATCGACACCCTCTTTTTGTCTACCTTGGGATCGTCCCTGTCAAGATTATGGGTCTTCTCGGCGTGCCGGAGCGAATGGCCGTCTGTCTCGTTCTCGCTCTGGGTGTTGGACTCTCTTCCGCCTTTTTTGCTTTGACGTTGCTTTTAATTCTTGGGCTCCAGCCTCTGACATGGCTCCTCCAAGCCCTTTTCTTCTCTTCGTCTTCGTTCATCTTCTGGGCCGGAATTTGTGAGCGCTTTCCTCTGGGTGCCGCCACCATCATGGCCACCACAGCCGGAGTGGCCTACTACAGTCAGAAAGAGAGGATGCCAACGGCGGCCGCAGTCTTTCTCAATGTGCTCTCGCTGTCCGTCACGATTACGAACTGGATGTTCGGGCTTCTCTTGAGNCTNTGCTTCTTCAAGCCGGGAAAAGCGCTTCGGATTACGGCCTATACCNTCTTGATCGCAGGGTCGCTTTGGCTCCTCGAAGGTCTATTCATCCGNCAATTTGATGNTCTGNTCCAGGTCGACGAATGGAATCAGAAATTCCTGCTGAANCCNTATTCCGGNAGTGTGCTCCAGAAGGTCNTGGTTNTNGTGTCNCANACGGTGGTGATTCCCGANATGCATNCATACAACTTCTCCGGCGTGGANGGGATGNACACGANNGGGTTGCTGGGTGTNCANCANTCCTNGCCCGGCGGGAGTGGGGNNNTGGAGTTCNGNCTGGCNNTNGGTTGGGCNTNCCTNTTGANCNTGGGTGCNNTCACNTGGTGGATGAAGACGGTGAAGACACCCTTNGATCGTTTTCTGTCCCTGGCGATNGTGGGNCAGGTNGTNCTTCACCTNATCTANGGAACCGANTTGTTCNTGTACGGCCCTCATGTGGCNCCACTTCTTCTTCTCGTCGTGGCGCGAGGCCTTGGNGACCTCAAGCGGCCTNCNCTGCGACNNGTACTNGTGGGTCTGAGCGTNTTTATTCCACTNCTGGCNCTGCACAATATCGCTCGGTACACAGAGGCTCGTGTGCTCTACATGGAACGCTACAAAGCCGGCCAGAGCCACCTCGATCGTGCGCACTCCGCAGACGGCNTGGAGCAATTCCGCTTTGTCCGGTTCCGCCGCCCCAGCTCACGCATTCACCCTCATAGCGAAGCGGGTCAGTTTCCTGCTGCTCGCGCCAACGAGGCTTAGCCCCCCGAAACCTCTCGATTCGGGCCGCTTCAGTTTGAGACTCGCCTTCGCCAAGAGCGGGGTTGAAAGGACTCACACCGGCTTAAAAGGGGCGGGCAGACGCATCTTTGAGGCAATCATGATGCAAAGATGAGGTGAGCTTGAAGCAAAAGGAGGCGATTCCGTCCAAGGTCGAATGGCATTTTAAGTTTGGCCACGACAAAAACCCTTGGAGGAGCTTTCCCTATGAGTAAGATCTTCAACGCCCGTTTACAGTCTTCAATACGCCCCCGTCTTGTCTCTTTTAGAGGNGCAGGGGGCCAGGCTNCGTCTGTTCCCAGCCGAGAGCGCCGCACCCGACAGACAGTCATTTTNATTTTGCTGGCTTTATTGGTCGGCAGTCTTGGGTGTCCGAAATACACCGAACCAGGCGTAAAGCGCTACCAGCAGTTGGCTGAAGTGGCTCTGCCGCTGGGCGTCACGGTGAACGTGGCCGGCGGCGGCCTGGCTCTCTCTCGAAGCGACCTCTCCGCGGATACGTTTTTGGGCACCTACTCGATTTCGGCCCGGTTTAACTCCGCCAATGGTCGATGGGCCTTTGGGTTTGAGATGACCTATGACGGCGAAGTCTTTGTCGATGATATGGGGACCATCGCGGTGGTGCGAGATCAGCCGAGCCACAGTGAAGTGCCGGGGACCCGGTGGGTCAAGGTCGATGACCGCCGGATGAAGACGGCCGGCGGAATGGTCTATGAGTTTCGCGAAGACGGAACGCTGTCTTCGATGTATTGGTCGGGGCAAAAAAACCTCCAGCGACTGGAATTTTCGTCCACGTCGATCATTCAGATCGTGGCGGGTCAGACGAGCCCTCTGTTTTACATCTACAGGAACTCGGGTCAGGTCGTGAATGTGGTTAATTTGCGTGATCAAAGTACAGCCCAATATAGTTACGACACAGAGGGCCGGATCGTTCAAGCCTGGAGTGGCTTCGATCGTCAAGCCGGAAGCCTGGGCTCGCGGTATGTCTACTCGGAGAACGCCTTTCAGGCGACTACGCCCGAGGGCGCGAGTTTTACCGCGACTCTGATCAACAACACCGTGACCGGTCTGCGCGGTCGAGTGGCGGCGGTTCAGTATCACGGTGCTGGCAACCCACGTTGGTCCTTTACGTATGGCGAAGAGCCCGCAGATTCGGACCGTTTCTGGACCNTCACCGTCGATCCCGACCAGCATGAGATGCGCCACGAATACGACGCCAAAGGGCGTGTTTCAAGAATTCAATATCCGCAAGGTTTATCTGAAGAGTTTGAATGGGACGCCTCGGCTCCCTTGGAGATCAAAAGGCANATTGATCGCCAAGGTTTGGCCACGGTTTTCGACCGAGAGTCGAATCGCATTACAGTGACGAGTCCTAGCCAAAGGATGCGCCTGACCTTTGAGGACTTCGCCTCGAAAGCTCATTTTAGAAAAACCCCGAATTCTCGACCGGTGAAGTTGGTGGAGGTCAATGACGCAGGATGGCAGCGGGTGAGTGTGAATCTNTTTGGGGTGAGTGGCCGCTTGGTGGTATCCGCGAATGCGGAAGANGAGGCCAAGCTTTTTCAATACGATCAGAGCAACGGCGCGATCAATCGTGTTCAGGACCCGGATGACATCGTACGAACGTATTCCGATTGGGGTACTCACGGACACGCTCAAAAAGTGACCATGGACGAGTCTTCGACTTTTATCACCTACGATGCGGTGGGGAACCGGACGAAGACGGGTTTCGTGACGCCGGACTCGCCGGGCGTGGAGGAGATTCAGTACGATGCNGGNCGCAACCCACATCGTCGTGTGCTCAGTGGGTGCAGCTTGTCTGGTGAAANTTGTGAAGGCGTCATTGTTCAGGCCTTTCGCAGCGACGGTCAGCTTTGGTCCATCACTCGGCCCGGAGGGGGAAATACTTTTTTTGAGTATGATGCTCTCGGCCGAATGGTGGGTCGGTCGGTTCAGGTCGCACTCTTCGGCGAAGAGGAGACGTTCTTTTCCTATGACCGATTGGGCCGATTGACTGCGACCCATCAGGGCAATGGGATGCGGAGCGAAACGGACTACGACGCCCTGGGTCGAGTGCGGATGACTCGGAGTTGCCGCGCTTCATTTGGGTCGGCGTGTGGCGCGTCGCCCGAGGCCTACGCTCAATATTCCTGGGTGAGAGATCGGGTGTCTCGGGTCGTCGGATCGGGAGGACTCAACGAAATATACGGCTACGACGCACAGGGTCGAACTCGGCAGGTGACCTATAACCGGCCTGGGTCCGTAGCCGACAAGGTGACTCTGGACTACGACGGTCGCTCTCGGGTTTCGGCCCGTACTTTTCTGGAAGGGTCACAGCTTTTGGCTCGCCTTGAGTTTGAGTACGACGAGGCCAGTCGGATCGTTCGAGTCGAGAGGAAGCCAGGTTGGGGGCCTTGGAGTTTGCTCTTGGAAGATCGTCGAGAGGGGGGGCATCTCGTCAGCCGGACTCTCGGGAACGGACTTGAGCGGACTTTTGTCTACGAAGACGGCAAGATGAAGTCATCGAGCATCGAAACTGAAAACGGAGATCGCGTGGCCGAGATCTCTCCTACCGATTGGCAGAGGAACTTCTTTTTCGGCTCTGCCTTGGGGCATCGCAGTAAAGCCATCCTCTCGGGTTCTGAAACAGTGAGTTCGGAGAACTGGAGCTTTAGTCGAGGCGCCCAGCGCGGTTCACATCAGATCATCGGTTATGAGACCGACGACTGCGGGGGCCATAGTTTGATCGGCTACGATGGGCTGGCCAACTTCACTCTTCGACTTTCTCAAGGCACAGGGCTCTGTAATTTTAATCGGGAAGACTATGAATACAACGCCTATGGCAATCGGCTTCAGTCGGTGGCTTACCAGGGCGGCGAAGGTCCACGCGAAGACCTTGATTACAGCTACGACTCCTCTGGCTTCGTGACGCGTCGAGGCAATGATTCGCTGGCTTGGACAGCGGATGGTCGACTCAAGAGCTTTGGCCCGGTGGGGAGCGAGGTGGGACACGTCGTCTTGGGCTACGACGGCCTGGGCCGCCCCACGAGCCGGTCGGTGTCGGGTGTGCCCGTACTTGACCAGGGCTTTCGCTTTGGGGGGCAGGTGACGGAGCGCTCAAACGGCGATCTCGAACTCGATCTTCGCTTCATGCGCCTCTCACTCTCCGGCCAAACCGATGTGTATCGTCACCTCGACCGTCGCGGCAACGTCAAGTTCTTGACGGACGGCGAGGGCGAGGTCTTGACCCACTACCACTACGGGGGCTGGGGGCTTACGTCGATTGACGGCAACGGTTGGCTGGACACCGAGCACCGCTTCGCTCAGGGGCTCGACCTCGGAAAGATCATGATCCTGGGCGCCCGCGCCTACGACCCCGCGGTCGGCCGCTTTCTCTCTCCCGACCCAATCCATCAGGCCATGAATCAATACACCTACACGCCGGGAAACCCGGTGGACCTGTGGGATCCGGCGGGTCTTCAATCAAGATCGGACTCACATGAAGATGTAGTTATGGGCGTACTTTTGGGCGTTGCCGTTGGGGTAGGTTTGCCTGCGGCGGCTGCGATCTTTGGTGCGAAAAGCTTGGTCGTTTTACTAGGAGGAAAAGTCATACAGGTTGCGACACTCGCCTATACGTTACTTGATGCAGGGATCAACGACTCAGAAGAAACATCAAACGATCCTAACGCCTGCCTTCCATCTCCGACATCGACCCCAGCTCCAAACGGCGGCTCGTCTGCCGGCGGCGGCGTCCTTCCGAGCCCGAATCTCGGGGGAGTCCCGCCGGGTACGCCCATTACTGGCGGCTGCCCTTTCCTAGGCTGCGTCTGCTACCCACCTCAATGTCGATCTTACCCACCAGGGCAGGGCGGACATTCAGGGCATTCCATCGGTGGCTTTGGCGGAAGTTATGGTCCTGAGTTCAACTGGCTTTTTGATGATATGATGATCGTGCACTGAAGTGAAGTCACTGATCTCATGCCGTAGTTTTGACGAGGTCAGTGATCGGTCTCCCTCAGGCTTCGCAAAAGCAAAGAAGCCTGAGGGCGGCCGAGGGCCAGAGGTTTTTGGCCAGGGCGCATGGAACGCGAGGGGGGGTGGGGGTCGAGGGCCGCTACGGGTTGGGTTCGAAGAGTCGGTCGGTGGTTCGCTGAATGATCTCTTGATAGGTGTTGCCTAGAGAGGGGAGCGAGGTTTGGTGAGATCGACTGGTGGCCACGATCGCGCCTGTTTTAGGGTCGCGGATATCGATCTGAATCAGTCGAAGATAGGTTCGCATGTCCCACGCCCAGCGATCTTCGTAGGTGATAATAAAGTCCGTATCGGCGGGGGCTTGTTTTTGGTCGCCCGAGGTGGCTTGAATGCCCCGGGCCCTCATGGCCTCAACAATGATCTGCTCAATCTGACGCGAGTCTTTGCCGTGGTTTTCAACAAAGAAAGTTGTTTTGTCCGTCCGGGCCGAGGCTAAGAACGGTGTCGCTGAACTTCCTGCGCAGGCGAGCATAAAGAGGTTGAGACAAAGTAGACCGATCAGGGCATGACGCATTTTGAATCTCCTAGTGATCAAACGTTGGAAGAGTCGGAGTCCCCAAGCAGCCCAGGGTCAGTGACCCCATAAAAACAAAGGCTCTTGAAGACACAGAAAGTGTACTGGAGTCATTGCAGCCGGCGCTATTGCGAAAGACACGGCAAGTCGGCTCTTTTTCCGGCTTTGCGTGGGTTTTTATGAGGGGGCGCGCCGGGCGCTCTCGGTGGGGTTTGCCTCGGTCTTTCCCCGTCTTGCCTGGTCTTTCCGAAGGGCCTTGGCCCGCTCGATTGATCTCAGGCCCTGAGCCGTTATTCTCGTCCTTCAAATCAATTCTAAAGCGAACCTGTCCCACGCGAGCGAGCAGGCCCTTTGCAGATCTTCCGTGAACAAAATTTTTTCGACGATCAAACCCATCGCAAAATTTTTGGTCGAATCATGCGACTCACACGCTGGGGCTTGCTTCAGCAGAGCAATGGGGCGCCGCCCGCCCATAAACCCGATCACATTGAGTTTCGCGCCAAGCCGAGTCTGTTCTGGATCCAGCCCCTGGGCGGTTCTCGCGACGTGATCCCCGAGCAAAACCCTCACGATCTTTATTTTGAGGAACACCTGGCTCAGCGGGTGGGTGAAAAACTGAGAGCGCGAGCCGGGCTTTCTCGGCTTGAGCTTCTTCAGGTCTACGCCAATGGCCAGACCCCAGGTCAAGAAGGGGATTGGCATCAGGATTCTCACCGGCCTGAAGACTGGACGTTTCTTTATTACTCAAACACTCGGTGGAAGGCCTCCACCTGGGGTGGCGCCACTCATTTTGCCGACGCTCAGAAGGTGCTCGATCCGGTGGCTTACGAACCCAACTCCGGGGTGTTCTTTCGTTCCGACCTCTGGCACTACGGCGCCGCCCCCACGCCGGACGCCGAGGCCATGAGAACGACCCTTGCTTTTAAATTTCGAGAAGTCGAATCGTAGAGCGAGCCTCTCTTTTCCCGCCGGTCCGAATCACCCGGCCTCGAGCTCCTGGGATTCTTCGTTTTTTCGCTCTCAAGTGGGAAGCGAATCTTCAAAACCTCCCGCGAAGGCCGCAAAATCTTTTTTTAACTCG
>NZHD01000113.1 GCA_002691205.1 Deltaproteobacteria bacterium
CAAAGGGTCTGTGAGATTTTGTACCTAGAAAAAACCAGATCAAAGCCCCCATGGCCCCGCCCCAGATGAATGATTCAAAGTCGAGATCTGCCGTGAGCCCCATCCAAACGAAACCGCTCGCGATCATGAAAAAGAAGTGCGACATCTTAAGGTTTCCCGATGGGCCCTTCGCCCATTGCGTTGAAGACAGCTTCTCGGTACTTGGAGCCGTCGATGTTTTCCTTGGCTGCTTCCAGAGCGTAGGTGTACACCGGTCCGGCAGAAAAGCCCAAGACCAATATGAGAGTCACGAGTAGGCCCAACGCGCCAGGCTGGAATTGAGTGTGAAACTCCCCTTTCTTCGGAGCGGGTTTGCGTGCAAAGGCAAAACGCCAGATCTTGAGCATGCTGGCCAGAGTGAAGAGCGAAGCCACCAAGAGAAGCCCAAGCAGCACAAAAGATTCCGCCTCAAAGGCCGCTCGAAAAACTGAGAGCTTCCCGAAAAAACCGGAAAGGGGAGGTAGACCTGCTAGTGAAAAAGCGGCGACCCCGAAGCAAAGGGCTAGAAGGCCTCCTCCCGTTCTTCGGAAATCCATCTTTCGTAGATCACGTGTGGCGTTTCTTCGTTCAAGTTCGTCGGCGACGAGGTAGAGGGAGGATTTAACGAGAGAATGATGAAGAGCAAAGAATAGAGCGGCTGCGAGTCCCAGCGGTTCACCGAGTCCGAGCGCTGCCACGATATAACCGACTTGGGAAACGCTGTGAAAAGAGAGGAGCCGTCGCATTTCATACTGAGAAAGGGCGGCGAGTACGCCGACTAGGGCAGAAGCTCCTCCGGCCCAGATGAGCGCTTCGCTCAGGCCCGGGTCCAACGAGATGAGGGCGTGAATTCGTAGGAGAGCGTAGACCCCGAGTTTCGTCATGATCCCGGCGAAGAGAGCCGCGAGGGGGGCGGCCAGAGTTGGATAGCTGGCCGGCATCCAGAAGGAAAGAGGAACGATGGCGGCCTTTGTTCCGAATGCGACGACGAGCAGTGCGAGCGCCACTCGTCGCAGGTTCGGGGGCGCATTCACAAGTTGTTCAGAGAGGTCGGCGAGGTTCACGGACCCGGTCATGCCGTAGAGCAGCCCGAGTCCGGCTAGGAAGAGGGCTGAAGCGACAAAATTAACGACAATGACGGGGAGAGCGCCGGCTAGCGATCGTCGGGTGCCCGGGATTTGGAGTAGTAGATACGATGAAATCAGGACGGCTTCGAACATCACAAAGAGGTTGAAGAGATCTCCGGTGAGAAAGCCGCCGATAAGGCCTGAGGTCAAAAACAGAGCTAGGGGATGAGCGCGCAGAAGCGTTTCTTCCCCATGTTGTTCAACGCGGAGCGCAAGGAAGGTGATCCCCAGGAGAAGAGCTTGAAGAAGGATGAAGGCCGACGATAGGGCATCGGCCGCAAACGCAATGCCGTAAGGGGGGCGCCATCCGCCGAAGGCCATGACCTGGACTGCGCCCTGGCTTGTTTGTTGAACAAGCCAGGCGGCACTTATGATGAGGATGCCTGAGATCAGTAGGGCGATTCGACGACTGGTCTTTACGTTAGGGCGAGCTAGCCAAAGAAGGAGGCCTGCGAAGGCTGGAAGTGCGAAGAGGATTAAGAGCATGACGAATCCCTTTCGCCTCTTCCGGAGAATTCCATAGACAGTGACTCCGAGCTTTGTTCTCCGTCGTTCTCGGGGGCTGGGATTAACTCAGCTCGGCCGCCACGTCGGCTGTACACGACAGCGGTGGCCAAAAGATACAGAGTCAGAGCCATAGAAATGACGATGGCTGTTAAAGCGAAAGCCTGTGGAATGGGATCGGTGACATCCGTAGCCTGCATACCGCTTGAAACGATTGGAGGACGTTCGCCCCAGCGCCCCGCAGAAAGCAAAATAAGATTTACGGAATGGCCAATGCAAGCCAGACCAAGGGCTACGCGTAATAAACTTCGGTGCATCAGTAAGTAGACACCGACCGTCATGAGGAGGAAAATCGCGAGAGCAATCACGGGGAGCATCAGACGTCCCCATCCTGAGTGAGAGAGGTTTCCCAAAGCGCACATGCCGCAGAGCACAACCCTCCGCCCACTGCGAGAACCACTCCAATGTCGAAGAAAAGAGCGGAGTGCAGTTTAAGGCTGAAGAGCGAAAGTTCGATTTGAATCTGGCCCTGGCTCAGGGGCGCTTGGCCAAGTACGAGAGGTGCGAAGAGGCTGATCATGATGATGAGGCCACCGAGAAGAGCGACTCGCTCGGGTTCAACTTTTAGACTTCGCCGAAAACGCCCCAACCCATAGGCTGTAAAACCGAGAATGCCGGCCACGGCGAGAGACAGGCCACTCACGAATCCGCCTCCGGGCGCGTCGTGACCCTTGATGAGAAGAGCGATGGCCATGAGCACAGAAAAGGGCAAGATGAGTCGCGTGAGCTCTTGGAGGAGAAAACTTTTCACGCGTGCTTCTCGTGCTCAGACTTTTTCCGAGAGGGCCATTCGCGGCCCGTGAGTAATCCCAAGACACCTACACAAGCGAGAATGACCACCAAGGTCTCTACTAAAGTGTCTAGGGCCCTGAAGTCAACGAGCGTAACGTTGACAAGGTTTAAGCCATGAGCGACTTCGGGAGCGGCTGAAAAGAAATAGTCAGGGAGTCGACCATCCGCGGGCAGCTTATGAACCGTGAGCGCCAAGGCGGCCGAAGCTGCTCCAATCAGAGAGGCGAAAAGCCAACGGAGAGCGTTCAGGCCGGTTGATTTTGATTCATTGGGTTCTTTTCCCACTAGGAACCGGACAGCCAAGAGAAAAAAGACGGTTGTTAGAACTTCGACTAAGAGTTGTGTCAGAACAAGGTCAGGAGCGCTCAGTTGTCCGTAAAGCAGGGCGACGGAAAAACCAACGGTGGTAAGGGCCAGGATACGTCCCACTTTTGTGGGGAGAGAAACAAGGAGAGCCAGGCCTATCCCAAGAAGAACGAGAATGAGGAGGCCGGTGATACTCCAAGGGGTAAGCATTTGGTCGAGGGCGGGTTCGATGAGCCAAAGGGCGGGTGAGAACGCGAGAGCAAGAGCCAAAGCGATGTAGACCGCCGGAGGAGCTCCGGCTAAGCCACGATTGAGAGACCCTCCGATGCTCTGTGCTCCAGCCAGAAAGGACTCAAAGAGTTGAGATCCGCTGGGCAGGGGGCCTGCGGGCAAAGGTTTGGAGCCGATGAAGCGATGGACTGCGTATCCGCTGATCACGATTCCCGTACTTAATATGAGAGGCACGTTGACGCCATGCCAGAGTCTTAACTCGGGGACAGCCAGGGAGTAGCCCAGGAGCGCCGCAGTGGTGGGCTCAAGGAAGAACCGATCAACCAGAACGGCACCGAGGCCACCGAACAGGCTTAGGACTCCTAGGACAGCGGGCGCAAATAAAAAATTCCAACCGATAGGCAAAGCCTTTTCAGTCTCCTCACTTCTGGGCAAACCAGCAAAGCATCCAAAATAGAAGCGGCACGTGTAAGCGACTGTGCCCACGGAACCTAAGACGATGCCTAAGACGGCTAGATCGTGGAGGAAGGGTTCCGCCATCAGTAATTTTTTCAGAACCAATTCCTTCGAGAGGAAACCGGCGAATGGAGGAAGTCCGGCCATCGAGCCGGCCAGAAGCGCGACGACGACGGCTAGCGCAGGGGCTCGGCGACCGAGACCGCCTAACTCCGAGAGCCGACGCGTGTGCGCTGAATGGTCGATGCCTCCGATACCGAGAAAAAGCCCGGCTTTAAAAATGGCATGTGCGAAGAGATAAAGGGTGGCTGCTCGAATAGCGAGGTCGGTACCAAGTCCGGCGGTAATGACCATCAATCCGAGTTGAGAGACGGTAGACCAAGCCATGAGGAGCTTAATGTCATCTTGTCCGAGAGCCCGGTAACTCCCCCAAAGGCATGTGAGGACTCCGATAGGGATGAGGCTTGAACTCCAAAGCCAACTCGCACCACAGATCGGAAAAAGATAAAGGAGCAATATGATGCCCGCTTTCACCATGGTGGCGGAGTGAAGATAGGCACTAATCGGGGTTGGAGCGGCCATGGCCCCCGGAAGCCAAAAGTGCAGAGGAACTTGAGCGCTCTTACTTAAGATGCCGGGGAGAATGAGAGCAAGGGCGACTGTTTGAACGCCTAATGGGGGCGGAGAAGAGGCCAGCGCGGTCAGGCTACTCGTGCCCGTCATCACGGCCAAGGCGATGAATCCAACCATCATGGGAAGAGCTCCGCCCACGGTGACAACCAGTGCTTGCTGTGCCGCTGCGAAGGTGTCGGCTCTCTTGTCCGAATCAGTTGTGATTAGAAAAAAAGAACACAACCCGGTCAGTTCCCAAAACGTAAAAAGTAAGAAGAGGTCGTCGGAAAGGATTAGGCCGAGCATGGCCGATTCAAAAATGAGCAGGGTGCCGAGTGCGCATCGGGCCTTGTCCGTGCGACCGAAGTATGCGCCCGCAAAATGCTGCACAAGTGCGCCGATTCCGGAGACGAGGACGCAAAGCGAGAGCGTCGCAAAATTGACGCGCCAGGCGACTCGAATGAAGAGCTGAGGCGCCATCTCCCAAACTTGAAGGACCGCGTCTGCTCCTGCGATCATGAGGAGAAGGACGATTAGCGCTGTTCCTGCTGAAGCGAGGATGCCTAAGCCGCGTGCGGCCCATGTACCGTTGGGCCATCCCAGTAAAATCAGACCGACGATTGCAGGTAAGAGTACGGCCGCCGTCGTCAAGCTTATTTGGAGGCCTTCGCTCAAGCGCATTCCTTCCATTCGATTCTGACTCTGAGGCCAACTTGCTTCCGTGTTAGATCGTACTTCGGTCGGGCCCGGGCTGCTTGCTGTGGGTGGCCATCTCATTGTCGGACGACTTTCGAGTTACGAAGCAGTCATTCTTGGATTGCGCTTTCCGACGAAGGCTTTTGATTATTTTGAGCGGGCTGAGGGTTCGCTTTTTTGGACTGGAAGGGGCTTAGATCTGAAGAAACCGAGAGGGCCTCTTCAAGGCGGGAGTGCGAGTGGTCCTTCGCATTAAAAGGAGAGGGCGACGTTTTGGAAACGTTCCATTTGAAGGAGGGGTCAGGGCCACACGCGGGCAGGCACCATTGAATTCCCGGATTCGTTCACCAGGTAGGGCGTCCTTAATGGGGCATATGTTCTCTGATTGAGTGGATTCTCTGGGCCGGGCCTGGGAAGGCCTTTTAGGGAGACCGGTCTCCAATCCGACCCGAGTGGGAGGCCGTGGACACACTTGCGGAGTCTGAATTCCCCAGGGGGATTAAATCCTATAAAATATGTATGAATCTCAAAAAAAATCGTCACATTTACATGCGAAATGGCTACTTCCTATATGTCGCATCCAATTAGATCCACGAAATTCCCGACTTGGCAACTGCTAGGTCGGGTTTTTTCGTTTCGAAGGTCGGTGCCCCCCTTTCGCGAAGTCGGATTTTCCAAGGAATGGATCATTCCGAAGAATTTGGAATTTCTTCGAAAAAAAACGCCACCTCTTCATGCCTCATGACCACTTCCTATATGTCGCATCCAATTAGATCCACACAGTAACCCGACAGAGCTGAGAAGCTTTGACGGGTTATCTGCTTTTGGGCCATGTCCGCTCGAATGGGTCGTCGGGAATGCCTTTGGTTCCCTGAGAGCCGTTGCCCTTTGAGAGCCCTCCAGACAGGACCTCTGAACCGTCCGCTAATATGGGGGGATGTTGAAAGCCTTGTTAGCCAGACCTGAGGTGACGGAAATCTGCGAGCTTCGAGGCCGTTTTGGGATGATGGCCTTTCATGGAGGAAACCTTGAGCGCACCACGGATGTGGTGGCCGCGGAGGTGGCCCGTCGAACCCACGCTTCGTTCTACGGTGTCCTTCAGGCGGCTCCTCTGCGAGAGCACTTGCCGTCAACGGCTTTTGACCCTTCGGCCTCCGAGGCCTTGTCGTCTTTTTTGGCCTCTGTGGATGTTGTGATCGCCGTTCATGGCTACGGCCGGGAAGACCAATGGAACGATTTATTGGTAGGGGGGGGCAATCGCGTTCTGGCCCATCATGTCGCGACTCATTTGCGTTTGGGGTTGCCCGAACCGTATCGCGTGGTGGATGACCTGGAAGCGATTCCTCGGGCCTTGCGGGGGCAGCACCCGAGAAACCCCGTCAACCTTCCACCGCAAAGGGGGGTCCAGTTGGAGCTTCCTCCACCGATTCGGTGGAATCGAGAGGCTCAGGGATGGTCGGATCACATGGGTATCCCCAGAAGCCCCCATGTGGATCTATTGATCGATTCTCTCACGGGGGCTGTACAGAGCTGGGCGATGGAGATAACCCCAGACTCTTTGGAGACTCCCGTGGAGAAAGAGTGATCTTGTTTCGAAGGTGATAGGATCAGGCCAGAGCGAAGCGATTCGTGATTTGATCCAGGAGAGGAAAGCATGTTTTCAAGGTCTACGGCCATACGTTTGCAATCCATGCGAAGACGTATCCAGTGCACGCTTCTTCTCATGCTGTGCGGACTCACGCCGTACTCTGTCTACGCCGACGAAGTAGACGATCCCTTGGTCATTGAGTCTTCGTGCGAGGGAGTATCGCCCGGAAAGTTAGAGCGGTGCATGCTTGTCGAGAGCGGTATTCGAGCGAACCTCGAGGGGCATTACGGAGAAGCCGACATCATTTGGGAAAAGTTGCGGAGACTCGATCCTAAAGATCCGGTGCCGGACATTTGGGCTGCCGAAACGGCCTGGTGGAGACTGGTTCTTGATGATGGGATGAGCTCCCAGGACGTGCTGATTCAGAAGGCTACGGATCGCGCCATCAGATTGGCCAATGCGAAGCTCAAGATTGATGATGAAGATGCAGTGGCGGTGGGTGCTAAGGGAATGGCTCTGATGATGCAGGCGCGTCTCAACGGTTTGCGCGGTCGGTATCTCGCGGCGGGCCGTGCGGGCGAAAAGGGTCGCGTTCTTCTTGAACAGGCCGTCGTCCTGAATCCCGACCGAAGAGAAACGCTCTTCCCGCTGGCCGTCTATTACTATTATGCGGGGGTCGCCCCGAGTTTTGTGAAGTGGGTGAGTTGGTTGTGGTTTGTCCCGAAAGGGGACCGGAAGAAGGGGCTTGCGTTGCTCTCTGAACTTCAGGCGGGACAAGGTCCACGTGCGGATGAAGCGCGATTTATGCTTATGGTGGTGAACACCTACCACGCACCCATGAATTTCTCTTCAGCTCTCGCTTCGGGCCGTTTACTGCATGAGCGGTATCCAGAAAATATTCTCTTTCAATCTGAATTGGTCGAAGTGATGCTCAAGGAGGGCTTGTATGAAGAGGCTATTGAGACGGCTTTGGCCCTTGAGGCCCAGGCCCCTAGCGATTCGGCGGCTCGATCTCGCTTGATGTTGGCCCGCATTCTGCGCGCCCAAGGGACGCTTTTGATGGGGAATTCTGATCAGGCCGAAGCGATTCTGAACTCTGTAGATGAGGAGCAGGCTCTGCTCCCGGCCTGGGGTGGCGCTTGGCTTCACCTTGTCCGAGCCCAGCTTTTGGATGCTCGGGGTGAGCGTCAACAGGCTTTGGTGGAGTATGCATTTGTGATCGATTTGAAGGGGCCCTCGTATAACGAAAGAGCTGCTTTGATCGCAAAGGCCGGTATGGTTTCGCCTTTTGACCCTGCAGAGTATCGAGAGAGCCCCATGATCGATATAGGACCGCTCTGATCGTGTCCTGGTTCCCTTTCAGGGGCATTGAGCTTGCCGCGCCGGGCTTCTGCACAGTATGGTTCCGTATTCGCTCTGTATGGGCTTGTTCTAGATTGATCAGGAGTAAAAGACAAAGTTGACTGTAGACTTAAATCAATCCCTGGCTGAATCAATCGAGAAGCTTGATCTCGATGCTCAGCGCGATCGTTACGAAGATCAAGGGCGTATGATTGTGATCGATGATTTCCTTTCCCAGGACATCTTGGAGCGATTGCTTCAGGGAATGGAAAGTGTACGCGGAGAGGTGCACCGGAACTATGTTCCGGGCCAAAAGAAGGGCGCGGCCGTGAGCCGGATGTCCCTTGATGCGAATGCCATCGATTTCGGTCAGGTCTATCGATCGCCCGCTCTACGAAAATTTCTCGAATCAATAACAGGTGAAGAACTGCTCGATTGCCTTGAAAGTGATGCGCATACGTACGCGCTCTACCTCTATGAGGAGCCCGGAGACCATATCGGTTGGCACTACGATACTTCTTTTTACAAAGGGAAACGCTTTACGCTTCTTCTTGGATTGGTTGAGAATGAGAGCTGTGCGTTCGAATGTGTATTGCATACGCGAAGCTCCGAGCGCGAAGACCTCTCTCAGTCCTATAAATTGAAGCCGGGGTCACTGGTCCTTTTTGACGGCGATCAGCTCCGGCATCGCGTAACGCCTATGGCCGAGGGGGACGGGTCGCGGGTTGTCCTAACCATGGAGTACGTCACGGACCGTTCGATGAACCCTTGGCGCAAGATGATTTCAGATGTCAAAGATGCCTTTGCCTACTTTGGCATCAGAGACGTTTTTTTTGGGCGCAAGTCAGCTTAGTCTTCGTCCGCTAAGGCCATCTGCTTGAACCTGGTTTTCAGTCAGGAAGGTGAGCCCGAGGGCCAAAGGCCTCCTCGTTCTGGGCTCGGACATTCTCCATGATCTGAGGGAAGTCGTCCTGGGTGAATGTGGGGCCAATGAGACCAAAAACATCATGTTGTGCAGGCTTCCCGATGGGAGTGATCTCAAGCGTGGCGAATTCGCTGAAGTGAATGCCGTCAAGAGACTCCGGGATTCGGAAGAGGGCCGGCTTGGGTTCGGGGCCGCATTCCTGAGCGAGGCTTTCTTCGACTTGGGTGTCCAGCATGGTTTCGGGGACAAGCCAAGCTTCAAGTTCGGTATCGGTATCAAGGTACCGTTTCCGGACGAGGTTACGATCGGGCAGTCGAGCGTTCGAATCCCACCACGTTTTATCGACTTGGTGCAGGATTTGCTTCGCTAGCTCGGAAGAGACGGGCCCAAGTCTGTGCAAGGCCGTCATCATAAGTTGATCCACCTGATGGTTATATTGTTTTTCGCTTCCGAGGACCTCTTCGATATCGACTCCAGAGAGGAGTTGGATTCCGATTACATTCGAGATCGGGTCTTCGGGCGAAAATCCTGAGACGGTTTCGGGGTATAGATTGACCAGCGACCAGCCATACCACTGTGCAATTTCATGCCAGACGGACCCCTGATAAGCGAGCCACTGGGAGACGGCCAGCACGACATCGTCTCGACCATACTTTTCGATGATTGATTGAGGAACCGGCTCAAGAACTAATCTCCGCTGGGCACCCTCGGGCGTTAACTCGACTTCAGTTCCTTCTTCAAGGTGGCGATCGATTTGCGAGGCGAAGAAGGCGACCCAGTCCACTTGCTCTCGAATGTGGGCCGTGTCTAAGAAGCCGCCTCGACAGGTGTACAACATCCCGTTGGCTTCTCCTCCCGGAAAAGCATTTTCTCTTTCATCGTCGATGGCGGCTGTGGCTCCGTCGTAGCGGTGAGGGCCCAAGTCATCGATCTCCAGAACGTTCCCCACTTTCAAAAAAGGAATCGGCATTTGACCCAATCGCACACCCATGTCGGTTCCGAACGCACAGCAGAAGCGGAACCTCTGCCTGACAGGGATCTCGGGGAGTCGGCTGGCGAAGAGGGGTTCGGTGTTGTCCTGTACGGTCAACTGCTCAAGGAGAAGGTCGCCTGGCGCCAAGCGGTCTTGCCCCTTGTGCCACTTGCCAGAGCCAAGACATCCGACAGAGAGCAGGGGGACGAGAATAAAGAAGAGAAACCACTGATTTCGCATGGCGGGGATCCTAGCCTTTGCGCATGGCTCGTGAAACTTTTTACCGACGAAAGGCGCCTGAGTTCTTTGCCTCAGGGGATTTTTTGGAACTAGACTCTTTTTTAGAGTTCTGAGGACCGAGGTCACTCCACAACCGTGATCTCAATCTTTTCGGAAAAGACAGGCGGGTCGTGTGGGACATGGCGTTCGTCCCCCAAAAGGAGTTGGAGTGTGTGTTTGCCAGGTGTGAGTTCAAGTTCGGTCTCAGTTTGCCCCCCGCCATAGTGTCGATGAGTTTCGTCGGCCGGAATGGGGAGTGACATGTCAGGCAGTTCCGTATCGATGAGGAGATGATGGTGGCCGGTGCCCGGCTTCATCACGCCGGCGGGGGCGACGCCCATTCCCTTAAGCCCAAACTGCAGGGTGACCGGGCTGCTCACCGTCTCTCCGGCGGCTGGCGAAATGAGATAGACGACGGTTCCTGGATTGGAGGGCCGCCTCTCAATTCCGTTCTCAGCCGCATTTGAGGCCGATGCGAGGCAAAAGGTCGCCAGAATGAAAAGCATTGCAGCCGCACACAGCGATCGAGGGACGGACTGGAAGGCATTGGATTGCATTTGAGTTCTCCATAAAGGGGGTTCAGGGACTCTCTGTCACAGGGAAGAGTCTAGCCACTGCAATCTGGTCTGCCCCATTAAGAAGACTTCGCTTAGGTGGCTCCCTGAGATGTCCGGACTCGCTATTCTCCTCACTTAAGCACGCTGGACGACCAGCTGTGGGGAGATAAAATTTGGATTACGAACAGGCCGAGGTGATCGAGAGCTATTCCGACAAGTCTTTTGCCGAAGCGGCCATTTCATTGCTGGCCTCGGAGGGCATCGAGGCGGTGGTTCACTCAGACGACGCAGGAGGCGAACTGCCCAACTTGGGCTTTGCGCGGGGCATTCGTTTGCTCGTTCTGAGCAAAGATGCGGAACGAGCTCGGATGATTCTCGATCCGGGCTCCGAGGCAGCCGAATAAATAGCTTCCACGGAGCCCTGTCGAACAGTGCGGTCGTTGGGCCCCGTCGGTGGACCCGCATTCTCGTCTATGCGTAAACCAAGCGAGTGAGCCAGTCCGCGACGAGGGCAGGGCGTTCCTCTCCCTCTATTTCGACGGTCATGGTTCGAGTTTGTTGAATCGCGTCTCCTTTGATCTCGACTTTCGAGAGCAGAGAGTGAACGCGGATTTTGCTTCCGACTTTGACCGGGCTCACGAAACGAACTTTCTCAAAGCCGTAGTTGACGCCCATGATCACGCCTTCGAACCGAGCTGGATCTTGATTCTCGGGCGTGGCCGATTCGCCGAGGCGGGTCAGTAGGGAAAGTGTCAAAAAGCCATGTGCAATCGTGGCCCCGAATGGCGTTTGTTTGGCTCGCTCGGGATTAACATGAATGAATTGGTGATCGAGGGTTACGTCCGCGAATTGGTTGATTCGCTCTTGGTCAACCTCCATCCAGTCGCCGGTCGCGGATTCCTTCCCTTCGGCGGGCTTAAATAGTGCATACGCTTTTTCGGTGTTCTCTGACATTTTGTCTCCCTAAAGGATCGAACTTTTTAATCAATGAAGAGTCATTGTAGAGGTCTCTCCAAGACTCAAAACGGATTCAGAAATTTAGACCTCTTCAAGCATAATGATTTCTGGAGGTCCATCGAGGAAAGCTCCGATGCTTCCTGCATTTTTAGCAAGGTTCTTCCCGTGGAGGTCGAATGCAGCATCGTCTACATACTTTTCATAGAAAACAAAAGCTGTCGGGTCATCTTTGCGTTGATGGACACTGTATTCAAGGGTCCCTTCTTCGTTGGCAAGCGTTTGCTGAGCGAGTTCGGAGAGAAATTTTTTAGCTTCTTCGATTTGATCTGCTTTAATTTTGAGGTTGGCGATGACGCTGGGCATAAGTACTCCTTGAATGTAGGATTGAATTATTCGGTAATCAGTTGGTCCTGAACGAGTTCACTGTAAAAGTGAGAGGTTTTCAACAGCTCGTGATGTGGGCCGCTGGCGACGATTCTCCCTTGATCTAATGCGATGACGCGCTCTACGTCGACGATGGTCGAAAGACGATGGGAGATGAGGATGAGTGTGGGGTTGTGAGGCAGCGCGCGAAGAGATTTTTTGACCTCAGATTCGGTTCGCGTATCGAGAGCCGCTGTGGATTCATCAAGAATGAGAATTTGGGCTCTTCGAAGGATGGCTCGAGCAATGGCAATGCGCTGCCTCTGTCCGCTGGAGAATTGCGCCCCAGCGTCCTCAGCGATCGTTTCGTAGGCCTCAGGGAGCTCTTCGATGAATCCGGCCGCTTGGGCTTGCTCGGCTGCCCAACGCACTTCTTCGTCGGTTGCGTCGGTTCGTCCGTAGCGAATGTTCTCGGCCAAGGTGGTGGTAAAAATGACGGGTTCGGGTGGAACCAGCGAAATCTTAGATCGTAGCCATCGTGTGTTGATTTCGGGAAGGGGGTGGCCGTCGAGACAGATTTTGCCTTGGTCGGGGTCGTAGAGTCGGCAGATTAACTTCGCGAGAGTAGACTTCCCACAGCCCGAGACGCCTACGAGCGCCACTTCTTCACCGGCCTTGATACTGAAGTCAACGCCTTTGACCGCGGCGAATTCTCGTCCTTCCGGATACGAGAAGTGTACGGACTGGACCTCGATGGCACCTCTACACTCCTTAGGCTCGGGCGTCTCGACGGGGGGCATTTTGGTCTCACGTTCGGCGAGTGCGAAAAGAGTATTGGTTGACCCTTGCGCACTCATTAATTGCGCAGATTGTTCAGAGACCGTGGCGGCTCCGCGCGAGACGAGTCCAGCATAAAGAATAAAAGTGACGAGTAAGCCCGGAGTGAGCTGATTCGAAAGGATGAGCATCGCGCCGACTGAGATGGCTACCACCACTGCGCCTTCGCTTAAGAGGTTGGTATATCCCGTTAAGAAGGCGTTGCTTTTCATTTGAGGACGCGCGGTATCGATCAGATTTTGGGCGAGTTGATTGTGTTCTTCGATCGTTTTTTCTTGATGGTCATACGTCTTGACCGTCAAAACGCCGCTTAAAGACTCTCGTGTTCGAGATGTTAAGCGGGCCCCAGCTGCTTGAATTGGATCGGCCTGTCTACGTATTCGCCGCGAAATCTTCGACGAGCCGTACGCCAGGGTGGGGCCGATCATCGCCACTGCGACGGACAGCAGGGGCGAGGTGTAAATCATCAAGCCCCCCGCAATGAAAAGGCGAAGCCCTCCCTGAACGATTTCAGGGACGATGGTGCCCACAACATTTTGAAGAGTCCCGATGTCGGCCATGAGTCGGTTCGGAAGGAGGTCGCTTTCCTTTTTGTCAAAGAACGCAAATTCTTGATCGAAGGCTTGTCTAAGGATGTATGCGCGAATCTCAGTGGTGATCCGGATCGAGCCTTTCGCGAGAACAAAGTTGCGAAGGTACTGAGCTGAAGCTTGAACGATCACCAGAGCACTCATGGCCCAGAGCCAGAAGTAGACTCGGTCCACGGCGCCCGCCTGGATCCCCTCATCGATCACAGCTCGAATCATTTGCGGAAAGGCCACTGACGTTCCAAGTGTGAGTAGGGTGAGGAAGATCGTCACCGCATACATCCCGCGGTGGGCCGACATGAAGGGCCTCACTCGTCTCCAGAGTGTGAGCAAGTTGTCTTTTTTGTCGCGGATATCGCTCTGCAAAGGGGTCTCCACGGATGAAGTCTCACCCGGAGTGCTGTGACGATTACTCAAAAGATTTGGGGGAGACCGGTCTGAGGCAAAATGCGTGACATCTCATGGCCTGAGGAGGGGCTTCCCAAGAAGGGCTTCGTCCCACTTAGGAAGTGTGAAATCAAAATTGCGGCCTCGATCTAGCTCTCAGTCAATAAATTCAAAGTAAGGGCGACAATTTACCCAGAGACCCAAAATGATTTCCCCAAGGGGCCTCTGGGGAAGCGTGAGTGGCTCCCCGGGTAGGACTCGAACCTACGACAAGGCGGTTAACAGCCGCCTGCTCTACCAGCTGAGCTACCGGGGAATACTTCTCACGGGCGCCGGATTGTACGAAGCTGCACCCCGAAACGCAAGGGATCTTCACACGGCCTTAGGGGGCTGACGTCAATTTCGAGGCATCGAAGCGGATCTCGAGAATTTCAAGCTCTTTGTTGCCCTTTGGGACTCGGACGGTCACGGTCTCATCCACTTGTTTATTGATGAGTGCTCGAGCCACCGGCGAATTAAAGGAAATGAGGCCCTTCTTGGGGTCGGCCTCATCTTCTCCCACCAGCGTGTACCCGACTTCGTCTCCCGAATCGACGTCAGAGAGGACGACCGTCACCCCGAATTGCACTTTATCAGGTGTTTCTACAGGAAAATCGATGACCTGGGCGCGAGCCAATTTATCTTCGATGGACGCAATCTGCCCCGCGATCATGCTCTGTTGTTCCTTTGCGGCATGGTATTCCGCGTTTTCGGAGAGATCCCCATGCTCAAGGGCCGCCTCAATGTCTCGGACGTTGGCCGGACGGTCCTCTGTTTTGAGTCGGTGTAGGTTGACTTTCATGCGCTCGTAACCGGGGCGCGTCATCGGAACTCTGTCGGCCATCTCTGTGATCTCCATCGACTGGGGGGCGTCCCTCAGCGTCACGGTCAGTGTCCCGAAACGGGAAAAACGGACCCATTGCACACGAATCGATTCCTGTGCGGTATGAAAGCCAGAGGCTCAGTTCGTCTATCGCTCTGGGCTCGTCATGCTTTTTACATGACATTTTTTAAATAGGCCGGGGGCTCGTGGTGCGAACCCAGTTCGCACGTGCGTACGGAATTTAGATCTCCGTCCTCGGCCTGACGGTGTAAAGGCTATCCTCCCTTCGGGGCGAGGTCAATGCACGGCCCATCACGGGACGATCGGGGAGAAAGCGATGGATTTCGGCGAAAAAGTGGAGCGCGATCATTCGGGGCGTGTTTTTGAACTCGCTCAGAGGGGGAGTTCGCTGACGCGTACCGCTCTGCTGTTCTACCTCGGTATGACGGGAATCGCCTTTCTGTGGCGAGCGGTTTGGCAGGCAGAGCCGATGCTCTTTACCACTGACGTCGAACGGCAAATCGGGGTTCACTTTTGGCGCGATGGTGCGGTGGGGCTGGCTTTGGGCCTCCTCGTGGTGGGCTTGTCTCAGATTTGGACGGAAAAGACGCGTTGGGGGCAGGGCCTGGCTCTTCGACTTTCTGAAATGGTGGGCGGGCTGAGTCGGTCGCAGTGTCTCATCTTGGCCGTGGCGAGTGGAGTAGGTGAGGAGTTCTTTTTCCGAGGTGCGCTTCAGCCCGTCGTGGGCCTTCTTTTGGCCAGCGCGCTCTTTGGTGGGATGCACTTCGGCCCGGGCAGGGAGTGGCTTCCTTGGACGGGCTTCGCCGTAATCATGGGGCTTGGTTTCGGATTGCTCTATGAAATGACAGGGAATCTGTGGGCGCCGATTGTGGCGCATTCGGTGATTAACGGAATCAATCTGCCGCGTTTAGTGCGCCTTCACGCTGAAGTTTCATTCGATTCCGCTCCCGAGGGCTGACAGAAAGCGATCGCATCGATCTCAACCTGAGCGCCGAGGGGAAGAGCCGAGACGCCCACGGTCGCTCGAGCCGGAGCCGGTACGCCCTTAAAGTGTCGCGCGTACACGGCGTTGACTCTTGGGAAGAGGGTGAGATCCGTGAGGTAAACGGTGGTGCGAAGCACTTGATCAAGGCTGCTGCCCGCCTCTCTCAAGACTTCGGACAGATTCGCGATGACCTGCTCGGTTTGTTCTTCGATTTCGCCTTCCACCATTTGACTGTCAGAAGGCCGGAGCGGAATTTGTCCCGAGACATAGACGGTGCCCGCATGGGTGACGGCTTGGGAATAGGGCCCGACGGGTCGAGGGGCGGCTTCGGTAAAAACTTCTTTCACAGGGAAGCCGGATTCATGCGCTGGGTTCTGGCTCAAGTCGCTCCTCGAGGGTGCGAAGCAGATATCCGATGAGCATAAGATTTGGGAGTCGATCGGTGAGGTCGTCCGGTAAGGCAACCCCCTCCACAAATTCGGTCACATACTCAGAGAAAAATTTGAGAGTTTCATACGGGACATTTAAGGCGAGCATTTCGTTGATTTGCTCCGTGTCGAGTTCGTCAAACACCTCAGCGAACTCTCGGGCCATTTCCTCAAATGTCATTTCGTCTCGTTTCTGGACTGTGCGCGGGAATAGTTTCCGTGCATTTGTTTCATCCTGACAGTCGAGGATTGCAATGTCAATGAAATCACAACGCCTCTGGCGGCCCTGCGCCCAACTGAAGTGGATTTGAAACGCAACTTGCAGTCCGGGCGCCGCTTGGTTGCAGATCCCCGTCTCTTGAAACCTCATCCCTTGATCAATAGAGCGAGGATGGGCCAGGGTGTGATGGCGTGAATGAGGTGGTCGGGGCGACTGGATTTGAACCAGCGACCTCTTCGTCCCGAACGAAGCGCGCTACCAAGCTGCGCCACGCCCCGACTGGCGGCAAAGTATGGCGCCTTCTTGGGATTGTTGCCAAAGGCAAACTGAATTATCAGGGCTGAGGGGTTCAAAAAGGTGTTTCGACTATGCTTCTGGTCAAGGCCATAGAACTCAAGTTGAACTCGTCCGGGTGGGCTGATTTGGATGCAGAGGGGCAGATAAGATGGAAATAGGCGTCTTTTGGGCGCTCGCCGCCACGCTGACGGCGGTCTCTGCGTTGTTTTTTGCGGCCTGGCGCCCTCGCTGGGTGATTGAGTATGCCCTTTGGATCTTGGCCTTCATGGGTCTTTTGAGCGTGCTGGCTCTCGGCTCGTTCTTTGAACCCGGAACGACTGAAATCCGACTTTGGGTCGATCCCTCAACGGCTCCTCTCTTGCCTCGCGATGACCCGGCCGGTCCCATCTATCGCCAAGCGGTGGCGGACTTCGGAGACGATGAGGTCTACGCGGTGGCTCTCAGGTGTGAGGCTGTATTTGAGCAGGGCTGTCTTTCCGAACTTCAAACACTCTCGGTTCGTTTGGCGCGTTTGGAGGGCATCCGTCATGTCTCAAGCCTGATGGATGTCACCCATTTTGAGTGGGAGCCTGAAAACGAGTGGGTTGAAATTCGTCCCTTTATCGAGGAGGTACCGAGCGATCCAGCGCAGCTTGCGAGTCTGCGCGAGGAAGCTCTCTCTGATCCGGTCTATCGGCAGACCTTGGTGGGGACCGAAGGGCGAGTCGCGGCCACGAATCTGAGCTTTAAAAAAATGGACGATGCCACATTTCTGTCATCTGGACTGGACGATCGAGTGGTCGAAATCCTGACGGATGAGATCCCGGAGACAGATCGCTTTCACTTAGCGGGTCGACCTCATGTCAAGGTCCATGTCTATCGGGGCATCTTGCGCGATCTCATGATCCTCGTTCCACTTGGAGTGATCGTCATGGCTTTCGTTCTTAGCTTTTTCTTTCGCAGTTTGCGTGGGGTCTTGCTTCCGCTCGGGACGGCCTTTGTGGGAAATCTATGGACCTTTGGTTTGATCGCGGCGCTGAACCAACCTTTGACTCTTTTGACAGGCCTTCTCTCTCCCCTGTTGATGGCCATCGGCAGTGTCTATGGGGTGCACGTGATGGCGCGCTATGAGGAAGAGGCACTAGGCTCTGCGGGGCCTTCGGAAGCCGCATTGGCGTGTCTTCAGCATATTCGAATGCCCGCGGTGATCGCGACGCTCACCACATTGGTGGGATTTGGAGCATTGCTGATTACGGATGTGCCTGCGGTTTTCGATTTCGGACTTTTCGCCATGCTGGGCATTGCGTGTTGTAGCCTTGTCGCTCTCGCCGGCATTCCGGCATGGCTTTCGCGGCTTCCTCTTCGTGTGAGGCGAGATGGGCCAGTTCAATCCCAGGGTCGGGCTCTTGATCAAAACCTTGGAGCTTGGGCCGGTTGGGTTTCTGGCCGTTCCGGTGGCATCATTCTCGTTTGGGCAATTTTGGCGTCCGCTTCCGCTCTTCTGGTGCCCCGCATTGAAATCGACACGGACTATCTTTCTCACTTCGCCGTGGACGACCCCGTTCGCTTAGATTTTGAGGCGGTGAATCAAAGCCTGGCTGGAGTGGTCCCTCTTTATGTGGTTGTAGAAGCCTCGGGGCCTGGGGGACTGCGTGATCCAGAGCTGCTTGAGGCGCTGGGGGAACTTCAGGATGAATTGGGACGTGTGCCGGGGGTCAGCCGAACCCTTTCGTTCTTAGACCCCTTACGGAAGTTGAACAAAGCCTTTCACGGGAATGATCCCGCTTATGATCGCATTCCAGAGATGAGACCCGCCATCGCCGAATTGTTGTTCATGATGCCGAAGCAGGAGATCAGTCGCTATCTGACCCTGAATCATGCACGCGCCAATATCATTGTTCGTACGGGCGCGGTGGGGTCCGCTTCGGTGCTTCAACTCGAACGCGACTTGAAAGCGGTCCTTCAAAAAAATCCTTTGCCCCAGGGCGCGCAAGCCCAAATCACTGGCAATGCGATTCTTCTTTCACGGAGCGCAGACGGGATCACGCGTGGCCAGCCTTTGAGCGTAGGTTTTGCAGCGCTCGCTATTTTCGTTCTGATTAGCTTGGGCTTAAAGTCGCCGAAGCTCGGCGCGGTGGCCATGGTGCCGAACTTGATCCCGGTGATTCTTTTCTTCGGGGCCCTTGGGCTCGGGGTTGCGCCGTTGTCGCTGCCGGTGAGTTTGATTGGCAGTATGGCTTTGGGAATCGCCATCGATGATACGGTGCATTATCTGGTTCGGTACCGTCGGGAACGAGAGTCTGGCGCTGCCCCTGACGAAGCCGTTCTGCGGTGTACCCGTCGAGTGGGCCGACCCATTGTGATCACTTCTGTGATGCTTTTTTTGGGCTTTCTTCTGATTACGGTCTCTCCCTTTGCCACGATTGGGCAGTTTGGGGCTTTAGCGGCCTTCACTATGGCGGTTTGCTTGGCCACAGATTTAGTTCTTCTGCCGGCCCTGCTGGTGAAGGCGAAGGTTTAGGTTCCGGCGATCTATTTTGTGTTCAGATCCACTTGGGAGAGGTCTTGCGCAGAGCGAGCCACCCGCCGTGGCCCCGATGCGAGGGAACGCTCTGGCCTCACTCCGAAGAGTGGGCCTGCACGCGGTGATCGATAGGGGGAACTGATTTCAGGTAGGTGGCGATGGCCTCTAGATCTGCCTGGGGAAGCTTTGCGTAACCGTGTTCAATCATCTCCGACATGAGCCCTTGGGTGTCATCGCCATCGGGCTTGAAGCCGGTTTCAAGAAACCAGATTAAATCCCGCAAATGCCAGCTTCCGATGCCCGTTTTGGAGTCGCTGGTAATATTGGGTGCCAATTCACCTTCCGGCCCATCGGATGAACCGGCTAGCCACATGGAACGATCAAGGCCTCCTGTCCAATCTCTCGGTGTATGACATTCCCCGCAATGAGAGGGTGAATTGACGAGGTAGTCACCGCGGTTCCAGATTTCGGAGCGAGAGGGGTCGGGCTGCCATCGTCCCGCTTTGAAGTTCAACCATTTCCAGAGGCTCACTCCCCAGCGCCATGAAAATGGGGGCATGACATCAGCCGGTTTGTTGACTCTCTTTACGGGGGGCAATGTGGATAGATAAGCACGCAGATCAACGAGGTCTTGGTCGCTCATCCCCGTAAAGGAGGTGTAGGGGAAAATCGGAAAATAGTTCTGGCCGTCAGGCGCGATGCCTTCTTGCATCGCCGTGATGAACTCCGCGTCGCTCATGCGGCCGATTCCTGTTTCGAGATCAGGCGTGATGTTGGTGCTGTAGTAGATGCCAAAAGGCGTGGAGAGAGCTCTCCCGCCGGCCAGCACGGGGGCGTTGCGGCCTTCTTTGGAATAATTCGTATGGCACGAGCATCCGCCGCTTTGGTCAAAGACGCGTCGACCCCTTTCCGTGTCACCGAGGAGAGGCTCGTTGGCGCTAAGGAGCCCCGCCCAGGCGAGACACGCGAAAAGACCGACAACAAAGAGAGAAGTGTTTGTCATGGGGTCGACTATTTGTTTTTGTAGGATTCCTTTTTGGGTTTGCGGAATTCCTTGTGGCAACCCCCACATGTTCGTCCAAGTGTTTTAAGGCCAGCACCAATGGCGGCTCCGTCGCCTCCCTGGGCGACGGTTTGGCTGAGTTTTTCAGCGGCCGCCTTCATCTTGGCAATGTCTTTTTCAAAGTGGGCCCAGTCCTGCCAAATTTCAGGCTTGGCATCCGTGGGGCCGTCACTGATGGGGGCCTTGAAGGCCGAGTTCATGAGGCCGGCATTGGAGGCGATGTTAGACGCATGCGTCTCGATGTTGGCCTGCAGAGGCAGCTGGAATTTTAGAATGTCCGAAATGGCCGCCATATCTGAACCGATGGCGGACATGAGGTCCTGTCGATACTTCAGCGTTCCCTCGGCGTCTTGGGCTAAGCCGGTGCTGGGGAGCGCGAGAAGGAGCGTGAGAACAAGCATGCCAAGGCGGGCTTGTAAGCGCTTCGATGGGGTTTGGACTCTTTCGGTTCGTATTGTCGGATGCAATGGCTTCTCCTTCAGGCCCGTTGGGCCCCTGTATTATGGCTTTGCGTTTCCTGAAACGGGTCTCGACTTCTCGGCCGATCCCGAACATTATCCTAAATCGTGACGGAGGGGGGAATCGCTTTTCAAGTTTTCCGATGGCTCTGTGGCTCGGTCGTATTTTTGAAGTTCGCCATGGCCTCAAAGTCGAGAGGGCGGAGCGAGCTACTTAAAGGGGGTATTTAAGGAGGCGTGCGCTGGGAGTAGCATTCAGCATTGACGTTGTGTCCGGCTTTTCTGAATAAAGGCAAGATTGAAAGCTGTGCGTTCCCCTTCCACTTTGAGCGAGGAGTTACCATGGACTACGCGATTTCAGGATTTAACGTTGGCGGTCTCAGCACGCCCGATTCTATGGAGCGCGTTGTGGTTTCGGCTGAGCAGCTTGGCTACGAGTCAGTCTGGTCCGGGGAGCATGTTGTTACGAGCGTTCCGGATCCGTCGTCGAGATTGTCGGGTCTCAGAACCTTGGACACCATTGCGAGCCTGACGTTTGCGGCCGCGAAGACGGAACGCATTAAGATCGGCTCCGGCATATTGCTGCTCCCTCAGCGTGATCCCGTGGTTCTCGCGAAGGAACTCGCAGGCGTCGACGTTCTCTCAAAGGGGCGCCTTCTCTTTGGTCTCGGTGTCGGTTATGTGGCCGGCGAGTTCGAGGCTCTCGGCATCCCGTACGAGGAGCGCGGTGCCCGTACGACGGAGTATATCGAAGTGTTGCGGACCATATGGACCCAAGAATGGCCCACCTTTGACGGGCAGTTTGCGAAATTCTCGGGGATTCAGTCTCTTCCATTGCCCGTCCAGAAGCCTCACCCTCCGATCATCGTGGGCGGTCGCTCAAAACCGGCCTTGCGCCGCGCAGTCGCGCAGGGCGATGGTTGGTTTGGCATCTGGGGGCTTGAGGAAACGAAGGCGCAGCTGAAGGAACTTGAAGAAATTGCGAAGACTACGGAGCGTCCCGAATCCCTGGGCCGACTGGAGATTAGCGTCGGATATCCAGGCGAGCCGGGCGCGCCCGATGGCTTCATTGATGCCGACACAGCGAAGCGCTTTGAGGATCTCGGGGTGGACCGTCTCATCGCGAACCGTGATAGTGAAACCGCCTGGACGGAACGCAGGAGTGACGCGGCGGCTCCTCCGAGTCAGGAAGTGGAAGACCGTGTGATTCGTTTTATGGAGAATCAAGCTCGAGAACTCGGGGTAGGATAGACCCGCGACCCGAGGCTCGCGTGAGGAACTCTCGAGAGGGGCCGTGGCGATTCGGAGGATCGACCGAAGTGGACAGTAGCTCGGCTTTTCTTCATCAGATAGCGGAACAGGAAATATGGAATACGGAGTGATCGGATTCAATCTCGGGGGCCTTAGCACTCCAGAGTCCATGGAGCGCGTGGTCGTTTCGGCCGAGCAGCTCGGCTACGAATCGATCTGGTCCGGAGAGCATGTCGTGATCAGCGAACCCGACCCGTCTTCGAGACTGTGGGAACTGAGAACCCTAGACACCATTGCAAGCCTTGCCTTTGCGGCTGCGAAGACGGAACGCATCAAAATCGGTTCGGGGATCCTCCTGCTTCCTCAGCGTGACCCCATCGTTCTCGCAAAGGAACTCGCAGGCATCGACGTTCTCTCAAAGGGTCGCCTTCTTTTTGGTCTTGGTGTGGGCTATGTGGCCGGCGAGTTTGAGGCGCTCGGCATCCCGTACGAGGAGCGCGGCGCTCGTACGACAGAGCACATCGAAGTTTTGCGCACGTTATGGACCCAGGAGTGGCCGACCTTTGAAGGCCAATTTACAAAATTTTCGGGGATTCAGTCTCTTCCCTTACCGGTCCAAAAACCGCATCCGCCGATCATCGTGGGCGGGTGCTCGAAGCCGGCGCTGCGCCGCGCAGTCGCCCAGGGCGATGGTTGGTTCGGAATGTGGGGCCTTGAGGAAACGAAAGCGCAGCTGGAGGAACTCAAGGAAATCGCTAAGACCACGGAGCGTCCTGAATTCCTGGGCCCACTTGAGATCACTGTCGCGTATCCGGGAGATCCCACCGCGCCCGATGGCTTCATTGAAGCCGACACCGCGAAGCGCTTTGAGGATCTCGGGGTGCACCGCTTTGTCGTGTCACGAATTACGAATGAGGGCTGGACGGAACGCACAAGTGATGCGAATGCCCCTCCTAGTGAAGAAGTGGGGCATCGTTTCGTTGAGTTCATGGAGAGGCAGGCTGCCGAACTCGGGGTAGGGTAAGTCCGTGATTTGAGCTCGCGCGAGTCAGGCCATGGGAGAGATTCGACGTCAGTGCCGAGGCGGTTCTGATGGCATCTCTGAACTACGGATGAGCATTCTTCTTCAGGTCTTGAATCGCTGTCGCATAGTCATCGGCGCCGAAGACGGCTGTTCCGGCGACGAATGCATTCGCTCCGGCCTCGGCCGCTTCGGCGATGGTGTCCTTGGTGATCCCGCCATCGACTTGGAGGTCGACGTCGAGGTCTTGTTCCCGGATCCAGCTTCGAATGCGAGAGACGGTGGGCAGCGCGCTGCGAATAAACTTCTGCCCGCCAAAGCCTGGGTTCACGGTCATAATTAAGACTTGGTCGACGTCGGCGATGACGGCTTCAATGGCCGTGGGCGGCGTGGCCGGGTTCAGCACCACGCAGGCCCGGGCGCCGGTCTCTTTGATGGTTTGAATGCTGCGATGAAGATGGGCGCAAGCTTCCGCATGGACCCCAACCGTGGTGGCGCCCGCCGAGACGAAGTCGCCCACGTAGCGGTCAGGGGTTTCAATCATGAGATGGACGTCGAGGGGAAGTTCGGTGACGCTTCTCACCGCTTCAACCATGCCTGGGCCGATGGTGATATTGGGCACGAAGTGGCCATCCATGACGTCGACATGGATCCAGTCAGCGCCGGCTTCCTCTACGGCTCGAATCTCTTCGCCCATGCGTGCGAAATCGGCAGCCAGAATCGATGGGGCGATGAGGGTGGGGCGGGATGCAGTCATGAGGCACGAACCTTTTCAAGTCGAGCGGCAAAGAAGCCGTCTGTATCGTGTTTGTGAGGGAAGCAGCGCAAGAAGCCGTCCGAATCAATCAGAGAGTGTAAGTGAGGGGGCAGGTCGGCTTTGGGCACGAGTTTGAAATGGGGATGGGCTTTGAGAAACGGCTGAATCACTTCTTCGTTTTCCTCCCGCATGACAGTACACGTACTGTAGACGAGTGTGCCTCCCGGCGATACAACCTGGGCGGCTTGAGCCAAGATCTCGCTCTGAGTCTGGGCTAACTCGGACGGGTCTTGGGCCCGAATGCGCCAGCGGACATCTGCGTTTCGGCGCATGGCGCCCAGCCCAGAGCAGGGGACATCGGCCAGGACTCGATCAAAGTGGACCCCGTCTGAAGGCGCAGGCGCCCCTGCGGCGAGGGGAAGGTCAAGCAGGGACTGAGAAGAGTCTCTCACCAGGGTACTGATCCCACTCAATCCGAGCCGGCGAGCTGCGCGTGCGATGAGCTTGAGCCGTCCCGCGTGACGGTCAAGCGCCAGGACGCTGCCTTGGCCAGCGAGGGCCTCCGCGATTCCCGTGGTCTTCGTGCCGGGCGCCGCGCATACGTCGAGAACCCGTTGGCCGGGCCTCACCTCAAGGAGTTCGACGACCAGCTGGGAAGCTTCATCTTGAACCGTATAGTGACCCGACATAAAGAGAGGGTCGATCCCGGCGTTGCCGCTGCGGCCGAGAATGACGCCTTGGCGAGCCCATTGGGCGTTCGTGGCTTCCGGAAAGGCCTCGGCCACTTCGGCGATGAGTGTTTCTCGGCTAGAGAGCAGGGGGTTGACGCGTACGGCGAGAGGCGGAGGGGCATTGGAGACCTCGGCCAACGCGGCTGCGGCTTCGGGGCCGTAATCGTTCAGCCACCGCTCTGCAATCCACCCGGGAAGGGAAAGGGCATGTTCAAGATGGGCGAGGGGGTCCTCTTCCAGAGTGGGAAAGCGAACCTGGGCTTGTTCTTTTGAGACGCGCCGGAGAACCGCGTTCACAAGACCGGTGGCTCGCTCAGCCCCGACGGCTCGCGCACACCGAACGGCCTCATCGACGGCGGCCGTGGCGGGGATCCGATCGGAGAAGTGAAGTTGGTAGGCCCCGATTCGAAGGGTGGCGCGGACCACGGGCTCGAGGTCTGAAAGTTCGCGATCAAGGCACTGCTGCAGGATGTAGTCCAGGCGGCCTCGCCAACGGAGGGTGCCGTAGACGAGTTCGGTGGCTAAGGCTCGGTCTACGCTTGCTAGATGCGTTTGGGCCAGCGTGTGGTGGAGAGCGAGGTCTGCGAAGGCACGCACTCTTTCGACGCGATCGAGGACGCGAACGGCGATTAAGCGGGCGGCCGTAGGTCCGCTTTTGCGACGCGAAGGGGAGCCCTCTCCATTTTTCGGAGGCCTCCCTCGCCCGCGACGTGACCGGCCTTCAGCCATTGGACAGCTCGGAGCGGCCGAAAATCATTCCGTCGGGCAGGGGGTGGCCTCGCAGAAAGGAAGCGGTGGGCATGGCTTTGGCCCCCGCCCTTTGGACTTCCAGCGGAATCAGCCAGCCATCGCCTGTGGCGACTTGGAGTCGTTGGGTCTCCGGCGCGTCGGGCACGATTCGGAGGGTGCCCGGAGCCTCGCTGCCCCTTGGGGAATGATGGGCAGCTTGGGCTCGGAGGATTCGTAAGACCAAGGGCGATTCATCGCCCTCCGCATATTCCGTGAAGGCACCGGGCCGGGGCGCCAAGCCATGGATCCGGCGGATCAAAGTGTGGGTGGATTGCGCCCAGTCGAGTCGACCTTCTTCTTTGGAGAGTTTGGGGGCCACGCTGGCGTGAGCAGAATCTTGCTCCACCCACTTGATTTCGTTAAGCACAATTGAATCCAAGGCTTCGACAATGCCTTGGGCCGCGAGCTGGGAAAGTCGGACCGCTAACTCTGCACTGTTTTCGCGTTCGTGAATTTGAGTCCTGAGGATTTGGCCAACAGGTCCGGCATCCATCTCACGCTCAATGCGCATGATTGAAATTCCAGTTTCAAGATCGCCATCGAGGATGGCTTGTGCGATGGGTGCGGCTCCTCGATGTTTTGGCAAAAGACTGGCATGCGCGTTGATCATGTACCCGAGTGCCGGAAGCTCACGCAGTCTACGCCCGAGGAATTGACCAAAGGCCACGACCACCCCTAGATCGGGTGCGCATTGACTGAGCCCTTCAAGAATATCTGGGTCGCCCACACGTTCCGGCCTAAAAAGGGGAAGGCCTGCATCAAGAGCATGCTTGGAAACGGGTGAGGGAGAAAGTTTGCGTCCGCGTCCCCGACCTCGATCGGGCTGGCTGACAACGGCGACGACTTCGTGCCGACTCGCAATGAGGGCATCGAGGGTCGGGACCGAAAGTTCAGGGGTGCCAAAGAAGGCAACGCGAAGCGGCTTAGGAGAACTCAGGGTTCGTTACTCCGCGGCTTCCGCGGCTAGTTTCTTCTTGCGCTTCTTAACGTAGAGGCTGCGCTTGAGTCGGCTAATGCGATCGATGAAAAGAATTCCATCGAGATGATCGTTCTCGTGTTGCATGCAGATGGCCTTGAGCCCCGTGCATTCATACGTGACTTCTTCTCCTTCGAGATTGAGCGCACGGACGGTCACTTCAGAAGCTCTTTCTACTTCGGCGGTGTAGTCGGGCACAGAAAGGCAGCCTTCTTCCCAAGTGGTCTTGCCTTCTTTTTTAATGAACTCGGGGTTGATGAGGACTTCGGCATTTCTTTCGGTGTCTTCATCGTTCCATTCGGTGTCGATGACAAAAAGGCGCAGGGCTTCGCCGACTTGAGGCGCGGCCAGTCCGATGCCCGGCTCGTCGTACATGGCCTCGCACATGTCGCGCGCCAATTCGCGAATCTCCTCCGTGATTTCGGTCACGGGTTCAGAGACACGCTTCAAGCGCGGGTCAGGAAATTGCAAGATTTCTCGGAGCGCCATGGAATGGGGCCTCGTTTACCTCAGTTGTCCGAGGCGATAAGAAAGTTTAAGGAAGACGGCTTAAGTGTCTGTTCTCAATGAGCTTCTGGTTATAGCATATTGACGGGATCGGTATCCACTGCGACTTGGATCTCGCGGCCCATGCGCCTTCCCGCCTCGGCTGTTTTAAGGGAGGCGGCTTGAACGGCGGCCATGTCCGAGCCTCGAATGACAATTTGAACGCGGTGCTTGCCCCGCAAGCGCGGCAATGGGGCCGGCACTGGGCCTAAGACTTCAATGGATGCGGGACCCGAGTTTGGATCTAAATTGGGGACGGGCGCTGGACGCACGGCCGCCGCGAGGTCCTCGGCGACTTCGTTTGTTTTCTCAAGCTCTTCCCCCGATACAATGATTTGAGTGACTCGCCCAAAAGGGGGGTAGCCCAGAGCGGCTCGGTATCCAATCTCTTCCTTATAAAAGGTTTCGTAGTCGTGAGTGCGTACGGGCGCGATGGCATAGTGATTGGGGACGAAGCTTTGTAGGATCACGCGTCCGGGCTCTTCGGCGCGTCCGGCGCGGCCGGCCACCTGGGTCAAGAGTTGAAAACAACGCTCAGACGCACGGAAGTCCGGCATATGAAGTCCGAGGTCAGCCGCGATTACGCCCACCAGTCGTACCCCAGGAAAGTCATGGCCCTTGGCGACCATCTGCGTTCCGATCACAATGTCGATGTCTCCATCGCGCAGTCCGGCCAAGACCGCCTCCACATGACCGCGTCGCGAAGCCGTGTCTCGATCTAGGCGAGCGGTGCGCGCGTTTTGAAAACGAGCTCGAACTTCTTCTTCAACGCGTTGGGTCCCGGTGCCGAGGAGCGCTGTGTCGGGTTGACCGCAGCCGGCACATTCGGTGGGGGGCTGCTTTTGGAATTCACAGTAATGACAGCGCAGAATGTGATCCGAGGCGTGGTAGACCAAGGCGACGTCGCAGTCAGGGCAGTGCTCGGCGTGGCCACAGTCAAAGCAAAAAATTCGCGTTGAAAAACCACGTCGGTTCAGAAAGAGAATGGTTTGCGCTTTCGCGTCCAGCGTTTCTGCGATGGCACGACGAAGAGGCTTAGCCAAAATCAAGGTGCGTCCGCGTGCCGTTCGGTTTCGCTCGGCTTCCATGTCGACGACTTCGACTCTGGGCAGAGGACGACCGGCGATGCGTCGTGGAAGAACTAGACGTTCAAGTTCGTTTCGCTCAGCGCGGTGACGTGTTTCCAGTGCCGGAGTCGCCGAGCCCAAGATTAAGGGGCACTGAAGTTGTTCCGCTAAGTCCTGGGCCAGTCGCCCGGCTCGGTATCGAAAGCCCTCTTCGTTTTTGTAAGCGGAATCGTGCTCCTCGTCGATGACGATCACGCCCGGGTCCGTGAGAGGGGCGAAAAGGGCGCTTCGGGCCCCCACCGCGATGGGGGTTTGGCCGGCTCGGAGCCTTTCCCACTGCTCAAGACGTTCGCTGGGACGGAGACCGCTGTGAAGAACGGCCAAATCGTCCCCAAAACGAGCCCGAAGGCGCGCGACAATCTGGTGCGTGAGTGAGATCTCGGGCACTAGAATTAGGGCCTGGCGTCCTTCGGCCAAGGATCGGGCAATGGCCCGAAGATAGATTTCGGTTTTGCCGCTTCCGGTCACGCCGTGCAGTAAGAAGGTGCGTCCTTCTCTCGCAGAGATGGCTGATTCGATGGGCTGAAGGACCGCGGCTTGATCCGGGGTGAGGTCCAGAGGAACGTCTCGAGGCACGTGTGTGCCCAGCACGTTTCGAGGTGCATCGCGAAGAGAGGTCTCCACCAGTCCGCGGCCCGCCAGGGCACGCAGTTGTGAGGGGCGGCCGCCGGTTCGAGCCTCTAGATCGGCGGTCCGAAGCTCTCCGAGTTCGGCCAGTTTTCGAAGGAGCTCGGCTTGCTTGGGGGCTCTGGTGAGTTCGTCTAGACAGGCTTTTTCAACGTCGACGTCTTGCGCGACTCGCACCACGCGCTCGCGAGAGACACGAACGGCCGGGGATTTGAAAACATCAATTCGTCGGATGAAACCGTCGTCGAGAAGGGGCTCCGTCATCTCGCCGGCTGAGGGCACTTTTCTTTTCAGTCGGGTCGGGTCCAGAGGGCCCTCGGCGAGAGCATTGAGGATTGTTTGAGCAGGTCCCTTTAGGATGCCGCTCCGAAGGGCCTCTTGCCCGCGCGGAGTCAGTGTCCATTGCCGAACGCTGCGGGGCGAGGCGCCACTGGGAAGCGCTGTGGTGATGGCCATCCCGACGGGGCATAGGGTTTCTTCGGCCGCTTTTCGGAGGACGGAAAGCATCACGGAGGAGAGCACAGGCGTCCGATCCAGGATTTCGATGAGTTCATCGAGCGGTCCGGTTTCGGCCCGGGCGGGTGTATTGGGGTCGGGCTCGGTATGCTGCTCTTCTTCAGTGACGCGTTCGAGGATGACGCCGGTCAAGTGGCGGCCGGAAAAAGGGACGAGAACACGATGGCCGGGGTGAGCCTCTTCGGTGAATGCGGATGGGACCGAGTACGTAAAGAGAGTGTCGACCGGAACGGGAAGAGCGACTCGGACAGCGAGGCCGCTCTTTTCGGCAAAGAGTTCGCCGAACAGCGAGCCAGTCGAGGGGGAGGTAGGGGTGTTCATCGCGGGCAGTGTAGCGGGGCCGATGTCATGAGGGCGATTCAATGAGCGACGCCAAACCACAAAATAAGAAGAAAGGGAATTCGAGGGCATCTCGCCCGCGGGTTCGGGTTCAAAACAGTCGCTATGGGCGGGAATTAATTGTCGACGAGACGTTTGCCTCTCTTCAGCGACCTGGTGAAATTGCCACCGGGAGCGTCTGGGACGCCATCGCCGCGCCTCTTTTGGCTCTTGAGCCCAAACGGCGGAAGAAGGTGCTCTTGCTGGGACTCGGGGGAGGAAGCGTGGCCCGAATTGTTCGCGCTCTGGCCCCGCAGGCCTTGATTGTGGGGGTGGANCTGGACCCCGAAGTGGTGGCCGCCGCCCGGGCTCATTTTGGCCTGTCTTCCCTGGGACTCGAGGTGATCGTGGACGATGCGCACGAAGTTCTTCGTCGCGAACGGCGACGNTTTGACTTNGTGGTGGAGGATATTTTTATCGGCCGAGGCGATGAGGTTCGAAAACCGACATGGTTGCCTNCCCCAGGCCATGATTTGGCCGCCCGCCTTTTAAAGCCAGGCGGCGTTCTGGTGAGCAATACGCTCGANGAAGCTCGAAGTGTGGGCATGCATTTGCGTGCCCGGTTTCCTGGCCTTTTAAGNGTGGACGTCGAAGACTATGAGAATCGGATCTACGTGGCGGGCTCTGAGAGCCTCGATGCTCGCACCCTTCGAGCAGCGGTGGNCGCCGATGCGGTGCTTGGCGCCAGTGCGCCTTTTATGCGCTTTAGAGATGCGNCGAGGAAGCCACGCGCCGAGCGGCTTAAAGCGAGCGGCTAGCCGCCTGCCGTGGCCATGTCCTGGTTTCGCCTTCGTGTGTCTTCGAGGTAGGCGTCGGTGACTTCGAGGGGCGCGCCGTCCATTCGAATTTTCCCCTCTTCAAGCCAAATGACCCGGGTGCAGATTTTTCGNATCATCCCCATGCTGTGGCTGGCCACGAGGATGGTTCGGTGTTCGCCGGCGAGGTTTTCGATTAGGCCACCGGCTCGTTCTCGAAAGCCCGCGTCGCCGGCGGTGAGCATCTCATCGAGGAGCAGCACATCCGGCATAATCTGAACCGCGATGGCAAAGCCCAGGCGGACTCGCATTCCTTTTGAGTAGGATCGAAGGGGCGCATCCATGAATTCGCCCAACTCACTGAGTGCGATAATTTCGTCGATCCGCGTGCTGATGACTTTGTTTTCAATGCCGAGCATGCTGGCGCAAAGAAAAATATTNTCTCGCCCGGTCAGGTTCGGGTTGAANCCGGCTCCGAAGCTCAGCAAGCAGCCGATTTGTCCGCGCACTTCAATCTCCCCGCGATCAGACCCGATGATTCCCGCGAGCGCCTGAAGAAGGGTGCTTTTCCCACATCCATTTCGACCGACGATCCCGATCACCTCGCCTTTTTGAGCTTCAAACGAAATGTCTTCAAGCGCCCAGAAGGCTTGTCGCCAGTTTGAGCGGTTAGGGAGGAGAGACCGAATCAACGTTTCTCGGAAGGTGACTTGGGCCTTGTGATACCGAATTAAATATTTGACCGAGAGATCTCGAACCGACACCGCGGGTTTTTCTTCTAAGAGCATGTAGTGGGCCTCGGGTGAGTCGGTGTCAGTNTTNNAGNGTTGTTCGTTATGTTTTGAGATCCGCTTTCGNNNTGGACTTTACCGAATCTTTATCCCTTCATGCGGCTAAACTCAAGAAGATCTCCGGTACTCTCGTAGATATATGGGCAAAGAGGGACTTACATTTTGAGTTTCATTCCGTGGGACTAAAAGCGCAACTGCGAAATTTNCTTCTGAATAGAGACTTTCTNCGAAGGCTCTTGGGGTCGCGTGCACCCGGAGAGAGCGTCTTGCCGAGCTATGTCGATGCGCTTTTGCGGAAACCCTGGCCGGTGCATGTTCCCGAGGATCCTTTTCAGGCGATCCCCACCGAGTTCGTGGCGCGCCCCAAACTTCGGATTGCCTGTGTGGCGGATGAGCTTTCTTTTCGAAGTTGGCAGTACGAAGCGGATTTTGTCGCCTTGCCTAGGCAAAGCTGGAGGGAGACCTTGGAGTCGGGGNCTTTTGATNTGCTTCTGGTTGANTCCGCNTGGGAAGGGCCGGGTGGCGGATGGGGAAAGGATCTGGCGGATCTTTCTCGGAAGGGTCGCCGGTCAGACGAATTCCTGGATCAGGTGGTGTCCGGCTTNCAAGGGCGCGGCGTCCCCACNGTGTTCTACGCCAAGGAAGATCCGGTGGATCGAGACCTTTTTCTGGGGGCCGCAGAGCGCTTTGANTTTGTTNTCACCACCGACGAAGACTCGATCTCNTTTTATGAGNAAAAACTGGGTCACAAACGGGTGGCCTGCCTTCCCTTTGCGGCCCAGCCGCGTTTGTATCATCCCCCGGCCGACTCCGAACCGCGGCCNGGCTCGGTCTTCTTCGCGGGCACCTGGTATGCAAAGCGGCACCCGGAAAGACGGCGTCAAGCCGAGAACCTTCTGCGTCCCGCTCTTNAGCATGGTCTTGCCATTTTCGACCGCGTGGAGGCGCTTTCNAACAGNCACTATCGCTGGCCGGCCGAGTATGAGTCGGCACTCGTGGGGGCGATCCCCTATGCGCGGATGGGGGAGGCGGCGGGGCTCTACCGGGTTGGACTCAACCTCAACTCTGTCACGACGTCGCCCACCATGCTCTCGCGACGCGTATTTGAGCTTCTCGCGTCGGGCACGCCGGTGATCAGCGCTCCGTCGCCTGCGATCTCGCGTTTTTTTGGCAGCGACTTAGTCCGGGTTTCATCAAGCCCAGAAGAGACCCAGTTTTACCTTGAGGGTCTTTTGAGCGAAGATGCAGCCTGGCAAGAACTTTCGCTGAAGGGAGCGCAGCGCGTGCTTGAAAAACACACCTACCGTCATCGGCTGGACAGCCTCCTCGGGCTGATGGGTGTTTGACGGGATTAACGTGAGCCGGGAGTTTTTGACCACCGGTCGAGGGGCTATTTGACGCCTGGATTGAATTCAGTCTATTCGCTCGATACTTTTCATTTGGTTGAAACTTTTAGTCGTGATGAATTGCCGCCGAATCATCGCGCTCGGTGGTCGTTGTGATACGTTCTGCAGCAGAATGAGTCAGAGGAGCACAGGGATGGCCAGAGTCTTAGCGATTGTGCCTTGCTTCAATGAAGCCGGTAGCCTTCCGAGTCTTCTGCCGGAAATTTTTCGAACTGCCCCCGATTGGGATATTCTCGTGGTGGATGATGGCTCGACCGACAACACCGCGGAGGTGGCTTCGGCTTTTGGAGTACAAGTCGCTCGTCTGCCTATTAATTTGGGAATCGGGGGCGCTGTGCAGACGGGCTTCAAATTTGCTGCGGCGAAGGGCTATGACGTATGCCTTCAGATCGATGGAGATGGGCAGCATGATCCTGCGAAGTCGCTGGAGTTGGTGGAGCACCTCCGAATCTCGCAGGTCGATGTGGTCTCTGGGAGCCGCTTCATTGAAAAGGAAGGCTTTCAGAGTACGCGTTTGAGAAGGGCGGGAATTCGCCTCCTCTCGGCCACCTTGACCGTGTTGACGGGGAAAGGCTTCTCCGACCCAACCAGCGGTCAACGCGCATTCGGAGCCCGCGCGATCGATCTGTTTTCCCGCTATTACCCCCAGGAGTACCCGGAGCCCGAGGCCATCTGTCTGGCGCGGATGCACGGTCTCTCGGTGGCGGAGTCTCCGGTTCGAATGCGTTCTCGAGAAACAGGGCGTAGCTCCATTCGCAGGCTGCAGTCGGCGCTTTATATGTTGAAGGTTATCCTGGCGATGATTCTTGTCGTTTCCAGGCCACCCAAACTCTTTGGAAGCGAGTAGGTAGAATGGTACAAGGGCTCAATCCGCTCCTGCAGGCTCTTGCGATCCTTGTGTCTCTTCTTTACATAGGTGCGCTTTTGGTTGCTCTGCGGCGCAGCCGCTTGAGTGTGCGCCAGTCTCTGCTCTGGCTTAGTTCAGGTTTCCTCTTTCTCGGGATCAGCGTCTTTCCTGAGCCTGTCATCTATCTGGCGGGTGTGGTGGGCTTTGTGGCGCCATCCAATGCGTTGATGGCAACTTGGCTTTTAACTCTCAACATACTGATTCTTTATCAGAGCCTGACCACCTCGCTTCAGACTGAACAGATCAAGCTCCTCACCCAGGATCTCTCGCTTCTACAAACTCGCCTTGGAGAAGTTGCCCCAGGGAGCCAAGGGGGTATCGAGGGAGGCGCGAGAGGCCAAGCTCTCGACAGCCGAAATGGGAGCGGTTCCAGATGATTCGTATTGCACCGGATGAAATTAGAGAACTCGTTGAGTCTCAGTCAGCGCTTTCTGAGCATGATCTCGATGAGATGGCGGTGCCGACCTATACCCACACGAATCCTCTGGCGAGATGGATTTTCTGGAAGCGTCATGCAACTATCCTGAGACTCGCCTCGGTCGGGCAGGGTGATCGGGTGCTTGATTTCGGGACCGGTACGGGTGCTCTTTTGCCCACACTGTCTTCTCTGGGGGCGGTGTTGCACGCAACCGATATCCGGGATGCGGTGGCCCGCTTACTGGTTGCACATTTTGGACTTCACGTAACCTTCCATCCGGCTTTGTCGCTCGATGAAAGCATTGAAGACGACTCTATGGATGTCATTATCGCGGCAGACGTACTGGAGCACATTGAAGAGCCCGAGCTTTCGGAATACATGCAGCTTTTTGCGCGGAAGCTCGCGCCGCAGGGAAAACTGATCTTGAGCGTGCCCACTGAAAATGTCCTGTACAAATTTGGGCGAGCTGTGGCCGGTTTTTCAGAGAAGGGTCATTACCACCGCACCGGGATCAAGGAACTTCGTCTGGCTGCCAGACGAGCTGACTTCTCTGAAACGCAAATTCGGCAAATTCCGATGCCCGGGCCAGGCTGCCTCTTTCATGTATCGTCGAGCCAGGTTCGTTGAAGCTTCCGCCGAGCCTTAATTCTTTTGAGAGTCTATCCCGCTCAGCTGACTCCGAGAGCCACTGGAAGGTTCTGGCGGCGGTTCTACTCTTGTCTCTATGCCTGAGTCTATTTTTCGGGACGGGTCTTTATGGGAGCGACGACTCCGGATATATCCTGCCCGCCCTCTCGGTATTGAATGACGGACTTCCGCTGGCTGATTCGGCCATGCCCAACAGGGCGGCCGCTGAACGCTTGGGCATGGTTTTGCCTACGGCGTTGCTCTTATGGTTCTGGGGTGAGAATGCTCAGGCCGCTGCCCTCTCTTTTGTCATTTTTCAGCTATTGCTCTGTTATCTGACATATCTGCTTGGACGAGCCATTCACGGCGAGAATGTCGGCTTGTGGGCCGCAACTTTTACGGCTCTCTGCCCACTCTCGCTGATTTATGCAGCATCGGTTCTGCCAGACATTCCTTCGACCTGCTTGTTAATTCTCGCTCTGATCGCGGGAATCCGATCAGTATTGGCAGAAAACCCGCGGCAGCAGTTGCTTCTCTGCTTTTTTTCCGGCGTCTTTCTTGGCCTCGGATACATGATCAAAGAGTCCGTACTGGTGATGTTACCTGCTCTCGGGCTGGTTGCAGTTTTCGGA
>NZHD01000114.1 GCA_002691205.1 Deltaproteobacteria bacterium
TTTGATCTCCCACCCTGGGTGATCGTGGCGCCTTTCCGAGAGAGGTCTACTCTCGGAAAGGACCCATTTTTTTTAGGCGCACCGAACGGAGAAAGGAGAGACGGATTCAGTTGAGGTTTTGGTCCCAACTTATTGTAAAAGTGAGCATTTTTGCCTTAGTGCTTGTCGGGCCGGCTTCGGCCATGGTTTTTTACAACCAGATTCAAGCCATTGATTTGGCCTTCCCTGAGGCCACCCGAACCGACTCGGAAACGTTTATTCTCACCGATGAGCAGGTGGCTTTGATCGAGAAGGCCGGGCGGTCTGAGTTGGCCAGTCGCCTCGTGACCGTCTACCGGGGCTGGAGGGGGGACACCTTTCTCGGGTACGCCCATATCGATGTGCACACCGTGCGCAGCAAGCCCGAGGGCTTGCTGGTGGTGCTCGACCCCGAGGCTGAAGTTCTTCAGACACTCGTGCTGGCTTTTCATGAGCCCCTCGAGTACATGCCCACCGACGGCTGGTACCAAAGGTTTATAAACAAGTCCCCCGACGATGATTTGCGAATCGGATTTGACGTGGACGCCGTGACGGGAGCGACGCTCACCACGCGGGCGACGGTAGACAGCGTTCGCCGGATGTTTGCCTACTATGAGGTTCTGTTTCAACCCCAAGCCACAGGCACCTTAGCGAGCGAGTAGGGCCGGCGACTCCAAGTGAGAAATCGAAGAAATTCGTAACGTCGTAAAGTTGTAAAAAAGATGGAGACCCGCGATGCGATTTGTGATTACAGGAGAGTGGAATCGTAACCGTTTGCTTCAGGTCATTGTCATTCTTTATGCCCTCTACGTCGGTTTGCTTTGGGTCACGAATGCTCTTCTTTACTTTGAAAAGATGACGCTCGATCCGGCCTCCGTCGTCAATTACTATCTAGGCAACGAAGACCAGTATCTCTCCCCTCGAAGCTATGGGGGTCTGCTTGAGGTGACTCATTTTCATCTCTTTGCCATGGGGATGCTGCTGCTTGTGCTGACCCATCTGATGTTGTTTATCCCTGTGCGGGGCTCCGTGAAGGCATGGCTCATTTCGCTGCCTTTCTTATCGGGCTTGATCTCGGAGGGGGCCAGTTGGATGGTGCGCTACGGGGGCGAGAGTTTTGCGATCGTGAAAGTCGCGGGCTTCTTGCTTTTGCAAGGCAGTCTCTTGGCCTTGATTTTGATTTCTTTATGGTCTGTGTTTACAAAGAAACAAGCCGACAACTACACAGGTTTTGTGGACGACGACGAAGATGATGACGACGATGATTTCGACGACTAAGGAATCGATAGGCGCGGGGGCGTAAGAGGCATCGAGCGCGAGGCGATGAGCGCGCACTCGGGGTGTGGTCTTGATTTTTTGAAGGTCAACAGCCCTTGATCTGTTTCGGCGAGTGGATGCGTCGGCTACTCGCCGGGGTCCTGTCCGTTGGCGGCCAAGCATTTTTTCCGTTTGGTTTCGTTGCACTCGCAACTCTGACCGGTGCCTCCACAGGACCCTTGCAGGGCCCGCCCCCGAAGCATTAACCCCAACGCCATGGCGCTCATCAGAAGGCCTATGAGCAGCGCGGTGGCGATGAAGGTTTGCATGGGTTCCCCTGGGAATTCCGATGAACAGTTATTGTGAAGAGAGGGTCTCGACGAAGTCTAAGTATCGCGTGAAAGCCGGGGTCGCGCGAACCTGAAATGGCTCTGAATCGGGCCCTCGCACAATAAAGTAGGCGGCGAGGTCTAACTGAGCGGCTTTCTCGTAGCCAGCTTGGGGGCCCAGGACATTGAGGGCGGTCGCCCAGGCATCGGCTTGAGTGGCACTGGGATGAATCACGCTGACTGAGGCCAGCCCATGCTCGATGGGTCGGCCGGAGCGCGGATCAAGGGTGTGAGAGACGCGCTGGCCGTCCTTGCCCTGATAGAAGTTGCGGTAGTCGCCTGAAGTGGCCATCGCTCTATCTTTTAACGGCAGAACTCGATGGATACGGCGAAAGCCCTCGCCAGGCTCTTCTATGGCTACCCGCCAGACTTGGCCGTCGGTGCGTTGGCCTCGGGCCCGAATTTCTCCCCCGACCTCCACGAGATAATTGAAGTAGCCCAACTCTTCGAGTTTGAGAGCGACTTGATCCACCCCATAGCCTTTGGCAATGGCGGAGACGTCAATCTGGACTCGCCCTTCTTTTTTGCGCAGTGTGTTTTTAGGCAACGTCTTGAGCACGAGCAGGGAATGCCCGGTGTAGGTTTCGATTTCTTCGATTTCAGAGGCGCTGGGTGGGCTCTCTGGGGGTCGAGCCTCCCCGAAGCCCCAAGCCTCCACGAGGGGGCCCACCGTGACGTCAAAGGCGCCTCCGGATTGTTGACTGATGGTTTCTGCAGCCTGGAGGACATGAGAGAGGGCCGGCGAGATTTCCACGGCCTCGGTGGAGGACCATCGGTTGAAATCTGACAACTCGGAGTCTTCTCGCCACGTAGACATGCTTTGGACCACTCGGTCTAGGGTGTCCTGAATGGAAGCGCTTGTGCTTCGCATGGTATCGGGGCGAAGGTCTGGGCTGGCGACTTTGACCTCCCAGGTGGTCCCCATGGTGCGGCCTGAAAACGCCGTTGAAGGGCCTGGGGGCGGCGCGAATAGGAGCCGATAAAAGGAGAGCCCAGTCAGAACCATGAGGCCTAAAGACAATAGGACGATGGTTCGCCGGTTTAAAGCCAGGGGGGAGGGCAAGGGAACTCCTCGGGGATTAGCCTCCGAAATCGTCGAAGAGGATGTTTTCTTCCTCAACGCCCAAGTCGGAGAGCATCTTAATCACGGCGTCGTTCATCATGGGCGGGCCGCAAATGTAGTACTCGCAGTCCTCGGGAGAAGGATGATCCTTAAGGTAGTTGTCAAAGAGCACTTGATGGATGAATCCGTTTAAACCCGTCCAGTTGTCCTCTTCTTGGGGTTCCGAGAGTGCGAGATGCCATTGAAAGTTTTCGTTTTCGTTCTGAATGGAGTCGAAGTCTTCTACGTAAAACGCCTCACGCAGACTTCGTGCTCCGTACCAGAAGCTCACTTTTCGGTGGCTTGATAGACGACGGAATTGATCGAAAATATGAGAGCGCATAGGGGCCATGCCGGCGCCCCCTCCGATGAAGATCATTTCGTTGTCGGTGTCTCGCGCGTAGAACTCGCCGTAGGGGCCAGAGATGACGACTTCATCCCCGGGCTTGAGGTCGAAAATGTACGAAGACATGATTCCGGGGGGTACATCGGGGGTACGGGGAGGCGGTGAAGCGATCCGGACATTGAGCATAATGATGCCCTTCTCCTCCGGATAGTTGGCCATGGAGTAGGCCCGGATGACGTCTTCTTTACATTGCGAGACGTATCGCCACTGATTGAACTTGTCCCAGTCCCCTCGGTATTCTTCTTCCACCTCGAAGTTCTTGTACTCCACAAGATGAGGAGGGCATTCGATCTGGATGTAACCGCCCGCACGGAATGGGACCTCTTCTCCCTCAGGCAGTTCCAGAATGAGTTCTTTGATGAAGGTGGCTACGTTTTCGTTGGATCTGACTTTGCACGTCCACTTCTTGATGTCGAAGACTTCAGCCGGAATCTCAATCTTGAGATCTTCTTTGACTTTGACTTGGCACGAGAGCCGCATTCCGGCACGTGCTTCCTTTCGCGTGATGTGGCCTGTTTCGGTGGGCAGGATGGCGCCGCCTCCGTCGGTGACCACAACTCGACATACTCCGCAGGTTCCCTGCCCCCCGCAAGCGGAGGGGATGAAGAGTTTGTTGTCGGCCAGAGTGCCGAGAAGAGTACTTCCGCCGGACGCGATGAGGGTTTTATCCGGGTCATCGTTGATCAGGATGCTTACGTCGCCACTTGCAACTAGTCTTGACCGCGCGATCACGAGAAGTAGAACGAGTGAGACGATCACGGCCGTAAAAGCGATGGTGCCCCAAACAATAGTCAGCATATTTATGAACCTCCGTACACAGATCGGTCTAGAGTTGGATTCCGGAAAATGCCATGAATCCGATGGACATGAGACCGACCACAATAAACGTGAGCCCGAGTCCCCTCAGTGGTTCAGGGACGTGGCTATAGCGAAGCTTTTCGCGAATGGCGGCGAGAGCCACGATGGCGATGGCCCAGCCCACTCCAGAACCGAGTCCAAAAATCGTAGCTTCACCGAACGTATAGTCTCGATTGACCATAAAGAGGGCTCCGCCAAGGATCGCGCAATTCACTGCGATCAGGGGCAAGAAGACTCCAAGGGAGTTGTAGAGCTCGGGTGAAAAACGATCGATGGCCATTTCCACGACTTGAACCACGGCTGCGATCACGCCAATAAGTGTGAGAAAAGTAAGAAAGCCAAGGTTGATGCCTTCAAGGCCGAGCCAGCTGAGCGCATCTTGCTTGAGCAGATATTGATTGAGCAGTTGATTCAGGGGCACGGTGATACCCAAGACAAAGATCACCGCTCCACCGAGGCCGATGGCGGTTCCGACTTTCTTTGAGATGGCCAGAAAAGAGCACATCCCGAGGAAGTAGGCTAGCGCGATGTTTTCAACGAAGACTGCCTTCGTGGCCAGGCTCAAGTAGTGCTCCAACATGGAAGTCCTCCTCCACTTGTTCAGTTTTCCAGCTTCTCACCACCCAGATGAAACATCCGATCAAAAAGAAGGCGGCCGGAGCCAGTAGCATCATGCCATTGGGTTCGTACCAGCCTCCTTCGGTGGTGAGGGGCATCACTGAATATCCAAATAATTTCCCGCTTCCGAAAAGCTCACGGACGAACGCGACGACCATTAAAACCAATCCGTATCCCATTCCATTGCCAAGTCCGTCGATCAGTGAAAGGGAGGGCTTGTTTTGCATGGCGAAAGCCTCTGCACGTCCCATGATGATGCAGTTGGTGATGATCAACCCGATAAAGACGGTCAATTGTTTGCTGATGTCGAAAACAAAGGCTTTCAGTATCTGGTCGGTGATGATGACCAGGGAAGCGATCACGGTGAGCTGGACGATAATGCGGATACTCGGCGGGATGAGGTTGCGCATGACGCTGATCAAAACATTGGACAGACAAAGCACCGCGATTACCGCCAGGCTCATGACGAGCGCTGTGGACATTTGAGTCGTCACGGCGAGCGCTGAGCACAAGCCCAGGATCTGAAGCGAAATAGGGTTATTGTTGATCAGTGGGTCGATCAGTGTTTCGCGATTCACAGAGGCCATAGAGGCTCCTTGGGTTCAAAATTTCGTGGGTGCGTGATTTAGATCCTGCCGATCAGCTTTTTGCGACCGGCGGCATGGCTTCTTTTTCTTTTTCTTTTTCAATGAACGGTCCGAAAGCTTCTTTGCCCATCCAGAAGTGCAACATGTTCGTCACCCCTCGGCTCGTAATGGTGGCTCCTGAGATCCCATCCACTTGGTAGGGGTCTTTCTCGGGAGTCCCGGCGGGGCCTTTCTTGACCGCAATTTTTATTCGACCCTGACTATCAAAGACTTTACGCCCCGGCCACTTCGCTTTCCAGCGCGGATTTTCAACTTCTCCTCCGAGGCCCGCTGTTTCGCCTTGCTCGTAGAAGGTAATGCCTCGGATCGTGTTCATATCGGGGTCCAACGCGAGGTACCCGTAGAGCGTGGACCAAAGTCCGTACCCCTGGATCGGCAGAATCACTGCGTTCAAGTCGCCGCCGTCGTTGACCACTTCATAAATGAGCGCCTGATCGGGCACGCGGAAGACCTTAGACGGGTTGGGCGGAACAGCCCGACTGGTCGCCGGGTCCCGCGCGGCTTCCCTTTGATTAAAGGTGGTGGCATCGAGCGTGGTATTGATGTCCCCGGTGGCGAGATTAATGAGCTTCGGCCGAACCGAGGCGGCAAATCGGCTCTCGATTTCAGCCGGCGTCAGAAACTCGCCGGGCTTGATCACCCCCGCCACGTCGAGCACGTTTTTTTGCCGATCGAGCACGACGTTTCTCTCTTGTCGGTCTCGAAGAAGCACAGCTGAACCGGCGACAAAGAGAGCACAGACGATGCACACGGCCGCCGAGAAGGCGATGATGTAGCGGGTGCTATATTGCACTTCTCGCGATCCTCCTACGGACATTGGCCTGAACCACAAAGTGATCGATGAGTGGGGCAAACATATTCATGAACAGGATGGCGAGCATCATGCCTTCCGGATAAGCGGGATTCACGACCCGAATTAAGATGACCAAAACGCCGATAAAGAAGCCGTAGATCCACTTTCCGCGACTCGTGAAAGCCGATGACACCGGGTCTGTGGCCATGAAGGCCGTTCCAAAGGCCCAACTCCCGATAGCCATGTGCCAGTACCAGGGCACAGCAAACATTGGATTTGTGGCTGATCCGGCGAGGTTCAAAATGAGAGCCATGACAAAGGTGCCTAGGGCCACGCCGAGCATGGTTCGATACGAGCCGACCCCTGTGATGACCAGGATGCCCGCCCCCACTAAACACGCTAACGCTGAAGTTTCGCCCAATGAGCCTGGGATGTTTCCCCAAAAGGCAGACCACCAACTCATTCCTTCAAGGGCCCCTTTGGTTTCTGCGGCTTGGGCCAAAAGTGTCGCCCCGGTAAAATTGTCGAGGCCTTCAAAGTTGGCCGCGATCCAGGGTGCCTCGCCGCTCATGTACGCGGGGTATGCAAAAAACAAAAAGGCCCGGGCCGTGAGGGCTGGATTTAGGAAGTTTGTCCCCACACCACCAAAGATTTCTTTCCCCATCACAATTCCGAAGAGGATCCCGAGGGCCACCATCCAGAGCGGAATGGTGGGGGGCAGGGTCAGAGGAAGAAGCGCTCCAGACACCAAGAAGCCTTCGCTGATCTCATGCCGCCGAACCACCGCAAAGATCAGTTCCGCCGCGCCTCCCGCAATCATCACTGTCGCGTAAATGGGGATCCAATAGAGGGAGCCGAAGAGAATGCAAAGGAAGTCACTTTTGAAGTTGAATGAGAGACCCAGGAATTGCCAGAGATCCATCCGCCACGAATCGAGAGGCAGGGCTCCCTTGGCGATGGCCAGCATGGCTTGGTTGCCTGTGTTCCAGCATGCAAAAAACATACATGGCAGAAGGGCCAAAACGACCGTGACCATGAGACGTTTCATGTCCGTGGAGTCACGAACGTGGGAGCCTGTTCGGGTGACATTGCCGCCTGTGAAAAGAAAGGTGTCTTGGAGTTCGAAGACAGGCCAGAGCTTTTCGAGTTTGCCGCCCTTTTCAAAGAGCGGTGCGGCCTCATCCAGCTTATCACGCAGGAATTTCATTCTGTTCTAACCCTCGCTCTCGATCAGATCAAGGTTACGTCGAAGCACCGGTCCGTAATCAATCTTGCTGTGACAGACGAAGGTGCACAGAGCGAGATCTTCCTCGTCGAGTTCCAGGGCTCCGAGTTCTTCCGCTTTTTCAAGATCGCCCACCATCATCGAACGCAAAAGAAATGTGGGAATGATATCGAGCGGCATGACCCTCTCATAAGAACCCACCGGAACCATAAAGCGCTCAGCTCCATTCATATTGGTGCCCATGTCAAAGTTCTTCTTGCGTTGAAAGGAAGAGGCAAAGAGTCTGAGGAATGAATATCGGTTTCCACCTGGAGCAAGCCAGCCAAGAAAGTGTCGATCATGATCTTCTCGGATTAAGCTCACTTGTCGCTCGAACCGACCCATGAAAGCAAAGGCTTCGCCCTGAGCTTTTTTGCCCGAGAGGACAGATCCTGAGATGCATCGCGTGGGTATCTCGGAAGACAGATCATCGGCGATCAGATCCTCGGTGAAGGCGCCAAGTCGCGCACGAATCAGCCGCGGATCTTTGACCAGAGGACCGGCCAGGGAGAAGACGCGTGTCACGTCAAGATTGCCTGAGGCGAACAAGTGGCCGATGGCGGCGACATCGGCATATCCAATATGCCAGACTTTTTTGTTACGACTGACCGGTTCCAGAAGGTGGATATGCAACCCGGGTGTGCCGGCGGGATGGGGTCCATCGAAGTACTCAAGCGACACCGGAGCGTCGAGGGTCTCGGCCAGATCGGATTGCGCCTTCATGCACAGATAGGTTTTGCCCTCTGTGAGCCGAGCAATGATGCGAAGGCCCCGCGAGAAATCCTCCATGCGATCGGAAAGAATCACCTCGGGAAGGGGCGCGAGTGGGGCTGTGTCTATGGCTGTCACGAAAATCGCCGCAGGTGCGTCGTCGAGGGCCGGTGTTTTGCTGAATGGGCGCGTTCGAAACGCGGTCCACTGCCCCGATTCCACCAAGAGATCTCGAATTTCGTCTCGTGAAAGGTCCGCTTCAGATTGGCCCGTGTAACTGTTGAACGGCTCAAGCTCGTCTGGGTTGACGTCCCCGGCCCGTTCGGAATCAGAGAGATCGATGACCACGGACTGAAGGACACGCCGAGCGCCGCGATGAATTCCGATGATTCGGCCCGCCCCGGGCGAGGTGTGGACCACACCCTCGGTCTTTCGGTCGAGGAACAAAGCCTGGCCCCGGCGAACAGTTTGCCCCTCTTCCACCAGCATCCGTGGTTTCATGGTGGGAAAGTCGTCGGCGATGACGGCCACCCGGGTCACCGATCGAGTTTCTCGGATCACCTGCATGGGGGCGCCTGATATCGGGAGATCTAGCCCCTTGGTGATCTTGTGACTGGCCATGTTCGGGTCTTCACTCGCTTCTTTGAATAGCTCGCTGGGTGCGGCTGGCTTGTTCGTGAAAGTTGGACGGTCGACACGCGTCTTGACTGTTTTTTTCCATGGGGAGGATCGTCTTCCCACCCTTTGTGTAGCCCTGGCTCGGTTCTCTCGATCTGGTTTCCATGAGAGCCTGAAACTGGGGTCTCGGAACGCGGCACATACTAGAAGCCGCAAGTGAATCGATCAAGGAACTGAGAGCCAACTTGTGCAGTAAATTCAGGATAAAATGGCCATCTTGAGGATACAGCACTGAGTGGAGGGCTTCGCCTCGGGGAACGAGGTCCAATCGGGTCTCGTGTCTTGAATAGTTTACTTTGTTTATCTGGATCAATGTACAGTATAGAGGTGCCATGGATGTACGCCACCGATGGGCGGTCTGTCCGACGGCGCCAATTCAGCACGTAGAGGGAGTTCGTTTTTGAATTAAATTGCCCAACAGCAGGAAAGGGCCCCAGCGCGGCGGCGATCGGGCTTTTTCCGGTGGACCCAAGCGGTGAAGGAGGTCTTATGGCTCCGATTCGTCAAATTCTATCGGCTAAAGAAATTATGGTCAGTTCGCTGATCACGCTGAGCCCCGACCAGAATATCTTCGAGGCCATGCATGTTCTGATGACGAAGCGCATCTCAGGCGCACCGGTCGTCGATGCCTCAGGGAGCCTCGTGGGCATGCTCTCTGAGTTGGATTGTCTCAGGATTTTATCTTCAGACGCTTTTTACGCGGACGACCAAGACGAGGAGGGGAGCGTCCGGGACTTTATGACGGCTCCGGGTCTTCACATTGAGCCTGATCTCGGGATCTATGCCATTGCCCATTATTTTTTGACGACTTCGGTTCGGCGGCTTCCTGTGGTGAATGAGGACCGTCTTGTTGGGCAGGTCAGCCGAAGGGACGTTCTCAGAGGGATCGAATGGATGCGTCGATCTCGGCGCTCTCGAAGGGGCGCCGACTATTTTTCGGTGGCCCGGTCATGGTCTGCGCTCTAGACGGCACTTCTGCACCCCCGGACCACTCTTCAAGTCTATGTGCGAGCCTTTTCTGGCCTGAGGGGGCGGTCTTCTACCCGGTGGGTGGGAAAATCTGGTCTTAGAGGGCCAGATGCAAAGGGGAATCTAAGATTTTTCGAACGGCCCCGAGAAATTCAAGAGCCCACTCGATTGTGATGTGATCCGGGTCTGCGCAGAGGCTGATTTCAGTGCAGAACGCCGAGGTGATTTGTTGGTTTTCCGAAAGAGCCACTTCCTTGGACTGTCCCATCGCCAGGGCGCACGTTTGGCCGGGCTGTAGCGTGGGTTCGATGCGGTCCACGCCGCTCTCGAGTCCCAATAAGACCCCAAGCCCTTTTTCGAGGACCGGGCCGAAATCGTATTCCCCTGGGGAAATGAGTTCCTCGATGAGAGCGAGCCCCAGCTGTTCTCCACGCTCCACCTCTACCCCGAGGGGGCTTTGGGCTCGGGTCAAAATCAGGCGAGTCGTTGAGGTTCCCTCGGGATGAGAACCCTGAGTGGCTGCATTGAGCTCTGGCAAAGAGCTGAGTGCCTGAGCGATCGACCGAATGAGGCCTCCTTCCACCGAAACAGGAGCCTTCGAAGAAGCCGCTTCAAGGCGAGCCACCACTTCAAGCATGGGGTCAAGTCGGCAAGAAGCCCCCAGGCGAATGAGAGCACTCCGGGCGTCGGTCAAGGCGGCGGAGGATTGAGCTTCTGTTGGGGAGGACATGGGTTCAGCGGTGGGGCTGGGCGTTTTTGCGGTTCCTAGTTGGTGATCAACATCCGCTCGCAGGATCCTTCCACGAGCGCCGCTGCCTTGAACCGATTGCAAGTCGAGTCCCGCTCTTTCGGCCAAGCGACGAGCAAGGGCCGTGATGGGCCTTTGAGGACTCAAAGGCCCAGTCCCCGAATCCTGCCCTTGAGGGCGAGCGGGCTGTGACTCTGGGGTTTCTTTTGTGTCCGGGACGGCTGCGCTGGCTCTAGGAGCAACAGCCGAGGTCGGATCGGGGAGCGGTTGAGAGTCTCCCGCGGCATCGCTGGCTTCGATGAGGGCGAGGACTTCCCCTACGGCTACACCGGAGGTGCCAGCGGGAATGCGGATCTCGCTCAGTCGGCCTGAGGCGGGCGCCTCGATTTCCACGGTGGATTTATCGGTTTCGATCTCAAGCAGGAGGTCGCCTTGAACGATTTCGTCGCCGGGGGCCGCCAGCCAAGAAACCACATCGGCCTCAGTCATATCTGCGGCCACTTCAGGCATGTAGACTTCGACAACCATCCAGGTTCTAACTCCGAGAGAGTGGGTTCCTGGGGAGCATAGCGACTTCGGTGGATTTGATGTTGTGCGGATTGAGAGCCACTCGCGCGATTAGGCTAGGGCGAACTGCTCTCCGATTTTGACGAGTTGGTCCGCCGAGCCACCGAGGGTGAGCCTGATTTGTTGTGCCCACAAAAAGTAGCGGTGAATCGGGTAGTCGATATCCGCTCCCGTCCCCCCATGCAAATGTTGCGTGGTGTGCACAATGCGACCGCCTCCGCGGCAGGCCCACCACTTCGCCGCCGCGGCTTGGGCGGTGGCTGGAAGACCGGTTTCAAGACGCCAGATCGCCTGCCAGAGGGTTGATTTCATGCATTCGAGGTCCACATAGGCGTCCGCAGCCCGCATTGTGACGGCTTGGAAGCTGCCAATGGCTCTTCCGAATTGCTTTCGCTCAGCCGTGTAGCGAGCCGTTAATTCGATCGCCGCTTGGCATAAACCAAGTTGCATGGCGGCGAGTGCGACTTGAGCGCGATCGAGGATCCAGCTGATCGCTTCGGCTCCTCCCGTGGGATCTCCAAGAACGTCTTCGGCCTCGACTCGGACGCCTGAAAGTCGAACATGACTCTGTCGTTCGTAGTTGTTGGCGAGCCCCGTCTCGATCTCCACACCTTGGGCCTTGGGATCCACTAAAAAAAGGCCCACATGATCCGGTCCGGTGGCGGCGGCCACAAGGATTCTCTGGGCGACGTGCGCGGCCGGGACGCAGGCCTTCTCCCCATCTAAAATCCAGGCAGTGCCCTGGGCAGAGGCTTTGGTTCGTGGCTCCCGGGGCTCACTGCTGCCGATTTCCTCGAAGCCGGCCGTGAGGATGGCTTCTCCGCTGGCGATGGCGGGTAGCCATTGTTCTTTCTGGGCTTGGTTTCCGAACTGCGCAATCGGCAGCCCAGCGTAAATAAGCGTGGAGAGCAGAGGAACGGGCGCGAGTGCTCGACCGGCTTCCTCGAAGAGGGTGATTAAACAAGAGAGCCCGAGATCGCTGCCACCATGCGCTTCATCTAAAGCAATGCCGAGGAGATGAGCTTCTGCGAGTGACTTCCAAAGCGCGTGATCGATGCCGTCTCCAGATTCATCCCTCTCAAGAGCAGCGAGATGCTCGTTCCCGCAGGAATCTTCGAAAATTTGACGAGCGAGATTTCCAATACTTTCTTGTTCTTCGGTCGTAGAAAAGTCCATGCTCTGACCCTTACTCTTACTCTTGATGAAGGTTGGTTTTAACGAGGGGCTCGAGGCATGCGGAGACCCGCCATGGCGACGATTTCCCGCTGAACTTCGTTGACCCCGCCTCCGAAGGTATTGATTTGACAGGCCCTTGCTTCCTGGGAGATCGAACCCTGAAGGATGGCACCGGCCGACCCTTTCCGGAGAGCCCCAGAGACGCCCAAAACCTCTTGGAAGATGCGGTACACCTCAATGAGGGTTTCGGTACTGTAGACCTTCACCGCGGAGGCGTGCGCTGGATCGAGGATGTCTTTCTCAAGCGCCCATGCCATTCGCCAGTTCATGACGTTCATGGCTTCGAGTCGGGCGTAGACTTCGCCAAGTTGCATCTGGACCCGAGTATTCTCGATCAGTGGGTGTCCGTCGTGGCCACGAGTCTCTCGAGCCCACTGGGTGACCTCTTCGAGGTATCGATTGGCGATCCCACCAAAAGCGGCGAGGCCGATTCGTTCATGATTGAGCTGAGTGGTGATCAATCTCCAACCATTATTGAGACCGCCCACCACCATGCTGTCTGGAACCCGTACGTTTTCGTAGTAGCTCATACAGGTATGCCCCCCGCCTACCGTGTGGATCGGAGAGGCGGAAAACCCAGGATCTTTCGTGTCGACAATGAAGATCGAGATCCCTTTGTGCTTCGATGAGTCAGGGTCGGTTCTCGCTGCGAGCCAGATGTAATCCGCATCATCGGCGCCGCTGGTGTAGATTTTTGTGCCGTTAATGACCCATTCGTCCCCATCCTTGACGGCCTCAGTCTTCAGGGCGGCGAGGTCGGTGCCCGCGTCGGGTTCCGTGTATCCGATGGCGAAGTGGCACTCCCCAGCCAGAATACGGGGGAGAAATTCTCGTTTGTGCTCTTCGGAACCGTGAGCCATTAGGGCGGGCCCCACTGTACTAATGGTGACGAAGGGCAGGGGCGCATTGGCCCGGCGCAACTCATCGATAAAGATGAGTTGTTCCATGGCGGTCATGCCGCCTCCTCCGTATTCGCTGGGCCAACCCACACCGAGCCAGCCATCTCGACCCATCTCTCGCACGACCTCTCTAAAGGTCTCTCCGCCCTCCATGCTCCGAATGCCTTCTCTGCGCTCGGGTGTCATGAGCTGGTCGAAGTAGTCTCTGAGCTTTTTGCGCAAATCGTGCTGGTCGGGTGTGTAATCAACGTACATGGCTTTTTATCCTCGTCTGGGCCTCGTTTTTTAGTTCTGGGGGTGTGCTTCTGCCCATTGGTTTTGGGTCCCATTTTGAGCATAGTATCAAATTGAAACACGTTCTAGTCAGATATACTGTTTTCAAGCTGTGACGGGATTCGTCAAAAGGGGCCGATCTGGGAAGATTCGAGTCCCTCCGGGAGAAGGTGAAATGGAAGTTTGGGCCACCATGGATCAGCGCATGACACTCTCCCAGGTGGCCGACCACGCTCGCCGCGCTGAGACGTTGGGATACGACGGCTTGAATGTGCCGGATGCGGTCCACGATGGTCTTTTAATGGCGCAGGCCGCGCTCGCGGCGACCCAGCGTCTGCGGGTGGCCACCAGTGTTCTAGTGGCTTTTCCAAGAAGCCCTATGAACGTCGCCCATGCGACGTGGGATCTGCAGGATTTTTCGTCAGGGCGTTTCGAACTGGGCCTGGGGTCACAGGTGAGGGGCAACATCGTGGGACGCTATTCAACGGCGTGGTCTGCCCCCGTCCCACGTATGCGAGAATATATCGGTTCTTTGAAGGCCATTTTTGCCTCTTGGCAGGAAGGGGAAAGGCTTTCTTTTGAGGGCGAGCACTATCGGTTCACGAAGATGCAACCGTTTTTCAACCCAGGGCCCCTCGAGTCTGGGGTGCCGCTGATTCATCTGGCCGCGATCGGTCCGGCCATGACGGCTTTAGCGGGAGAAGTGGCGGACGGGTTGATGTGTCACCCCACCAATAGCTCTCCGCGCTATTTGGTTGAAAAAGTCAGGCCTCGTCTTCGGGTCGGCGCAGAGAGAGGAGGGCGTGACGTGCACGAGGTGAGCGTCATGGCAGCGGATTTAGTGGCGACCGGAGTGAACGAAGAATCCGTAGAAAAGGCGCGTAAAGGGATTCGAGAGCTTTTGGGTTTTCTCTTTTCGACTCCAGCCTATTGGCCATCTCTTGAGCTGTATGGCTTTTCAGGATTAGGAGAATCTCTGATCGAGCTGACTCGAAAAGGAGCGTGGGGAGAAATGACGAATCTGATTCCCGATGCCTTGGTGGACGCCTTGGTGCCCAGTGGGGCCTATTCAGAAATTTCAGACCTTCTAAAGAGTCGCTTTGAAGGTTTGGCGGACCGGTTGACTTTTCCGCTTCCTGAAGATCCCCTTCATGACGGCCACGTCACAGAAGTGATTCGAGCTCTTCGAAATTAACGGGGCCGCTTTCGTCTTCGCTCTAAAGATCGCTGGCTGCCTTTGATTCAACTTTGACGACGACTTTTCCGATCGCTTGACGGGTGGCGATGGCTCGAAACGCATCGAGAAAATTTTCTAAGCCATAAGTCGGAGCTGAATCGCTTTGAATCCCGGCACCGGGTTTCAAAAGCCCTTCTTTGACCATTTGAAACATCTCAGTAATTTTGGCCCCTCGACTTGAACCCATTGACCCGATGATCCGCTGTCCCTTCATTAATAGAAGGTTGATCGGAAAATTAGGAAAGGCGCTTTTCGGGTCGGTGCCTCCCGAGGCAAAGCCGAAGAGGACATATCGACCGGCTGGAGCCATGGCTCGAAAGGCCGCTTCGCCGTAGCCTCCTCCCACCGGATCGAATACGACATTGATTTTGCCGTAGAGATCGTTCTCTTTGAGTTTGGCCAGGAAATCTTCATAACTGGCGTCTTCGCCGTAGTTGAGCACTTGATCGGCGCCGGCGCGCTGACAGGCCTTGAGTTTTGAGGGAGTCGACGCACAGGCGATAACCTTAGCACCGAAGGCTTTGCCGAGGTCGATCGCGGCCATCCCGCACGCCCCTGAAGCGCCCAGCACAAGGAGAGTATCTTCGGGGCCGACTTGACCGCAGGTGGAGATGGCGTGGTGTACGTCCCAGTAGTTATCGTGCATCGAGAGCACCACCGTATCATTGATAAAATCAGGCACATGAACCGCTAGATCGGCGAAAAGAAGCGCCTCTTCGGAAAGCCCGCCGCGCATGTTCCCACTTAGATCTGCAACGGCATGTCCGGCCACGCGATCGCCGACTTTAAAGGCTGACGGGTCCACCTCTGCCCCGATCGCTAGAATTTTTCCAGTGACCGAGGCGGCGGGCACGAAAGGCGGCTCGGCTTTGAGTTGATACTTTCCCTCGACCTGGAGTAGATCGGGGAAACCCATTCCGCAGGCGGAGGTTTGCACATGAAGCGCCTTGGGCGGCAAATCTTCGATGGGTGGCCAGTCCGTGATTTTTAAAACTTCACTCCATGTCCCGATTTGCTCTGCGATCACAGCTTTCATAAGTGCTCCCTGAAGGGTCCTTCGGTTGTTTTCTCATGCCTCTGATCATGGTTGAAAGGCAAAGGGTCTTCGGGGACTAATTTAGTGCCCCTTGATTGAGCTTGAAATAACCCAAAGGGTGAGCGAGGTCATTTTTGCATAGCAACTGAGATACGGCTGAACCCTGGCATGGCTGGTGGGATGGAAGCAAAACGAGCGGGGCAGGGCGGTCCTTTATGATCTATTTTCTTATCATCCTGAAATTAACTCACCTTTAAAAAAGCAAAAAAGCAAAGGAGCCTTGTATGACTTCGGCTGACCACTCCGAAACCGTATCTGAGGAAGTGCATGCAGATTCGCCTGTGAAAGACGAGAGTTCTTTGCTGCTGTTGGTGGCTCGGGATGTGGCTCTCGGAGCGGGGCTTCTTTCTTTATTCGCGGCGGCAGACGCATGGCATATTTTGACCGGCTCGGGTCTTTCGGGCTTCTTGTCGATCGTGGACGGATTTCTGGTGGGGCTCGGCATTTCTGCTCTCGCGCACGAGTGGGGTCATTACTCCGGTGGGCGTTGGTCAGGGGCTCGACTCCCCTTGAAGGCGGTGAGATCTTTCCCCCAGGTTTTCGGGTTTGATTATCAAAAGTGTGAAGCTCGACATTTCATGGGGCTGAGCGTGGGGGGGAACGTCGGCCATTGGCTGATGGTCATCCTCCTTGCGGTTTTTTTGCCCCTGGACACCACTGGGCAATTGGCTCTTTTAAGCGGTTCGTTTGGGTTCGCTGTTTTTGCCAGCACGGTTGAGTTCCCTGTAATTGCTCGAGCTCGAACCGGGGCTTCGCCCATGGAATCGCTTTCAGTGATCTCGAGTAATTTTCTGCAGAAAAACGGAGCCATGGGGGCCGCGGCCGCTCTTGTTGCCTTTTTAGTTCTCTGAGCCCGGCGGGGGAGCAGGAGCTTTGGCTTTGTTAATGATGCTCTTTTTAAAGAAGGTTCATCTGCTGACCTTCACCCAGAGCTTCAGAGAAGCTCATGCCTTGCTCGCTGAGAATGCTATCGGCCACGGGGCGTAAAACGCGCTCAAGATAGTGATGATGATCAATGTCATGAGGAAGGTTTTCTCCGGGCAAAACCGGCTCGGGGCCGCGTTTTGTAATGATGTAACGGATCACGCCTCGTACTTTGTGGTCGGACTTCTCCTCAAGTTTTCGAGCGGCTTGGATGTGAGGCGGACTCGACGCGGTGTAGCGATCGAGTGAGCCTTTGCGAATTCTTTTTGCGTAAACAAGCTCTCGGTCAAAGTCGCCGTTGCGGACGCCCGTGATGATTTCACGGGCAAACGGGAGGGTTGCTTCACCCGCGAAGAGTCGGTTTAGAAGTCCTTCCTGAAGCCGCCGAGCAATGATTGGCCAATCTCTTCGAACGGATTCTAAGCCGACGATTTCAAGCTTTCCTCCCCCTTCCTCTTCGATCCAACCCGCGTACCGTTTTTTGCTTCCACTAACTCCGCTGCGTACCCGGGGCAGAAAAAAACGTGAGAAGACCTTTTCGAGTTCAAGGTCGAGTTGCGCTTGGACGTCATACTCACGACGGATACGGTCTGAAATGGATTGAGCGACTCGACTTCGCATCTCCTGGGCCAGGGCCTTGGCCGATGAGGCGTCTCCCTCGGGAAGCTGTATGAAGACTGAATCCGTATCTCCATAGATGACAGACATGCCCTCACCTTCAAAGCTTTCACAGGTCCAGGCTAAAGTTTGTTGACCAAAAGTGGTGATGGCGTTGGCCAGGTCAGGGCTAAAAAAGCGACAGGCGGGTGCTGCAAAGATTCCGAACATCGAATTCATCATGATCTTAATGGCTTGATCGGTGTGCCGGTCGCCGTGTTTTTTGGCTTCATCTCTTCGGTTCATGAGCCGTTCAAGAATATGGGAGAGAATGGTGTCTTCGCGCGAAAGGTGTGCGCCATTGGGGGCAACGATGGGCGCTCCGGGGGGTTCATGCCGACCGCGTGCGAGTGCCAGCGGGTCAATGTTGAATGTACGCATGAGGCTGGGATATAGACTCTTGAAGTCGAAAACCGCGACATTCTGAGCGAGCCCCGCTTTCGGTTCAAGCACCGAACCTCCGTGAACGGGCCCCGCTATTCTGTCGAGGTCGACGCTGGGGGCCACCGCGCCATGACGTCGCAATTCAGGGATATAGATCATGTCGAAGGAAGCGATGCTGGCCCCCACCCGGTCGAGTTGCATGCCGGTGAGTCTCCCACGCTCTCGTGTGAGCGAAAGAAGATCTTCGTGTTCTAGGATCTCAAGGACCAGTCGCGCGTCTTCAAGGTTGTACGCAACAAGGGCCTCGGGTTCCTCGCGATAGAGACGAGTAATTTCAGCTGCGGCATCGGGGGCCTGTTCATTAATTAGTTTTCCTCTTCCGAGAACAGCATGGGCCACTGTGCCGAGTCGATAGTCGGGAAGCTTGAGTGCGTCGCGGACGAGGGGAATTCCGTCGAGCACCATGCGTCCAGGGATCTTGGCGCGAGCCTGATGCATGAAGTGGCTATCCTTCTGAACGTCGATCCGTCCAGGCATCCGGCCCAAGGCACTTTCGTTTAGGGAAAGGTTAAGGGCATCGAATCGACGCGCGAGGACATCGAGGTCAAACCCGGCAATGTTCCAGCCGAGAATGACGTCGGGGTCAAGTTCTCGAATGCGAGCCGCTAAGGCGAGGAGGAGGTCTTTTTCCTCGGGGTAGATGATGGCGCCTCGAACAGGTTTCGATGAGACCAGGAGGACTTCTTCAATGCCACACCCCGCAAGCCCTGCGGAATATACGGAGCTTGCGTCCGGCGTCGTCTCTAAATCCAGTGAAAGATAAGACAACGTGACGTCGACATTTGTGCTGACGAGGTCGGGATTATGGAATCGAATAAGACCATCCGTTTGCTTGAGGCTTTCTCCGCTAATCCCAATGTTCACTCGAAGCGCGTGATCCATCAGGTATCGATACGGAAAGAGGATGTCTGCTTCATAGGTGGTGACGCCTAAGGCTCGGATTTGATCTCGCAAAGGTCTTACATCAGACGGCAAGGAAAGATTGATTCGACTTACCTGACTTCCGTCTAAGTTGGCGAGTTCAGTTTCGTAAAAGGCTTCAGAGATTTCTGCCGGGAGTCGAGACAGCTGAGAGGTTTCGACATAGAAGTAGGGCCTGAATCGATCGTCTTCAATCATGAAGGCCTCTCCCGATTCAAGTCGACCGTAAAGTTGAATTACGGGGATGCCGCCGCGAACACGGTATGTCGGTTGTAAGATGACTCCTTTTTGCATCGACTTTACCTTTAATGTGAAGCGCACTTGGGTTGAGGAAGAACCCATAGATAAAAGATGGCATAGATTTTGTGCCAGGCGTAAAACTCCGTGTGGGACTGAAAAAATATTTTAAAATCGGATGAGAGCGGTTAGCCAGTGTGGGGCCCAAGTGGGGATGGGGGAGAGGGCTCTAGAGATTCGAAGTCCTTCTTGTTCTGGCGAGCGGAGGAGGCTTTGTTTACGCTGATCTCTCGCTGTTGCTTAAGAGGATTTAGATACATGGCTCTTTCGATTCAGGACATCTCAGATCGAATTGAGATCGACGATTTACTAAAGCGCTACACGCGTGCCATCGACAGTAAGGACTACGAGCTTTTGGATACTTGTTTCTTACCCGACGCGCATGTCGATTACGTGAGTTCTGGCGGAGTGGCCGGTCCTTACCCAGAGGTGCGCGTTTGGCTTGAAAAGGCCCTCGCGATTTTTTCTGCCTCGGTTCACTCGATTTCGAACTCAGAAGTCGAACTCGAAGGTGATCGGGCAAGGGGCCGCACTCTGGTTCACAATCCCATGGTCCTCCCCGGCGACGGAGCTCCTCGGATTTTTACGGTGTATGCGTACTATCACGACGAACTCGTGCGAACAGAGGAGGGTTGGAGAATTGCTCGTCGTGTCGAGGAACAGATTTTGCTTGATGGAAACCTGCCGGCCGGATTGCCTGAGGGCGACTGAGCTAAAGAGAGGCGCTGATTCTGCACTTGCCTGAGGGCTCGCTTTTTGAAGTACCTTTCTTGATGGTTAGGTCGAATTTTTGAAGATTGGGTAACCGAGGGGCTGGCGCTCATTTTCAGCTCCTTGTGCAGAAAAAATTAAGCGGTCCTACATACTAATCTTCCCCGTTAATTCGGGGGTATAACTTTCAAGGAGATAGAACAATGGCTGAGGCCGTGATTGTCGAAGCACTTAGGTCACCCATCGCGCGCGGAAAAAAGGGCAAGGGAGAGCTGAGCGGTTTTCATCCTGCGACTCTTTTGAGCAAGTTGTATCAGGGCGTCGTAGATAAGGCCGGGATTGAGGCTGAAGAAGTGGAGCAAGTGATCGGGGGCTGTGTGACCCAGGCGGGAGAGCAGGCCGGCAATTTGGCGCGTATCTCCTGGCTCGCTCGAAACGGCGGTTGGGCAGCTGGCGGAACGACGGTGGATACTCAATGCGGATCAGGGCAGCAGGCCAATCATTTGGTTCGGGCTCTTGTGCAAGCGGGGAGCATTGATTGTGGAATTGCAGGCGGCTGCGAAGTGATGAGTCATGTAGGGCTCGGTGCGAATGTGATTAACGGCCCCGGGTTTTTTGTTCCTTCCGAAGGTTGGGAATGGGATATGAGCATGAGTCAATTCGAGGCGGCTGATCGGATCGCAAAGAACCGAGAAATTACGCGTCGAGACATCGATGATTTTGGTCTGCGTTCTCAGACTTTGGCGGCTCAAGCTCGAGACGAGGGACGCTTTAAACGAGAGATCCTTCCCATCGAGGCTCCGGTGCTTGACGACGAGGCAAACCCCTCGGGAGAAACTCGGTTGATTGATGCAGATCAAGGAATTCGATCGACCACTCTTGAGGCCTTGGCTGAACTCAAAGAGGCGGCTCCCGGTTTCATGCACACGGCAGGAAACTCATCTCAGATTTCAGATGGAGCCTCTGCAGTGCTCTGGATGGATATCGATAAGGCTCGTTCGCTTGGGCTGACGCCGAGAGCTCGAATTATCTCGGACGTCGTGGTGGGCTCCGACCCTTATTACTTGCTGGATGGTCCTATTGATGCGACGCGGGCGCTACTGGCTAAGTCAGGCATGCAGATGGGCGACATTGATCTTTTTGAAGTGAATGAGGCTTTTGCGTCGGTGGTTCTTTCCTGGGCTCGGGTGATGGAGCCAGATATGGATCGTGTGAATGTGAATGGCGGCGCAATCGCGCTTGGGCATCCTGTGGGTGCAACGGGTTCGCGCTTACTGACAACCGCGCTGCATGAGCTGGAGAGGCAAGATAAGCAAACCGCCTTGATTACCATGTGCTGCGGGGCGGCCGTGGGAACGGGGACGATCATCGAGCGCCTGTAGTCCAAGCTACGTCGTGCGAGCTTGGGAGCTTAAGTTAAAGATAGAATGGAGTGGAGTTCAGAGATGAGTGATATGCGTTTTGAAGGGCGGGCTGTCATTGTGACAGGGGCGGGTAGCGGCCTTGGGAAATCTCATGCGCTTGAGTTTGCTCGAAGAGGTGCGCAAGTCGTTGTCAATGACCTTGGCGGAGCTGTAGATGGATCCGGCTCAGGGAGTTCGGCTGCGGATTTGGTCGTCAAAGAAATTGAGGCTGAGGGGGGAACCGCGGTCGCGAATTATGACTCGGTTTCGACCAAAGAAGGGGGCGAGGCCATCGTGAAGGCGGCTCTCGATAATTTTGGTCGTGTAGACGTCGTGGTCAATAACGCAGGCATCCTTCGAGACCGTAGTTTTGTAAAGATGAGCGAACAGGAGATGAATGCTGTGCTGGATGTTCATCTGCGAGGGGCTTTCTATGTGTCCCAGCCAGCTTTTCAGGCAATGAAGGAAAATCGTTATGGTCGATTTGTCTTTACGGCTTCTGCCGCAGGTGTCTTTGGCAATTTTGGCCAGGCCAATTACGGCGCGGCGAAGATGGGGCTTGTTGGGTTGTCGAATGTTCTCTCTCAGGAGGGCGTCAAGCATGAGATCAAAAGCAATGTGATTGCGCCCATTGCGCTTACCCGGATGACCGAAGGCATTATGGATGGTCTAGGGTTACAACTTGATCCAGAGTATGTGACGTCGATGGTCGTGTATCTCGCCTCCGAGGAGTGTGAGCAAACGCATGAAATCTACTCTGTAGGAGCTGGACGATATGCACGCGTCTTCGTGGGCTTGTGTCCAGGCTGGGCCGATGTGGAATCTGATTCGGTCAGCGCGGAAGATGTGCGCGACCACCTGGGTCAAATCCGAGATCTTTCGGGCTATACGATTCCAGGCAATGCAGCCGAGGAAATGATTGAGGCGATCAAGCTAATCAAGGGGCAGTGAGTTTTAAGGCTCTTCAAAAGCGCTGACTCGTCAAAGAGAAGTTCGTCTAGAAAGAATGGAGACTTCTAGAGGTATTGGCTGTATTCATCGAGTTTCCGCAGGACCGGGTCGCGCTGATCCGAAGGGAGCCTGAGAACGACTTCGGTCGCGCCTACTTCCCGATAGTAATCGAGCTTTTCCGAACTTGGGATGACGCCCATAGGAACGATACGCAATGAATTTGGGTCCCGGCCACGTTCCGACATACAGATTCGGAGTGTCTTGAGAGCCTCAGCCATCCCCTTCCCGCCAATGGGCATCCAGCCATCGGCATACTCAGAGATGTGATCAAAAAGACGAGGACCGGCGCCCCCTCCGATCAGAATCGGAGGGCGAGGCTGTTGCAAAGGTTTAGGCCATTGCCAGGAAGGTTCCATGTTGACGAATTTCCCATGGAATTCAGCCACCTCGTTGGACCAGAGGGCTTGAATGGCAAGCATTTTTTCTCGCACCAAGGCTCGCCGTGTTCGAACTTCAATCCCATGATTCTCCATTTCCTCATGATTCCATCCGTAGCCGATTCCGACGATGAGACGACCTTGGGAGATGACATCAAGAGTGGCGAGTTGCTTTGCGAAGGTGATGGGGTCGTGCTGAGCGGGAAGGCCGATACCGGTACCGAGATGAATTTTTGAAGTTCGGGCCGCGGCCGCAGCGAGGCAGATGTACGGATCTGGCGACCTTTTGTATTCGTCCGCTAATTCAGCATCTCCTGTAGGCGCCGGTGTGCGGCGACTGGTTGGGATGTGCGTATGCTCGGGGATGTAAAGAGAGGCAAATCCACGCTCTTCGGCTTCAACGGCCAATTCATCGGGCGGTATCGCTCGATCGGTGGCATGGATTGTGACGCCGATCTTCATTTCTCTCTCCTTGGTTTTGCTTTTGAAAGAGTACTTCGTGCGGCAGGGATGTTCCAGAGTGAGGGGTGACGAGGATTCGGGGACTGGATGCTGTTTATGGGGTCGCTATGTTGGGCTGAGTGCGAAAAAGAGCGCCCACATCAATAAGCAGAGAGAGACGAGTGGATTGAGATGTCGATGAGCGCGGCCCCTTCGCAACCCTGGAAGCAAAAGCTCTTGGATGCCAGCCAAAGAGAAGCGTTTGTTTTGTGGTCTCTTTTGAGCTTCGCTTTTTTACTTCGCGCCATCTGTGCATGGCGGATGGCCGTCATTTTTAACGATGGTCCTATCTTTTTGGCCATCGCGGAGGAGATGGGGATGGGGCGGTGGGAGACGGCTTTCTCCTACGATTACCATCCTCTGTACTCGTTCCTTATTTACCTCTTTTCAGGTCGTGAGATCGATCCCGCCTTTACGGGTGTTTTGATTTCAATCGTGGCTGGTTCGTTAGCTGTGCCAGTTCTTTATGTCTTGTTACGACAGATTTGGGACCGCGAAGTTGCGACGCTCGGCGCATTTATTCTTGCGATCAGCCCCTATTCGATTCGTTTCTCCGCTGATGTTCAGAGCGACGCTCTTTATCTTTTTCTTTTTATCGCGTCGGTCGCTTGTTTGTACCGGGTTCTTGAGTCTCCCACTTTTTGGGGGTCTGTTGCATCTGGGCTTTTGGTAGGGCTTGCTTATTTGGTTCGTCCTGAAGGCTTGGTCGTGGCTGTCGCGGGTTGCGTCATCTTTGGCATCTTTTGGTTGTGGCGCTTCTGGGACGCGCCTATGAGCCTTCGGGCTGGTTTGGGCCTTCTGCTGGGAGTGCTGATTCCGACCTTGCCCTATTTCTGGTTTTTGAATGCAGAGACCGGCACATGGCAGCTGTCTCAGAAAAAATCAGTGTTTGTCTTACTGGGCTTGATGGACCTTCCCGTCCATCGAGGGGGGGAGATCATCTGGAACTGGAGTTCTGATGCGATTTACATCGTCGTATTCCTTTGCGGTCTATCTTTTATTTTCTTTTGGGCCTGCTGGGCTCTTCGAAAAAGTCGTGCACTGGAATCAGTTGTGACGCCTCGTCGTATTTTGATAGTCGCCTTTGCATGGGTGGCTTTAATCTCCGTTCTGAAGCCGGCTGGTGTGTTGGAGTTTGTGTTGACTGCGGTCTCCACACTTCGTCCAGAGATCTTGTTGGTGCTGTTGTTAGGGATTTGGGGAGGCGGGCTCCAGGCAGGTCGAAATGGCTCTATTCTACTCGCTGTCGTGTTTTTGATGTCCGTCGTGATCTTATTGGCGTTGCTCATGCAATATGGCTATCTCAGCCGCCGTCATGTGTTGCCGCCTCTTGTGCTTGTATTTGGGTACTGTGCCATGGGGATTTCGTTCCTCTCGACTCGATGCTCCGATTCTCGATTTCGGCTTGTTGCGGGGAGGCGTATCCGGGCGGGGGTGATGATCTGCGCTCTCTTGACTTTGATCAGTTTGCCTAAAGCCTGGAGCGATTCGCGCGGTGAAGAGTTTGCAGGTCGATTGGCCGCGGAATGGCTCCGCTCTTCGTCTTTAGGTTCGGGCGTGTTGGCCAGCGAGCGCAGTAAGCTGGCCTACTACGCAGATACCCGTTGGTACCCCCTTCTTTCAGAGGACAACCTGATTCCCCTGAGGCAGTTGCATCGTTCTGGGGTTCGCTTCATTGTCATCGAAGGAGGCCCAAGCGAAGGCTGGTCTCGCTTGGGTCCACCGCCTCGGGGCGTGGATTTACTTGAGCGCTACCAAGTTTCTGCGAGGGGAAGGGTCGCCTACGTTCTTGAGTTCTCTGAGCGAGAACCTCAACCCTAATCGATCCCCTTCGTTTCGGTGTTGCTCAAACCCGTGCGCTAAGCCCATTTTCGTGAGCTGTTCTAGAGATGCGCCAGCGGGATGAATGGCTTTGAGCAAGCCGGGCTAAGGAAGATGGAATCAGATAGCCCCAGCGCCGTGCTCGCCCGTTCGGATCCGAATGACGTCTTCGACGGCGGAAACAAAGATCTTCCCATCGCCAATCTTGCCCGTACTGGCGGCTTGAAGAATCGCATTAATGACGCCTTCGGCGGCGGTGTCATCGACGACGATTTCGAGCTTAAGCTTAGGCAAGAAGTCCACGACGTATTCGGCGCCGCGGTAGACTTCTGTGTGACCTTTTTGTCGGCCAAACCCCTTCACCTCTGACGTTGTCAATCCTTGAATGCCGATGGCCTGAAGCGCTTCTTTGACATCGTCAATTTTGAAGGGCTTGATGATTGCTTCGATCTTCTGCATCGACTTCTCCTCTTGTTTCCTTAGAGTGGATAACCCTGGTACTGGAGTTCAGAAGTGGGGTCTTACGGATCGCTTAATTTGGCGAAGAGACTCATTTTTAGGCGATTGAGGCCAGGTATGCCATTCTTTTTTGCCAGTCTGGAGCGAGAGGGCTGACGAATCCTGGGTTTGCCGATAGGGTCATAGGAGCGACAGGAGGCTTTTGAGAATGAGCGAAGTTGAGCCGAACAGGGCTCTTGACCACGAGAAAGTACGCGAGGAGCGTGCAGAGGACAGTGAACGCTGGGCTTTTCGAGAGACGGGCCCCTGGGAGCTAAAGCTAGAGAGCATTACGTGGCTCGAAGGTCTCCAGGATGTACGTGATCGGCAGAAGGTGGAAGTGCCTCGTTTGACGGTTCCGCAGCGTTGGCCGCCTATGAGTCGTTTCTTTGAAGCGACTTGGAGAGTGGGTGGCGGGCTGTTGGCGTGGAGGGTTCGTGAGGGAAGAGAATCCACGACCGAATCCCGGCAGGGGCTCTCTCGTCGTCTAAGGCAAGCTTTTGAAAAGCTGGGCTCGGCGTATATCAAGTTGGCTCAGATCGTATCTTCAGGCCGAGGACTCTTCCCCGAGGAATTGGTGGATGAGTTTAAGTATTGTCTTGATCAGGTGCCCCCGGACTCCTTCGATGAAGTTCGGCGGGTCGTTGAGGAAGAAATTGGCGGTCCCCTTGAGTCGGTTTTTGAGTCCTTTGAGCCTAAATGCTTAGCGGCCGCTTCCATCGCCCAAGTGCACGCGGCGCGTCTGAAGACGGGTGAGGAAGTGGTGGTCAAAGTGCAACGGGCCAACGTCGATACGTTGGTTCGTGCGGATATAGCGGCGATGGCTTGGGTGGCTCCCAAGTTGGTGGGACGGATTCCGGTGGCCGCCTTGGCCAATCCTCCTGCATTGGTTGAGTTGTTTGCGGAGACGGTCCTTGAGGAACTTGATTTCCGACTTGAAGCTGAAAACATGTTGGACATTGCTCGAGTCTTAAAGAAGGGGGGGCAGCGGGGCCTCGTTGTTCCTCGACCTCACCCGAAGTGGGTGACGCGCCGGATGCTCGTGATGGAGCGGCTCGAGGGCTTTAGCTACGACGACATTGAAGGCATGGAAGCTTCGGGAATAGATACTCAAGAAGTTCTTCGGGCCATGTTGATCGGCTTTCTTGAGGGGGCCATGATTTACGGTGTCTTTCACGGAGACTTGCATGGAGGCAATTTGTTCGTGATGAAGGATGGCCGTGTCGCTTTGCTCGACTATGGAATGACGGGGCGGCTTTCAGCGAAGCAACGTGCAGCCTTTTTGCGAATGATGATGTCGGGTGCGGTGAGTGACATTCGAGGTCAGCTAGAGGCTTTCCGCGATCTGGGTGCGTTGGACGAAAATGCGGACTTGGATGAGTTGATGCATCTTCTCAAGCTTGATCAGGCGCCCAGGGATCCGACTAAAATGTCGGGAGAGGAGATCGCGGGTGAGATCCAGCAGATTTTGAAAGCATTAATGGCGGAAGGCGCTCGTCTGCCGAAGCCTTTAATGCTGTACGCGAAAGATATGCTTTTCTTTGACGGTGCGGTGAACCAATTAGCGCCGGACCTCGATATGTTCGCGGAGTTCATCCGGATCTACGGCTACTTTGCAGAAAATCACGCGGAGGCCATTACCTCTCAAATTGGTTTCGACCCGTCAAAAACAGAGGTTGACTTGACGGCGGCTCGGGCGACTCTTGGGCTGGAAGATGCGGATGAATCCATTACTCATAGGGAGTTGCAGGAGCGAAGGCAGATCGTACAAAAGAAGCTTGAGGATCAGGTGGGGGGATCGATTCCAGGGTTCAGTGATTAACATCAGATTTGCTTCGCCCAGGGATTCACGAACGATGCCGAAAAGGTAATCGCGGATGTACGTTTTAAGAGGAGCGTCATGAGCGGGATTGAAACGGTGAGCGAAGTTCGTTGCTTCGGCGGGACACAAGGGGTGTATCGCCATTCGAGTGATGTGGTGGGCTGCGATATGCAGTTCTCTGTCTTTGTACCTCCTCAAGCGGCTGCTGGGCGAGTGCCTGCTCTTTACTATTTGTCTGGCTTGACGTGCACCGAAGAAAACTTCACCGTGAAGGCGGGGGCTCAACGCTATGCAGCCGAGCATGGCCTCATGTTGATCGCTCCGGACACGAGTCCACGTGGCTTTGATTTGCCCGGGGAGCATGATGATTGGGATTTTGGAAGCGGTGCAGGCTTTTACCTAGATGCGACCCAGGCTCCCTGGAAAACCAATTACCGGATGTATAGCTACGTGGTGCATGAATTGAGAACGTTGTGCTCGCGTGAGTTTGAACTTGATCCAGAGAGAATTGGAATCACGGGCCACTCCATGGGTGGGCACGGGGCTTTGACCATCGCTTTTGCCCACCCAGAGCTTTATCGATCCCTGTCGGCCTTTGCCCCCATCGTGGCCCCCACGAAGTGCCCGTGGGGAGTTAAGGCTTTCTCGAACTATCTTGGTCCCGATCCGGCCTCGTGGGAGAGATGGGACGCGTGTGAGCTGGTGAGGGACAGTGGCTGGGACTCCCCGGTTCTGGTTGACCAAGGCGGAGCCGACCCCTTTTTAGAAGAACAACTTCAGCCGGAACGGCTTGAGGCCGCCTGTGAGTCCGCAGGCGTGGAATTAGAGTGCCGCATTCAGGCTGGGTACGACCACAGCTACTACTTCATCGCCTCGTTTATGGAAGATCACATTCGCCATCACGCTCGTCTTCTTTCGCCCTAAATCCGACTCGATCTCAAAAAATCACCTCAGTTTCTCAGGTGAACGACCGATGCTGAAGGAGAGTATTTCAGTGGGGTCCTCCTCCTTGGGTTCGGCTTTTGACAGTCAGGAACCGAATGAGTCGGATCAAAATCGAGCCCGAGATGGATCAGGCAGATTGATGGAGGAGAGACGGGATGGCTCTGGGCAGATCCTTTGAGGCAACGAACGAGCAAAGCCTGAACGAGACGGCGGCAGCACTGCTTGGGGCGCGTAGAGACTCCCGAGTGGGCATCTTGCACCCGGTGAGGGTGATGAGTCCTTCTTTCGATATTCCGTTGTCGGGTCAGATTCGTGATATCAGCATGGGCGGTTTATGTATTGCGACGCCCTCACCCATTCCACTTGAAAATATTTCAGGGGTGGAAATTCATTTTCCTGAAGGCATTGTGCGTCTGAACGTAATTGGAGTTTGGCAGACGCGCATGAGCATTGATCAGTCGGTTTTGACGGGTTTGAAATTTTTACAACCAGACCAGCGTACCCTGCAAGTTATTCGGTCTCGGTTGGATTCTTCCATTCGCGAGGTGGGAGACTTCTTGAGCAATGTATTCAGAACGTCTCAAATTGGGATAGAGGACGCGATCTCATTGGCGCAGTCCACACGGATACGAGTTGTTTCTCGAGGTCAGTATCTTTATCGTCGTGGCGAAGTTCCCGCGAGTCTAGATGATGCGATTTTCTTCATTCGAGAGGGCTCTGTTGAGTTGAGTCTTCCGAAGCGTTCGGGGCCGGCGAACGTGACCGCCCGTCTAGGTCCGTTCTCGATGCTCGGCGGTTTGGGCAGCATTGCCTCCGTTCCTCACTTTGAGGATGCACAGACCTTGGAGGATACGACGGTGCTCGAAATTTCTACTGCCTCTTTTGCCTACCTTCGGATCGCTCAGCCTTTACTGGCACAGTCACTTTCTCAATTGGTCATGATGGGTCAATTGCAACGGGTTGATCGATTGGTTGCCCGAATGTCCGGTTTGGACAGCGATGGGAAGTCGTCATTCGTTCGCTGATGAGGGCTCGTCAGATTTACTTCATCGAAGTGAGGTGAGGCAAGTATGTCGTCACCTGTGCGTTTCTCTTGAAGAACGCGTTCTAAGTATTTTTTAAGATCAGTCTTTTTAACTATCCGTTTCTATTCTGAATGCCCGATAAGAATCGTACATTCATTTTTAAAGTGACTCATAGAAGGGCTTATGCGATGTATACGAAAGTTATGGTTGTGGATTCCCAGAGGCTAATTCGAGAAGGAATAAGTCGTTTGATCGACGCAGATTCGGACTTTGAAGTGATTGCCACGGCGTCGAACGGTCGTGAGGCGGTGGACGTCGCGCGTGAAAAATGCCCGGACATCGTAGTTATCGAGAGCCAGTTGCCGCGTTTATCTGGAACAGAAGCCGTGCGTCAGATTCGTGAGCATTGTGTCGCTACGGCGTGTGTTGTGATTTCGAGTATGGACAGTCCATCTCAAGTCAAGCAAGCCCTCACTGCGGGAGCGTCTGGTTTTGTTCCGAAGGATGCAGGAGCTGCAGATCTGATTGAAGCGATCTGTGCAGTTCGAGAGGGCAGGTCGTACCTTGCACCTTCGCTGGCGGATCAAGTGGTTTCGGCTTTGACTGCGAAAACTACAGAAGGTCAGGCAGGTGTGAGCGATTTGACCGTTCGCCAGCGTGAAGTTTTGCAATTAATTGCAGAAGGTTTTTCGACCAAGGAGATCGCACGGGAATTGGGGATCTCTCTCAAAACGGCTCAGACTCATCGTGCCAATGTGATGGACCGAATGGGTGTTCATAAAGCTTCTGGTTTGGTTCGATTGGCGATTCGTGAGGGATTGGTGGCCGCGTAATCTCGGTTATGCGGATTGGCGGTAAATCTCCATCACAGTCTGCAAAAGCTCAATCCCATCGGCTTTGGCGCGCTGGAAGGAGTTTCGGCCCATAATGGAGCCGAATCCGCCTCCTTTTGCGATGCCCCGGATTTCTTCAAGGACGTCCTCAGTGCCTTTGGCCGCTCCTCCTGAGAAGATGACGATACGTCGTCCATCGAAGGCACTTTGGACAACATGTTCAATTCGGTCAGACAGAGTCGATATGTTGATGTTCTCAGAGAGATAAACTTTCCGAGCGGCTTCTTGCTCGATGTGTTCGGTGGGTGGCTTCACTTTAATGATATGAGCCCCGAGTTGCGCTGAAATTTGAGCCGCATAGGCGATCACATCAATGGCGGTTTCGCCGTCCTTTGAGAGACCGCTCCCTCGTGGGTAGCACCACAGAACGACGGGTAAGCCACTGGCCTTAGCTTCCTCAGCGATCTCTCGAAATTCGCTGTACATCTCGTTTCGGTATTCACTCCCCGGATAAATTGTGAATCCAATAGCCGCGCAACCTAGCCTCAGCGCGTCCTCGACACTTCCTGTAATGGCCGGCTTTGGGTCTTCGGCTGAAAAGAGGGAGTCTGAATTGTTGAGTTTGAGGATTGTGGGGATTCGTCCCGCATACTCACGGGCTCCAGCTTCTAAGAACCCGAGTGGCGCTGCATAGGCGTTACATCCCGCTTCGATGGCGAGCTGGAAGTGGTAGTGGGGGTCGTATCCCGCCTCATTTTTAGCAAAGGTTCGAGCGGGGCCATGTTCGAAACCCTGATCGACAGGCAGGATGACCATTTTGCCAGTTCCCGCGAGAGTTCCCGTCTCAAGCATCCAGCGAAGATTTTTAAGAACGCCTGGGCTGTCCGAGCCATACCAGCTCAGGATCTCTTCTACTCGATCTGACATATTCGATCTCCTCTTTACGGCAGGCTTTGCGTCCTGCGCGGCGAAACTATAGACCAAACTTGAGTTTCGGGTTGAATAAACGAACGTTTGTACCCTTTCATACGCCCTCGCGAGAACGGCCCCGTTTGGCACGGATGAGGTGTAGAATATCGCTGTAAATTCGAGAGCAGGAGGCGAGATGGGCGACTGCAAGGATCGAGTGGCGTTGGTGACAGGATCCAGCCGAGGAATTGGGCGGGGAATTGCGAAGAGGCTCGCGTCGGAAGGGGCTTCCGTCATCTTGTCGGCCTCCCGTATGGGGTCGCACGGGGATCTGCAGGGAACCCTCGAGGAAGCGGTGGCTGAGATTCAAGCCGCTGGAGGTCAGGCGGTTGCGGAACCGGCCAACCTGCTCGATGAAAGTGCGCGGAGCGACTTGATTGCGCGGAGTGAAGCTCACTTTGGCCCGGTTGATATTTTGGTAAATAATGCGGCGATGGGCGCCTGGGGGATGCCCAGTCAGCTTCGACTGAAAGACCGTCGAAAACTGATGGAGGTCAATTTTCATGCTCCGGTGGATCTTGCGCAGCAGGTTTTGCCGGGAATGCGAGAGCGTGGGCAAGGCTGGATTTTGAATATCGGAAGCGACTCATCCAGACAGCCTGCCGTGCCCTATCGCGATACACGCGATGCTGCGCACGTGATTGTGGCTTACGGCTCAAGCAAGGCAGCGCTGAGTCGATATACGAAAGGTTTGGCAGATGAAGTCGTCGAAGATGGCGTTTTTGTCAATTGTTTAGCGCCCGTCTCGATTGTTTTAACCCAGGAGGCGGCTCAATTCGTGGGGCATATCGCTCGAGCGAATCCGGACATGACGGAACCGATTGAGGTCATGGTTGAAGCGGCTGTGGAACTCGTGAGTGGTCGCCATGTGGGTCAGGATGTCTATAGCCGTCAACTGCTCCATGAGGTCGGTCGGGCGGTTCGCAGCCTCGACGGTTCAGATGTGCTGGGCGACGCATTTATGCCCGCAAATCTCGAGGAGGTGGTCGGCTAGCTTTCCGATCTCGTTATGTTTTTTTACTTCGACTTTTCGAATTATTTAAAGATGATTCAGCTTGCCTGGAAGGAGCCGAATCCGGTAGTCCGGCGATATTTCCTGGCCATCCTTTTGCTCGTGGTTCCAGTGGTCTCAATGTTCCACGCCCTTTTTTTTCTGCTGGACGCAATTTTTTTTCCGATGTTATCTCGAATTGAAATTCGAGAACCTATTTTTATTGTTGGCCATGCAAGAAGTGGAACGACGTTGCTTCACAGGCTTTTGAGTCGGGATGAAGGGCGCTTTAGCGCCTTTATGCTTTACGAACTCTATTTCCCCTCTCTCATTCAGAAGAAAATGATTCGTTGGATAGCCGGTGTGGATAAGCGGCTTCTGAATGATTTCTTAGGGCGCCGCGTTGAGGCTTGGGAAGAAAAGCGGTACGGCGCCATGCGTGACGTGCATAAGATGGGGCTCATGGAATATGAGGAGGATGACATCATCTTCTATTGGTCTATGGCTTCTGGTTTTTGGATTACTCAGATGCCTTACATGGGAGATGTTGATTTTTACTATGTCGATAAAAGATCCGAAAAAAAGAGACGCCGGCTCATGCGTTTTTATCGAGATTGCGTTCGTCGTGAACTGTACTTGAATGGGGCGGATAAAATTCACTTAAGCAAGAACCCTATTTTTTCAGGCCGAGTAGAGACTTTGATAGAAACTTTTCCGGATGCTCGGATCATTGTGCCCATGCGAAACCCCTATGAGACAATTCCAAGTCTGCTGAAGCTCATGCGGCTGGGGTGGCAGAAGCTTGAGTGGGACGTACCCCGGCAAGAACGATGCCTTCAGGCTCTAGCCGACCAATCTTTTCATACCTACACCCATCCCATGGAGGTTTTGCAAAGGCATCCCGAAATTCGCCGAGCTGTGGTGGACTATAGAAAAATTGTGGAGGATCCCGAGTCCACGATTTCTGAGATTTATGACGTTTGTGAGTTGCCCATGAGCGAGTCGTATCGCCAGATTTTGCGCGCAGAGAGCGACCCCGATCGCAAGCATGTCTCTCGCCATGGATACAGTCTTGAGGAATTTGGGCTGAACGCGCAAGAAATCCGAAATCGGTTAGGCGATTTGTTTGAAAAGTACGGTTGGGGGGCTGAGGGAGACGAGGAGCCCCCTTCTCAGTCCGACTGAACGAAGAGGGGAATGCGGCCTCGGGTTGCATTGCAATACGAGGCGTTTCGTATACTTTCTCGTCTCTTGTTCAGGGCGGCTCCGGCCGCGGGACAGAGGTCCTTTCTAAGAGCCTCCTGGCCCGAGCGGGAAAGTCGGACGAGGGGCGGAGAGTCCGCATTTACTCTATCCGGCAACGAATTTCGTCTGCTTAAGGCGAGTTCAGGCAGGAGATCTGTTCATGGCTGACGCCACTCCTCAACTTGAGGGCATCACGGTTTTGAATTTGGCCAGTGTGGGCCCCGCGGCTCGTGCATCGCGAACCTTGGCCGATTATGGGGCTCGAGTCATTCAGATTTCGCCCACGTCAAAGAAGGGGGCCAAGCAGATTCAGCCTCCTTTTCATAGCTACGGCGCGGGGCGGGGTTTTGAACGCCTTCAGATTGATCTGAAGGCGGAGGCCGGTCGCGATGCTTTGCTCCGCTTGGCCAGCCGATCAGATGTCGTGATTGAGAGTTATCGCCCAGGTGTTGTGAAGCGTCTCGGGATCAGTTTTGAGGATCTTCGCGAAGTTAATTCAGGATTGATTTATTGTTCGACGTCGGGCTATGGACAGGACGGAGCCTCGTCGAATTGGGTGGGGCACGACATTAACTACCTTGCCATGTCTGGCCTTTTAGCCTGCACTGAGCCCAGAGAAGACGGCGGGCCTCCGATTCCTGGAGCGACGATTGCCGATAGCGCTGGGGGCGGCATGCAGGCTGTCGTGGCGATTCTCGCGGCTCTTGTGCGGCGCAGTCTTGGGGGCGAGGCACAGTATCTTGATGTTTCGGCGACGGACGGGGTTCTCTCTTTGATGTCCTTGTCCATAGATCAATATCTTGCGACAGGCGAGGTGGCTGCCCCGCGAAAGGTGTTGTTGACGGGCCGGTATGCATTTTATGATCTTTACCGCTGTAAAGATGGAAAGTGGATCTCCGTTGGAGCAATTGAACCTCATTTCTTTAAGTCGCTTTGTGATTTGCTCGGTCTGTCAGAGTATGTCGCTTATCAGATGGACGATGCCAAGCAGGATGAAATGAGGGCCGCCTTTCGAAGTCGTTTTCTCGAACAGGACCGTGATGTCTGGGTGAGCGAGTTGGCGGATAAGAATACATGTGTTGCTCCCGTGTATGAGATTCCCGAATTGGTTGAAGACCCACACTTCAAGGAGCGTGGTGTTTTTATGGAATCCGAACACCCGATAGAGGGGCGCTTTCGACAGGTGGGCCCAGTGTTGGCTGGAGGTATCCGAGGTCAAGGGGTTCAGAAAGTAAATTCATTCGACCAGAGCGACGCACGAACAGTTCTTGAGTGGGCGGGCTATGCACCTCCCGAAATCGAAAAGTTATGCCTTGATGGCGCAGTTGAGTAAGAGGGGAAGAGATGTCTGACGAAATACCAGAAGAAGTTCGATCTTGGATCGGACAAGAACGATATCAAGAAAAGGGTGAATTCCCTGTGGAGCAGGGGTACATCTGGACCACCTGCGCATCCGTAGAGAATGGGAACCCTCTTTACTGGGATGAAACGGTCGCGCAGGAAATCACCGAGGGTCCGATTGCCATGCCCACTATGATTTCCCTTTGGTTCAGGCCCCATTTTTGGGCTCCTGGGCGGACAGAGGTGGCTCAGCCTTTGCAAGTTCATTTCGATTTAAAGGAAAAATTAGGCCTGCCTGAAGCGGTCATGACGGATAACACGATCGTTTTTGGCGAACCGGTTAGACCCGGCGATCGTCTGGAGACCTCTCAGATTCTCCACTCCGTCAGTGGACCCAAAACGACGAAGCTCGGCGCCGGTCGATTTTGGGAAATTGAGGTTCGGTACAGGAATCAGAACGGTGACCAGGTCGGAGCTGAGCACTACACAGGCTTCGGATACAACCGGGCTAAGAAGGAAGGGGAATAAGATGTCGGATTCGTACGAGGAAATAAAATATGAGCAGGTTGAGCAAGGCCAGTCTTTGCCCGATTTATCGTATGAGGTGACAGCGACAACGGTTGTTCTAGGCGCTCTCGCAAGTCGTGACTTTAGGCCCATGCATCACGATCGTGATTTCGCTCAGAATAGGAACGGTATTCAGGATATTTTTTTGAACACCCCCAATCAAGCGGCATGGTTTGAGCGTTATCTGACCGATTGGACGGGCCCTAAGGGTCGACTGGGTCGGATTAAATTTCGCATGAAGAATTCCGTCTTTCCTGGCGATACCATGACCTTTGTCGGGAAAGTCGATGCAGTGTCTACGGATGATCAGGGCTGTGGTTGGGTCGAGCTCTCGGTCAACCTCTCAGTAGGAGATCGCACGGTGACGGATTGTACCGCGAGAGTCGCTGTTCCCAAGGACGAGGAGGACAACCCTTGGAACCGAAAGGGCGATGCCTGGAAACCGTAGCCCTGACTTCCAGGTAAAAGGTTAGAGCGTTTTAGCCCAAGCCTTTAGGAAGCAGCTGAGGATCATTAAACCGCTGATTTGATAGTCCGCAAAGAGGAGAAGTTATGTCTGAGGTGATGGTTCAGGGGGAAATTGAAACTCCCCATTCGGAGCTCTGGAGTTTGATTGCTGATTTCGGATCGGTTGGATGGATGCCGGGCGTGAGTGACGTAAAGCTCATTGGCGAAGGTGTCGGGATGAGTCGAGTGATTGGAGAGGGAGACGCGGCCATTGTCGAGGTGCTGGAATCCGTTGATCAAAAGGCTCATCGAATCGGATATACGATTACTCAGAATAATCCAATGCCAGTGAGTGAATATCATGCGCACTGCACCGCTGTTGACCTCGGAGAAGGTCGAAGTCGTCTTGACTGGGGCTGTCACTTCACGCCCTTTGGCACCGATGAGGACTCAGCGGTTGCGGCGGTTGAGGGCATGTATGGGCTTTTAATTGGCTGGGTGAGGGATGCGCTCGAGGCGGATTAGCTCGCTCTTTCGAATTGATTGTCATGAAGGGGGAGGTTTTCTATGTCCCAAGAGCACTCGGAGCGCATCATGGACGGCCGCGCGTGGGCTGAGTTTTGTGATGCTCTTAAAGATGCGGGCGACGTTGTCTTAAGGGAGGGGGCGCCACAAAACGCTTTTGATCGCGCTGAGGGGTTTCGCTATCTGAGTCGTTTGACGCGTGTGGCCCTTGAGTCTTACATCGAGTTCGCGGACCCCGCGGCTCCGGCTTTGCGAAGACCCTCTCATGAAACGGTCAAAATCGGCGCTGACAATCCAGACAATTATTATCAGAGTGCTGCGGTGAGTGGAGAGTATGAGTACCGAATTACAGGAACTCGCGGCACGGTTCATTACTTAGGAATGGGAACGTATTTTGGCAACTATGGCTCAGATAAGCCCATGGGCCAAAGTGGATACATTGAAGCGGCCGATATGCAGATCGATGCGGACGGTCGATTTGAAATTGTTCTGAGTTGTGAAGAGCAGACGGGCGTAAATTGGTTGCCTCTCATGCCTGAGAGTTCTTCACTGATCGTGCGTCAGACGTTTGAGGATCGCTCCACTGAGAAGGTCGCAGAGCTTTCCATTGAGCGCATTGGAAGCGTGGGTCCGCCGGACCCCCTTACTCCAGCCTTTCTTGATCAAGGCTTGGCGGCCGCAGCGGCTTACGTGCAGGGCACTTCAAGGCTTTTCTGCGATTGGTCGGAAGGGTTTCAAAAAAAACCGAATCAGCTACCGGCTTTCGATCCAGCGGTGGCGCGGGCTGCGCATGGCGACCCTCATATTCAGTATTATCACGGTTACTGGGAGATCTCCGCGGACGAGGCCTTACTCATCGATTTTTTGCCGCCCGATTGTGAGTACTGGAACTTTCAGTTGAACAATCATTGGATGGAGTCCTTGGATTATCGGTTTCATCCCATCGATGTGAATCATGCGGGGGCCGTGCGGAATCCGGATGGGTCCGTTCGGATCATCGTGACGCATGAAAACCCGGGACTTCCGAACTGGTTGGATACTGCGGGTCATCAGCGGGGAACCATGTGTTTACGTTGGATACGCGCCGAGCATCACCCGGATCCTTCGGTGACGGTGATTAAGCTCTCCGACTTGAACCGATAGATCGGGGTCAGAAACCTCGTAGTCATCTTGGGTTTTGCGAGATCTTACGGTTTAGGCCCTTGTGAATTGAAGGCTTTTTGAGCGATCAGAACTTGAGTGGATTTCCCCATTCGGCCCTTGGCGTCAAAGAGAGAGACCGAGGCCACCCCTATGCCGGCTTCATCGCTGATTAGGATGTCGCGAAAACATATGGGACCCTTTTCTGGAGGGCGCTCCCATTGCAGGGTTGTGTCTGCATTAATTAAAGACACTTTTGAATTGTCCATGCCGAAACTCATATCACTTGATTGTAGTCGAATGGAGAGGCCGAAAGTGAGATCGGCAAGGGCTGCGCTGCGCTGTAGAGGTGAGATTTTCTCATCTTCAATTAAGTCGAGAGGAGTATCTATGACCGCGAAGAGTCCCTCGGCATCTTCTCCGAAGCCGGCTTCGAGGCTGCGATGAAAGCCTTCGGGAAGATGCTTCACTATATTTTGTGGGATCATTTTTGACATCGATATTTTTTCGATGTCTGGCGGAGAAGGTGCTTCAGGTTGCCAAGTTCGTCCGAGGTCATCGCGTCTTTCCAGAAGCACTGCGGTGGCTTTGCTCAGAGGTGTATTTTCGCCCGGTAGGGCGATTTCCATTTCGACATTCGCGATTCTTCGGCCACGACGAACGAAGCGATATTGACAGGTCAAGGGCACCGTGGGTATAGGTTTAAATAAGTCGACGGTGAGCCGAACGACTTGAAGTCCTGACTCATCGGCCGCGAGTTCGGCCGCACGAGCGAAGAGAGCGTTGATGGGGCCTCCGTGATGGAGGCCTTTCGTCCAAGGTCCGCCGGCCCATTTCGTGGGGATGAAGACATCATCCATAAGTACGTAAATTGAATTCACACTCATTACTTTATTCTCTTCGAAGTCGATGATGGCCCAAGGTGACTTAGGAGACCTGTGAATTCGTGATCCAGCTCAGGTGATTTAAGATTGAGCCTTCAGAGGAAGGGCAGGGCCATGTTTAAGGTTCTTAAAAGTTGAAGCGAATTCCCCAGTTGAAGCTCACGTAGCGTAGGTCTTCAAGATCTCCGAAGGGGAGGACGTACGCGGCATCGATCACCAACGCCCAATCGCGAGTAATGTAGGCATCGAGTCCCGCGCCAAATTTCATGACGAAGCTGCCGGAATGATCAAGCTGTCTGTACACGTTTTGACAAAACCAGAATTCGTCCGGCCCGCAGAGTTGGACAACTGAGTCGGTGGTGCGGAGTTGCGCCCACATTCCACCGAGACCCACAAGTAGGTGAGGCTGAAAGCGCCCGAGAGGCAAGTAGGCCAAGGCGTTGACGGTGGCTGTTCCACCATCAAGAGTGAGGCCGCCCTGGCTACCCGGCGCCGGGGAGTCGGCTTGTGTGTCCCAGCCCGATAGAAAATTTCCACCGGCCTCGATCGCAAAAATGGAGTCGATACGGTAGCCCCCGCGGAGCATGAAGCCGAGACTGGTGTCGAAGGTCGCGGGAATATCCTTAAATTCTGAAAACCCTGTGACCCCACCCATGACAATATAAGCGCCTGGATTGACGTATTCGTCGCTCAGAATTCCCTCGGCTCGAGCGTGGTTTGCGCTGGCAAGAAAGAGTCCGCAGGCCAAAAGTGACAAGAAGGACTGGGTGTAGGCAAATCTTTTGTCCATGCTTCCTCCGCGATTTGAATTGTCTGCGGCTCGTTTTTTAGATGTCTTTACAGGGGCCAATGACTTGGTCGCCGAATTGTTTCATCACGTCTAATTTTTGTTGCAGCGTGGCGTCGGGTCCCACTGTGTACTTGAAGGGATAGTTTACGCTTGAGGTCGCCCCAAGGTCTGAGATTTTTTTGAAAGTATCGGGATCAGGTGGACTCATTAAGGGAACTATGCACTCAAAAGGTTCATCCTCACGACCGGCTTTCTGTCGTTCGTCCCGAAGAGAGGAAAGGATCTCCTCAGCTTCTTCGAGTGTATTTCCAGCTCCACACCAACCGTCTCCCGTTCTACCTGCTCGCTTGAGTGCCGCTTTACTGGCTCCGCCGATTAAGATCGGAATGGGTCGGATGGGCGCGGGTGTTTGTGTAAGAGGAGGAAAGTCAAAAAATTCGCCATGGTATTCTACTGGTTCTCCTGTCCACACTTCTCGCATGACTTCGATCATCTCGTTAAAGCGACGTCCTCGTGATTTAAAGTCGACGCCGAGAGCTTCGAATTCCTCTTTCATCCAACCCGCGCCGGCGCCGAGAAGAACTCGGTCTTGGCTGAACATAGAGAGGGTTGCGAGAGACTTGGCGACTTCAAGCGGGTGATGGAGGGGGAGAATTTGAACGAGAGTGCAAAATCGGAGCTTTGTAGTTTGTGCCGCGAGAGTGGCAATGGTGACCCATGGATCGGGGAAAGGGGTTGAAGTATCAAAATCAGGTCGGCCTGTATCTGTATACAGGTATGCGGGATCATAGGTTTCTGGGACAAATAGGTGCTCGGCGAGAAGGATGCCCTCAAAGCCGGCGGCTTCGGCCGCTTTAGCGATCTCAGGGAGTTCTTCTGGATTATTGAAGGCGGTGGATTGCCAAAACTTCATAGCTGTCTTCCTTCTTTTTTGCCTGCCTGATGAAGAGAGGGCAGTGAGACCGTTATGGGTTCAGGCTTTTGTCAGGTTTAGGTCGCCATCTGGTTGGCTCAGTTGAGACTCTCTTGCGTTCATGCAGGTAGACCGATGACCTTTGTTTCGAGATATTCCTCGAATCCCGCGACTCCGTTCTCTCGCCCAACTCCACTTTGTCGATATCCACCGAAAGGCGTGTCGACATGAAACCACTGAGCGCCATTGACGGAGAGGGTGCCTGTTCTGATTTTTCGAGCCACTGACATGGCGCGTTCGGTGTCGCTGGACCAAATGGCTCCTGAGAGACCATAAATCGAATTATTGGCGATGCGGATCGCGTCATCTTCGTCCCGGTAGGGAATGGCGCAGAGGACGGGGCCAAAAATTTCTTCTTGAGCCACCGTCGCGTCTGGATGAACATCGGCGAGAAGAGTGGGTTCTACGAAAAAGCCTTTCTCTAGATGTGCAGGAATGCCCCCGCCCAGAACAACGCGAGCCCCCTCTTTCTTGCCTTTTTCGATGTAGGAGAGGACGCGTTCCTGCTGTTTTCGACTCACTACGGGACCCATAAGATTTCCAGGTTCGAGTGGATCCCCGTAGTTTACACCCGCCATCGCTTCGGCAATTTTTTCAAGTCCTTCTTCATATTTGCTCTCGGGCAAGAGGACTCGAGTTGGAATGGCGCAGCCTTGCCCTGCGTGTGTGCACACAGAGATGCCGACCATGGGAGCAATCGCTTCCATTCCAATGTCGTCGAGGACAATCGTTGCAGATTTTCCGCCAAGCTCAAGAAAGCTTTTTTTCACAGTGCTGGAGGCCGCCTTCATCACATTCCGTCCGGTTTCAGTGGAGCCCGTAAAAGTGACCAAGTCAATGCGCGGGTCGCTTGAGAGCATGGCGCCTACGCTGTGATCCGATGAGGCGACGATATTAACGACACCGGCTGGAATGTCGGTTTGTTCTGCGATGAGCCGCCCCAGAGTTGTTGCACTCCAGGGCGTGTCAGGCGCTGGCTTGAGGATGACCGTATTCCCAGATGCCAAAGCGGGGCCGACTTTAGCGAGGTTCAGATAGAGCGGAAAATTCCAGGGCGTGATCGCGCCCACCACGCCGACCGGTTCTCGTCGTATAACCCGCCCTTGGCTTTGTCCCATAAAATCGATATTCGACATACGCGATTCATACTCAAATTCAGTGGCCAAGTTGCTCCAATACGGCATGGCATCGATGTAGTTGTCCACTTGCACCTGGTAGGTGATTAAGAGTGGCGATCCGGCCTCGGCGATAACGATCTGACGGAGTTCTTCGCGAGATCCCTTGAGGGCTTCGTTGAGTTGTTCGAGGCAATGCTTGCGAAAGCTGTGATTGAGCGACCAATCGGTTTCATCGAAGGCTTTCCGAGCAGCAGTTAGCGCTCGATCCATATCTTCGTGCGTGCCGTCGGCGGTTTGTCCAATGATTTCCTCAGTGGCAGGATTGATGTTATCAAACATTTGACCATTACTGGCCGCAACAAGATCGCCATTGATTAAATTGCGGAACTCACCTTTTAAGGCCGACATCAATTCTCCTCGTTCGATTTATGATTTTTAGTGGTCTACCCAGTCAAGTCGTGATGGGATTTTGCTCTGGGGGCTTTGTTGATTTTTCTCTAAGATACGGAGTCTAGAACGACGTAGGGCAACAGGGCAATAGCCTTCGAGATTTGAGTTCACACAGATCGAAGGCAGATTTGGGAGCAAGGGCAGAAGAATGGATCTTTCTGAACGAATTGTGGTGGTCGGTGCATCTTTAGCGGGAGTGCGTGGAATCGAAGCGCTCCGTAATGCGGGATATGCGGGCGAGATTGTGGCTGTGTCGGTTGAAAAAGATATGCCCTATGACCGTCCTCCGCTTTCAAAGCAGTTCCTGAAGGGGAAATTGGAAGAGAGCCAAATTTCGCTTCGTCGAAAAGGCTTTGATGATCTTGCCGTTGAGTGGCGACTTGGTACTCGTGCGACGAAACTGAATTCCGGGCATAAGATGATCGAGCTTTCTACAGGGGACACCCTTGAGTACGGTGGCTTGATGATTGCTACGGGGAGTGCGCCGCGAAGTTTGCCAGCGGCAGAAGGGCTTCAGGGAGTTCATCTCTTAAGAAGTTTGGAGGATGCTCGAGGCTTGAGGTCTGGTTTGCAAAAAGGGGGCAGACTGGTGGTCATCGGTGCTGGATTCATAGGCATGGAGGTGGCGGCGAGCGCTCATGAGTTAGGCCTCGAGGTGACTGTGGTGGAGGCGCTTTCCGGCCCTCTCCTGCGAGGTTTGGGGGAAAAGCTTGGCGAGACAATCGGGAATCGGTTTCGTGAGCGGGGTGTCGTGCTTCGTTGCGGTGTTGGCGTCGATGGTTTTATTGGGGAGGGGCAGGTCGAGGGAATTCAGTTGGCGGATGGGACTGCAATCGAAGCCGACCATGTGCTCATCGGAATCGGGACAATCCCTGTTTGCGATTGGCTTGAGGACTCCGGTCTTGAATTAAACCGGGGTATTTTATGCGATGCCACTGGAGCGACTAACTTGCCCGATGTCGTGGCTGCCGGAGATGTTGCGTGTTGGCGAGACCCTCGAAGCGAGGAGCACGTTCGTTATGAGCACTGGACCAGTGCAAGCGAGCAGGGCGTTGTAGCGGCGCGAAGGCTCCTGGCAGGGCCAAGCGCGGTGGATGACTTAGTTCCGCTCCCTTACGTATGGAGCGATCTTTTCGAATTGCGTCTGGCCATGTTGGGCGAACCCGCCTCAGCGGACGAAATGCATGTGTGCCATGGAGAATTGTCTTCTGAGCGTTTCTTGGCTTTGATGGGGAAGCAGGGCGTTTTCATCGGCGCTGTCGGACTTAAGCGTCCCCGAGAACTTAACGGCTGTCGAAAGCTTCTCGCGGATAGGGTTTCATTTGAGCAGGCTGTTAGGGAAATCGGTTAATCTAAACTGCCGCTTTCACTTGAAGAGCGTTGGGAGAGAGATCACAGGTTGAGGTGACGAAGCCTGGGCTCACCGTACCTCTGCTTTCATTTTAAACCCAAGTCGTCATTCTTGGTCGCGAGACGTTCGCGGATGTCTTGGCGAAGGGCTTGTTTAGCGATTTTTCCTCCAGACCCTCGCGGCAAAGATTTGAGGACCACGAGCTTTTCAGGGAGGTTCTCCTTGGAGACGCCTTGTGCCATAAGGTCTTCAACGAGTTCTTTTAGACCGAGTGTGTCTTGGCCGGCTCGCAGAACGACGTAGACGCAGACCTTCTCGCCAAAAATGGGGTCGGGCATGGCCACGGCGGCCGCGAGAGCGACCGCTGGGTGTCTTGCGACGGCTTGTTCAACGGCCGGGCCGCTGATATTTTTCCCACCTCGGATGATGAAGTCGTCCGTGCGACCGACAACACTTAGGTAGCCGTCTTCGTCTAGGGTGGCGAGATCCCCCAGCATCATCCATCCATCGGATCTGATGAGCTCGCGATTGGCTTGATCCACCTCTTCTTTGGGTCCGAAGTAGCCTTTTGAGAGAGTAGGCCCTCGGCACCCAGGGCGACCTCGCTTCTGTGCGGTGACATCGTTTCCTTCATGATCGAACAGGCGAACGTTCATTTCAGGGATGGGCTTGCCGGCAGTTCGTAAGCGGGCCTCACGGGAATCGTCGAGGGATGTTCCGCTTACGGCCCCTGTCTCATTGGAGCCGTAGAACTGAAGTACAGATGCGCCCGTCCGTTCTTCGAATTCGACGGCTCGCTCGTACGGTACGGCTTCGCCTCCTGTGAACAGAACACGCAAGCAAGAAAGGTCACGTGTTCGCGAACCATCGGCTTCAAGCATCATAATAAATTGAGTTGAGACCGCGGCCAGTACAGTGACGCGGTGCTTCTCAATGAGAGCCAGTGCTTCTTCAGCATCGAATTTACGCATGAGAACACAGGGGGACCCAAGGAGAGCGGGTGTAATGTGACGGGTCCAGATTCCAAAGCCAAAAGGGGCGGGGACCACACTCATGAAGACGTCTTGATCGCTGAGCCGCCCTCTGGGCACGGCTAATCGATGGAACGCAAACCATCGATCCTGATCATGGGTCACGCATTTGGGCATACCGGTTGTGCCGGAGGTTGAGTTGAGGAGGAAAAGTTCATGGCTTTCTAGAGGGAGGAGCGAATGTGAAAAACTTTGTTCGAGAGAGAGGAGGTGCCCGTTGAGTCGGACCTTTCCGGGCTCGACATTAAGGGAGAGGTGATAAGACAGGTTCTTGAGAGTTTTAAGTTTCTCGACCAAGGGCGTCATGTCGAGTCCCTGATGATTAGGTTGGCTGATTAACGCGCGAGCGCCCGTGAGGTGAATGAGATGCTCGATTTCCTGAGGACCTGCGCGCGGCCCGATTCCCACTGCCACGAATCCGGCTTTTTCGCACGCTAAGAATGCGATATGGACCCAGGCATCATCGGGAAGCAGGATCGCGATTCGGTCGCCTCGGGCGAGATCCATCTCGGCCTTGAAGAAGTGTGCGAGCCTATGGGCTTCGGTCTCGTATTCTGACCAGGATACGGCGGCATTTCCCACGAAGAAGGCGGGGTCATGGGGACGGGTTTGGCTCCAGTGGCCGATATGTCGCGCCAAGGTTCTCGCCACTTTTTAGATCTCCGAGACGAGCTGTTGTTTCCAGTGAACTCTACTGAAGCGTATCGAGATGGAGTGCTATCGTCCAGAAGTCCGAGCGCCAGCGAGCGAGAGAGGGCCGAGCACATGAGTGGTCGAATGCCCCAAGGTCAACTCAAAGGTCAAGTTTTAAGGAGAGCCAGGATTTAATGGTCAGCCGTGGAGAAGCGACTTCTAGCACCGGGCGTCCTCGAAGCGAGGAGGCCCATAATGCCATCCTTTCGGCGACTCTTGAGCTTTTGGCCGAAGTTGGGTACTCGGCGTTGACGGTGGAAGGGGTGGCTTCACGAGCAGGCGTGGGGAAAGCGACGATTTATCGTCGATGGGCCTCCAAGGGTCCTCTTGTGGTGGAAGCCTTCGGCCAATTGCCTTCTTTTGAGGATGTCGATACCGGTGATCTCGGCGAAGACCTCAAGCAAATGCTTCGCGCTTATATCGTTGCCTTTAACAGCACTGCTCTGTCCGCTGTTCTTCCAAGTCTGGCCGGAGAGAGAACCCATGATGTGGAATTATCAAAAGTCTTTGAACCCGTCAGCCTGGGTCGTCGAGCGCCACTGCTGCGCGCCTTTGAGCGTGCTCAGATTCGAGGTGAAATTTCAGACCAAACAGATCTTGAAATGGCGGCAGACGTGGTGGTGGGGCCTATTGCCGTTTGCCTCTTTTTTAAAGGCGGTCGATTGAACGCAAAGATGGTCGACCCTATGGTTGACCTCGCTCTTCATGGAATTCGAGGGGCTTCGTCCGGACTCGATTGAGCATCGTATCAACTAGTGAGAGGCCTGCTCCCGAAGAGCGAATTTGGTGACCTTTCCCATGGCATTAGAAGGCAAGCTGTCCACGATTTTGATACGTCGAGGCACCTTGTAGTTGGCCATGTTCAATCGGCACCACTCGGAAATCTGCTCTTCAGAGATATCGTCTTTGTTTTTTTCCGAGGGAATTACGAAGGCCATTCCCACTTCGCCCATTCGTTCATCGGGTACGCCGATGACGGCGACTTGGCTCACTAATCCGCTATCAAACAGAGCTTTTTCGATTTCCGCCGGATAGCAGTTGAAACCACCCATAATATACATGTCTTTAATGCGGTCGGTGATGCGGAGGTACCCCGATGAATCCATCGCCGCGATATCGCCAGTACGGAGCCAGCCGTCTTCATCGATGGCCTTTTGAGTCTCCTCCTTCTCGTCGAAATAACCATGCATCACGTTGTAACCGCGAACCCAAACTTCACCCGGTTCGTCTCGAGATACTTCTTGGCCGTCGGAGTCGACGCACTTGACCTCAATTCCCGGAATGGCGCGGCCCGATGTGGTGGCAATAGTTTCAGGAGCGTCATCGAAACGGCACATACTTACTATGCCGCAGGACTCCGTTAGCCCATAGCCGGTAATGATAGTTTCGAACCCGAGGTCGTCACGCATGCGTCGGATGAGTTCGACGGGTGTCGGTGCAGCACCGGTGACCGCAAGCCTAAGGCAGGTCAGGTCGTATTGATTGCGATTGGGATGAGCGAGGATCGATTGATAAATTGCCGGGGGGCCCGGCAATACACTAATTCGATCGCGACTCACTCGCGCGAGGACCTCAGGAATATCAAAGGTTAATTGGGGAAGTGCGGTTGCTCCCCGCATTAAGCACGAAAGCCACCCCGCTTTGTATCCGAAGGAGTGGAAAAAAGGATTGATAATCAGATATCGATCCCCTTCTCTTAGGCCCACCACATCGCTCCAGACTTCAAAGCCGCGCAGGTTTTGTCCATGGGCGGTCATGACACCTTTAGGTTGACCTGTTGTTCCAGACGTGAAAATAATGTCAGAAAGGTCATCAGGGCTTACTGAATCGAGTCGGCCGCGGGCTTCATCGAGGTCAGTCTGTTGGCCGTTTGTGAGAAAGTCTGACCAAGGCATTGCGCCTCTGGCATCCCCGCGAAAAGTTATCGTTGCTTCAAGGTCGGGAAGGGATTCGTTTTCGATTTGAGCGGCATAATTGACACCGAGAAAATCACCCATGGTGCAGAGCCAGCGTGCGCCGCTCTTACGAAGAATGTAGGCGGCTTCAGTCCCTTTCATTCTTGTATTGAGAGGAACGAGCACTCCGCCAGCTGATTGGATCCCGATGGCGGCTACGATCCATTCATGGATGTTGGGAGCCCATACGCCCACGCGGTCCCCTATTTTCAGACCAGCTTGGAGAAAGGCGCGGGCAGTTTCGAGGCCTGCGTGGGCTAACTCCTGAAAGTTTAAATGGACGTCCCCATCTTCGATGGCGGTGGATTGACCAAAGCGCTGGGCGGCACCTTGGACGAGATGGGGGATCGTTTTTTCCATGGAGCTCTCCAGAACGCAGCCGGCGATCGCGGCGCAAGCTTTTTACGGAACGGCTCGTATCGTATTCAAGGGTATCCTACCCTAAAGAAGTCAGCTCCACATGTACCAGACTCCTGAGTCGAGGCTTCTGCTTGGCTCAGAAAGGCCTAGAGGGAAAACTCTTGAACACTCGCTTTAGTGAAGAAGATGAAAAATTCCGACGAGAACTTGCAGCATGGTTGAATGAAAACCTGAAAGGCGAGTTCGAAGAGATTAAAGGTCGAGGCGGACCGGGCGACGAGCATTCTCTTCTTGATGAGCGCAAGGCTTGGGAGCGAGCATTGGGTCGTGCGGGTTGGATCGGGGTGGGCCTTCCCAAAGAGGTCGGGGGCCGAGACTTATCTCTGAGCCAGCAAATGATTTTTTATGAAGAATACGCACGGGCTGGTGGCCCCGGACGGATGGGGCATATCGGCGAGCAGTTGCTGGCGCCGACGTTGATTCATTTTGGGAGCGAAGAGCAAAAAAAGCGCTTTCTTCCAGGTATTTTAGATGGCAGCGAAATTTGGTGCCAAGGGTACTCTGAGCCCGGTGCGGGGAGTGATCTCGCGAATGTTCAGACGCGAGCAGAACGAGATGGCGATACCTTTCTGTTGAATGGGCAAAAGGTTTGGACCTCTGGGGCTGCTTGGTCGGATTGGTGTTTTGTCTTGTGTCGAACGGATGCGGATGCACAGCCTAAGCATCGAGGTCTCTCATATATCCTCTGTCCTATGGACCAAAAGGAAGTTGAGGTGCGTCCGATTGTTCAGATGACCGGGGACGCTGAGTTCAGCGAGGTTTTTTTTAATGGTGCGCGTGCGCAGGCGTCGGATGTAGTGGGGGGGGAAGGAGGCGGCTGGAGTGTCGCGATGGGAACCCTCGCTTTCGAGCGCGGAGCTTCGACCCTTGGGCAGCAAATGTCTTTTCAGAATGAATTGGATGAGATCATTGAGATTGCGCGGAGGAATGGACGGGCTAAAGACCCCTTGATTCGTCAGCGGATCGCGGATGCCTGGATAGGACTCCGGATACAGCGTTACAATGCGCTTCGAATGCTTTCGGTTACAGATGGGGCAGATCCCGGCCGGGCCGGGATGGTGACAAAGCTCTTTTGGGCGACTTGGCATCGAAGCCTCGGGAAGTTGGCCATGGATGTGATCGGCCCGGAGTCGGAACTGGCCGAGGCTCTTCCCTATCAACTGAGCCGGCTCCAGCGGATGTATCTTTTCAGTCGGGCCGATACCATTTATGCAGGATCGAATGAGATTCAGAGGAATATTATTAGTGAGAGAGCCTTGGGAATGCCTCGTGAACCACGGCCGACTTAAGCTGGAATCCAATAACGAGATTGAGGGCGAATGATGATTACACCCCCGCCATACCCTGAAGGCCATGAGCTTCTTGCTGGTAAAAATGTACTGATCACGGCCGCCGCCGGAGCAGGAATTGGATTTGCGGCCGCGAAAAGGTGCGTTGAAGAGGGCGCGCGTGTTTTTGTAAGCGATGTTCATCCGGAGAGAACCGCGAGTGCCGCCGAGGCTCTCTCGGAATTGAGCGGGGAAAAAGTCGGACACCTCCTTTGCGACGTCACCCAAGAAGAGGATGTGCAAAAACTCGTGGCCGCAGCGCACAGCGATCTCGGCTCAATCGACGTTCTGATAAATAACGCAGGGCTGGGCGGAACATGTGACCTAGTTGACATGGCGGACGAGGATTGGTTCCGTGTGATCGACGTTACTCTGAACAGTGTTTTTCGCATGACGCGCGCGATTTTACCTCGAATGATTGAGGCCAAAGGTGGAGCGATTGTGAATAACGCCTCGGTTCTGGGTTGGCGTGCGCAGAAGGGGCAATCTCATTATGCGGCGGCGAAGGCGGGTGTCATGGCTCTGACTCGCTGTACGGCTCTTGAAGTGGCCGATCACGGTATTCGCATCAACGCCGTCTCCCCGAGTTTTGCCACGCATCCGTTTCTAGTAAAGACGACGCCACCGGACCAGCTTGCAGCACTTGAAGCGCAAGAGGCCTATGGCCGTGGCGCAGAGCCTTGGGAAGTGGCCAACGTCATGGTTTTTCTAGCGAGTGATTATTCTTCGTATATGACAGGTGAGGTTGTGTCTGTTTCAAGTCAGCGTGCCTAATGTCGCTGGTCTCGGTCAAGTTTCTGTAAAGAGGAGTTCACCTTTACTCTTAGAAGAAGGAGTTTTCTGTGATTGTTGAAGGAAAAGTTCTCGTTGTTGTCGGCGTGGGAGACGGCTTGGGTCGAGAAGTCGTTCGAGTGGCGCTGCGTGACGGAGCCCGGGTCGTGGCGGCGGCTCGGAGCGAGGAGAAGCTAAGAAACCTTGTTGACGAACTTGATCCCTCAGGTGAGCGAGTTATCGCCTGTCCGTGCGATATGTTGGATCAGACTCAATGCGATTCGTTGATGGAAACGGCTCGCGAAAAATTTGGTGGTCTCGATGCAGTGGTGAATGTGGCCGCGCTCGACACGCTTTTTGGTTCTCTTGAGACGACTTCAGACGATGATTGGATGCGTGCCATGGAGACCAATGTCCTTGGGACGCTTCACGTGGTGAAGGCGGCGACGCCGTTGTTTAGAGCTCAAGGGGGCGGTTCGGTGGTGCTGGTAGGCTCCCGTTCTCAGTGGTTTCCGCCGGACAATCCTCAGATCGCCTATGCGTCGTCCAAGGGGGCCTTGCTCTCCTCGATGTACCATATGGTAAACGAGTTGGGGCCGGACAAGATCCGAGTCAACATGGTTGTGCCCACTTGGATGTGGGGGCCACCGGTTCAAATGTTCGTGAAGTGGCAGGCTTCGGAGCGGGGTATTTCAGAGGATGAGGTGGTGAGCGAAATCACAAACGGGATGCCGTTGGGCAATGAAATCCCCAAAGACGACGACGTGGCCGAGGCGATTCTTTTCTTTTGCTCCGAGCGTTCGAGAATGATCACCGGTGAGACTCTGCAGGTGAATGCGGGCGAATTTTTCCGCTAGGGCTGGAGCCGTTCCTTGTCACACTGGAGCTTTGGGATTTAGAAGAACTGAAAGCCGATTCCAGCCGCGGCGAAATCGTGATCTCGGATATCCCCGGTTGTGAGATAGTAGTTGATGGTGAGTGTACTGATGAAGCTTTCGGTCCAGTAGATTTCAATGCCTGTTCCAAATACCGCCGAAAAGCCCCATGCGGTCCGGACGTTCGCGAGAGGGTCGGCATCAGGAGCCGTGACGTTACCCTTGACCTCCGTTCGCGTTTGGATGAATCCTAAGCCGGTCATCAAAAAAGGTTGGATGCGTCCCTTCGTGAGGTAAACCCTCTCGTTTACCCAAATTCCCCAGATCATAAAGTCGCTGGACTCATCGGCGGTTTTGTAGGAGTTCACCCAAGTGCCTTGTATTTCTGTGGCCAACCAACGGTTGTGACGGTTGCCCATGCGGAAATCGAAACCTCCATTGACAAGGTGTTTGTCAGGCCCGCTCACTAAAGGGCTGTTTTCGACGATCACGAGGCCCTCAAATCCGAGGTACCAGCCGCCCCTCACGTAACTCCTCTGGGAGAGCACATGCTCAACTTGCGGCTCAGTCTGAGGTTTAGGTTCGGGTTTTGACTTTACTCCGAATCGAGCTTCGGCCTCAGCTTCGGTTTGGGGTTTCGGCTCATCTTGTTGAGCGTTTGAAACGGAAGCCGTAAATATCGCGGCGAGAAAAATGGCGAGAGTGAGGATGGTCGTCCGAGCGAGCATTTTTCTCCTTTTTAAGAGGGGGCGAACGTCAACCGAATTCATTTCGTTTCGGTATATCGGCAACTTGAAGCCAACCCTAGAGCGATTCTTGTTCAGTCGCCAGAGTAGACCCGATTAAAGGCTACTTTAAAAAATACACTCGCGTTCTAAATGAGGTCGGGGCGCTTTCACGGACTCGCTTCCTCTGGGTAGTATCGACTAATGGTGTCAATGACACATCCAGGGCGTTCGTTCCCTTGGATTTCTACGGTGACACGGATCGTGGCCTGAATTCCTCCGTCCCGGGTCGTTTCCACGGAGATGAGTTCTCCACCCCCACGGACACGCGAGCCAACGGGAACCGGGGCAGGAAAGCGGACCTTGTCTGCACCGTAGTTGACGCCCATCGTGATCCCTTGGACCTCAACAATTTGCGGAAGGAAAAAATTGACCAGGCTCTGAGTGAGGTAGCCGTGTGCGATGCACCCACCAAAAGGGCCATTGCGCGCTCGCTCAGGATCTACATGAATCCACTGATGGTCGCCTGTGGCTTCTGCGAAAGTGTCGATCCGAGACTGTTCGATCGCGAGCCAGTCGCTATATCCCAGATGCTGTCCGATGGCGCTTTCAAGTTCATGGGGCGTTTTAAAAAGGGTGGACATCGTTCTCTTTTGACCTCGGAAGTAAAGGGGGTTAGGGCGAATCGGATTTGTTTTCAGCGGCGTCGAGAAAGGCGGGCTTTTCGCCTCCACCATGAATCAGGAGGTTGGATCCACTCACGTAGTCAGCAAGAGGAGAGCTGAGGTAGAGGCACGCATTTCCCACATCTTTGGGTTCTCCGAGTCGCCCGAGTGGGACTGTGGCTCCAACGGAAGCGATTCCATTCTCGTCTCCATAGTGGAGATGGGACTTTTCTGTACGAATCATTCCGGCAGAAATGGCATTGACGCGCACTTTGGGTGCCCACTCTACGGCTAGGCTCATCGTGAGCGAAATAAGTCCGGCTTTAGCCGCGCCGTAGGCTGCTGTTCCAGGAGAGGGGCGCAAGGCGCTCACGCTGGCGATGTTGATGATATTTCCCCCAGCTTCTTGGTTCTGCATGACGGCATTGGCTTGTTGTGAAAAGTGAAGCGGTGCGATGAGATTGAGCCTTAGGATGGCCTCTGAAAAGCGCGGGGAGACGGTGGCTGCATCCGCTTCGGGCGCGCCTCCCGCGTTGTTGATGAGAACGTCAATTCGCCCCCACTGGCTTCGGGCATAATCGATGACCTTTGCGATTTGGTCTAATTCACGAATGTCGGCTGCGACGAAATGTGGATGCCGATCCTCAATCTGAATCAATTCATCGGGTTCGCTTCGGCCGCAGATCAAGACATCGGCTCCCGCCTTGAGAAAGCACTCGGTGATGCCGCGCCCGACACCTTTGCCACCGCCGGTGACGATGACGACTTGACCCGACATGTCGAGTGACGATTCCATAGCTTCGCTCCTAAAGGCCGATTTCGCGTGCCACGTTTTCGCGATGGTGGGTGGGGTCTCCGAGGAAATGTTCACTTGAACGCGCACGTTTGAAGTGAAGATGAATATCGTATTCCCACGTAAAGCCGACCCCTCCATGGATTTGAATCGCGTCGGCGGCGCATTGAAAGTAGGCGTCCGAGGCGTAGGCCTTGGAGAGAGAGGCGCATACCGCAAGTTCATCGCTGCGTTCGTTGGCGACGCAGGCCGCGTAATAGGCGGCTGAACGTGCGGACTCCACGAGGACCATCATATCTGCGCATTTGTGTTTGATCGCCTGGAATGACCCGATGGCTCGGCCGAACTGCTCGCGCTCCAGCGCATAGGCGACGGACATGTCGAGACAAGATTGAGCCCCTCCCACTTGCTCGGCGGAGAGCGCAATGGCAGAAAGATCTAGGCTTCGATTAAGAGCAGGGCCGCCAGATTCCCAATGGCCAAGAAGTGCAGATGCGGGAAGTTTGACTTGATTTAGGTCAATTTGGGCCAACCGTCGCGTCTGATCCATAGTGGGAAGGGCACGTCGTTCAAGCCCTTCGGTTTCTGCTGGCACAACAAAGAGACTTACGCCGTCTTCACCTTGAGAGCCTGGACTTCGGGCCGCCAAGATCAAACAGTCAGCAGAGTGCCCGTCGAGTACAAACCCGTATTGCCCTTCGAGGGCAAAGGCGTCTCCGTTTCGTTGGACGGTAGCCCCGACGCTTTCGGCTCCCGTTCCGCCCTGAAGGCCCGCGAAGGCGAGAGCGGATCGAGATGTTCCTTCGGCAATGTCGGGAAGGTAGTTTTCTTTTTGTTTTTCATCTCCCGCTTCGAGGAGAGCATTGGCACCGAGGACAACGCTTGATAAAAAGGGAGCGCAGAGAAGGCTCGCCCCCATGATCTCCATCAGGGCAACGAGCTCAACGTACCCCAATCCCAGACCTCCGTATTCTTCTGGAATATGCACCGACGCCCAGCCCAGTTCACTGGAGATCTGCTTCCACAGAGAGGGATCCCAGCCCAGGTCCGATTCCATGGCTTTGCGTATAGAATCTGAATTATTTTTTTCTTCAAGTAAGGTCTTCGCCATAGCGCGAAGTTCTTCTTGTTCTTCGTTGAAGCGAAAGTCCACTCGATTCCTTCTCTTGTTAGGGCTTTTTTTAGTGCCGTGTTGCTTAGGTGCCGAAAACCTTTTGAGGTGTTTTTGATTTTTCGAGAACTTCATGAACGGCGGCACCGACTTCGTCCGGCTCCCAGCGGGAGCCCTTGTCTACCACCGGGCCGTCCCGCCAGCCGTCCGAGGTTCCGATGAGTCCGCCTTTGACTTCGAAGACGCGTCCAGTGACTTCTTTTGATTCCGCACTGCCCAGCCAGACCACGAGGGGCGAGATGTTTTCTGGAGCATTTTCATCGAAGCCTCCGTCCTCGGGAGCCACCATGTCGCTGAATATGGCCTCGGTCATCCGCGTGCGGGCCGCTGGCGCAATGGCGTTCGACGTTACGCCGTAGCGTCCCATCTCCGCCGCTTGGACTAAGGTCAGGGATGCGATCCCACCTTTGGCAGCCGAGTAAGCGCTTTGTCCGACACTGCCCTGGAGTCCAGCTCCTGAACTTGTGTTGATAATGCGTGCATCGACGGTTTGCCCAGCTTTGCTCTGATTTCGCCAAAATTCGCCAGCGTGCCGGGCTGTGCAGAAGTGTCCTTTAAGGTGAACGCGAAGAACGGCATCCCACTCGTCCTCGCCACAGCTAACAAACATTCGGTCACGTAAGAATCCAGCGTTGTTGACCACGACATCAAGGCCTCCAAAGGTCTCGATGGTTTCTTGTACGAGGGCTCCAGTCTGATTCCAGTCTGCGGCATCTGAGAGGCTGACCAGGGCTTCTCCGCCCATATTTCGGATCAGTTCCGCGACTTCCTCGGCAGGTTCACTTGAACCCCCGCTTCCATCGTCTTCGCTCCCGAGGTCATTGACCACGACTCGCGCGCCCTGGCGTGCGAACTCAAGGGCGTGGGCGCGTCCAATGCCTCGTCCAGCACCTGTTACGATTACAATACGTCCTTCACACAGACCACTCATGGAGGGAGCCTTTCCTTCTAGCCGAGGCGTTCAAGAATTGTGACGTTGGCTTGTCCGCCGCCTTCACACATAGTTTGCATTCCGTAGCGTCCACCCGTTCGTTCAAGTTCGTGCAAGAGGGTGGTCATGAGACGGCAGCCGGTGGCACCGAGTGGATGTCCCAGCGCGATGGCCCCCCCGTTGACGTTCACTTTTTCTAAGTCGAACTTCGTTTCTTTTTGCCACGCGAGGACAACGGAGGCGAAGGCCTCGTTGATTTCAACAAGATCGATATCGTCTTTGGAGAGTCCCGTTTTGTCAAAAGCATATTGAGTGGCTGGAATGGGAGCGGTGAGCATCCAAATGGGATCGGCTCCACGGACAGAAAGGTGATGAATACGTGCGCGGGGAGTGAGACCATGTTCCTTGAGGGCGGATTCAGACACGATCAAAAGGGCTGCCGACGCATCCGCAATCTGGCTCGAGACCGCAGCTGTGAGTCGTCCGTCCTCCACCAAGGTCTTTAGAGTGGCCATCTTTTGGAGCGAGCTTTCTCTCGGCGTCTCATCCTGAGCAAAGTCGCCTACGGGCGTAATCTCACGCTCGAAGCGTCCCTCTGCGGTTGCTCGGATTGCGCGTTGATTGCTCTCGAGAGCGAACCTCTCCATGTCCTCGCGACTGATGTCCCATTTTTCAGCGATCATCTCCGCGGATCGAAATTGTGAGACCTCCTGGGTCCCATAACGCTTTAGCCATCCTTCGGAGCCGTGAAATGGATTTTCAAAGCCATAGGCTTGGCCTGCCAACATGGCCGAAGAAATGGGGATTTGGTTCATGGTCTGCACGCCGCCCGCGACCACCACATCGCTTGTGCCGCTCATGATGGCTTGGGCGGCAAAGTGGACCGCTTGTTGTGAGGAACCGCATTGACGATCGATGGTCGTTCCGGGAACTTCCTCAGGCAGGCCAGCGGCAAGCCAGGCTGTTCGGGCAATGTCGCCCGCCAACGGACCGATGGTGTCTACGCATCCGAAGATCACGTCTTCAACAGCGGAGGGGTCGATGCCCGTTCGGTCCATCAGAGCGGAGAGGGCATGTGCGCCGAGATCGGCGCCATGCACTTGGGCAAGACTTCCCTTTTTGCGACCTGTGGGCGTTCGGACTGCGTCGACAATGTACGCCTCTGTCATGGAGGACTCCGTTCTTCGTGTTGAGTTTTAAATAGCGAATAAACGCGTTTTTTTAGATGCTGCAGATCACGGAGGATCCATGCCCGAAGAGGCCTAGATTCGCCGTGATGCCGGCCTTGGCCCCCTCAACCTGGCGTCCGCCGGCTTGACCGCGGAGTTGCCAGGTAAGTTCACATACTTGGGCGAGCGCTTGGGCGGGGACGGCTTCGCCAAAGCAGGCGAGGCCACCGCTGGGATTCACAGGGATTCGACCGCCGAGGGTGGTCTCTCCGTCGCGCAGCAACTTTTCCGCGTCTCCCTTTTTGCACAGGCCTACGTTTTCGCACCAGTCAAGCTCTAGGGCAGAAGAAAGATCGTAGACTTCGGCCAGCGACATATCCTCGGGCCCAAGCCCGGCTTCTTCGTAGGCTGCATGGGCAATGGATTCCTTAAATTCCATCATGGGAGCCGGAACGACTGCTGCAGAGTCTGTTGAGAAGTAAGGCATTTCGATCGTGCTCTGAGGGTAGACGGGCGTCACCGTGGAGACGGCTCGAATCTTGATCGGGTCCACATTCATTTTTCGAGCATATTCCATACTTGATACGATGACGGCCGCCGCACCGTCACTGGTCGCACAGATTTCAAGCAGTCTGAGAGGATCGGCGACCATGGGTGAATTGAGGACCTGCTCTTGGGTGAACTCCTTGTGATAGCGTGCATTTGGATTAGCCATGCCATGACGCGCATTTTTGACCTTCACGGCGGCGAAGTCAGCTTCGGTGGCCCCGTAGAGATCCATGCGTCGTCTCGCGTAGAGAGCAAAGTAGGTCGGGTTGGTGCAGCCCATCAAACGGAAGCGCAGCCAGTCGGGATCGGTCCAGCGCTCTCCGGCATTGGGAGCCAAGAAGCCCTTGGGCGTGGTGTCGGCACCCACAACGAGAATGACATCGGCCATGTCGGCGAGAATCATGGCTCGCGCATTATTGATAGCCTGAGCGCCTGACGCACAGGCCGCGTACGAAGTGGAAACTCGAGCGCCTGACCAACCCAGGGCCTCGGCAAACGTGGCCCCGGCTACATAGCCCGCATACCCATTTCGAACGGTCTCCGCGCCCGCAACGACTTCGATATCTTTCCAGGCAAGCCCTGCGTCGTCCAAGGCATCGTTGCAAGCCTTAAGCCCATACTCGACAAAGTTTTTGCCCCACTTGCCCCAGGGATGCATGCCCACGCCAAGGATCGCGACTTCTTTAGCCATGATTCGAACTCCCTCATACGCTCCCGATTAATTTTCGGCAGGTTTCCATTTCCAGACGGTGTAATCCGTTCCGTCTTGCTCATACAGTTTCTCAACGACCAACTCGACTTCGAGCCCGGTCGTGAGATCTTGACTCAGTACGCCTTGAGCCATTTGTCCCAAGATGATCATTTTTTCTTCTTCGAGCTCCACCGCCGCGATGATGTAGGGCTCAAAGGGCTCGCTAAAGATATAGGGCTCAGGCGGTGCATAGAAGTGCTCGGTATAGGACCAGATTTTTCCCTTTCGCGAGAGCTCGATTTCGTCGAACTCAGTGCTTCTGCATCCGGGGTTCCGGCAGAAAACCTCTTGCTTGGGGAAAAAATACGAGCTGCACCTTTTGCAACGTGTTCCGATGAGATGCGGGGACTCGCCGCAGGTGTACCAGCCTTCGATGCTCGGTGCGATTTTGGATTCAGACATTTCGAGGCATTCCTTGTGGCAAACCGAGAATGAGTGGAGGCCCGTTGCGGCGCTGGCTGTTTGATCGATGAGATGGTTTTAGTAGGTGTCAGGATACCCCAAAAGTCGGGATTGGATCCTCTGATTTAGTGGTTTGGTCCGCTGTATCCGAAGGTTTCCGCAGGCCGTTCTTGATCGATGACGGCATCGGCGATGCGCGCTCGATGCCAGGCCCCTGAACCGAAGGCGAGGTCCAGTGACCAGGCTCGTTTCATCCAAATGTGAAGGTCCTGCTCGTACGTGTATCCGATGGCGCCATGAACTTGTAGAGATTCTTTTGCGGCGAAAAGTGCAGCTTCACCCGCCGCGACCTTGGCCATGGAAACGTCTACCGATCGGGCAGATGTTTTCAGTGCCACTGAATGAGCTGCTCTATAGACCACCGATCGTGCGTATTCGGCCTTCACCTTCGCGTTGGCCAGTCTGTGCTTCACCGCTTGAAAGCTTCCAACGGCGACCCCAAACTGTTTTCGCTGGGCGGCGTATCCAGCCCCTAGGTCGATGAGCTGCTGAGCCACCCCTAACTGCTGAGAAGCACACGCCATCGCTCCGCGGTCAAAAGCTTCTTCTTGCAGCCTCTGTGCGGTCTCGCCTTGAGCAACGAGAGTCGCCTGAGTCGGGGTCCACTCCACGCTGAAAAGCCTTTGGGATTGGTCGTTGGCGGGTTGAGCGATGAGTTTGACTTCTGCTCTGGGAACAGCGTGAATGGCATCGCCAGCATTGAGTAGGAGCAGGTCGGCGACATGGGCATCACTCACGAAAGGGCTTCTTGGGTGCTCAATGGCGAGCTTCGCGCGTCCGCTGGCCACCTCAGAGAGCCACTTCTCGGCGAGTTCAGGCTGGCCTTCCTGTCCGATGGCAACGAGAAGGGGAACGCCTGCGGCAATCGACACGATGGGCTCAGCCAACCCGAATCGCCCGGTTTCTTCAAGAACGAGGACCATATCGCGGTCGTCCAGGCCAAGCCCCCCGGCTTCTTCCGGGACCATGAGACCTGGCACGCCCATCTCGGCAAAGCGCATCCAGAAAGAATCGGATCGGCCCGTGTCTGTCTCCCAGAGTGCTCGAATCTGCTCGGGTGTGCACTCGGCTTGAAGAAAGTCACGCACAGTTGAGCACAAGAGCTCTTGGTCTTCGCTGAAGTTGAATTCCATGCTTAAGTGCTCCGACTACTTTCGGGGTAGGCCGAGAATTCGCTCGGCGATGATGTTGCGTTGGATTTCATTTGTGCCCGCATAGATTGGGCCCGCCAAAGCAAAAATGAATCCGTCAAGCCATTGCCCCACGTTTCCTGCCGCAGGCGCATTCGCCAAGAGTTCTCCACGAGCCCCAAGTAAAGAAACCGCTGTCTCATGCATTTTGATATCGAGTTCAGACCAAAAGATCTTGTTCAGGCTCGCCTCGGCTCCAATTTTTCCGCCTCCGATGAGCCGTGAAACCGTTTGATAGGTGTTGAGCGCATAAGCTTCAGCTTCCATCCAGCATCTTGCGACTGTGTCTCTTAAGCACGAGTCGACGAAGACCCCTTGCTTTACCGTTTCACGATAGAGTTCTACGAGACGTCGTGCGGTGTCCTGAAATCGAGCTGGACTCCGAAGCATTAGCCCTCGTTCGAAGCCGGCCGTCGCCATAGCAACGGCCCAGCCGGTGCCCTCGTCCCCGAGTCGGTGTTGACGCGACACCCGGGCTTCATCGAAGAAGACTTCCGCAAAAGCTTTCTTTCCATTTAGTTTCTCGATGGGCCGCACCGTGACGCCGGGAGTATCGAGAGGGACGAGAACGAAAGTCAGCCCGTTGTGTCGTGAAGAGTCAGGGTCTGTCCGAAACATGCCGAAGAGCCAGTGCGCGTACGCGCCACGGGAGGCCCATGTCTTTTGGCCGTTGATCACATAGTCGTCCCCATCAATTCGTGCAGTGGTCTGAATGTTAGCCATGTCACTGCCTGCATTGGGCTCGGACCAGCCCTGGGCCCAAACCTCTTCACTTGAGGCCATGGGGGGAAGGAAACGTTTTTTTTGTTCCGGCGTTCCGTATTCCATGATGGTGGGGCCGAGTAAGAAAATTCCATTTTGATTGACGCGACCAGGAGCGCCGACTCGGTAGTATTCTTCTTCGAAGACAAGCCATTCAAGGAGGTCTGCGCCCCGCCCACCGTATTCCTTAGGCCAGGGCACCATGGCCCAGCCTCCCGCGTGGAGTTTTTTCTCCCACTCGCGGTGTTCCTCAAATCCTTCAGGCGTATCGAAGGATCGTAGAGAGGTTGAAGGGGCATTGGATTCGAGCCAAAGGCGAGCCTCTTTGCGAAAGTCGTTTTGCTCTGTGGTATAGGTCAGATCCATGGAAACGTGCTTTCTGCTGAGCCGGTGAGTGTTTAGGGTTTTTCGTCGAAGTCGGCATCGCGTTTCTCTACAAAGGCATCCCTGGCTTCTTGAGAATCAGGCGACGTGTAGAGCTCGAGTGTAAAGCCCTGCTCGAAGCGATAGCTTTTTTTAACGTCGAGGGTTTCGATGCCGTTTAGAGACCATTTGGCGAGTCGAAGCGCCTTCGGGCTCTTGCTCGCGATGTTTCGCGCTAAGGCCATGGCTTCATCGCGAAGCTTCTCGCGAGGAACAACGGATTCGATGCCGCCGAGCCGAAGGGCTTCGTGGCTGTCAATGGCTTCACCGGTGTAGAGCATTCGGCGTGTTTTCTGCATTCCAAATAAGCGCATGAGGTGTGTTGCCGCCCCTAAGGCTCCGCGGTCAATTTCGGGCAGGCTGAAGGTGGCATCCTCGGAGGCGATGACAATGTCTGAGGCGCCAGATATGCCGATCCCACCTCCTAGACAATATCCGTGTACGGCGGAGATGACAGGAACGGGGCAGTCGTAAATAGCCGCAAAGGTGTCGTAACAGCCTCGATTTACATCCACAATTTTATTTCCGTCTTCGGCCAACTCTTTGATGTCGACCCCCGCTTGAAAGCCACGTCCCTCGGCTCGAATGACCAAGCAGTTTACATCCGCGCGCTCCCCTAGGCCCTTGACCCCGTTCGCGAATTCGAACCAATCCTCGCTGCCGAGTGCATTGACAGGAGGGTTGTCAATGATGACTTCACCGATTCCGTCGGCGACGATAATCCTTATGGCCATATGGATCGCTCTCTTTCAGCGGGCTTGCGTCCCGCATGGGTGGAGTGTCTTTAATTTGCGAGGCGTTTCACCGTCTCTTCGGCTTCTCGCATAATCTGTTGGATCAATTCCGCGCAGGTCGGTAAATCTTCGATGACACCCGCTACAGATCCGCTGGGAAGATAGCCGTGAATGGGGTCGCCTTCCTCCATGGCGGTGCGGGCCAGCATGGGGGCGTTGACAGCCATAAGGGTTTGGCTCCGACTGAGACGTTCATTTTTGCGCATGGATAGCGCTGAGCTCAGGAGGTCTGAGATCGAAGCGCCTGTCAAGCTTCGATATGCGAGGGCATTGCGAAGGGCAAAAAAGAGCTGTCCCAGCACGCCGCCCGATTCCAGTCGACGGACGAGTTCGTTGCCGACGACCCGTTGGGGGAGGCCGTCGAGACCGGATGTGATGAAGACATCACTCACGTCGGCATCGATATACCGTGTTTGCGTGGCATCGGGAACTGGACTTTCGGCGGTCATCAAAAACCGAGTTCCCATGGCGATCCCCGCAGTCCCATAAGCCAGCGCGGAGACTAAGCCGCGCCCATCAAAGTAGCCTCCGGCCGCAACCACGGGCACGTTGACCGCGTCGGAAGCGCGAGGGGCTAAGAGAGAAGTGGGCACAACACCCGTGTGTCCGCCGCCTTCGCTTCCTTGAACGATAATAATATCGGCCCCGAGGTTCTCGGCTTTGACGGCATGTTTTACGGCTCCACACGTGGGAATACAAATTACACCGCCGTCTTTTAGGCGGCCGATGAGTTCGGCATTGGGAGCACGGTTGTAGCCCGCGGCACGAACTCCTTGACGGATAATGGCGTCACTAATGATATCTGCGCCAGGTGCATCCATGAGGAAATTGACGCCGAAGGGCTTATCGGTCAAAGCTTTGATGGCCTCGATTTCACCTTCGACTTCGCTGGGCGGAATAGTGGCCGCAGCAAGAAAACCGATCGCCCCTGCATTACTCACAGCGGCGACTAATTCGGGCTTCGCCACCCAGCCCATTCCCGTCTGGATGATGGGGTATTGAATGCCGAGGAGATTACAGATCTCGGTGTGCAGAGCGGGGGGCAATATGGGACTCCAGTTCGTCAGTAAGGCAATAGGCGGCTCGGCGTCAGACAGGAATTTCCTTGTTGATCAAGCCTTTGGGGTCAAGGAAGTCCCGAATAAGATGACTCTCCTCATCGCTAGGAAGTCGGGTTTCAGGAACGACTTGGTCATGGGCTAGCTCAAATCCCGTGTTTTCAAGAACCTGATCCACTGAAACATCTGGATGGACTGAAACCAGACGCATACTGTGATCGGGAGTTTCGAAATCGAAAACGCCTAGGTTAGAAACGACGCGGTGAATGTCGTGGTAGCGAGAGGTGGCCTCGCCAAGCTCAGCCGCTCGGTCGTAGCCGACCCCGGAGACGACATCGACCTTCTCGACAAAGACCTTCGCCGTGTGATTCGGAACGAAATAACTGGTGCGATGATAGATTGTATTGCCCGGGGCCCCTCGCATGCCGAGGAGTTGGGCCTTTGGCTTCTCATGAGGGCCAATGCATGCAAAATTTTGATTGCCGAATCGATCGATCTGGCTGGCCATCATCATGGCATGACGGCGGGTAGTCCAGACTACGTTGTCGAAGAAGAGTCGGAAGGGCATCCATGCTCCCTTCACGACATCGGGTCCGTGCTCGCCGCCGAGCGGAGGCACGGTCTCGGCCGCGGTCGCTGTGCCGTCAGTCATGAAGAGGTCTGGCGAAAATGTGAGCTTGGCCAAGCGACCGCCTACAGTGGGGGTTGTGCCGAACGCGCTCATTAAGGTTTCGCCGTCATCGCGGAAGCATTCTGCGATCGCAACGGCACAAATTTCGGCTCGAGTGGCATCACTCATCGTGATTTTACAGCCTCCTGATATTCAGCTTCGCTGACTTCGAGATAGCGCTTTTTGAAAGCGGCCCATGCGTCTGGATCTTTTGCTGTGGACGCATATTCCTTTTGAAAGGCTTCGTCTCGACCATAGTCAGGCGTACATTCAGTAAAGTGCGCCCCGCCAGGCGCTTCGATGACGCCATCGACCATCAATCGATTGATGGAGACCGTATGAACGGAGCCTTCTTTTTGGAAGTCTTGGGTTTCCACAATCTTTTCGCAGCTCATGAACCGGCGCTTAGCCGCATGGCAGAAGAGGTCATCAAAATAGGGATCAGGTCCAAGGAATTGGCCATTCCCCGAGACATCCGCTCGATTCATGTGGATCAATGCGACATCAAGCTCAAGCGCCGGCATGGCAATCAACTCTTCGCCGTCTTGGTATGGGGAGCGAACCGTTTTGAAATCTGGATTTACGCTTACAACGTCGGAGCCGAGGCCCGCTCGGACGGGAAGAAAGGGCAGTTTATGAGCGGCTGCGCGGAGTCCCCACTGGAGCATTCCTTCATCGAGTTCTCCAGCTTGAAAGCCACCGGCTTGTCGAGCTTGTCGGAAGTGAGGTTCCAGAGGGATGGAGTCGAGCGAGACGAACCCGTAGATGAGTTTTTTGACCTTGCCGTACTTACACAGAAGCCCCACATCGGGCCCTCCATAAGTCACGATGGTCAAGTCCTTCAAATCAGAGCGCAGGATTTCACGTACGAGGCTCATGGGTTTTCGCCGGGATCCCCAACCTCCGATCCCTATGGTCATCCCATCCTTCAACTCGGCGACGACCTCACGTTCTGTGGTTCGCTTGTCCACTTGCTCTCCTTGGTCGTGGGGCCCGTGTCCCATTCCCTTTTATTTCTGAAGGTCGGCCGAGGCCTAGGTTCGGGCAGAAGTATTCGCAAAAGAAGCCGCTTAAAGAAGCTCCGAAGCGTACGCCCCTTGATGACGGGCGCACCCCCGGGGATATTTTTCCGCCGTTCTATACAGTAACGATACGTATCGTTTCTGTAAACGCCCGTAAAAACCTAGATAGAAGCTTGGGCCACACGGCGCATCTTCGAAGAATCGGCGGAGGCGCTCAACCGGTGAGGGCGGGGGGAACGCATTTGGACTCTTTGTCTTGAATCTGAACCCCGAGGGCCTCGGGGAGGGCGGTCTTCAAGTCGTTGATTCTCGATGCGTGCGAAGGGTGAGAGGACATCCACTCGGGAGGCTGAGCGTTGTTTTGGTCACTCATGTTTTGCCATAGCACGATGCTCTGGGTTGGGTCGAAACCTGCTTGGGCCATTAGGTGAAGCCCGAGTTGATCTGCCTCACTCTCGTGGGTGCGGCTAAAGGGAAGGAGCACTCCGTATTGCGTGCCCAAGCCCAGCGCAGCGAGGGTGGCTCGTCCACTCGGAGTTTCGGAATCCACACTGACGGCTGCGACCGCCAAGCCCAACTGAGCCGCCATCTGCTGGGACATGCGTTCGTTTCCATGACGGGCTTGAACATGGCTTATTTCATGGCTGATGACGGCCGCGAGTTGGTCGGGCGTTTTCGCTACTTCGAGGAGTCCGGTGTGAACCCCGATGCGGCGGCCCGGTAGTGCGAAGGCGTTTGCACTGTCTTCCTGAAAGACGACGACTTCCCATCCGTTCTGCCACTCTGGATCGAGCCCGGCCGTCAAGGCGTTAGTAACGCATTGAACGTACTGGTTGATTTCTAAATTCTCGGAAAGAGTTTGTTCTTGCTTCATCTTTTCGAAGGACTTTTGACCGAGATCACGCATCGCTTCTTGCGAAAATAGAGTGAGTTGACGCCGACCCGAGGGAGATGTCGCGCAAGTCATAGAAAAAAGGGCCAACCCTCCCATGAGGAGACCTTGAAGCCAGAACTTTTTTTGGAAGAGATAAGCCGGCGACTTCATGGGAGAGCCTCCTAATTCCGATTTCGTGACGTTTATCTCGGGTGTCGTCGAACGATTTCCAGCAAACCGTCTCCGTAGCGTTCTGCTTTATTGGGGCCAATGCCATTGGCCAGCTGGAGATTCAGGCGATCCTCAGGTCTTAGCCGAGCAATGTCGCGAAGTGCTCGATCGCTGGCGACTCGGTAGGGAGGGATGTGTTCTTCGCGAGCAACCTCAAGCCGGTGGTTCCGCAGTGCTTCAAAGAGGGTTGTGTCTGCGGGGTCCATGACGTCGGCCGTATGCGTTGAGTCGGGGCCCCGTGCCCTGGAACGAGTGCGTCCAGGCCGACTTAGCGGAGGCAGCAGGAGGCGAGCAGGTCTTTCGGCTTTCATGACGGCAATGCCGTTTTCGGTGAGGGCGATGACGGGCTTTTCTCCTCCGAAGAAGTCCAGCCAGCCGGCGGTGATGCAGCGTCGGAGGAGTTGGGTGATCCACTCCTCATCGAACTGGTCAAGAATGCCGAACGTCGAGGTGTGGTGTAAGCCTCGTCTCTCAATTCGTGGATCTGATTTTCCACGGAGCAGAGCGACTGCGGCACTGAGTCCATACCGTCCATGAATACGCGCGACTCCAGAAAGTGCTTTCCGAATAACAAGAGATACTTGTTCGGGATCATAGTCTTCACTGGCATCCCCTTCTCCGGCGAGCCGAAGGCAGACGTCGCATCGACCGCATCCCGAAAGCGTTTCTTCTTCATCACCGAAGTAGCGAAGAACGGCGTCGTGTCGGCAGCTTCCTCCCTCCGCGAAGCGCATGAGTTCAAGGAAAAGCCCCCAGCGGTGTCGAGCGGCCTCACTTTCAGACTCTTCTCCATGGCTGTCGCTTTGGGTGAGGAATCGTCTTCGAGCCATATCGCCCGGCGAAACCAGCATGAGTCCGAGAGCGTCCTCGCCATCTCTTCCGGCTCGCCCGACTTCTTGATAATAGGCCTCGATGGAGCCCGGAGGAGCGAGGTGCACTACGGCTCTAACATCAGAGCGATCAATGCCCATCCCGAAGGCATTGGTGGCCACGACGACCTCGAGTTCTCCAGAGCTAAAAGCCGAATGAGTTGAGTCTCGAACCTCGGCTTCAAGCCCAGCGTGATAAGACTGAGTTCGCCAGCCTTTTTGAGTTAGCCGATCATTCTCGGCCTCGGTGGCTCGTCGGGTGGGGGAGTAGACGATGACCGCGCCGGAGCCCGTCCCCGGAGATCCGAGTGCCTCGGCAAGGGCGTCATCGACCCAAGCCTCTCTTTCTTTTTTGTCCCGGACTTCATGGACTCGGAGAGCAAGGTTGGGGCGGGCAAAGCCCTTTACCAATTGTTGAGTGTCGGAGGCCAATCCGAGTTTTTCGATGATTTCATCGCGGACCACCGGCGTGGCTGTCGCGGTACAGGCCATGATATGTCTGGGCTTGAGGTCAGCTAAGACACGCCCGATTTGCATGTATTCGGGTCTAAAATCGTGTCCCCATTCACTGATGCAGTGTGCTTCATCGATGGCGATTAGGGGACAGTCGATTCGCGAGATTAAGTGTCTAAAGTCGGGCATCGCGAGTCGCTCGGGGGCCACGTAGGCTAATTGGTAATCTCCTTGAGCGAGCTTCTGCAGGCGATGGCTCATCTCAGAGTCGGTGAGAGTTGAGGCTAGGAATGTGGCTGAGATACCCTGATGCTCCAAGCTTGAGACCTGATCTCGCATGAGCGAAATCAAAGGTGAAATGACGAAAGTCGTTCCGCCCAGTAAAAGTGCGGGGAGCTGATAACAAAGGCTTTTCCCGCCGCCTGTGGGCGCGACCAGAAGCAAGCGTTGTTCCGCAAAGAGGATTTCGATCGCTTCGCGCTGGCCCGCTTTGAAGGAGCTATGGCCCAGTTTCTCCAATGCAGATTGGAGTTCCGGTGGGGCTTGGGTTTGAGGGCTGGGTCGGACTTCCATGTCTCTCCGAGTCGAACGTAGAGGCTATTTTTAGCAGACCCGGAGCGTGAGCGGGATACTTGATCTTATCCCAAACTATGAGTGTCAAAAAACAAAGGAGATAAAATTGGTCGAGATCAAGGTTGAGTACGAGGGGGAGCTCCATAGTCGCGCTATTCATGGACCTTCACAGGCGGTCCTGCAAACCGATGCGCCGGTGGATAATCAAGGTCGAGGCGAGGCGTTCTCGCCTACGGATTTGTTGGCGGCCTCTTTGGGGACTTGCATGCTCACAGTTATGGGCATCTTGGCGAAACGTCAAGGGTGGTCACTTGAGGGCGCGCGGGCTCAAGTCCGAAAGCACATGGTCGAGAGCCCAGAGCGACGAGTTGGCCGTCTGGAAGTGGAGTTATCGTTTCCTGTTGGAATCCCAGAATCGGCGCGTCCGTTGTTGCTTCGAGCCGCCGATACCTGTCCCGTGAAGCAGAGTCTCCATTCAGCCATTGAAATTGAAGTACAGGACCATTGGGACGCCTGACTCGTCATGGCGGCTCTGAGGTGTAAGGGGAGGCGCTTTAATCCGCGCTCTTTGGAAATACGGTCAGAGTCTCAAAGACATCGATGGTTTTAAATACGCCCTGGGTGAAGTAAGGGTCGGATTCTGCGATGGCGCGAGCCGCCTCGAGGCTCTCGGCCGTCAAGATGATGACGCTGCCACAGGGGAGACTGGCTTCGTCGCGCAAGGGCCCCCCAAAAACGACACGTTGATTTTCATCAAGTGCGGTGAGGTGAGCGATGTGCTGGTCACGTATGGTCTTTCGGAGCTCAGCTCCTTGCTCTCCGTCGCGGCCAATGTAGATATAAGTGTTCATGGTGTGCTCCATTTTTTAGCGATCATACCGGGCTGAACAAAAAAGCGCCCCACGATCTTTTGATCGAAGGGCGCTTTTAGGAGTACGGAATTCCGATTAGTTAGGAGCTCCGTAGGCCGTTTCTGAGTGTTGCGAGAGGTCAAGGCCCTCATGCTCGTCATCATCGGACACACGTAGGTCGCCCATGATGGCTTTCATGATGAGCAGGATGATGAAAGTGAGCCCACAAGCGTAGACGGCTGTAAACAGAACGCTTCCGAGTTGAATCATCAGTTGTACTCCCTGATGGAGTCCCTCCTCCACGGCCCAAGGCGCGAGAAAGAGCGCTGTGGCGAGTGCGCCCCAGGCGCCGCCTATCCCATGGACGCCAAAGACGTCGAGAGAGTCGTCATATCCGAGCTTGGGCTTCACAATCGTGACGAAAAAATAACAAAAGACAGAGGCGCCCAGCCCAATCCAAATGGCTCCGCCCGGTCCCACGAAGGCGCAGGCGGGTGTAATGGCGACGAGTCCCGCGACCGCCCCAGTAGCAGCGCCGAGTTGGGTGGGTTTACCACGATGAATCCATTCGATCATGGCCCAGAAAAAGACGGCCGAAGCCGCAGCCGTTTGAGTAGTCAGGAAGGCGAGGCCAGCCGTGCCATCCGCGGCCAATTCGCTGCCGGCATTGAAGCCAAACCATCCTACCCAGAGAAGGGCGGCTCCGATCATGGTAAAGGGGAGACTGTTGGGGTGCATCTGCTCTCGCCCATATCCGAGACGTTTTCCGAGGTAGAGGCAGGCGACCAAGGCAGAGAAGCCGCTCGACATATGTACGACGAGCCCGCCTGCAAAATCGAGTGCGCCCCATTCTGAAATCAAACCGCCACCCCAGACCATGTGAGCGAGGGGCACATAGACAAGGAAAAGCCAGACGGTGATGAAAATAAGGTAGGCACTGAATCGCATTCTTTCCGCAAAGGCGCCGAGCATAAGAGCCGGTGTGATGATGGCGAACATGCCCTGAAACATGACAAAGACATAGGTGGGGATAGTACCGGAGACAGAGTCGGGGGTGATGCCGTTGAGCATGACCATGCTGAGGTCACCGATGAATGCATTCCCCTCACCGAATGCGAGACTGTAACCGGCGATGACCCAAAGAAGCCCCATCAGTCCGGCGGACATCATACATTGCATCAGTACAGATAGAATGTTTTTCCCTCTGACCAAGCCTCCGTAAAAAAGAGCAAGTCCAGGTAAAGTCATGAGAAGGACGAGGGCCGATGAAGTCAGCATCCAAGCTGTATCACCTGAGTTGATGGCGTCCTGCGCTGAAGCCACGCTGGGTAGAAGGACCAGAAGGATCGAAAGACTTATGAGACGCTTGGCGCTGAACTTGCTTTGCAGTTCGGCGTGCATTTTTTTCTCCTACCGTTCACGATTCAAGGTTGTCCGGGTGAGGGCAATGTGGATCGAAAGTCACTTGACTTCTTTTTGCCCGAGTGGGCGTATCCATGCTCACCGGTAAGCTAGCGGTGTGCTCTTACCTTAGGCAAGGGCTATCTCGGTAGATTGGAGTGTGCTTAAAGCGGCACAGTTGGTCTCTGAATGCGCCGTTGCTGTGCTTTTTAAGACCTAGTCGCTTTAGGTTTTAATACTCAATTCATTGGAGCTAGAAAATCGAATAGCCGCCGTCAACTCGTAGGGTGTCTCCGGTGTGATAATCGGAAGCGGGAGAGGCTAGGTAGACGGCAATCCCACCCAGGTCGGCTGGCGTCCCCCAGCGTCTCGCAGGGATACGTTTAACGATGAGCCCAGAAAAGTCTTTGTTCTCGGAGGCGGCCAAGGTGGCATCGGTTTCGATCCATCCTGGTTGGACTGCATTCACTTGGACGCCGTATCGGGCCATCCGTCCCGAGTAGGCGCGGACCAGAGCCTCAACTCCCCCCTTGCTCGCCGCATAATGAGGTTGAGCGGGCGTGCTGGATAGGGCTGAGATTGACGAGATGGCCACAAGCTTGCCTCCTCCCTCTCTCTCGGACATGTGGCTTCCCCACTCGCGGAAACATAGGAATGCGCCTTCAAGATTAGTCGCGAGGATCTCGCGAAATTCTTGCAACTCCATCTTGAGAGCGTCGCCTACACGACCAAATCCGGCATTGGCGAAGCCAATGTCGATGCGCCCGAAGTGCTCAAGAGTCTTCGCTGTCGCTTGGATGACTTCGTCTTCGTGGTCGACATTGCAGCGGAAGGCGCAGATCTCTGCACCTTCGGAAGCGAGGCGGTCGGCCGACTCTTGACCGGCTTCTTCGTCTCGTGCCCACAGGGCAATTTTTGCTCCGGCTTCAGATAGACTGCGTGCGAGTCCAAACCCGATTCCACGATTTCCGCCGGTCACGACGGCGACCCGACCCGATAGATCGAACGGATTTTTACTGGGCTGCATCGTATTTTTCTCCTCTACCCGAAGGCTCGTATTTTCAATCAGTTCGGTATGGGCGCACTTGAGTCTTGAGTCTTGTGGCTGTGGAACTATTGAGCTGTTTGCTTAGAACGATCGACCAAATGGATTCGCCGTTCACTGGCACGCTCGCCAAGTCTCACATCGCTGGCGCCCAGTCGCGTATCGTCGGCGGTCTGATCGTCTGGTTGATTTTGAGAATCGATTTCGGCTCTGACTCGGGCATTGTAATGGGCGATTTCACGTTCAAGAGTCGTTTTATCCCAGCCCAGCGCTTGCCCCATAAGTTCAGCGACCTGAACTGCAGCTTCAACACCTCGGTCGAATGTTTCAATCGAGATGCGCGTTCGACGAGTGAGCACATCTTCAAGGTGCAAAGCTCCCTCATGGGTTGCGGAATAGCTGATTTCTGCGCACAGATAGGCGGGCGCTCCTTGGAGAGGCTTGCCCAACTCGGGGCGAGTTCGAATGAGATCAAGAATCTCTGGAATTCGCGATCCATGTCTGCGTAAGAGATGTTCGATCTGGCTCACATGGAGGCCGTGTTCATGAGCGAGGGCCTCTCGTCGGTTCCACCACCCGTTGTAGCCAGGCGCGCCCACCAAAGGTGTTTTTTCGGTACAGCTTTCAGGGACTTTTTTTTCGAGACCCCGAACAGCGAGATCGATGGCATCGCGTGCCATGACTCGGTAGGTCGTATATTTACCGCCCGCCACAGTGATGAGGCCCGAAACGGAACGCGAAACAGCATGGGTTCGAGACAGCTCGCTGGTTTCGTCAGTTTCGCCGCGGAGCAGCGGGCGAAGACCAGCGTAGACGCCTTCTATGTCTGCGCGTGTGAGGGGTTGCTCAAGGACTTGATTGACTTGCTCCAGGAGATAATCAACGTCGTGCCGACTTGCGGCGGGGTGCGCCAAGTCGAGATTCCAATCGGTGTCTGTTGTTCCGATAATCCAGTGGTCCTTCCACGGAATCACAAACAGCACGCTGGTTTTCGTTCGGAGAATGAGCCCGCTATCGCCATGAATACGGTCTCGCGGAACGACGAGATGGACCCCCTTAGAGGCCCGGACATGGATGCGACCACGTCCGGCCATGTTTTGAACACGGTCTGTCCAGACACCCGTCGCGTTGATGACCTGTCGGCCGCGTACCTCGATTCGCCTTCCTGTTTCAAGGCATCGAACGTGAATGCCCATGACTCGGTTGCCGACATGAATGAATTCTTCACATCGAGCACTTGAAGCGAGGGCGGCCCCATGCATGGCTGCAGTTCGGGCGAGACACAGGGTGTGACGCGCATCATCGACAAGGCCGTCCCAATACTGAATAGATCCACGAAGGCTATTTTTGAGTAGGCTTGGGAACGCCCGCAGGGTAGCACGGCGACTTAAGTGTCTATGGTGGGGAAGTGCGCGGTCCCGAGCGATCCAGTCATAAATAAGTATCCCGGCTCCGACATACGCCCGTTCCCAACCGAGATGCTTAAGCGGATAGAGGAAAGGTACGGGTTCGACGAGGTGAGGACATAGCCGATTGAGCATCAGCTTTTGTTCCCGTTTGGCTTCGAGCACTAGGCCAAAGTCAAGTTGTTCAAGGTACCGAAGCCCGCCGTGGATCAGCTTGCTGGATCGACTGGAAGTGCCTGCTGCCCAGTCACGTTGTTCAATTAAAGCGACCGAGAGCCCACGGGTGGCGGCATCTAAGGCTGCGCCCGTGCCTGTGACGCCTCCGCCGACAATGACGATATCGAAGACCTCAGATTCCATACGGTCAAGGCTCGCTTCGCGTGCTTTTGGGCCTAGTTGGGCGAGGTCATTCATGGAAGGTATCTCCGAGTCAGTCGAGCGGGGGAGAGTAGCGCGCAGCCTCGACTTCGCCCCAATCAAGCTCATCGAACATCGTCCGATTTTAAGTGTTCCATCTTTTGAACGAGAGATCTTTTGTCTCGGGAGCGTTAGACTGTGTTTTGTTGATGGACAAGCCTCGAATTACGGGTTTCCGGTCTCAATTTCTGGACACTTTCAGTCGATATTTTTTTGCGCCTTGCAGGTGATGGTCGTGTCGGATCTGGATTTTTTTGGGCAGGAGGTGTGCAAATGAGACATTTTGATAAAAGCACTGCCTGCCTTAGGGTACTGGGTGTTCGGCTGGGTTTGGGCGAGGACGAGTCTATTCTCCGAGAACGAGCCGCTCGGCGAGCGGGGATTGATGTCGCAGAAGTACGAGGCGTTCGGATCGGTCGAAAGTCACTGGACGCACGTCGTCGGAATAAGCGTTCGAAACCGTCCTTTGTGGTTCATGTGGATTTAATCCTGGACGAAGGGGTTGAAAAGCGCTCCGGAGCTCGTTTCGGTCAAGCGTTACGTGCAGGTCATGCGGTTTGGCAAACACCGCAGATTCCTGTTGAGGTAAAACCCCATTCATCCTTGGTGGGTGGCCGGGTGATTGTTGTGGGGGCTGGGCCTGCCGGTCTTTTTGCGGCCTGGGTTTTATCGCGAAGTGGCATTGAGGTCGACATCTTAGATCGCGGTCCTGTTCTATCAGAGCGAAGTCGAGCTTGGTCGAGTTTTTTACGCACACGAGAACTCGATCCCGAGTCGAATCTGCTTTTTGGAGAGGGTGGGGCGGGCACATACTCGGACGGAAAAATTTATACCCGAGTCGATCATCCATTAGAGGTGCCTATTCTTGAGGAGTGGATCGTTTGCGGCGCCCCGCCTGGGATCGCCTACGATGCTCGAGCTCATATTGGAACGGATCGACTTCATCGTGTTCTTCCGGAACTGCGCGCTCGCCTAGAAAACCGCGGAGTTCGTTTTCATTGGGGGACTCGGCTGGAGTCCTTTGTTTTTGATGGTCCGGATCATGAAAGCATCAGGAGCCTCGAAACGTCGAACGGTGAGTTTTCGGGTAAGGCTGTCATTCTGGCTACTGGGCACAGTGCTCGTGAGACTCTTGAAAATCTCGCAGCCCAGGGAATGCGAGTGGAGGCGAAAGAATTCCAATTGGGTGTTCGAATTGAGCACCCTCAAGAGCTGATTAATCGTGCTCGATATCAAGACTCCGAAATGGCTCTTCAGTTGGGTGCGGCGGACTACGGTCTTACGTGCAAGCCGAGTCAGGGTGCTGCAGGCGCTCATAGCTTTTGCATGTGCCCCGGTGGTCAAATCGTAGCGAGCGTGAATCAACAGGGTCTCTTGTGTACCAATGGAATGAGTAACTCTCGACACTCTTCGCCTTGGGCGAATGCCGCTATTGTTACGACACTCGGTCCAAAGGAGACGGGCCCTGGGGCCTTCGCAGGTTTTGATTACCGGGAGCAATTGGAATCACTGTTTTTTGATTCGGGAGGAGGCGACTGGACGGCTCCGGCGCAGCGGGCGGATGACTTTATGGCCGGTCGAGATTCAAAAAAATTAGGTGCTTCAAGCTATAAATTTGGAACCCATCCGGCGCGTATAGACACATTGCTGCCCGACTCGGTCCGAGATGCCCTTCGGAATGCCCTCGATCGATTTGATAAGCAGATCTATGGATATGCAGGTTCGGAGGGGCTCTTAGTTGGACTGGAGTCGAGAAGCTCAGGTTGCATCCGAATTCCGCGGGATGAAATAACGCGTCGGACGTCTGAGTTCCTGAACCTTTTTCCGGCGGGCGAGGGCGCGGGCTACGCGGGCGGAATTATGAGTGCATGTATCGATGGGGCTCGAAGCGCTCAGGTCCTTTTGCGAGACGGCGTCTCTTGATCCCCCGCCAGGGCGAGCTTTGATGCTTTGATTCAGCCTTTATGAAGGGAGGCTGATGATGGCAGTACCCAGAACACGAGTCTCGCCCTCTTCGTTACAGATTGAGAGATCAAGCTCGAGCGTATTCGTTTCTTCGTTCATGTTTGTTACGACACCGCGACAGACGGGCTGACTATCGGCCAGCAACGGTGCGCGAAAAATAGTATCGATTTTGTGAACAGTACACCGAGGTGCCCAGGAGTGAATCGTGCTGACAAGGATTCCTTGGCTCATCACCCCAGGCACAACTGCGCCGGGAAGGCCGGCGGCCGTTGCCTTTTTTTGATCAGTGAATCGCCAGGATGTCGTATGGGCGACCTGGCTGAATCGGCGAATTTTTTCCATGCTGATATCGGGCACGACTTCGGGAAGATCGTCACCGAAGTCGATGTCAGAAAATCGCTCTACAGTTTTTGGGTCGATCATTTTTCTGCTTTCATCCGACCTGTTGGATTAGTTTCGAATCGACGATCGCGACGAGCACATCGTCTTGATTTATAAATTCCATACGGTGGACAACGAACATCATCCCGCCGGATCGTTCTGCTTTTTCGAAAATGTCATGAATGCGCGATCGTGCCAAAATCGTATCACCCGCTCGGATCGGAAAATTCCATTCTACTGTTTTCCCACTATCGAAGCTGGCTTCCTGTTGCATAGGGAAGCCATCGGGGAGTTGCTTCCCTCCGTGGAGGCACGTCACATAACTCGGAGCCGCTTGGAAGTCTGTATCGGTAGGATCTGTAAACCGAGGAAGAATTTCGCCACACGTAAGCGCGAATTCTTTGAGTTCATCAGCCGTGATATCGAAACTGATTTCATCGAAGGCCCAACCTGTCCACTTCTCTTTTAAATCTGAGACTTCCATTTTCTCTCCGATGGGTATAAAGGCTTTATATTTTTCTTTTTATATAGCGGCGACGAAGACGGTCGCCTCTTTCGGGTGAACCTTCACGGGAGCTCTTACATCGTCGAGTTTGATTGATTCTTTAAGGATCGCGGTGAGCAATTTTGCGTGACTTGCTTCGATCTGCCAATGCCACAGGCCTTCTGTTTTTGATCTTGACGGCTTTCATTTGACATTTTGAAGGCAGAGACTCCTTTGGCGCGGCCTTGGAGCTCGGCTTGGTTTCATTTTTTAACCGTTTGCATCCATCAACGAATAGCGACTGGATTAATGACCGCTTGAACGGCACCTACGAACCGCGGTTGTCCGAGGACAAAGAGGAATTCGTGGACATCATCAGCAGCCAGCCCGCGTGTGTCCATATTTTCAAGGATGTAAACTCCATTTTTAGCTAGAAGCTCGGGGTGGACGGGAAAGAGTTCTTCTGGATTCTCGCCAGGGAGTGCCTCCAGGGCCCAGGTATCGCTTCCGACAGCGACAACACCTAGGCTCGCGAGATATTGAGCGCCATCGAGTCCGAGACCTGGCTCGCCGGCCATAAAGCGGTCGGGGTCACTGTCTGCGATATTGAGCCAGCCCGTATGCAGCAATACAACATCGCCCTTATTAATTTGAAGGTTCTGGGCCTTGGCGGCGGCTTGGATTTCTGCACGATTGATCACTGTTCCTTCGGGCAGCGGGTCTTTGCCAAGCTGCTTCGTCATGTCGAGCATAATCCCTCGCGTCACGATGGGCGGAAGAGTATGGATTCCGAATTTAGTGAGACCGGATGTGGAAACAAAATCGCGCGCGTGAGTGTTGTTGTAGTAGACATGATTTACGCCCATATGTCCGAGGCCGTCGATCTGACTGCCAATCCCCATCCACAGAACCATCAGGTCGTCATTTGCAGTTGCCTGATTACTGCCCATCGTTGTGCCGCTTCCATCGGAAAGGGGAACGATAGTCATCTGATATTGACGGGGTCCATAGGCGGGTGTGTCAACTCCAGTTTCAATACCCAAAGCGTAGGTTTTGCCCTCAGTCACTAGTCTGGCCGCCTGGATCACTTTCTCCGGCGAGAGGTTGTTGATGGCGCCAAGTGTGTCATCAGGGCCATAAGGCGACTTCATCTCGGCATGAGCAGCGCCTATGAGGCTCAATGCGCATACGGAACAGGTTAGCCAGAGAGTGTAGAGGGGAGGCGTTCGGCGAGTTTGCTGCTTCATCAATGCGTCTCCTTGTATGGGTCCTTATTTGGCCCATTCAAAGAGCAGCATAGCAACCATTTTAACTCGACTTGCGTTGATGAGATGACGTTTCCGGGATGACGTTAATTTCACTCACTGAGATGTGGCCGCCGAAGCAGATATCGATATCAAAGCGAGGGAGGCGGGGCCGATCGTGATAGACCGCTTCATCGGCGAAGAACCCTTTCTCGTTGCGCACGTAGCGGGCCAGTTGCGGGCTCGGATCCGGGGGGCAGTGCACCACGTTGCATTCAGCGCTGTCGTCGGGCGGGTGAGGGAGGTTAATATTCCAGAAAGATTGAGGCACTGGCGGTTGCTCAACGAGAGTTCTTAAAATTGATCGAGCACGCCGTTCAGAGACTTGCCAGTCAAGTTTGCGGAACGGCCCAACGTATTGCGAAATCGCGATTGAGCGAAATCCGAGCAGCGCGGCCTCTCGAGCCGCGGCTGCCGTCCCGGACGGGTAAAGATCCATGCCCAAGTTCGCTCCGTGGTTGATGCCGGAAATCAGCCAGAGTTCCTTATTGCGTCTTGAGTCAGCCCACTCCTCGAGTAAGGGAGATCCGGGAGAAAGGGCGACTCGGGCGCAGTCGGCAGGCGTGCCATGCACAGCCATACGGTGCTCGTCGATCTGTTGAACCTCAAGCGGTCGATCGTAGGTGAGAGAATGACCGACTCCGCTCTGAGGGCCCGCGGGTGCGACCACTCTGCATTCGGCCCAATCACTAAGGCTGGCGATGAGGGTCGCAATCCCTGGGGCATCGATGCCATCGTCATTTGTGACGATGATTTGGGGTCGTTTTTTTTCCATCTCTAAACCCTAGCCTTCATGGAGGTACTTGTGTTCCACAGTGCAGGAAATCATTTCGATTGCGATTCTTGGCTGCTAAAATAACCGTTATGGCCATATTGCTAATTCGACACGGCGAGACAATGGGCAATCGCGATCGGGTTCTACAGACACCCGAGACTCCTCTGAGCGACCGAGGGCTCGTTCAGGCTTCTAAGTTGGCAAAGCGTTTGGAAGGTGAGGAAATCGGCCAAATTCTTTCGAGCGATTTTGCTCGAGCGCACATGACTGCGAACGCGATCTCGACGTTAAAAGGGTTGGTTGTCCACTTTGAACCGTTGTTACAAGAACGCAGTTTCGGTGACTTAAGGGGTTTGCGATACGCCGACCTCAAGGAAGATCCCTTTGGCCCAGAGTACACTCCGCCCGGAGGCGAGAGCTGGGACGATTTTTACATCCGTGCTGACCGAGCCTGGGAGCGCATTCAAGAGACCGCTCAAAAAGTCACAGGTCATCTCGTGGTCGTGACCCATGGTCTAGTTCTGCACTCGATTGCGAGCCGCCGGCTTGAATTGCCCGAAGCAGCGGTTCCAGGAGGCAGCGAAGAAGCGGGTTTGCCTCTTCAGTTTCGTAACACGGCTCTCACCGTGGTGGACTCGAGCCCTCCGTGGAAGGTTCGAGTTCTTGGTTGTGCGGCCCATCTCGATGTGGAGGACGAGGCCATCGATGGCGCAGGTGGAATTTCAGGGCTCTAGTCCCGAAAGTCTCTCAGTTCAACATCTCGTCGCGTAAAGATCATAAATGTGACGTTTTGCTCCACGTCGCAGTCATCCCACTCCTCTTCCACGGGAACGAATTCACTTAACTCAGAGTGGTAATAAAAGACGTTGAGATCCAGTAGGCGAGCGAGTGTCACGAGAATGGGTTGTGACCAGACCGTCCAGTCTCGATAAGGGAAGATTTGTCTTTCCCCGTCTTCATCTGATGAGATCAGATTGAAATGCATGAGATTGGTAAATGGATTCGGAGCCCCATCGGGATCTTCTACGAGTTCAGATTCAAATCCGGCATCCTTCATCTCTGGGCGGGTCATATCATCGGTGCCGCCCATTTCGGTGACGGATGCTAGTTGGGGCGCCTCCAGCATCAAATAATCGATATGCTGAGTCGCGAGTTCCATGAGCTTGAAAAGTTGCTTGGCATCAAGCATGTGATGGCTCTGTTTACCGATGTAAGCCAAGCTTTCTCCGGTCGTAATGCTTTTTGCCTTTGACCAGACGGCCTCCTCAAGAACGTTGGCGACCATGTAGTGTTTCTCTGTGCCCTCCAGCCAGTTTTGCGCGAGCACAGTTTCCTTAGCGGTTGCGTCTAGGTCAATCATCATGAATCGAAAGTCTGGATAATGGAAGTGGCCTTGGTAGGTAAAGTCAGAGGTGCCAGCCATGGGTTCGACGATCGTGCGAACATTTGAGCACAGTTCTGTTGCAATGAAGTCTTCGACAGTGAAATCAAATGTGCCGAGTACCGCTCTGTAGACCGCATAGGGATCCAAGTCATCGAGTCCGCCATCTAAGTAAGCCTGGATGTAGTCGTAGCTCTCGATGAACGGAGAGTCATAGGCTTTCATCCAGCCAAGTTCTGAAAAGTCGTGAAAGCCAGATTGAGCCACGCTTTGCCAAAAGGCGAGCCGCTCTTGAGTGTTTTTAATTTCTATATTTTTGGCTTTGAAGCCACGCAGTACCGAGGCGTGGATACGTTTGAGCAGTTCGGAGCGTTCCTTGAGTTCGAGTCGGTCGATTCGGCACTTTCCCCGCATCCGAATCCAGTCTGGTTTAGACTTCTTTCCGCTCTCGATCTTGTCGAGAAGCTCTTTTAGACCTTCGATTGAGCCCGCTACGCGTGTTTTCGTTTCGACTTCCATATCCCGTGGCTGCCTCTCGTCAGTGTATCTTTTGATCTCTGCTAAATCGCTTGTTGCTAGAGAACGTGTGCTTGAGCCCCGACCTCTGGTGGGCGTGCCACTTAGCTCATCTTGCGAAAACGTTCTATAGACTCGTGCTACGCGACGTAAGGTATCGCAGAAGGGCGGCGAATGCGTATACCTTCTCTCGAAATGAGTCTGTGTACCTGCGCCGCTGGCTTGACGTCTCTACATCCAAGAGGGAACAGGGAGATCTTTGGAGCGAAGAAACTCTGGATTGAACATCTTGGACTGATAGCGTGTGCCGCTGTCACAGAGCAGCGTAACGATCGTCTTGCCCGGGCCTAATTCCTTGGCCAGCCTGATAGCGCCGGCCACATTAACGCCTGCGGAACCTCCTATGCAGATTCCTTCATATTGCAAAAGATCGTAGACCACCGGGAGCCATTCGGAGTCCGGGATTTTATACGGAATGTCCACCGGGGTGCCTTCTACGTTCTTCGTGACTCGACCTTGACCTATACCCTCGGCAATCGTTGAGCCTTCGCTGGCAGTGGCTTCGCCGTGTTTGAAGTGATTAAAGATCGCCGCTCCCTCAGGGTCTGCCAGGCCAAGGATAATGTTGGAATTACGTTCCTTTAAGGCCGTTCCGATTCCCCATAGAGAGCCACCGGTCCCGACTGCGCAAATGAAAGCGTCTAGTTTTCCATCCAACTGCTCCCATATTTCAGGGCCCGTGGTCTCAAAATGCCCGAGTCTGTTGGCGACATTGTCAAATTGGTTCGCCCAGATTGCCCCGTGCTCCTCTCGTTTTGCATATTCTTCGGCTAACCGACGAGAGATATGGACGTAGTTTTCAGGATTCTTATAAGGTACGGCAGGGACTTCTCGAAGGTCTGCGCCGCAGAGTCGGAGCATATCTTTTTTCTCTTGGCTTTGCGTTTCGGGAATAACGATGACAGTTCGGTATCCAAGAGCATTGCCGACGAGAGTTAGTCCAATGCCCGTGTTGCCAGCGGTTCCTTCGACGATGACTCCTCCGGGTTGAAGTTCCCCTTTTCGTTCTGCGTCTTGAACGATCGCGAGTGCCGCTCGATCTTTGACGGATCCGCCAGGGTTTAGAAATTCAGCTTTGCCATAGACGTTGCATCCCGTCTCTTCAGAGATTCTTTGGAGTCGAATGAGCGGGGTGTGACCAATCGTGTCTAAAAAGCCGTTGCGCGTATCCACGGTGGATTTTCCTCGGATTTTCTGTGCTTCGTTGAGATGGTTGAGTTCAGAATCAGCCGCGTCGTTTTTGTCGCACAGTGATGCGTCCGTCTTCGGTGGGCTGATACCAGAGGTTGAGATCGTCTTGGGCGATCAACCACTCTTGAACCGGATCTTCACTGTCGAGGACAAAGCTATCAAACCCAACGCGTGACATGAAGTGCAGTTGTTCAAGAAGGACATCGCCCACGGCTCGGACTTCACCTTTAAAGTGATACCGCTCTCGGAGCAGGCGCGCTGAGCTGAAAGCACGTCCATCACTAAAAGCGGGAAAGTCGAGCGCGACTAAGCTCAAATTTCCTAAATCATCTGCAATCTCAGAAGGAGACTCTCCGGCCGCTAATTCAATGCCAATTGGATCAGCTCTTCCGAGTAATTCGCTTCGGTGTTCTTGCCAAGATGTGAGATCGACAATCAAGGCACCTGTGCTGGGAAAGTCGGTTTCGCCTGTGACGCGAGTAAAAGCGTCTTCCGTGATTTTACCGTTTTTAAGAAGGGGCACTGTAAAGTCTTTCCTTAAACGGGCCATCGCCTAGTCTTCGGTGAGTTTCTAGAAAGGTTTCCCCGTCCTTGCGTAGGTCAAGATAGATATCGATCAATTTTTCGATCGCCGTAACGACTCCGTCTTCGTCAAAGCCAGGTCCTAGAATTTTGCCCAAGGAGGCATCCTCTTTGGCAGAGCCACCCAGCATGAGCTGGTAAAGCTCGGTATTTTTCTTATCGACACCGAGGATTCCGATATTGCCAACATGATGATGACCGCAGGCATTGATGCAGCCCGACATATTGATGTAAATTTCCCCGATCTCTTTCTGGCGTTCTTGATCGGCGAAGGCTGTCGAGATTTTCTCAGCGAGCGGAATGGACCTAGCGTTGGCCAGCGCACAATAGTCTAACCCTGGGCAGCAGATTGTGTCGCTTATGAGACCATGGTTAGGCGTGGCGAGTTCGACCTTTACGAGATCTTGCCAGAGGCTGAACAGGTCTTTTTTTCGGACATCAGTGAAGACGAGGTTTTGGTTGTGGGTCACTCGCATTTCACCAAAAGAGTACGTCTCGGCTAGGTCGGCAACGCTCTCCATTTGCTCTGACGAGATATCGCCAGGGGGCTTCCCGATGGGCGTGCAGGAGATATTGACGATTGTGTATCCAGCTTGTTTGTGTTCTGCGAGTTGCTGATCCATCCAGTCGTTGAAGCCGGGATTCTCGGCACGTTGTGATTCAAGGCTGGGAGTATCATCCTCGAGGTCTTCGTATTTCGGCGGGGCGAATCGCGCTCGAATGAGCGCAACATCCTCTTCAGGAAGACTCAGGGTTCCATCTCGGATCGCTTCCCATTCTTTTTCAACAAGTTCGCGAAAGGCCTCCTCTCCCGTTTCGTGGACGAGCACTTTAATGCGAGCTTTGTATTTGTTATCTCGACGCCCGAGTTGGTTGTAGACTCGAAGGATCGCTTCGCAGTATGAAAGAAGATGTTCTGTTGGAAGAAAATCTCGAATCAATTTCCCGATGAACGGAGTACGGCCGAGACCTCCGCCTACGAACACCTCGAAGCCAACTTCGCCTTGATCATTTCGATAGAGTCTCAAGCCAATATCGTGGGCTTTGACCGCTGCCCGGTCGTTGGGCGAACCCGTGACTGCAAATTTGAATTTGCGGGGCAAGAAACTGAACTCGGGATGTAGGCTTGACCACTGTCTAAGAAACTCGCAATAAATTCGAGGATCTTCGACTTCATCCGCAGCGACGCCTGCGTATTCGTCCGCGGTGATGTTTCGAATGCAGTTCCCGCTGCTCTGAATTCCGTGCATTTCGACAGAGGCCAGTTCAAGCAAAATCTGAGGCATGTCGGTCAGTCTGATCCAGTTGAGTTGCATGTTCTGTCGCGTCGTGAGGTGCCCGTAGCTTTTGTCGTAGAGCCGAGCGACATGACCTAGCTTTCTCATTTGAGCGGAACTCAGGCAGCCATAGGGGACGTTGATGCGGAGCATGTACGCGTGAAGCTGAAGGTAAAGTCCATTCATGAGCCGAAGGGGTTTGAACTGATCTTCAGTTAATTCGCCTGAAATTCGGCGTTCGACCTGACGGCTGAACTGTCGAGCTCGCTGTTCGACAAAGTCTTGGTCGTATTCGTCGTATTGATACATATCAGTTTCCTGCCTGCTTGCCGAGATCTTCTCGAACAGTGGGTCCCTTGGCTCTCATTTCTTCACGCATCTTAATGGCATGCCATGTCTGTCCGCGCTTTTCGACTTCGATGAGGTTGGGGTCGACGATTTCTTGTTGGTCGGCGGCTTCTTGGCTTATGTCCATGAGCCGTTGGCCATCTTCCTTCGATTCAGAAGGGGTGCAGTCTTGTAATTGCTCGACCCAAGTGTGGTTGGTGCCGAGGAAGACCACAATTCCGTCTCGTAATCGATTTGCGATGACGACTTGGGCCATTGGGGAACTACTCCTGCTTTCGTTTTGGGATTCAGGCTCTATTTTTTGAGGCGTGGCCTCAATTCGTCCTGAAAATGACTTTAATGAATAGCGAATTGAACTTTAGCTTTTGTACGTGTTTCTGAATCGGGGAAGGGTAGGGTTCGGTCGCATTCCATGCAATGTACTTGATTTGTATAATTTATTCGATCTCAGGCGATTTGATTGAAGGGGCGGTTCTCCCCCCCTCCTGGCGTCTTCAATCGCTTCTTGCAGGAATATATCCAAGGTTAGATGCGAGCCAGCGTTCAGATTCATCTGGGTCGGTTTTAAGCCTGGACGCGTAGTCCTGAATCTGATCTTTCCCGATCGAACCAATGTTGAAGTAACGGCTTTCTGGGTGTGCGAAATACAATCCACTGACACTGGCGGCGGGGGACATGGCACAGCTTTCCGTTAGCTCTAGATCCGCTTCTGCCGCTTGGAGAAGCGAGAATAAATCTCGCTTGGAGCGATGGTCTGGGCAGGCGGGATAACCGAAAGCGGGACGGATTCCTTGGTATCTTTCTTCGATTAGTTCTTGATTCGAGAGGGTTTCGTTTCGGCCATATCCCCATTCCCGTCGAGCTTTCGCATGCAACCACTCGGCGCCGGCCTCGGCGAGCCGATCGGCCAATGCTTTTACGAGGATCGAGTTGTAATCGTCCCGCTCTTTTTCATATCCTTCGGCCACTACGTCCGCGCCGATCCCAGCAGTGAGTGCAAAGGCACCGATATGGTCGGTCAAGCCCGTCTCCATGGGCGCGATGAAATCGGCAAGGCTCCGATTGGGTGCTCCGCCGGTGAGAACGGCCTGTTGTCGGAGCATAGGAAAGCGTAAGAGTTCTTTTTGCCGACTCTCGTCGGTCCAAAGGATGATGTCATCTCCTTCGCTATTGGCGGGCCAGAACCCGTATACGGCTTTCGCGGAGATGAGCTCGTTTTGGATAAGTGAATCCAGCATTTCCCGCCCGTTTTCGTAGACCTCACGTGCGGCTTCGCCCATCTTTGGGTCTTTTAGAATTCCAGGGAACCGGCCCCTGAGTTCCCACGCGGAGAAGAAAAAAGTCCAATCAATATAGTCTACGAGTTCAGCGAGGCTGACTGGGCTGATGACTTTCCGACCAATAAAATCGGGTGTGGGAAGTGCGTCGTTTGTCCATTCGTATTGAGGAGCGTTCTGACGCGCTTGATCAAGGCTAAGCAAGGGCTTGTCGCGTTTTGCCAGATGGAGTTCTCGTAACTTTCCTTGTTCTGATCGATTCTTAAGATCGAAAGCCTCTTTTTGTTCCAAGTCTAGGAGGCTTGACACAACTCCGACTGATCGAGATGCGTCTTGCACATGAACGACTGTTTCATCATAGGTTGGAGCAATGCGGACGGCTGTATGTTGGCGGCTCGTTGTAGCCCCGCCGATGAGTAGAGGGAGTTTTAGGTCTCGGCGTTTCATTTCGGTCGCAACGGAAACCATTTCATCTAAAGAGGGCGTGATGAGTCCCGACAGCCCAATCGCGTCTGCGCCCACTTCCACCGCAGTGTCTAGGATTTTATCCCCGGGAACCATGACGCCTAGGTCGATGATCTCATAGTTGTTGCAGCCCAATACCACGCCCACAATGTTCTTCCCGATGTCGTGGACATCCCCTTTCACAGTGGCCATGACGATCTTGCCCCGATTGCTTCCGGCCTCCTTGCCGGCCTCCAAGAAGGGCTCAAGATGTCCCACAGCTTGCTTCATGACGCGTGCGCTTTTGACCACCTGAGGGAGAAACATTTTACCTGCGCCAAAAAGGTCGCCCACGATGCTCATGCCATTCATTAATGGGCCTTCGATGACATCAATGGGCAGCCCCAGTTTTACGCGTGCCGTTTCTGTGTCTTCAATGATAAAGTCAGTGATGCCATGGACGAGCGCGTGAGAGAGGCGTTCTTCGACTTCGTTGTCTCTCCAGGCGAGATCCACGACTTTTTTCCGACCGGCCCCCTTCACGGTCTCTGCGAAGCTCACCATTCGCTCCGTCGCGTCTTCTCGGCGGTTGAAGATAATGTCTTCGACATGCTCAAGGAGCGCGGGGGGGATATTCTCGTAGACTTCTAACTGACCGGCGTTGACGATTCCCATATCCATGCCTGCTTCAATCGCGTGGTAAAGAAACGCTGAATGTATGGCCTCCCGTACCGGATTGTTTCCGCGAAAGGAGAAGGATAGGTTTGAGACACCCCCCGAGATGTGGACCCCCGGGCATCGCTCTTTAATCTCTCGCGCCGCATCGATGAAATAGCTCGCATAGTCATTGTGCTCTTCCATGCCCGTGGCGATCGCGAGAATATTCGGATCAAAGATGATGTCTTCGGGTGGAAAGTGAACTCGTTCGGTGAGTAACCTATATGACCGTTCGCAGATTTCCACTTTACGTTGTGTAGTGTCGGCTTGTCCTGTTTCGTCGAAGGCCATGACCACGACCCCAGCGCCATAGCGGCGAATGGTTTTGGCCTTTTGAAGAAAGTCTTCCTCTCCTTCTTTAAGTGAGATGGAATTGACGACGGCTTTGCCTTGGACACATTTGAGTCCCGCTTCAATGACGCTCCACTTTGAGCTGTCGATCATGATAGGAATGCGCGCGATTTCGGGTTCGGTGGCCACAAGATTAAGGAAGCGAGTCATGCAAGCTTCCGAGTCGAGCATGCCTTCGTCCATGTTGATATCGATAAGGTTTGCGCCACTGCGCGCCTGATCCAGGGCTACGCTTAAGGCGGACTCAAAATCGTCGGCTTCGATGAGTTTTCGAAAGCGCGCAGAACCCGTAACGTTGGTTCTTTCGCCGATCATCTGAAAGTTGGACTCTTTGGTGATGGTCAGCGTTTCAAGTCCGCTCAAATGAGTCACGCGCTCTGGGATTTCAGGGATTTGGCGTACTGGAACCCCTCTTACGTTTTCGGCAATCGCCCGAATATGCTCCGGTGTGGTCCCGCAGCACCCCCCCACGATATTGACAAGACCGCTTTTTGCAAACTCACCGACGAGTTCACCCGTCGTTTCGGCTTCTTCATCGTATTCGCCAAAAGCGTTCGGGAGGCCGGCGTTGGGATAAGCGGAAACATGACAGTCGGCGATTCGCGCGAGGTCGGCCACGTAGGGTCGCATGTCGTGGGCCCCCAAGGAGCAGTTTACACCCACAGAGATGGGGTTCGCATGCGCGATGGAGTGCCAGAAGGCATCCACCGTTTGTCCCGAGAGTACGCGTCCGCTGGCATCTGTAATGGCCACAGAAATCATAAGCGGAAGGGATTGGCCAGTTTCTTCAAAGATCTCATCGATGGCCACGAGCGCGGCTTTCGCATTGAGCGTATCGAAAATCGTTTCGATCAAGAGCAGGTCGACCCCGCCATCAATCAAGCCCAAAGTGGCTTCGCGATACACATTGTACAATTCGTCAAAGGTCACGCTTCGAGCGGCAGGATCCGTGACGTCGGGTGAAATGGAGAGCGTTCGAGGGGTGGGCCCGATGGCCCCGGCCACGAATCGAGGTTGATTCGGAGTCTTTTTTGTCCATTCGTCCGCGATGCCTCGGGCGAGAAGGGCCGCTTCGCGGTTCAGTTCAAAACAAATCGATTCTAGACCGTAGTCGGCTTGGGCGATTGCGTTGGAACCGAAGGTATTGGTTTCAATGATGTCGGCGCCGGCTTCTAGAAAATCGTTATGAATCTGCCGGATAGAATCGGGCTGAGTCAGAGTCAATAACTCGTTGTCGCCGGCCAGTTCTTGTGGGTGTTCATTGAACCTCAGGCCCCGAAAGTCGGCCTCCTTGAGCCCCAAGCCTTGAATCATGGTGCCCATGGCCCCGTCGAGGACAAGGATTCGTTCACTCAGCGCGGCTTCAAAACGGTCCTGGGGCACAAAGAGCTCCTTGGTGTGTGCGGTTTGCTTCTCGGGAGCGAGACAATCGCATATAAATCAATATATCTCAATAATAGAATACAGTAATAAAATCAGCCACTTGAAAACTATGCCCCCGGGGAAATTATTCTTCTTGCTGGATGGAGTTGCCAACAGGCCCTCGGTGCAGATAAAACCTCCTTCACTTATCCATCAACTTACCGGAGCCCTTGAATGCCCACCGAAACCCGCGAGTTCCAGGCCGAAGTCAAAAAACTGCTCGACCTGATGATCCACTCCCTTTATTCAAACAAAGACGTCTTTCTTCGGGAACTCATTTCCAATGCCTCTGATGCTTTAGACCGTCGTCGTTTCGCGGGGTTGACCCAGGCAGACTTGCTACCGACTGAAGAACTAGGGATTCGACTCGTGGCCGACCCCGAAGCTCGAACTTTGTGTATCGAGGACAACGGGATCGGAATGACGCGCGATGAACTCATCGAAAACTTGGGCACCATTGCTCGATCTGGAACCCTTGAATTTCTCCGTAACCAAGAAAGCGCAAAGGGAGATTCGCCCGACCTGATTGGTCAGTTTGGCGTTGGTTTCTATGCGAGCTTTATGGTCGCGGACCGCGTCGTTGTGGAGAGCCGAAAAGCTGGCGAAGAGAAGGCTTGCACTTGGAGTACCGATGGGAGTGGAGAGTACGAACTAGAGGATTCCCAACTGGATGCTGCGGGGACTCGGATCACACTACACCTCAAGGACGTGGATATTGACGGTGGCATCAAGGACTACACGGACGAGTGGGAACTAAAGAATATCGTCAAGCGCTTTTCTGATTTTGTTTCTTACCCCGTGCGACTGACCGTAAATAAAAAAGAGGAAGAGGAAAAGGAAGGGGAAGACGAGGCTGCGGCCGCGTTGGACGATAGTCCCATCAATTCGATGAAGGCCATCTGGACTCGACCTGCCTCAGAAGTTTCGGACGAAGAGTACAAAGAGTTCTACACACACATTACCCATGATCACCAAGAGCCCTTGCTGCATCTAGCCACCGCTCTTGAGGGCACCTTTGAAGCTCGCGCCCTGCTGTATATCCCCGGCTTGGCCCCTTTTGACCTCTATCACCGCGAGATGGCTCACCGGGGCATTCAGCTTTATGTGCGCCGAGTTTTCATTATGGAAGAGTGCAGCGATCTGATGCCTGATTATCTGCGCTTCGTGAAGGGCGTTGTGGATTCGGAGGATCTTTCGCTGAATGTGTCTCGAGAAATGCTTCAGCAGGATCGTCAGATCCAAGCAATCCGTAAGCATCTCGTGAAGAAAGTGCTTCAGTCTCTATCGGACCTTCGGAAACAAGATGAAGAGAAGTATCTAGGGTTCTGGGCTCAGTTTGGCCCGGTCTTAAAAGAAGGTCTGCTGCTTTTCGAAGAGAAGAAGGACCGCATTCTTGACCTTGTGTATTCCGCGTCGACTCGAGATGATTCTAAGCTGACGGCTCTCGACGACTACGTAGAGCGAATGCCCGAGGACCAAGAGGCTATTTATTACATGACGGGGACCTCTCGGGATGTTCTGGCTAGCTCTCCTCACCTTGAGGCTTTCAAGGAGAAGGGCGTTGAGGTGTTGCTTCTCACCGACCCTGTAGACGAGGTTTGGCTGCAGCAGATGCCACCCGAATACAAAGAAAAAAGGTTTCAGTCCGTCGGTAAGGGTGAAATTGACCTTCAAGACGAATCTGAGAAGGATGAGGCCGAGACGAAAGAGGAAGAAGAGGCCTTTAAAGACCTCATTCAAGCCATTGGATCGGCTGTTCAGAACGAGGTCAAAGAAGTGCGTTTATCCAGTCGACTCAAACAGTCGCCATCGTGTCTCGTGCTTGAAGACGGAGACCTTTCTCCTCAGCTTGAGGCGATGTTGAGGCAGGCCGGCCAAGAGGTTCCAGACCACAAGCCGATTCTTGAATTGAACCCCAACCACGCAATTATGAAAAAATTGCAGGGACTCTTTGAGGCGAATGGCACAGATCCCCGAATTAGCAACTACGCGAGCCTCTTGTTCGGGCAAGCCGTGTTGGCAGAAGGCGGGCAATTGACGGACCCTGCTGCGTTCACGCAGAAGCTCTCTGAATTGATGGCCGAGGCGATTTAAGGTCAGCTCACCAAGATAAGCGACTCTCTGATAGGGAGCGCACGGCCCTTCGGGTTCTGAGATCAGCCTGACTCGACTCATGCATCTTGAGGCGCGAAGGGGAGTGTGCCTAAGCCTTCGCTCACATCATTTTGCATGTGTTTGGGCAGCCCGTTGCCTTGGACTTTAAACCTCAGAGAGCTGACGGATTTGTCTGTCCCTCGAAAGGCCACTGCCCCATCTTATCAAGGAGTGAAAATTCAGTTCGGTGGTGAGAGGGATAGAGATGTAATGTAGGGTCAGGCCTTGGTGAGTCGTCATATCCGCTTTTCAATTATAGTGGGCAGTGTGAGTGAATCGTGGCTTGAGGAAAAAATTGGGTATCTCAAAGAGTCAGTGTGAAGAGCGAAGTAGGTCGTGGCGCCCAGCCGCACTCCGTACCGCACTTGTTTTGATCAGTATTTCTTTTTGCTGGCTTGCGGGTGAACTTTTCGTTCGGAATCTCTATGAGGGTAAGTATGCCCAGCGCCCCTTTTTCTTCAAATCGGATAGCAATCTTGGTTGGGCTCCTAACGAAGATCTTGATCACACTTTCTACGGAAGTGATTTCCAGATGTCGATTAAGACGGACGCTGATGGCTATCGGATCGGTTCTTTAGACGATTGGCGTCAGGCTGAAGATCTGATCGTCGTGAGTGGCGATTCCTATACCTTTGGGTGGGGAGTTTCGAATGAAGAAACTCTTGTCGATCAACTTGATCGCTTGATCAATGAGAACGATGGGGAAAGGCGTGTCGTAAACCTCGGTGTTGGCGGTTATGGCACGAGTCAGTCGGCCATACGTCTTAGGGAGTTCTGGCGCGGACACGGAGACAAGGTGAGCGTCGTCTTTTTTCTTCATAGCCACAACGACTATGCAGAAAATGTTCATTTTGCCTCGATTCAATCAGGCCGTCGCAAGTACAGGGAGCGTTCTCCGAATGGTTCGGCAAGTCACCTGTATAACTTTTTGTCTCGCGCCGTTGAGAACGTATTGCGTAGTTTGACGAGCATAGAAAATGACGAGATCCGACCTAGCCCGGATATTCTCTTTAACGTAGAAACGATAAAGGTGGAGCTTGAACCCGGTGAGATAGAAGTGGGCTCTCTACGCGTGAACAGCTCGCAGCTCTTCGACGAGCGGCAACATCAGTCCCTGACTCAGGAACGAAAGAGTTTGACCGCATTGCAGTCAGAACTTATGAAATTGAGTTTGGCTGAAATTCATACCCGAGCGGAGGGGGGCGCTGCCGTGGTGATGCATGCGGTGATTCATTCCTCTCCGGATTGGTATGTCGATGAAGTCGAAGAATTCGTAAATATGGAACGTATCACGCGTCCTCAGCAGGCGATTGAATTCGTTGGGCGCGTCCCCGCGAGAGACGAATTCCAGGGACAATTGGAAAATTCTCATAGTGGAAGTCACTTCACCCCTGAACTCAACGCTTTCTACGCCCAATTTATGAACCAGGCTCTAGCTTCTCTCTCGCTTGAGTAGCTAGGTGAGGGCGCCTCCCCTTGTTCGAAAAACATGTTTGTGGCGCTTATCGTGGAACCGGAATTTTAGATGCCTCTTTACTTGAGGTAGTCTCGACTTCACCGACGTGCTGGTGAGATTCGTTGATTTTGCGGGTGGACGCTTCGAAATCGTCTACACGACCACGGGGGATTGCTAAGCTCCGTTCAACGATTTTAAGTCAGGGCGAACGGTTAAGGTGGATACCTCGAAGGGTGGAGATGAAATGAGCGCAGAGGGTCTAAGTTTGTCGGACCAGCATTCGTCTCATGTGGAGATTGAGGGCGTCGCCTTGCGCTTTGGAGACCGTCCCGTCTTTTCGGATTTGCATTGTTCTTTTCCGCGGGGAAAGATTACGGTCATCATGGGACCGAGTGGGACTGGCAAGAGCACTCTTTTGCGGATGATCGGTGGTCTTCAGAAGCCGGATCAAGGCTGCGTTCGAGTGGCTGGTCAAGAAATCGTGGGTCTTTCTGAATTGGAACTAGGCCGTATGCGGAAGCAGTTGGGTATGCTTTTTCAAAACGGCGCTCTCTTAGATTCAATGAGTATTTTTGAAAACGTGGCCTTGCCTCTTCGCGAGCACGGAAGGCAAGGTGAAGACGAAATTCGTCTCCATGTGCGAGCCGGTTTAGAAGCCGTGGGGCTTCCCGATGTGGACGACCTTTTACCCGGTGAACTTTCCGGTGGCATGTTACGGCGTGCGGCCCTTGCCCGTGCGATCGTGAGTGAGCCTGCAGTCGTTCTTTGCGATGAACCTTTCTCTGGCCTTGACCCACCCAACGTGTCTCGAATTGAATCGCTTTTGCGGGATCTGAATCGTAATTTGGGACTCACCTTGATTGTGACGTCTCATCACATGGCCTCTAGCCTGAGAATGGCTGATCAAGTTCTCCTGTTGCAGGAAGGGCATTCGATTTCAGGAAGCCCCCAAGAGCTGGCTGAGAGCAGAGACTCCGCCATTGTTGATTTTATGGGTGAAGATGGAGCCGAGTACCTCTCTCATCATGTGTCGGTCAAGGAGGGCCATTAGGCGATGAAGGGTGTTCTGAGCCGCCTTGGCGCATGGGTGACCGGGGGAGTAGTGGGGCTAGGCCAGACCGTGAATTTCGGTGCCTCGGTGCTTCGGAGCGCTTTTGTGTCTCCATTGCGCGGGAGGCAGATCGTGGCTGCGATCTACGATTCAGGTGTGCTTTCCCTGGCCCTTCTTTGCGCGTCGGGCGCAACCGTGGGTTTTGTTCTGGGACTTCAGCTCTATTACACCCTTTCTCGATTCGGTGCGGAGTCTTCGTTAGGCACCGCGGTGGGCCTAGCCCTGATTCGTGAACTGGGGCCGGTCTTGACAGGCCTATTGGTCACGGGGCGAGCCGGTTCCGCGACCTGCGCTGAGATTGGGTCGATGAAGGCGACGGACCAACTGGATGGTTTGCGGATGATGGCGATTGATCCCATTCACTTCGTCGTCATGCCTCGCGCTTTGGGTATTATCATCGTTATGCCTTTGCTTTCGGCTCTTTTTGTGATCTTTGGAATTGGTGGAGCCTACTTGATTGGTGTCGAACTCTTGGGCCTCGATGGCGGTAGCTATATCTCTGGATTGGAGAGTGCTGTCGCTTTTCGGGAAGATGTTCTCCAGAGCATCGTCAAGTCTTTGATTTTCGGAGTCTTGCTGGCTCTGATTTCGACCTATCGTGGTTACGCATGTGCACCGAATGCGGTGGGAGTGAGTCGGGCGACCACCTCGACCGTGGTGACTACCTCTGTCTGTATTCTTTTGGCTGATTTCGTATTGACGTCTCTTTGGGGTGTCTAGGAGGAAAAGAGCGCATGTCGTCATCCGGTACGCGTGACCTCGCTGTTGGAATTTTTGTGGTGATTGGCTTGATGGCTTTGGCCTTTCTGTCGGTACAGGTGGGAGGGCTCTCGCTTGGACGCCAGGGAGGGCTCGTGCTTTTTGCGACCTTTGATGATATTGGAGGGCTTTCGAATCGATCGCCGATTCGCATTGGTGGGGTCCGAGTCGGCCGGGTGACTGAGATCGAGTTGGATGCCAATCTACGCCCTCGGGTGCAGTTGGATCTTTCGCCGGATTTAGAGCTGACGATTGACACCATGGCCGCCATTCGAACTTCTGGCCTCCTAGGCGATCAGTTCATCGCCCTTGAGCCGGGTGCTGAAGATGAGATGTTAGTTTCAGGCGAAGATGTGGTCTTTACAGAGAGCGCTACCAATTTAGATAAGTTAATCGGTGCCGTGGTTCACGGAGGTGGCAACGATTGAGGGGCGAGACTCGTAGTATGCGGTGGACTTCGTGGAGAGGATTCCGAGTCTCGTTGATTTCGGGAAGGAAGATTCTCTTCCTTTCTTTGATGATGACTTTTCTCATGCCTTTCGCTCAATCGGGAGCCGACCCAGTCGGGGCAGGGGTGAGCGGAACGGCCTCCGTGAGTGAGGTTTCGGAGCCATCGAAGTCGAATGGCGACCCTTTAGAAAAGATGAACCGAGGTATCTTCTGGCTCAATGAGAAGGGAGACATCTACCTTGTAGCGCCAGCGGCCCGAGTTTGGAGATGGGTGACGCCCAGTTTTGTGAGAACCGCCGTTGTGAATGTGAATCGCTTAATTTTGATGCCTGCGATTTTTGGGAACGATATTTTTCAGTTGAAATTTGACAAAGCCGGTGAAGATTTTCTTCGTGTAGTGTTTAATGCAAGCTTTGGCTTGGGAGGCTTGATCGATGTAGCCACTATGGTCGATATCCCCCAAAATGATGAGGACTTCGGGCAGACACTCGGATACTGGGGAGTGCCTCACGGTCCTTACCTCATGTTGCCGTTGTTCGGCCCGGCCACGGTTCGCGATGGCGTAGGCCGGGTCGTTGACAGCGGCGCCACTTTTTACTTCACGCTTTTGCCCATATGGGGAACGTTCATCATTCGTGGAGTGGATCTTCTGAATCTTCGTTCTCGGTATCTTGAGGAAGTAGACGAAAGCCGGCGTGATGCCTTCGACTACTATGTCTTTATGCGTGAAGCCTACATGCAAAATCGAGATGCCAAGGTGGCTCGGGCTCGAGGAGAAGATTATCAGCGAGCCGCGGACGATGACCTCTATTACTTTGATGATGAAGAGCTCGAAATCGAAGAATATAACGACCAAGTTGAGCGTAAATTACAAAGAGAGCAGGAAAAGAAAAAGCAAGACAACGAAGCGTCCACTCAAAAAGACGCAGGAGAGGTGAAACAGTGAGGTTCGGCCTCAGCGGGAGTCGTTCGGTGTATTTTTTCCCAAAGTCAAAAGTGAGCTTTCTCATATTGGCAGCCTTGAGTGTTGTGCTCCTCTCGGCATCGAGTGCCAGCTCTGAGATTGATGATCCAGAGGCCTATATGGCTCCGCCCCGTGCGGTTGCCCAGGAAACGCTCGATCGAGTGATCTCGGTGCTCTCCCAGCAGGATGTGCCCAGTCGGGTGCGCGTTTCTGAAATTGAGCAGATTGTATTTGAAGTCTTTGACTTTGCGACGATGAGTAAATTGGTGTTGGCTCGCAATTGGAAGAAGTTTGATCGTCAGCAGCAAAAAGAATTCGTAAAGGAATTCAAGCTCTATCTTTCTCGTACGTACGGTGGGCGTTTAGATCGGTATAGGCAGACTGCCATCGAAGTATATGGGTCGAGGATTGAGCCGCGCGGCGATGTTACGGTTCTTTCGAGAGTGCAGGGTGGTGAATTTGACGGAATTGAGATGAATTACCGCATGCGTGAACGTACGGGACAATGGAAGGTGATTGATATCATCGTGGAAGGGGTCAGTCTCGTGTCTAATTTCCGTTCTCAATTCGGAGAAGTGATCAATCGCGGTGGTCCCGAGAAGCTCTTCGAAAAGATGGAAGAGAAAAACGCCGAGCAGAGGCTCATTATCCCCGAGGTAGATTAGGCGGGAGCCTAACACTTGATGTCAAGGCGCCAGAGTTCGGCTGAAGCAGCACCTGGCCGAATGCAATGTGGGTAAGTCACTCGAGGAATGGGCATGAATCAGGAAGTCGTGATTACCTGTGCAGTAACCGGTTCGGCTGATACCGCTCAGATACATCCTCACCTTCCGATCACGCCTGAGCAGATTGCGCGATCTTCGATTGAGGCGGCTGAGGCGGGTGCAGCCATCGTTCATATCCATGTTCGCGACCCCGCAACCGGTCAAGGAAGCCGTGATCCTCGTCTGTTTAGGGAGGTTGTTCAGCGTATTCGAGACTCTGGCGTTGATGTCTTGATTAATTTGACGGCAGGCATGGGAGGCGATTTTTATGTGGGTCAAGAGGACCCAGCCGTAGGAGGGCCTGGGACCGATTTTATCAATCCAATCGAGCGCCTTGTGCATGTCGGCGAGCTTAGACCCGAAATCTGTACTCTCGATTGTGGAAGTATGAACTTCGGGGATGACCTCTACGTCATGATGAACCCGCCCCCTCACCTTCGTCAACAAGCGCAGCAGGTCAAGGAGTGGGGGGTAAAACCCGAACTTGAGATCTTTGATACAGGCCATTTCTGGTTTACACAAAAGCTGCTCAAGGAGGGCTTGCTCGATGTTCGACCCATGTATCAGTTTTGTCATGATATTGCCTGGGGGATGCCGGCTGATGTTGGCCTTTTGAAGAACATGGTCGACCAGCTTCCGCCTGATACTTTTTGGACGAGCTTTGCGATTAGTCGAATGCAGATGCCTTGGGTCGCACAGTCTGTGCTTCTGGGAGGACACGTACGAGTGGGCCTTGAAGACAATTTGTATCTTGAAAAAGGGGTTTTCGCGAGCAATGCGCAGTTGGTCGAGAAAGCTGTTTCGATGGTGGAGAGTCTGGGTGCTCATGTGGTCGGGCCAGCGCGTGCGCGTGAGCTAATTGGCCTGGATTAGCTGAGTTTGAGTTCGCGATGAACGTTGCTTCGGTGGGACCGGGCTAAGGAGAGATGATCGGCTATTTCACTTCGCTCTCCCTCTTCGTAGAACTCTTCACGGGGCCGTGGAGGTAAAGTTCTTGCTGCCCAAGCGGATGCTATATTGAGGCTATCGTGACCAGTGATGAAAATTTCTATCTTTATTTGATCGCTCTTTTCGCTGCCGGGGCGGCTTCTGGTTTTGCAGGAGGACTGTTCGGACTCGGCGGCGGAATTTTAAGAGTTCCCATTCTGCTTTATCTATTCTCGGCGTTTGCGGTGACGAGCGATCATATTTTTCATCTTGCCGCAGGCACTTCTTTGGCGGTCGCAATCCCCACTTGCTTGGGCTCCGTGCTGAGGCAACGGAAAGAGGGAAACCTTGATTGGGAGATTTTAAAAGTTTGGCTGCCAGCGCTTTTGGCGGGGGTTTTAGGCGGCTTATTGTTGTCTCGAGTCAGCTCGGGTTCGACTTTACGTTGGGTGTTTATTGGTTTCTTGGTTTTTCAAGCTGCGTATGTTTTGCTTCCCAATCGACCTAAGCTGGCAACTGAGCTGCCCAAGCGAGCCCTGCTCTCCGTTGTTTCAGCAGCAATAGGGTTGGTTTCTGTTCTTTTGGGTCTCTCTGGAGGAATGCTCACCACGCCCGCCCTGATGGCGTTCGGGCAATCGATTCATCGAGCCGTGGCTGTTTCGAGTGTGGGCGGGCTCGCTCTTTCAGGGGTGGCCGCGGCCGGCATGGTGATCAATGGTTTGAATGTGGAAGGGCTGCCTGCCTACTCGTGGGGCTATGTGGACCTGCCTGCCGTGATGGTCATGACACCCGTGGTCATCGTGGCCTCTGGCCTAGGGGCTCGCGCATCAAACCGTCTGGCTCCGCGGGCACTCGAGGTCATCTTTGGCCTATTCCTCGTGGGCTTAGCGATCGACATGGTCTTTCAAGTGAGCGGTTAAGAACGGCCCTGTGAAGAGCGTCTTTTCCTTGAAAACTCACTCGGGAGATTACCCGCCAGAATCGGCCGTCTCCGCATCGGGCCCGGGCGGCGTTTCATCAAATTGGTCGTCAAGATAGCCTTCGGGAAGAGCGACACGTTGACGTCGACTTTTCTTGCCTCTTTTAATCCGCATGGCCTCGGGCGGGAATTCGAGGTCCGACGACAGCTCATGCAGGGCTTTTTCCAGATCGGGCAAGGTCTCCACATGGGTTAGAGATTGTCGCCATTGGCTGCTGCCGGGGAAACCCTTCGTGTACCAAGTGGCATGCTTTCGAAAGGACATGAGGCCTAGCCGCTCGCCGAACCACTCAGCAAGCAGCGTTGCATGCTCAAGCATGACTTCTCGGACCTGTCCAAAGCATGGGGGGTCCTCGGGTGACCGCCCTGAAAATACATCGGCCAGGTCTCTGAAGAGCCAGGGGCGGCCGAGACATCCACGTCCGACAACGACTCCATCGCAGCCAGTTTGGCGCATCATACGGAGAGCATCCCAAGCCTCCCATATGTCGCCGTTGCCAAAGACGGGGATGTGTTGGACTTGCGATTTTAAACTCGCGATTGCTTCCCAGTGGGCTTCGCCGGAGTACAATTCGGCAGCGGTGCGGGCATGGAGGGCGACGGCCGCACAGCCTTCCTCCTGTCCAACGCGCCCGGCGTCAGAGAAAGTCATGAGGTTGTCGTCGATTCCCATCCTAAATTTGATTGTGACGGGAATCGGTGCTGCGGCTTGCACAGCGGCGCGAACAATATTCGCAAGGAGTCGAGGCTTGACGGGGATAGCCGCTCCGCCTCCTTTACGCGTGACCTTGCGCACGGGGCAGCCGAAGTTGAGGTCGATGTGATCGACCCGATCCTCCGAAACAAGGAATTCAATGGCTTTGCCAACATACTCAGGGTCGACGCCGTAGATCTGTAAGCTGCGGGGCGTTTCTTCGGGGCTGAATTCGGCGAGCCTGAGAGTTTTCTCGTTCTTTTCGACAAGAGCTCTTGCTGTGATCATTTCGCTGACATAGAGGCCTGCGCCAAAGCGTCTGCAAACGGTTCGAAAAGGGTAGTTGGTGATGCCGGCCATAGGGGCCAAGACTACGGGCAGGGCCAGTTGAATGGGCCCGATGGAAACGGGCGCAAATTCCCCTGGGCCAGCGGGTTTGACATCACGATTGAGTTGACTGATATAGCGACTGTCCATGAGATTGATTGAATAACAGATCATGGGCTTTTGCGCAGAGGGGCTGTAGCAACGGGGGCAGGATCGGTACCCTGGGGCAGAGGTAAAATGACGTCCACATTGAGGAAAAAGCTTTGAGCGCCGCCCAGAGGCAAGCTCGTGTCATTGGGCTTGGGCTCTGTGTTCGAGATGAAGTGTTCCTGGTGGATGATTTTGGTTTAGTCACAGAGCGAACCCGGTATCGTGCTCATCACAGCCTCCCGGGCGGGATGGTGGCCAATGCACTGGTCGCCGCTGCCGAGGAAGGGGCTGAGGCACATATTCTGACGATGCTTGGGCAGGACGCCGATGGTCGATTCTTGGCTTCTCAATTGCGCAAGAGAGGCATTGTGACGCGAAAGGTCCAGTATCACGGCGAACATGAGACCACAACGTCCGTTGTCTTGGTCGAGCGTTCAACGGGAGAGCGCCGGTTCTTGGTGCCTGACCGGCGTGCTTTGGAGCGAGATGCACCGGACTTCGACCTTTCCTCTCTTCGGGCCGGTTCGGTGCTTATGATTGATGGGCATTTCCCAGATCAGGTTGAACGCGCTTGGCCTCGGGCAAGAGAAAAAGCGATTCCCATTGTCGCTGATTTCTCAGATGCCCGTCCTGCTTTTCGTCGACTTCTTGCTCATGTGGACTACCCGGTGCTTCCTCTCGACTTCGTTCGCAGCTATGGGGCTGGGGGTATTCGCGAAACTCTCAGGGCTTTATACCGACGGTATGGATGTACGCCGGTGATCACACGTGGCGAGAAAGGGGCTGTGGCCTTGGTGGATGGAAAATTCCTGAAGGTCCCTCCAGTTCCTGTTCGCGTCATCGATACCACAGGAGCTGGAGACGCTTTTCATGGCGCTTTTGCGGCCGGCTTGGCTCAAAGATTGAGCCTGCCTCAGGCTCTGCGCCAAGCTTCTCGTCGGGCGGCTCATCGTTGCCGGCAGTTGGGCGGTGTTCCCTCCGTTTAAAGGCGGTGAGCCTCGTGAAGCGACGCGGGCATTTCTCCGACGAGGAGGGAGGTTCGGATGGGCGAGGGGAAGCTGTAGCCCGCGGGGGGGCGCCTCCGTGTGTTCTTGCCTTGACGAATGCAGCGAATCCTCCATCCTCGCGTCTATCCCCCCTTGACTACATCTTTGGGAGGATTCCATGGCCAAGAAAAAAGTTGCTTATGACGAGCAGGCCATCCAGACGCTTGATGCTCTTGAGCACATTCGCTTGCGGACAGGGATGTACATCGGCCGTTTAGGCGACGGCAGTCACGCCCTTGATGGAATTTACGTCATGCTCAAGGAAGTGGTGGATAACTCTGTCGATGAATTCATTATGGGCGAGGGAAAGCGCATCGAGATTAAGCGGGATGATGCTCAGGTAACAATCCGTGACTATGGCCGGGGCATTCCGCTCGGAAAGGTCGTCGAGTGCGTTAGCCAGATCAATACGGGCGGCAAGTATAACGATGATGTCTTCCAGTTTTCGGTGGGTCTGAACGGAGTTGGAACAAAAGCGGTGAATGCTTTGTCCAGCGACTTTGAAGTGACGAGTTGGCGAGATGGGCGGTACGTAAGAGCTTCGTTTCAACGCGGTCGACTGCTAAACCAAAAAAAGGGTAAGGAGGCAGGCGCCGCGAATGGAACTGAGATCAGTTTTACGCCCGACCTCGAGATTTTTGATCGCTACGAGTGGAACGAAGAATTTATTGCACACCGGCTCAAGTACTACGCCTATCTAAATGGGGGCCTAAAGCTGAGTTACAACGGCCAGTCCTTTCAGAGTAAGCAGGGCCTGGCTGATCTTTTGGGTGACGAACTCGGAGAAGATCCTCCGCTTTATGACATTGTGCATTGTCAGGACGAAAAGTTTGAATTCGCTTTTACCCATACGAATAATTATGGCGAGACATATTATTCGTTCGTGAATGGGCAGTATACGAATGATGGTGGAACGCATCAAAGTGCCTTTCGCGAGGGCTTGCTTAAAGGCGTTAACGAATTCGCGAAAAAGAATTTCGCTGGTGAGGACGTGAGGGACGGAATCATCGGCGCGGTGGCGGTAAAATTGCAGGATCCCGTTTTTGAGAGTCAGACAAAGAATAAGCTGGGGTCTACCGAAGTGCGCAGTTGGATTGTTCCGGCTGTCAAAGATCAAGTTGTCCGGTGGCTACATGAGAACGAGAAGGTCGCAAAGCAGGTTCTTGAGAAAGTGGCCAACAACGAGCGACTGCGGAAAGAGTTGGCAAACATCAAGAAAGATGCGCGAGAACGTGCCAAGAAAGTCGCCATCAGGATTCCCAAGCTGACCGACTGTAAGGTTCATTTTGATGATACAAAGGGAGATCGAAGGGAAGAAAGTTCGATTTTTCTTTCAGAGGGTGACTCTGCGGCGGGTGTCATCGTGCCTTCACGAGATGTCTTTACGCAAGCGATTTTCTCTTTGCGTGGGAAGCCTCTTAATTGCTTGGGGTTGAAACGAGACGCGATTTACAAGAATGAAGAACTCTACAACCTTATGCGTGCGCTCGGAATCGAAGAGAGCATTGATGGGCTCCGTTACAACAAAGTCATTCTAGCGACGGACGCAGATGTAGATGGTATGCATATTCGAAACCTCCTCTTGACCTTCTTTCTGCATTTCTTCGAGCCATTGGTTGAGAAAGGCCATGTTTACATTTTGGAAACGCCTCTTTTTCGTGTTCGTAATAAAAAGACGACTCGCTATTGCTATAGCGACAGAGAGCGTGATGAGGCCTTGGGAGAGATTAAGGCCGCCGAGATTACTCGGTTTAAGGGTTTGGGCGAAATTAGCCCCAAAGAGTTCGGTCAATTTATCGGCGAGGGTATGAGGCTTCAATCTGTCTCGGTCGGGCGGCACAGCGAAATCTTGAAAACGCTCGAGTTTTTTATGGGTAAGAACACGCCTGCTCGACGCGATTTTATTGTCGAGAACTTACTAACGGATGTGGCGTAGAAAGAGGGATCTGGTTATGACTCAGCTTGAATCTCTCATGCAGCAAAATTTTCTGGAGTACTCCAGCTATTTTGTCTTAGATCGAGCGATTCCGGATATTCGTGATGGATTGAAGCCGGTTCAGCGGCGAATTTTGCACACTCTTTTCTCGGTGAACGATGGGCGCTTCCACAAGGTGGCCAACATTATCGGCGAGACGATGAAGCTTCATCCTCATGGAGATGCCTCCATCGGCGACGCATTGGTGGTTCTGGCCAACAAGGATTTCTTTATAGAGCGTCAGGGAAATTTTGGGAACCTTCTGACGGGGCACAGGGCAGCCGCAGCACGATACATTGAGTGTCGGCTGACGGACCTAGCGATCGACACGATGTTTCATAAGCCATTAACGGAGTTCGTTGATAGCTATGATGGTCGGAATCAAGAGCCAATTTTTCTTCCCACAAAGCTGCCTGTGGTTTTGATGCTCGGGACAGAGGGAATTGCGGTGGGGATGGCAACGAAGTTGCTGCCGCACAATTTGAATGAGCTTTGGGAGGCTCAGATTTCAATTCTTGAAGGGAAAAGCTTTGAGCTTTTTCCAGACTTCGCTTTGGGCGGACTTATGGATGTCGACGCCTACGAGGACGGCCGAGGCAAAGTTGAAGTCCGAGCTCGAGTCAAGGTTGCTGATAAGAAGCGTATTATTATCACCGAAGTGCCTTACGGGACGACGACGGAGAGCTTGATTGCTTCGATTGAGGCTGCGGTGCAGAAGGGGCGAGTGAAGGTTTCGTCCATTAATGATTTTACGACAGAGAAAGTGGAAATCGAACTTACTCTGGCTCGTGGAGTGACTGCCAAAGAGGTTGTTCCGCAGCTTTATGCCTATACGGATTGCTCCGTTTCAGTCTCTTCGAATGTGACGGTCATCGAAGACCGAAGGCCTGTTCAGCTCACAATTTCCGAAATCACTCAGAGATTGACGGAGCAATTGAAGGGGCAGCTCAAGGCAGAGCTTGAGTACGATCGGGCTCAGTTGGTGGATCGGCAGCACTGGCTCACTCTTGAGCAAATCTTCGTTGAGAAACGTGTGTATAAAAGGATCGAAGAGGCGACGACCGAAGAGGCAGTGCGGAGTGAAGTGAAGGAGGGCATGGCTAAATTCAAAAAGCTTTTCGTTCGCCCGATGATCGATGAGGATGTGAAGCGGCTTCTTGAGATCCGCATTCGAAGAATTTCGGCGTATGACATCGAGAAAAACCGTAAAGATATCGACGAGATTCTCAAGCAGGTTAAGGCGATCGAGGCCAAGCTGCGCAACATGAAGCGCACGACCATCGCTTATCTGAAGGATCTGATCAAAAAATATGGAGACCGCTTTCCGCGTCGGACTGAGATTACACGTATCAAAGCCGTGGACAAGAAAGCGGTCGCTACGCAGAACTTAAAACTGAGCTACGACACAGCTTCGGGCTATATGGGAACCAGCGTGCGGGGAGACCAGTTTAAGATTTCGGTTTCTGAGTTCGATCTGATCTTGGCGGTGGCCGCCGACGGCTCGTATAAGATCATGCCGCCGCCGGAGAAAGTTCTTTTCTCAAGCAAGCTTCTCTACTGTGCTGTCTTCAATCCCGATCAAGGAGCTGAGTTTACAGTGGTTTACCGAGACGATCAGAAGATTAGCTACGGCAAGCGAGTGAAAATCGACAAATTCATTCGAAGCCGCGAGTATCATTTGATTAAGAACAAGGCGGGGAAGATTGACTTGCTTCTCGAAGGGGCGGCAGCCGGTTCTCTTGAACTCGGATTCGTTCCAGCCAAGCGGCAGCGACTCAAGAGCGCCACCTTTGATCTTTCGGAGCTTCAGTTGATTGGTCCCTCCGCTCGAGGAGCTCGTTTGGCACCGAAACCTGTCTCGAAGGTAAGGCTAAAAAAAGCCAGTGCCTCAGATTCTTCGTCTCCAAAGAAGTCACCCGTGCGAAAGAAAAAGCCGGGGACGGACGATGATGGTCAGGGTCGGCTGCTTTAGGCCGATTAACCCCGCTTAAGGCGTAGAGCAGTCGAGGCGATCCACCGCGTGAACAGGGGGATTGGGGCCGCTCATCAGGTGCGTGATGGCCGCGTAGACGAGTTGCTGCTGCTTGACTCGGCTTTTGTCCGTGAAGATGGGGGCGACCACGCGGATTTCAAAATGCCCAGGCCCTCCGGGCGTGACTTTGACCTCCGCATCGGGAATCGCTTCAAGGATGGAACCTCGAATTTCTTCGGTTACATCTCCCACTCCGCCGGGGCCCGGGATTTCTATGCTCATGAATTTTTCTCCGGGGGTTGGGTTTGGTTAGTAACGCGGCACGCTTGGGTCAATTTCAATGGACCAGGCGTCGATTCCGCCTACGAGATTATGGACATCTGAGAAGCCTTGGGCCATGAACTGGCTGGCGGCGCTTTCGCCTCTTGGGCCATGGTGACAAATGAACACAAGCCGCGTTTCCTTAGGGAGGGCAAGGGCTTGGTTGTAGCCCTCGTCGTCAAGGAGTCGTGCTCCTTCAATTCGCGCGGTCTCGAACTCGTTTGGAGTTCGAACGTCAAGCAGTTCAAAAGGAATCTTCTCGTCCATCATTTGCTTCAGGGTCTGAACACTCATTTCGCCCATACGTGGAGCGTTTGGATTTTCGACTTTAAATCCGCGTCCCTGAGGCCCTTCAACGAGATCGATGGTGATGCCATCGGCGCGTTGCGCGCTCATTCTGTCCACGAGGATCTCTGGTCCTCCAGCATCCGCCATGACATCCATCGCCCCCTTCTCGGCCATGGAGAGGTTGGGTTGCCACGATTGATCAATACTCAGTTTAAGAAACTGGCCAGGGGTTCCCGTTTGCTCAATGGCTTGGGCAAGGGCTTCCGCGGCGGTATCGCTGAGGTGAATCTTGGGGATGATTTCGGGTGGAGGCTCGACGCCGAGTGCTTCGAAGAGTTCCCCTGAGCCGGCCATCTCGGTGATGATGTCGCATCCGCCTATAAATTCACCGTCCACATAGAGTTGAGGGATCGTAGGCCAGGATGAGAATGTTTTGATTCCGTCGCGAATCTCTGGGTCGGAGAGCACGTCGACGGTCTCATAGTCTGGGATGAAGGAGTCAAGGATGCCGATCACCTGGGCCGAGAAACCGCATTGAGGAGCCTGTCGGTTGCCTTTCATGAACAGCAAAACTGGGTTGGTGCTCACCATTTCGCGAATACGTTCGTCGGTCGTGGGTTCGTTGCTCATGAAACTTTTCTCCTAATGGGATGCCGGCGCCTCTGGGTAAAGTCGAGGCGAAGGTCAAACGGCTTTTTCGATAGGGGGTTTAGCTCGATAATTGGATGAGGTCGACCAGAATCTGTACGGCCTCGGCTTGTTGGAGTGAGAATTCTTTTTCGTCCGTCCCCGGTTCCTCGGATTCCACCTCAAGGGCGACCTCAATCTCGGTTTCGTCGACCATTGCGGTTTCGGTGGCAGAGGTAGAGTCGGAGGCATCTTCCGCTGCCTGAGTTTCATCGGAAGGGAGGGCTTCTTTGCCTTCTTGTTTCTCTTTTTCTTCTTTTTGCTCAGCCATGAGTTCCGCGAGGTGAACCACACCGTTGCGTTCTTCAATCTTGACGATTCTTTCCCTGATTTCGATCATCTCTTCATTGGCTACCAATCTTTCTTGCGAACGTCGAGAGAGTTCTGTGACGAGCTCAGGAGTAATTGGAGTCCAGAATTTTTTTTGCGTACTGGAGTTTGTACTGGGGAGACTTTCGGGCTTGAGGAATGAATTAATAGTTTGATTGGGGAGTGAGTAATCTTGGTGCGCCTCGCCGAAATCATTGGTGGCAAATCCCGAGGGCACGAGGATGTCAGCATTGACACCTCCGTTCTGAGTCGATTGGCCGCCTGGACGGAAGAACAGCGCTGTGGTGACCTTTAAGGCACCCAACCCATCGCGTAACGGAACCATGCTTTGAACCGTTCCTTTTCCGAAGGTGTGGTCGTCGCCCACAATGACCGCTCTCTTGTAGTCCTTAAGCGCACCCGCGACAATTTCGGAAGCGGAAGCGCTGATGCGTGAAGTAAGTACGACCATGGGGCCATCCCAGAAAACTTCTTCATCGGCATCCTCCAGGACGTCCACCTGGGAGAAGGTGTTACGCACGGCCACTACGCCTCCATCGGCGATGAAGAACCCCGCAATATCCACCGAGGTTTCTAAGAGGCCCCCGCCGTTTCGAGAGAGATCCAATACGAGACCCACGGCCTTTTCGTCTTTGGCCTTTTGGAGGAGTTTGCGTACGTCTTCGGTGCTTTGCCGCTCTCCGGGATCACGTCCGCCGTAAAAGGAGGGGAGGTCGAGGAGTGCGATTTTGACCTTTTCCCCATCGACCTCAACTTCTTCAAAAGTGAGTTTGGCGGCTTGTTCTTCAAGATTAATCTTGTCTCTCACGATGGTGACATTGAATCGTTCTGAGGTTTCACCTTGGCGAAGAACAGTGAGATGGACCTTTGTTCCGCGTTTTCCTCGGATCAATCGAACAACATCTCGAAGGTCCATGTCGATAATGTCAACCGGCCCTTCGTTATCCTGGGCCACCGCGATAATCTTATCCTGAGGCTCAAGAACCTTTAAGCCGTCGGCGGCTCCGCCTGGAATGATTTCTTCGACAATAGAGTAGCCATCTCTCGATGATAGAGCGACGCCGATCCCCTCGAGTGAGAGACCCATACTGATTTGAAAGTCTTCGAAGTACTCTTTTGAAAAGTAATTGGAGTGGGGGTCGAGGGCGGTGGCAAAGGCATCGAGATAGGAGGCATAGAGATCCTCCGATGTTCTCTCCTGGGCTCGCTTGGTCATCAGTTCGTATCGATGAGTGAGTTTTTCTTTCGCCTCGGAGATTTCCATGTCCGAGCTCAGATAATTCGACATTTGAAAATCAATGAGCTTGGATACGAGTTCATTGCGAGCCGCTTCATCGGACGGATGAGCCCTTTTCTCTGGGTCAATAATCAGGACGGCTTCCGTGTCAATTTCATAGTCGTCGTTGGCGAGTGAAACGCGTACGAATTCTTCCATGGTTTGGTAGCGCTCGACCTGATCCTTTTGAATTTCCTGAAGCGCCGAGCAGTTGCCTTCCCAGATCTGCTGGAGGCTCTTTCGCACTTTGTCTTTGAGGCCGGGAACCTCCTCGCGGAGATAGAGGCTTTTGGAGGGGTCTAGGCGTTTGACGTAGTTGTCTGTGACTCGTTGGCGAAGTTCATCGTTGACGTAATGGAAGCTGATGTGCTTGTGGAGGTAGGTCCGTGTGAGTTCTGAGATTCGCTCGCACACGAGACTCTGATCGTCAGCGGCCCAGGCCGAAGAGGGGCCAAGGAGGAGGACGATGAGGAGAAGGAATCCGTGAGAAAAGGTCGTAGAGAGAGATCGGAGAGTCATAAAATCCAATAATAACAGGTACATGTGGAGTCGTCCGCTTACTTACGCAATTCCCCTTGGGAATTGCACCGGATGACGTGTTGTTTGTCCTTTTGGGTCGGTCTGTATCAGGCATCGCGGAAGGGTCTGCAGTTCCAACAATGACTGCGTTTGTTTATTTTCGAAAGGCAGGGATGACGGCTTCAGCGAAGATTTCCGCTGGACGTCGGGTATCGCGGCCAAAGAACTCCATTAAAAATCCTGTGCACCCCAGCTCCCGGTGTTTCTCGATGCATTCGATGACGCGCTCGGGTGTGCCCCAGATTCCATGCTCCCGAAGCCCCGCCCCCATATGGCCGCCATAGATCCGGCCGGCCTTCTCGAGGGAAGCCTCAGCTTCAGCCTCGGTTTCCTCGATGATCACCACGCACTGCTGAGAAATCTGCACAGAGGCAGGATCTCTCTTGAAGGTTTCGCAGCGTTTTTTCAAGGCTTCTATTTTCTGGGCGAGCTGAGCTTGGGCGATGGCCATGTTATTCCAGATGTCGGCGTGACGAGCCACCAGACCCATAAGGACTTTCTCTCCCGTCCCGCCGATTAGAATCGGGGGACGTCGTGGAGGCTTCGGCTCACAGATGGCCTCTTTAACTTGAAAATACTTGCCTTCAAGAGTCGTTTTTTCTTCGCTCCACATTCCTTTCATGATTTGCACGGCTTCTTCAAGGGCCACCATTCGCTGACCCAGGGAAGGGAAAGGGTTTCCGTAGGCTTCAAACTCAGGCTGAAACCACCCAGCCCCCAGGCCCATAATGACCCGTCCATTCGCAATGGTGTCAATGGTGGCGACCTGCTTGGCCAGCATGGCGGGGTTTCGGAAGAATGGAGGAGTCACCAACGTGCCTAGCTGAACTTTTTGGGTCACAGCAGCGATTGCCGAAATCAAGCTCCAGGCCTCGAGGATAGGAAGCTGAGGATTAGGGACGCCATACACATGATCGCATACCCAGGCGGAGTCATATCCGAGAGTGTCAAAGGCGATGGCGGCTTCTTTACTCTCGTTCCAGCTACGCTTTATTTGAGGCAACGTGGCACCGAAATGGATTGGGTCGTTCATTTTTCCTCCTGATTCATGTGGCTTTAATTCGGTTTTCTTGGGAACTGAGAAGGTCATAGTTTACATGGGGCGGCGGATTCTGCTTCGCCCGGGAAGCACTGGGAATGCACTGTTTTCTGAACCTTCCGGAGGGAGATAAGGCGCGGGGCTTCGTAGAATCAGGTAGCGTCGACCTCGGAGTGTTTGATTTCTTAGACTCAAGCTTTCGACTTTATCTAGAGAGATAAAAAATCGACGAGATTTGGATTCAGACCTGTGAGAATGTGGAGACCTGAGAATGCAGGACTTTGAAAGAGTAAAACCTGAGGATGTCGGACTCTCAAGTTCGCGTTTAGCTCGCATTGATGAGCATCTGCACGGGAAATACATTGAGCCTGGAAAGATTTCAGGGGCTCTGACTCTGGTGGCTCGTCGCGGTCAGGTGGCTTACTGCTCCTCGATCGGAAAGATGGAACTTGAAAGTCAGCGGCCAATGGAAGACGATGCGATTTTTCGTATTTACTCCATGACAAAGCCCATTACCTCGGTGGCTGTGATGATGCTGTATGAACGCGGACTTTTTCAACTTCGCGACCCTGTGTCTAACTACATTCCTGCGTTTCGTGAGCAGGGTGTTTTTCAGATGGGAAGTTACCCTCACTTCTTGACCGAACGTCCAGATCGCCCCATGCGCATTAAAGATCTCTTGATGCACACCTCTGGGCTCACGTACGGCTTTATGCACCGGACGAATGTCGATTCAGCCTATCGAAAGGCTGGACTAGATGGAGCTCGAACAAAGCAGACTCTCGAGGAAATGGTGAACACGGTGGCGGGCATTCCCCTTGAGTTTTCACCCGGGAAAGCTTGGAACTACTCCGTCGCCACCGATGTGTTGGGTTATCTGGTTCAGGTCGTTTCAGGGAAGCCTTTTGAGCAGTTTCTGAAAGACGAAATTCTTGAACCTTTGGGCATGTTTGATACTGGGTTCTTTGTTCCCGAGGATAAACAGGAGAGGTTTCCTGCCTGTTACGAACGCCGGATGGATAAGAAGGTCGTCCTTCAGGATTCAGCCGAGACCAGCCCCTACCTTGAGCCGCCGACCTGTCCCTCCGGTGGGGGAGGGCTTGTCTCTACGGCGAGTGATTATCTTCGTTTTTGCGAAATGATGCGAAGGGGAGGGGAGCTTGACGGCGTTCGTTTGCTCTCCCGTAAGACAGTCGAGCTGATGACTCGGAATCACCTCCCCGATGATTTGGATCTGACCCAGATGGCGCGAGGAAGCTTCTCTGAGACTCCCTATGAGGGGATTGGGTTTGGCTTGGGTTTTTCCATTAACCTGGGGCCGGCTCGGACAGGTGCGGCGGGAAGCGCAGGCGAGTATGCCTGGGGTGGGGCTGCGAGTACGGCCTTTTGGATCGATCCCGTGGAGGAGTTGGTGGTCATTTTTATGACCCAGTTGCTGCCGAGCTCAACATATGATTTTCGGGCTCAACTGCGCGCCATTATTTACGGATCGATCATCGACTGAATTGTAATTTGATCGGTTTACATTTTTGGACAGATGACCATGCGCTTCATATCCATCGAAAGTTTTGAAGATTCTCGGGTAGATCTGTATCGCTCGATCAAGGACAAGCATTTGCGCGCCCGCGAGGGCCTTTTTGTCGTGGAGGGTCGAGAAAACCTGAGGTGTATGCTGGAGAGTTCTTCCTACACGCCGATTTCAATTTTAGTGAGTCCGCCGGCATACGAAGCTCTTCGTGACGCGCTCGACCAAGTGGATGTATCTATTCCCATTTATTGCGTGCCCGGACCGATCATGAGAGAGCTGGCGGGCTTTGATTTGCACCGGGGTTGTCTTGCTTTGGGGATTCGCCCAAAGGCCGAGAATGTTTCCGACTTCATTCAACGCTTACCGCCGCGTCCTGCGGCTTCATGTGTGGTTGTCCTTGAGAACCTCGGCAATCATGACAATGTCGGCGGCCTCTTTCGCTCGGCTCGAGCCCTGGGAGCGGATGCGGTGGTGATGTGTCCCCGCAGCTGTGATCCGCTGTATCGTAAGGCGATCCGAGTCTCGATGGGGGCGAGCTTGTGTCTTCCATGGGTGCGCGATCCCGATTGGCCGGGCAGCCTTGAGCAACTTCGTCAGGCGGGCTACCAGTCGGTGGCACTGGATCCAGGCGGTGAGCCATTAAGTCATCGATCTCAGTGGCCTTCTCGGGTCGCTCTAATTTTAGGCACGGAAGGGGAGGGCCTCTCAAGAGATCTCCTCGCAGCGGCCGATTTCAAACGGGCGATCCCCATGGCGGCTGAAATTGACTCTCTGAATGTGACCGTGGCGGGAGGAATTGCTTTGCATGCTTGGCGAGATTCCCTCAGCGCTCAGAAAGAGGATCTATGAAATCTATTTTGATCATTCGACTGGGGGAGCCGGTCCCTGGGGTACGGGCGAGTCGGGGCGACTTTGAAGATTGGATTGAGACGGGAATGCAACGTCCTCCATCCGACTTCAAGGTGGTGGACGTACCGAAGGGAGAACCGTTGCCTGCCCCCGAAACTTTGGCGGGGGTCGTTTTGACCGGGTCGGCGTCGATGGTTTCGGCGCGTCAAGATTGGAGTGAGGCGACTGCCGATTGGATCGTCAGCGCAGTCTCAACCCAAGTGCCTATGCTGGGGATTTGCTACGGCCATCAGTTAATCGCGCATGCTTTGGGAGGTGAGGTAGGGCCGAATCCCAATGGACGTGAAATTGGGACCGCCGAAGTTCAACTCCGCGCGGTTTCGGACCCTTTGCTCGGGTCGATGCCCAGGCAAATTTCGGTCCAGACATCGCATTCAGAAGCGGTATTGAGATTGCCGGAAATCGCTCTTCGCCTGGGTCAGACCGACCTCGATCCAAATCATGTCTTCCGGATCGGAGAAAGAGTCTGGGGGGTTCAGTTTCATCCAGAGTTTGATGCTGAGATTATGCGCGGTTACATCGATGCTCGCCGAGAAGAAATGGAAGCAGAGGGCTTGTCGGCCACGCATCTTCGAGAGGCCTGTTCAGATTCTCCCGTGGGTGGGCAGTTGCTGGCTCGATTCAGTGCACTGGTTGAGCAATTCTCAGGACTCTGAGTAGGGGGTCGTTGCCTCTGGGCGAGGCTGAGCCTCTGGTAAAGCGTTAAGAAGGCCTTCTGGCTCAAAATAAACCCGAATCGGGTCGACGTTGTGAGCCCTCACTCTTAGACTCAATAGATGGATTATCGGGTAGAAGAGCTGGCCTCGGCGGCCAACGTGCGGGTAGACACCGTTCGGTTCTATCAGACCCGGGGGCTTTTGCCCAAGCCTCGGCGTGAGGGCCGGATTGCTCTTTATTCATCAAGCCATCTTGAACGGCTCCGCCGGATTCGGAGCCTCAGTGATCAAGGGTTTAGTCTGGCTCAGATCGGGCGTTTCTTGCAGGGCCATGACACTGCGGAGAATCCCGAGCCCTTGCTCGAAGCTTTGGTGGAGAAAGATGTGGGGGAGAGGACCTATAGCCAAGCCGAATTGGCCCAAGAGGCTGGAGTCCCAGAGGCCTTGGTGAATGCTGCTGTGGCGGCGGGGCTGGGCCAAGCGATTGAGCTTGAAGGCGAGAGTCGTTTCACGGGGGCTGATATTGAGATGGCGAAAGCGGCCTTGGCCATTCTCGGTACGGGTTTCCCCCTTGATGCCTTATTGGCTTTGGCGACGCGGCATGCAGAAAACGTGAACCTTGTTGCCGATGAAGCGATTCATTTATTTGATGACTACGTTCGGAATGCGAATGACTCAGTTGGACGCAGTGAGGCCAATGTCTTGCTTGATCAGGAGTCCGTCGCTCAATCTTTCCGCGATCTTTTGCCTCAAGTGACTCGACTGGTGGCTCTGCATTTCCAAAGGACTCTGGTGGGACGAGCTATTGAGCGCTTGGCTGAGAGCGAAGAAGACGGACGAAATGACTTAAAGAGAGCTCTAGCTGAAACAGGGTCGGGCCATCTGCAGGTCGAGTGGCGCTAGCCTCTGCGTCTTTTTAGGAAGAACGAACGAAAGAAAGAAAGGAAGTTGAAGAGCGTGTCCGTGGAACGATTTGAGAAGGAACCTTTTACATTCGATGAGAATCGAGTGCGCCGACTGATTGATGCGGCTGTGGTCGAGGCAGAAGCTTCGGGCCAGAGTCAGGCAGTGGTTTTCCGAGTTGATCTCGAATCGGTTCATCCTATTTCTGCGTTTAAAGCGATGACCAATGCCGATCGATTCTTTTGGCTGCAGCCCGAAAGAAAAGTATCTCTGGTGGCGCAAGGAGAGGTACTCGGCGTGGAGACGTCGGGCTCAGATCGCTTTAGGCAATCAGAGTCTTTGATCGCGAATGCCATGAAGCGGGTCCATTGCCTGGACGCGAGGACTCGAGACGCCATTCGCTGGCTAGGGGGGTTTTCCTTTGCGGATTCTCTTTCAGGTCAAGGCGAGTGGTCGCGTTTCTCTGCGGGACGTTTGAGTCTGCCCTCTCTGCTTTTCTCGAGCCAGGGCGATGAGGCCCACGCCCTCGTGGCGCAGCGATTAGACGTCACTTCTGAGAGCGATTCCGTTTTGAGCGATTTGCGACACGATATTTCGGAAGCTGTGAGGTTGAGTTGCAACAACGAAGTTGAAGGGGCCCTCGCGCCTTCAGGTTTTCCGGAGTTGTTGACGAGTGAGTCCGGTCCCGAGTATGCAGTGACCTCGGATCGACCCCATGAAGTGTATTGCGAACAGGTGGCGGGTGCGATCGAGGCCATTGGGCTTGGAGAGTTTGAAAAAGTCGTCATGGCTCGTTCGCTTGAAGTCCGTCATCCGGAACGGTATGAGATCATTAGTTTTTTGCAGAGATTGTCGAGTCTCTATCCCTCGTGCACAGTGATGGCAATTGCTCGTGGAGAGCACACGTTGGTGGCGGCCTCTCCTGAGTTTCTTGTTTCATTGGATCAGGGAGAAGTGAAAGCGCACGCGTTGGCGGGGTCCGCTGCAAGAGGTTCGTCTCCGGCGCAAGACGAGGCTCTTGGGCTGGCTCTTATGGAAAGTAAGAAAGAGCAAAATGAGCACGCCGCTGTGGTTCGGGCCGTAAAACAATCGCTCTTTGAGGTGTGCGGCCCTTTGCAAGGGCCCGAGGCTCCGGGTTTACTGAAAATGGAAGGCATACAGCACCTCTCGACGCCGCTTCGGGGTCAGCTGAGGGATGCGGAGCGCACTCCTAGCGTGCTGAGATTAGTCGAACTTTTACATCCCACTCCCGCGGTCTGTGGGCTACCCCGTGAGAGTGCTCGCACCTGGCTGGATAAGCATGAACAACTCGATCGGGGTTGGTACGCAGGGCCGGTTGGCTGGGTAGGGCCAGACGGAGACGGTGAGTTCTGGGTTGCTTTGCGCGCCGGATTGATTCGTCAGTCCGAGGATCCTCATTCGGATGAGCCGGCTCTGGCTCGACTCTTTGCGGGGGCGGGTATTGTCCAGGGATCACGTCCGGAATCCGAATTGGCGGAGACTCGCCTCAAACTTCGGGCTCTTCTCGCGCCGTTGACGGAGATCTAATGGGCACCGGAGAGAAAGCGAGCGGTTTTCGAGCTGATCAAGAAACCGTGGCCTGTTTTATGGCGCAGTTTTTTGAATCTCTAGTCCAATCAGGTGTTTCAGAGGTATGTATCTCTCCCGGATCGCGGTCCACGCCGTTGGCCGTCTCGGCGTTTAGGACTCCAAACCTCAACTCGCGGGCGATCTTGGATGAGCGTTCAGCCGCCTTTTTTGCACTGGGTCTCGCTCGGCAGTCTCAAGCTCCCGTGGCGCTGATCTGCACGTCCGGCTCTGCGGTCGCGAATTATCTTCCAGCCGTGATAGAGGCTCATCATGCGCGAATTCCCTTGCTTGTTTTTAGTGCAGACCGTCCACCCGAGTTGAGAGACTGGGGAGCAGGCCAGACGATTGATCAAGTGGGCCTTTACGGGACAGCCGTTCGTCTCTTCGTGGATGTTCCTCCGCCCGTTTCCGGGCCGGCCGGCCTTCGGTATGCGAGTGCATTAGCGAGCCGAGCGGTGGCGGATGCGACCTGTGGTCCTGCTGGACCCGTTCATCTTAATTTTCCCTTGCGTGAGCCTCTGGAGCCACCTGAGGGATTTGTTTGGAAAGGACAAGGGGAGAGCGGTTCGAACTCCATTGGAACGGCTGCACAAAGCAAACCCTTGAGAGTCCCAGCATCGGCTCATCTCAACTCTCTTGTGAGTCGGTTAAGTCGTTTTGAGCGCGGAGTGATCAGTTGCGGTCCTTTGGTCGACGATCCGAAGTTGCGAGCGGCCATCGGTCGCCTGGCCACCGAAATGAAGTGGCCGATTGTGGCGGACCCGACCTCTCAACAGCGGAGGGGGGCCCACGTGGAGACGGCTCCCGTCTTGGCTCATTCAGACCTGTGGCTGAGAGACGAGTCTGTCGTGGAGGCGTTTAGGCCCGACGTGGTTCTCCGTCTGGGGGACTCCCCGGTGAGCAAGTCTCTCCGGAAGGCACTTTTGAAAAATCCGCCGACGGACTTTGTGCTCGTGGATCCTGATGGGGTCTTTCATGACCCCGATCATCTTGCGACGGAGGTGGTGCGTGCGGATCCTCTTTCTGTTTGCGAAGCATGGCTTTTGGAACTCGACACAGCGGCGCTGAAACGTTCGGACTCTGCCTACTGCGAGACTTGGGAGGCTCTCGACCGAGCTGTTGCTCGTGAACTCAAAGTCTGGGCTGATTCAAGTTCTCGATTTCTTGAACCTCAGACCGTGATGGTCTTGTCCGAGGCCTTAAATTCAGAGGTGACGCTTTTTGTTTCGAACAGTATGCCGGTTCGTGATTTAGACGCGTTTTTGTTTCAGGATTCGAAGTCTCTCCGGGTGCTCTCACAAAGGGGGGCAAGCGGGATCGATGGAATCGTTTCAGGCGCAGCGGGAGCTTCAGCGGCCGGCGAGGGGGCGGTCGTTCTTTTTACGGGTGACTTGGCTCTTTTGCATGATGCGGGAGGGATGCTGACGGCACGGGATCACGCTGAATCGTTGACCATCGTGGTGATCCAGAACGATGGAGGCGGTATTTTTTCTTTTCTGCCCATCTCGGACCAGGGAGATTCGGTCGGGTTTGAGGAATTCTTTCGTACTCCGCACGGATTAAAGCTTGAGGACCTGGCTCGCTTTTACGGTGCGCATTTTTATCGAGCCGAGCAGGCGCAGACGCTCGCGAGTGCGCTGGCTCAGACGGTGGGGGCCCCCGGTGTACACTTAATTGAAGTCCCGGTTGACCGGGACGAAAATTTGAAGTGTTTCAGAGAGGCGGTCTCTTTGGCCTGCACGGTTGCACGAGACACCCTCAATTGAGCTCCCATGCTCTCGAGCAGTGGATTGAGGCCGAAGGTGTGCAGCTTCGCGTGGTCAGCGAGGGAGAGGGTCCTCCTGTCCTTGTTTTACATGGGTTCACGGGCAGCGCTGAGAGTATGGCCTGCGTCTCGGAGGAGTTGCGGTCGAATCATTCCGTTCACCGAGTCGACCTGGTGGGGCATGGGGGCAGTGATTCGCCAGCCTCAACGGCCGCTTTTCAAATGTCGGCGTGCGTAGATCAACTCCTTGTGGTCATGGATCGTCTTGGAGTGAATCAAGCCGTACTTGTGGGATACTCCATGGGCGCGCGGGCGGCTCTCTCTTTTGCCGTGTCTCATCCCGAGCGAGTGTCAGAACTTGTTCTGATCGGAGTGAGCCCCGGCCTGGCCAGCTCAGAAGAAAGGGAATCTCGTAAAAAAAGTGATGAAGAACTGGCCGACCGAGTCCTCAATATTGGAGTCGAGGCTTTTGTGGATGAATGGATGGCCAAACCCATCTTCTCAAGTCAAAAACGTCTCGGAGAGACGGAGCGGGCGCGATCAAGGGCGGAGAGGCTCAATGGCTCCGCCCATGGGTGGGCTCAGAGTTTGAGAGGGATGGGGACCGGGGCGATGCGCCCGCTTCATGCGGATCTCTCATCTTTAATGTGTCCAGTTTTGCTCGTCGTGGGTGAAGAGGATGAAAAATTCAAGGCTCTCGCTCAGACAATGCTGGAATCCTTGCCCCGGGGCGAGCTGGCTTTGATCGAGGAAGCGGGTCATGCTGCGCACCTTGAGCAGCCCAAGGGCTTTGCGTCGTCGTTTCATCAATTCCTTCAATCTCACCGAAGGCATTCAGTTTTACCGGAGACCGCATGAGTGAAATCCCGCGTTGGCGAGTTTGGATGCTGGCCGCTCGACTCCGTACCTTGCCAGTGGCTTTGGCCCCCGTAGCAGTCGGAACGGCGGTGGCCTTTGCGTCGGGTCAAGCTCGATTTGGGCCCGCCTTGGCAGCGGCACTCGGCGCACTCGGCCTTCAGCTGATTTCAAATCTCGCCAACGATCTTTTTGATTTCGAAAGTGGCGCCGACGGAGATGACCGAATCGGCCCCGCTCGCGCGAGTCAGCTTGGGCTCTTGAATTCAAAACAGATGTGGATGGGGATCTTTGTTGTTCTCGCTGTGACGGTTTGTGTCGGTCTCTATTTAGTCGCGGTCGCGGGTTGGCCTGTGGTTGGAGTGGGTGTTCTTTCTATACTCGCCGCGCTTGCCTACACGGGTGGGCCTTGGCCGTTTGGCTATAAGGGGCTGGGTGATGCGGCGGTCTTTTTCTTTTTCGGCTTGGTGGCGGTGACGGGCACCTATTACGTTCAGGCACTTGACTGGTCTAATGCCGCTCTTTTGGCTTCGGTTCCGGTGGGGGCTCTCGCAACAGCGATTTTAGTGGTCAATAACGTACGGGATATTGAATCAGATACGCGGGCCGGAAAGCGAACATTAGCGGTTCGGTGGGGGCGCCGCGGAGGCATTCTGGAGTACGGGCTTCTTTTGGCTCTCGCTTATGGCCTTCTGCCCGTTTTCTGGTTGGGTCTGGGCCGTTCCGTTTTCGTTCTCCTTCCGGCCTTGTCTCTTCCCCTGGCATTGAGGCTTTTTCGTACGTTGTCTAGGGAAAAAGAAGGGCCTCCCCTGAATGCGGCGCTCGCGGGAACGGCACAGTTGTCTTTAGTCTTTTCACTTCTTCTTTCACTGGGTTGGCTTCTGTGAGATTGGTCCGTGCACGATTAAGGCCGTATCGACTGCCATTGCGGAACCCTCTGGAAACAGCGCATGGCATCCTTCGAGAAAGAAATGGCTGCTTGCTTGAGTTGGAAACGGACTCGGGTCTACTTGGCTACGGGGATGCTTGTCCATTTCCAGGCTTTCGGATGGAGACCGTCGAGAAGGCGGTTGAGACCCTGGATCAAGTCGTGAGGGGGTTGGACAAAGTGGATCCGAGAGATCTTCGCTCGTCTTTGGACCTTGTTGTTGAGCAGACAGCTCATGCTCCCGCTTCTCGCTTTGCGATTGATTGTGCGCTGCATGAAATCGCCGCCTTGGCTGAAAATGTTCATGTGAGTGAATACTTGGCTTCTCAGTGGGGAGTAAAAGCGACCGCCGGGTGCTCGGTGAATGCGTTTGTGGGTGGAAGCACGCTTGAAGAATTGCAGGAGAACGTGGTGACTGCGGCGGGTGAGGGGTTCTCCGACCTTAAGCTAAAGCTAGGGGCCCGCTCGTGGGAAGAAGATTTACAGCGAATTCGTGTTGTCCGAGATGCGTGTGGTCCCGAATTTAAAATTCGATTGGATGCAGGGGAGAGTTGGCCCGAAGATGAAGCGGCACGGCGGCTCGCTCAGGTGGCTGACTTTGATATCGATTTCATCGAACAGCCTTTGCCGTTTCAGAACCTTGAGGGGATGGCTTCGCTTCGCATTCAGGCTCAAAAAATCGGAATGATGCTCGCAGCGGATGAGTCCATCGTCGGTGTAGGCGATGCGCGACGAGTGATCGAGACTGGCGCGGCTGATATTCTCGTTTTAAAGCCGGCGGCTCTGGGAGGCTTGCGGGCTGCGGCCGAAGTGGGTGCCTTGTCCCAGCGCGCGGGTTTGACCTGTGTGGTGACGACTTTGATTGATTCGGCTTGGGGCACCTCGGCTTCTTTGGCCCTGGCGTGTGCGCTGCCCGGATCCCGAAAATCAGATGGGCTCGCGACGAGTTCGCTTCTGGCAGCGGATTTAGCCAAAGCGCCTCGTCCTCATAAAGGAAGGTTGGAACGATTTCCGGGGCGGGGCTTCGGATTAGAGCTTGATCTATTGGCTTTGGATCGATGGGCCTTAGAGCCTTTTCGGGAGATCCAGTTATGAATCGACTTCTGGAGAATCTCGATCCGGCTAAGAGTTGGCTTCGGCAACGTGCGGAAGAAACGCCCGCTCAAGACGCAATTCAGGTGAGCGATCAAGTCATTTCATATGCGGAACTCAACGAGCAAGCAGAACGACTCGCAGAAGGTTTGCGAGAGCGAGGAGTGGTGAAGGGCGATGTCGTCGCTCTTCTTTTTGAAAACGGAGCTGACTGTGTTCGGCTCCTGTGGGCCCTGCAGTCGGTGGGTGCGGTTCTCTTGCCTTTGAACCTGCGTTGGGTACCGCGAGAACTCGCTCATGTTCTGAGAGACAGCGGTGCGCGTTTTCTGCTTCATGGACCGGGCGATAGGGCTTTACAGGCGAGAGCAGCGGCTTCGGAGTGCCCAGCGCTGTGTGTTTTCGAAATTCATGATCAGAGATTAGGGTCGGTTCATAAAGGAGTGAGCCACACAGAACCCTCTGCAGATCCAAGGTCCGATCTCGAGGGCGCTTTAGCCTTGCTTTACACCTCAGGCACAACGGGTAAGCCCAAGGGAGCCATTTTGTCAGCGGGGGCCTTCCTTGCGAGCGCAAAGGGCTCGGCGGCTTTGCTGGACGCACCGCCAAGCGATCGTTGGCTTGCCTGCATGCCGCTCTTTCATGTGGGCGGACTGTCGGTTCTCATTCGGTCCTGTTTGGCGGGCTCTTGCGCTGTGATTCATGCTCATTTCGATCCGGCTGAAGTCGTACGATCTCTTCAGGAAGAGGGCATTACAGGCGTATCCTTTGTCGCGGCTATGTTGGAGCGAGTCTTAATAGAGGCGGCTGGAGCCACGGCGCCGCACTCGCTGCGCTGTGTATTGCTAGGAGGAGGGCCCGCTTCTGAAGATTTATTAGAGCGTGCCGCAGCCCTGGGGTATCCACTTGCGCCCACTTATGGATTAACCGAAGCCGCGTCTCAGGTCGCGACGCGTCCGCCCGGAGAAACCAACAGGCCTTTATCTGGAGGGCTTCGCCCCATTGAGGGCACCGAGGTTTGTATTCGAAACGCCGAAGGAGAGCGTCTAAAGCCGGGCCGTGTGGGCGAGATTTGTGTACGTGGACCAACATTGATGAAAGGTTATCTCGGGCTTCCGGACGAGACGGTCCGCGTTCTTGATCGGGGATGGTTACGCACGGGGGATGCCGGTGTGCTGAATGAGTCGGGTGAACTCCAAGTCTTTGAAAGACGTGAAGACTTGATTGTCTCCGGTGGAGAAAATATTTATCCTGCAGAGGTCGAATCTGTTTTGCAGAATCACGTCTCGATCAGGGAAGTCGGCGTGGTGGGCACGCCGCATCCTGAGCTCGGTGCACGTCCAGTGGCTTGGTGCGTGCTTGAAGAGTCTGCTTCCATGGATCCGGCAGAGTTGAAGGCCTTTTGCCGGGTGCATTTAGCGGCTTATAAAGTGCCCGATTCTTTTTTTACGATTTCGGCCTTGCCGCGCACTGCTTCTGGGAAATTGTTACGTCGTGAGTTGCGATCTCGAACTCAGGCCGAGCCTTGACTCTTTTTTAGATCCGCGACAACGTCGGCCCAGTGGGTCGGGTCGGGCGCGCGATTGTGTGTCAAGCTCACCCCATCAGCGATTCCGTCGAGACGTTGGTGAAGCAGGGCGGAAATCTGGCTTCGTTCTCCAACGACCGCGATAGTTTCGAGTATTTCGTCAGTGATGAGTTCGGACATCTGATCCCAGCGCCCCTGTTTCGACATCCGGTTCAGCTCCAGATGGAGGTCTCCCCAACCGTGTGCGTCGAGAGTGAGGCGGTAGGCGGGCGTAGAGCCGTAGAACGAAAGTTGCTTTCGCGCCGCTTCCTTGACTCTGTTGAACTCTTCTTCTTCGTCCGCCGTGACGACCAGGGTGGCACAAATGATCTCAAATTGATCGAGTGAGCGATCGCTCGCCTTGAGTCCTTTTTGCAGGGCGGGAATCATGACGGTTTCCATCGAATGTCGGCTCTGAAAAGGATGAGCGATAAATCCATCGGCGACTTCACCGGCGACTTGTGTCATCAGTGGGCCAAACCCACCTGTTAAGATAGGAGGGGGGCCATAGGGGTTGGGGCCTGGATTGAAGGCTGGGATCATCAGGGTGTGTTTGTAGAATTCGCCCTGGAAGTTTAAGTCCGCTTGTCCCTCCCAGCATGCGAAAATGGCCTTGATGGCTTCTACGATTTCTTTCATACGAGCGGCAGGTTTAGACCAATTCATGCTGAAGCGGTTTTGAATATGAGGTTTGACCTGAGATCCGAGTCCTAAGAAAAAGCGTCCTGCGCTGAGGCTTTGCATCCCGTAAGCAAGATTGGCGAGATTCATTGGGTTGCGTGCGAATGCAATTGCGATGGCGGGCCCAAGGCGCAGATTCCGGGTGTGTTCACAAGCGACAGCGAGTGGGAGAAAAGGGTCGTGCTTGGCCTCGAAGCTGAATGCGCCGTCGTATCCAATTTCCTCGAGGTGAGGGTAAAGCGTTCTCGCATCGGCAGGGTCTTCAAGAGGTGCCGTGGTGTAAACCTTCATCAGAAACATTCTCCTCTATGAATGGCTTGGGAGTGTCGGTGGCTCGAGTTCGTGAGCGATGAGCTCACGCGTTTGATGAGCGAGTTCTTCGGCGGTCATGGATTCAAATTTTTCCGGTGCAATCGCATCGAGGACTTCAACCGACATGGCGTGTCGTCCTTGGAGGATGAATCCCCTTTTAGGCAGTGCGTTTGAGGTTCCTCGGATGAGGATAGGTTGAATGGGAACACGTTCAGCCAGAGCAAGGTCGAAGGCGCCGGTTCTGAAGCTGCGTAATTGCCCATCGGGAGATCGGCTGCCCTCAGGAAAGATGAAAAGAGAGTTGCCCTCATTTAGAGATCGTTTCGAATCCTTCATCATCTGCATTACGCTTGCTTTGTGGCCGCGCTGAACGGGGATGTATTGGTTCAGGCGCATGTTCCACCCAATGAGCGGAACCTTGAAATTCTCTGTTTTTGAAACCCATTTAAAGTGAGTGAAAAGTCGAAAGATGAGGATGACATCAAGGAGTGAAAGGTGATTAGCAACAAAGATCGTTGGTTGTCTGGAATCGATCTTTTCTCGCCCTTTGATTTGCACACGCCATGCCGGATTAGACCAGGTATAGAGAGAGCCCCAGAAGCAAGTGAAAAGATGCAGAGCGCGGCGATTGCGATCGATGAGCATCGTGGCGAGGCAGAGAATGACTGCGACTGGAAATAGAACGAGGGAACTCATCAGCATAAATCCCCAAAAAGCCAGTGAGTGGATGACTCGTCCCATGTCGGAACTCTACCTAGATTCACATGCAGATACGAGAGCCCGAAGCAGACCTTCGCCGGCCGGACCCAGCAGTCTTTCTGGATGCCATTGCACGCCAATCTGAAAAGGCGTGTTGTCGCTCTCGATTGCTTCGATGACTCCGTCACGGGCTTGTGCACAAATGCGGAAGCCTTCTCCGGGGCTAGCGATGCCCTGATGGTGCAGGCTATTCACATCGATTTCGCCTTGCTTCACGATTTCGCTGAGACGTGTCTGAGGCTTGATCTCGATGGAATGGACGCCATCTCGTTCGGGCAGCTGGTGATCTTGACTCCCCGGGAGATCTTCGGGGAGGTGGTAGTGGAGGCTTCCCCCTTGGTGCAGGGCCATGAGTTGGGCTCCATAACAGATCCCCAAAATGGGGATTTCGCGACTTTGCGCCGCATCAAGGATGGCCTGATCAAATTTGAGTTGTTTTTCGGAGATTGGATTAAACGCGACACTCTTTTGATAGCGGTGGGGTTCGAATGGCTGGAAGTCGTCTCCGCCGGGGAGAATCAGGCCTTCGACTTCGTTGACCTGGTCCCGGGGGTCGGAATCCATGGCAAGGAGTCGAGGGTCACCGCCTGCCTTGATCACAGCCTTCGAATAGGCTTGGTCAATGTAGAGGTATTTCCGCCCGGGCCGCCATTGATCGCGATCATCCAGACAGAGGGGCATTCCGATTCTCGGGCGCATGGGGAAACTATAGGGGTAATGAAGCGCATGTTCTGGCATGTTCTGTGGGTATGGCACGAATACTGATTGTCGGATGTGGATATGTAGGGACTCCCTTGGGTCTACGGTTGGCTGAGCTGGGCCACGAGGTCTTTGGTTTGAGGCGGGACGTTTCAAAATTACCTCTTGAGATCAATCCGGTTCAGGGAGATGTGAGCGGGCTGGATGGATTTCGGGGTGTGCCGTCCGGGGTGGACTACGTTTTTTATGCCGTGGGCGCGAAGTCGCGTGACGAAGATACCTATCGAAATGTTTATATGGACGGCCTTGGCCGGCTGCTTCAAGTTTTAGGGGACGAAGGACAGTCTCCTAAAAGGATCTTTTTTACCTCCAGTACTTCCGTCTATGGCCAGAGTCGAGGGGAGTGGGTCGATGAGTCCTCGCCGACTCATCCGCCGACTTTTTCAGGCAGTATTATGGTGGCGACTGAGAGTCTGTTGCAATCGAGTTCTTATCCAAGCACGGTTCTTCGTTTGGGCGGAATCTATGGGCCGGGGCGAAAAGGCTTTGTCTCTGGCTTGAGGGCCCAAAAAGTATTCCCACTTCCTCCCGGTCAGAACTACACAAATCGTATCCACCGAGATGATGCGGTGGGTGCGCTCATGCATCTGTTGGCGATGGACTCTCCAGAGGATCTCTATGTGGGGGTCGACAATGAAGCGGCCGATCGAATCGATGTGCTTCAGTGGCTTGCTCATAGACTTTCTGTTGAACCTTTAACGGAAGTCTCAGAAGCTTCACACAAAGGGTCTGGGCGTCGTTGCCAAAATGATAGGCTGCGGAGCACGGGCTATGAGTTCATCTATCCGACATTCAGAGAGGGCTACGGTGCCTTGATCGATGCGGGCGAATGACTTTAATGCGGGTGCTTGGGAACAGAATTAGTTAGCGGCATGACGTCTTCTCAAAAACCGTCCAAAGGTTTTCATCGCCTCAGGCATCGTCTTTTTTTGGTGATACTGGCCATCGTCGTGGCTCTGCTGGCCGGAGAGATTTTTCTCCAAGGGGCCTCTTGGGTGGCTCAGGCCTGGGTCGCTCAGCGCGGTGGAAAGATTGAGGTCGAGGGCGCTATCCGAATTCTATGTGTGGGCGACTCTCATACTTTTGGGTTGCCTCTCCCGGTGGAGGAAAGTTATCCGGCTCAATTGTCCGAGGCGCTCGCAGCACGCTATCCGGCCCTGGATGTTGAAGTCGTTAATCTAGGCGTTCCCAGTCTGAATAGTGCTTTTGTGGCGAATCGTCTTGAGCAGCAGATGCACCAGATGCAACCTCAGCTTGTGATCGTTTGGGTTGGAATTAACAACCTCTGGAATGTTATGGAGAAGGGGCCCTACTCAAAGGGTGAGGGCAGCGCAACCTGGCGAAGAGTGTTCCAAAGCTCACGGCTGGTTCGATTGGCGACCTTGATCTGGTTTACGAGGAGTGGTCATCAATATGACCCCGGGCAGCGGGGCGGCTGGTGGGATGGAGAGTCCACACCGTCGGGGCGCTTGCCGAAAGGAGCCCCTCGCGTAGATCCAGCGCCCGGTTTATTGCGTGATCTGACGCGTATGGCCTCGATCGCATATTCTCTTGAGACACCGATTCTTTTTGTCGCGTATCCCTTTTCGGGTCAGCAAGGGATCAGTCGAATTATCATGGAAGCAGGCGCGAGAGCGGGGGTAGACGTTGTGGAGACGGCGCCCGCCATGGCTCAAGCTCGCTTGGACGGATTTGGGCGTTCGGACTTGATTGACGAACGCTCAGGGCCTCATCCTTCCGGCATACTCTATCGTTATGTGGTGGAGGCCATGCTGCCCCAAGTTGAACAGATTTTGTCGATCTGGCACGGATTGCCTGAGCCGTCGCCGCTTTTGAATGGACCCTCGGAGAAGTTGCCCTCCCGCAAAGGCTGAGGCGTTTTTTTTGCAAAAGGGAAGTTAAAGAGAATAGGATGCCAAAACCGCCATACTTCCATAGCAACGTTCTTAACATGCCGGGAGCGGTTTACTCGCCGTTTGCCGAAAAGATGGAAGGCCATCCCGGCCCTCTTTTTCCCTTGCATGTGGGGGACACGTGGCTTGAGCCGTCCGTGGGAACTCGGAGCGAAGACATCCTTGCCGCCGATCATCCTGGCCTTCATCAGTACTGCGATACGCGTGGTCTCCCTCCTCTCGTGGACGCTGTGCTTGAGCGTTCTCGCGAAAGAAGTGGGCTGTCCTATGAGCGAAGTTCAGTTCTCATTACTGCGGGGGCGACAGCCGGGCTTTCCTGTGCCCTCGGTTCAGTTTTGGCCCCTGGAGAAGAGGTTTTGATTCTGGCCCCGTTTTGGCCGTTGATTCGAGGGATCGTTCAGTCTTGGGGAGGGCATCCTGTGGAAGTCCCTTTTTACGACCGAGTCTGGGACGAAGAGTCAGCCATTGAAGCGGTTCGGGCTTTGGCGACGGAGAAGACCGTGGCTCTTTATATTTCAAGTCCTTCGAACCCCACCGGGCGTGTGTTGTCCACCGAAATTTTGATGGCTCTCGCGGACTTGGCCGAGTCTGAGGATTGGTGGCTTCTCTCGGATGAGGTTTACAAAGATTTCGTTTATAGCGGCGAGCATACGCCGGTGGCGCCCCTCGCACCCACGAGAACTCTAACGGTGGATTCGTTCTCGAAGGCGTATGGGATGGCGGGGTATCGAGTCGGGACATTGGTAGGGCCGGAAGAATGGGTTAGTCAGGCCCTAAAAATAGGCACTCATAGTTTTTATAATGCACCGACTTCGATGCAATGGGCTGCCCTTGAAGCACTTCGGGGAGGAGATGGCTGGCAGGCGAAAGCACGTGCGCAATATAAGGACGTCTCACGTTCGGCGGCTGAGACGTTGGGGCTGCCTGCGCCCGATGGTTCCACCTTTCTTTTTTTGGATGTGAGCCAAAGTCTAGACGAACGGGGTTTGACGGGTTTTCTTGAGGATTGTTTCACCGATGGAGTTCTCATTGCACCCGGGTCGTCCTCTGGGGCCGAGTACGGGCAGTGGGTTCGCGTGTGTTACACCGTCATGCCGCCGGAGGCGACTTTGGAAGGAATCCGCCGCCTGGCTCGTCATGTGAAACAAGAGGGCTCCGGGGTATGACTGGGCAGGTCGATCACTCTTCTGAAATGTCCCCGTGCGAAAGATGTCGAATGCCCGTATCGTGAAGTCGATGCATATCCATCGGAGCAATCGGGTTGAAGCGCTACTTCCCACCCTGGCGCGAATTGTGAGCGTTCCTCCTTCAGATCCCTTCGAGCCCGAATGGATTGTGGTGCAGGGGCCCGGAATGGAGAGGTGGCTCTCCCTTGAGCTTTCGCGTCGGATAGGGGTCTTTGCTCATCCTCGCTTTCCTTTCTCACGCACCTTCCTTCGTGAGATGATGGCGTCTGTTCTCGGTCCAGAGGGAGATGATACGGCTCGTTACGAGCCCGAACGGTTGATGTGGTCAGTGGCCACGGAGCTTCCAAAACATTTGGAGTCTCCTGATTTCGCTCCTTTGGCCCACTATCTCGCGAACGACGAAAGTGGCGATAAAGCCTTTCAGTTGGCCCGCCGGATCGCTGAAACTTTTGACCATTATGTGGTTCACCGCCCTGAGATGATTCTGGCTTGGGAGAAGGGGCAATCTGGCGATGTGGGTCGTTTGCCTGCTGAGGAAGTGGTGTGGCAGCGAGTCCTATGGCGTAGTTTGGTGGAGCGAATCGGTTCCGGGCATCTAGCTTTTCGCATGCTGACCTTTGTTGAACGTCTCTATTCGGCCGAACCTTTGGCGGCTGATCTACCTGAGCGTGTCTCTCTTTTCGGTGTTTCCACGTTGCCTCCTCTTTTTGTGGATGGTTTGGCGGCTCTTTCCAACCATGTGGAAATGCATCTTTTCCTTTTAAGCCCCTCTCGGGAGTACTGGGGGCACATACGCAGCGAGCGGGAGCAAATTCGTGCGCGTGGGAAAGTGGTGGAAGAGGAAGATCTCCACTTTGAGCAAGGCCATCCTCTGCTCGCCTCCTTGGGCCGAGTGGGGCGTGAATTTCAAGAAATCATCGAGGGGCGACTGGACTACTCCGAAGATCAAATCGACCTGTATCGGGACCCGGGTGACGAGACGATGTTGCGGGCGATCCAGTCGGACATCTTGGCTTTACGCGACCCGGTGGCTTTCAACTCGTCTGATGCGTTAAGCCGAGAAGCCACCGAAGACGACGATTCGATCTCTATTCATGCTTGCCATGGGCCCATGCGTGAGGCCGAGGTGGTTCGAGATCGTTTGATTGATTTGTTTGAGCGCGACTCAAGCTTGCAGGCTCGAGATGTGGTCATTATGACACCAGATGTCGATGGGTATGCGCCCTTTGTCGAGGCGGCCTTTTCGGCGGCGGGCTCTCAGTCTCTACCGATTCGTGTGGCCGATCGAGCCATGCGATCTTCTTATGAATTGTTTGACGCTTTTTCGCGATTGTTGGAACTCTTACAGGGAAGGCTGCGTGCAAGTGAGGTTTTAGATTTACTTGCAGCGCCCTGTGTGCGAGCGCGCTTTGGTCTTGAAGAGGCCGATGAACCCCGACTGCGTGCTTGGATCGATGCCTCGGGCATTCGCTGGGGAGCGGATGCGGAGCATCGTGCGGCGGAAGGGCAGCCGGCCGTGGATCAGAATACCTGGAGGTTTGGCCTAGACCGCCTTCTCCTGGGTTTCGCCATGGAAGATCAGGGCGATCGGCTTTTTGGGTCCATTCGCCCCCAGGAGGCGGTTCTCGGCCATGAAGCGGAGTCATTGGGGCGCCTCGCGGACTTCGCGGAGGCCTTAGGGCAGTTTCATGAACGAGCGAGAGGGTCCCGCTCTCCTGAGGATTGGTCTTTCTTCCTCGAGCAGGCGCTTGACCGGATGATCTTCTCCGACAGCGAGACGGTTTATCAGCATCGTCAAATTCGAGACGCGATTGGCGCTTGGTCCCAGGCGGCCATGGAGGCGGGGTACGACTCGCTCTTGCCGTTGTCGAGAGTGGTGGAGAGTCTGTCGGATTGGCTGGACGAGAAACGCGCGGGCGGCGGTTTTCTCGCAGGCGCGATCACGCTCTGCGAACTCGTGCCTATGCGAACGATTCCATTTAAGACCGTCGTTCTCATGGGAATGAGCGACTCCGCTTTTCCTCGAGTCGGTCGTAGAGTGTCTTTTGATTTACTCGGAAAGCAACGTCAGTTAGGCGACCGCAGCCGGCGCGATGATGACCGGTATCTTTTTCTAGAGGCATTGCTTTCTGCGCGTGATCACCTTTTGATGACCTATACGGGAAGTGACGCGCGGGATAACCAGGACCGTCCACCTTCCGTCGTAATCGATGAACTTTTAGATTACCTCGAGCGCTGTTTTGAAATGCCATTGACTTCATCATGTTCATTGCGGGATCAGATCCTTGTTCGTCATCCTCTTCAGTCGTTTAGCCCTCGTTATTTTGACTCATCTTCATCCGGTCTCTTTAGCTATTCCGAGTCTGACTGCGAAGGAGCGAAAATGTTGAGTGAGGAAAGATCTACGCCCACTCCATTCGTATCTTCTGTGTTCTCAGGACCGGATGAGGAAAGCGTCGAAATTACTCTTCAAGAAATCGTTCAATTCTTTCGGAATCCCGCAAGACAGTTTGCTCGCAATACATTGGGACTTTGGTTGCCTGAGGAGAATGATCTTGTTGCAGAGGATCGTGAGCCTCTTGAGATTGATGGCTTGAACCGATGGCAAGTGGGCTCCACTGTACTCGGGGCACTTGAGGACCACGGGTCTCTTGATGCGACTCGGGCCTCTGTACGTGGGTTGGGAATTCTGCCTCTTGGGCTCGCCGGAGATTCTGCTTATGGGCAGATCGAAAATGATTCAGTGGTTCTCTTTGAGCGAGCCCAAGCCCTATGCCATGGGGATCGACGGCCCGCTCTCGAAGTTGACCTTGACCTTGAGGGCGTACGCCTGACGGGTCGGATTGAAAATGTTTGGCCACTGGGCCGAGTTGATCTTCGGTTCTCAAAGCTAGGCTCCGTGTCGGAGCTTGAAAATTGGATCCATCATCTCGTTCTATGTGCGTGTGCGCCCGAAGACTGGCCTAAGTTCAGTCATCAGCTTGGACAACCTGAAAAGAAGGGGAGCGTTCTCTCCCATGTCCGGTTTTCCCCCGTCTCGGAGGCCCGGGATCGGCTCGCTGAAATGATCGCCCTCCAGAGGCTCGGTCAGCGGCTTCCGATCCCATTTTTCCCAAAGACTTCAAGGAAGTACGCGGAAACACTCAAGCGAAATGGAGACCCAGAAAAGGCGCTTTTAGACGCCTATAAAATTTGGCGAAGCCAAGATAATTCCAGAGGTGAGTGCGAGGATGTGTACTGGCAGCGGGTCTTTCTCGACGAGGATCCATTGTCTAGTTCTTTCGCTCTTTCGGGGGGCGCCGAAGCCGTGGACTTTGTTTCTTTGTCCGAACGGATCTTCGTTCCTTTTCTCGAACATCGAGAGGTGGGTCAGTAGTGGAACCGCTTGAGGCGCGTACGGTTCCTCTAATGGGGACTCGTTTAGTGGAAGCGAGTGCGGGGACCGGAAAGACGTTCACGCTAACGACTCTGTATTTAAGGATTGTTCTTGAGGCAGGCCTTGAAGCGGATCAGATTCTTGTCGTCACTTTTACAAAGGCCGCGGCCTCTGAACTCCGGGAGCGAATTCGCGCGCGGCTCCGGGAGATGGAGGATGCTCTCGCTTCAGGTTTGGCCGGCGAACCGCTGGCCTTGAGAGGCGAGGCTTCGGTCATCGACCGACTCGTCGAGGCCAGCCTTGAGAGAGGGGTCGCCGATCAAGAGCTCGCCCGACTTCGACGTGTCTTGCGAAATTTTGATGAAGCGCAGATCTCGACCATTCATAGCTTCTGTGATCGCATGCTCGAGGAAAATGCTTTTGAGAGTGGCGCGTCTTTTGATACAGAGTTGGTTAAAGATGCGGATTTACTCCGAGAAGAAATCGCGAATGATTTTTGGTCGAAGTCTTTCTACGATGCGGATCCTGGTTTCGTACGTTGGGTACAGACAACCACTCGAGCGGGACGTCAAAAATCTGCTGAAGTTTTGACTCGGCTCATTGGGTCTGTTTTAGAGCAACCTCGAATTATTCTGAAGCCCGACCTTGATGCAGCGGGGGAAACTTCTGAAATCGATTTGGACTGGCACTCGAAGCGTCAAGCCGCTTTGACGATCTGGTCATCCGATCGGGACTTGATCATTAAAAGACTTTTCGACGCGGCTCAAGATAAGGTTTTGAAAAACAATATCTACAAGCCGGCCAAGATTGAGAGTGAGTGGGGCGAGATGTTGGACTTGCTGCTGCTTGATTCGGGGATTGGCTCCGACGATCAAAGGCACAAGGCTCGCGTTTTTAGACTCTCGGTCATCATGAATACGACGGCTAAAAACAGAGAAGAGGAAGTCCCCGAGCATCCCTTTTTTGAAGCTTGCGAGGCTTGGCTCGCCGCGGCGGACGTCCTTGCGGACAGCTTTGAACAGAGGTGGCTTGCTCTGGAGCGAGAATTCATTGCCTATGCGAAGTTGGAAATCGAGTCGAGGCGGGAAGCGCGCGGGATTCGCTCTTTTGGTGATCTTTTAGTGGATTTAGCGGAAGCCCTGGATGGTCCGAGTGGCTCTCAGTTAGCTGAACGCATTCTGAGCCGATTTCCGGCGGCCATGATTGATGAATTCCAGGATACAGACCCGATCCAGTACCACATTTTTGACCGGATCTGGGGGCAAGGCACGGGTCCTTTTTTCCTGATCGGTGACCCGAAGCAGGCCATTTATTCTTTTCGTGGCGCAGACATCTTTGCGTATATCCGTGCGAAACGAGATGCGCGTGAGGCCCAATACACCCTGGATTGGAACTGGCGTTCGGATCCGTCCCTGATTCGGGCGGTGAACTGTATTTTTGAAAGGGTTTCCTCTCCGTTTTTGTTTGACGAGATTCCGTTCCATCCCGCGCGGGCGCCCAGTCTGTCCCGGGAGTGCATGGGAGCGGATGCGGGCGAAGCGCTTCGTTTCCTGACTCTGGGTCGGGATGAGTCTGGAAAGCTTCGGAAGGCCGGAAGCGCTCGGACTTTGGCCGCACAAGCAACAGCCGCGGATATCGCTCGTCTGCTTTCATCGGAGGCTTTGATTGAGTCCGAGCCTGGACGATCCGCGTCCGTGGAGCCGGCCGACGTTGCGATTCTGTGCGGAACGGGGCGTGAGGCCCGAGAAGCTCGTGAGGCGCTCAATCGGCATGGGATTGCTTCAGTGATGACCGGACAGGAAAGTGTTTTTGAGACGGAAGAGGCCCTGGAATTCGAATGGCTCTTGTCTGCGGTCGCCGACCCCACTGACTTGCGCGTGCTCCGGGCGGCGATGTGTACGCGGATTCTAGGGGGGCAGGCTCAAGTTCTGTTTGACCTTCAGCGAGATTCGGATCTTTGGGAGGCGTGGCTTGAAGCGGCTCAAGATTGGTGGGCGGCCTGGAATCGATCGGGCCCCATCGGCTTGCTCGAGTGGATTTTGCGAAAGGAGGAGGGGCGTTCGGTTCTTTTGGCCCGTCCGGACGGCGAACGCCGTTTAACCAACTGGCTTCACTTGGGTGAGTTGCTTCAGCAGGTTTGGCAGCGGGGGCGGCCTGGAGCCAGAGGGTTGAGTACATGGCTTCGTAATTTGCGTCAGAATCAACAAAGCCGACGAGAACTGACCGATGAGGATGCATTGATTCGGCTGGAAAGCGACGAGCGTGCGGTGAAGCTCGTCACGCTCCACAGCAGCAAGGGGCTCCAGTACCCCATCGTCTACTGTCCGTTTCTTTGGGCGGACCGGACCCTTCGTCCTGAAAACAAAGCTTGGACCGCTTTCCACGACCCTGAGCATGAGGACCGCATGGTGCTCGACCTGGGGACGGGCCCCGATCACGAAAACGCCATCGGCCGAGCCTCCTGGGAAGCTCTCGCCGAGGGTTTGCGGTTGTTATACGTGGGCTTAACACGCGCTGAACATCGTTTGGTGGTGGTGTGGGCGGATGCGGAGTCTGCAGGCTCCTCTCCCTTAGGACTCCTCTTGCACCCCTCTCCAAATCTGGAAGATTGGCGTGAGAACTGGAATGTAGATCCCACCAAGGCGCTTCGAGAGCATTTTAAATCCCTCGATGAGGAGGAGGTGCATTCGGCTCTTTTGGGTTTGGCCGATTCATCGGACGGATCGATCTCCGTGGAACCCTGGGTGGAGAGCTGGCCCCAAGAAGCCCAGTCAAGCCCCCCCCAGCGTCGGGAATTGAAAGCCCGCCTGCGAACGCGTTCTTTGCTCGGTGCATGGCGAATCTCAAGCTTTTCTGGCTTGACGGCGGGAGGGGCGAGCGAGCCCGCTGGGGGCGAAGATCATCCTCGTGATCTTGGTCTCGATCATGATGATCCATCTGATCGAGTGATTCTGTCTGAGAATTCAGCCGGGGATGAGCGTATCCGTTTGGCCGAGTTTCCAGCCGGAGCTGTACCCGGAACGATGATTCATCATGTGCTGGAGAAAATTGACTTTGTGAAGCCGAACTCCGGTGAAGTCAGCGAGATTGTTGACAGGGCTTTGACTCGGCATGGGATGTCTACCAAGTGGGCCCCTGACTTGATCGCGGCCTTGCCCGATATTTTAGAGACTCCTTTGGGCGGTCCTTTGGGTCCATTCTCGCTTTCGGAATTGCCTCGCGCAGACCGTCTTGATGAACTGGAATTTACGTTGCCTGTGGCCGCGGGCGGGGGGCAAGCGTTGACCTCCGAGGGTCTAAGTGCAGCCTTTTCTGAATTCGGATCGGAACCGTGGGTGTCTGACTATGCGAAGCGAGTGGGCCGCCTCGGATTTGCACCCCTCGAAGGATACTTGAGGGGATTTGTAGACCTCGTATTTCGTCGAGAAGATCGATTCTACGTGGTTGACTATAAATCAAACCGTTTGGGCTTGAAGTGGTCGGATTATCGAACGGAAAAAATGCGCAGCACGATGCTGGAGAACGACTACCTGCTTCAGTATCACCTTTACGTTGTGGCGCTCCATCGTATGCTGGAAAAACGATTGCCCGACTATCAGTACGAACGAGATATGGGCGGGGTCTACTATCTCTTTCTCCGGGGTTTGTCGCCCCAGAATTCGGCCGGCGAAGGGCTGTTCTTTGATCGACCTCCAGAGTCTCTCATTTTGGCGTTGTCGGAGGCTCTTGGGAGAGGGGAATCGACCGAGGAGGGTGGAGGCCGGTGAAGGTGAGCCTTGAACTGTTACGCAGCTTGGGTGAAATCAGCGCGGTGGATCAACACTTTGCTCGTTCCATGGTCCGGCTGGCGGGAGAGGGGTCGCCTGATGTCGAAGTGGCTGCGGCGATGGCCAGTCGACAACTGCGGTCGGGGCATGTCGGCTGGGATATCCATCGCTGGACGGAGACTCGAGCGAATCTCTCCGATGAAGTGACATTGGATTGGCCGGATACGGGCGAATGGCTTCACAAGATCGCGTCCAGCCCGCTTGTAGAAACGGTCTCTGGGGGCGATTCGGTTTCCTTGCAAGGCAGTACCCCTTTAGTTCTCGACTCCGCTGGCCGGCTTTATCTGCGAAGGTATTGGGAGTACCAGAGTCGCTTGGCGACGGCGATTCGGGACCGCATGGCTTTTCGCTTTGAGCCCGAAGAGATCGATTCCGTTTGTCTTGAAGCGGGGTTGAGCCGGCTTTTCCCGGACTCCGGCCCCGAGGATTTGCAGTACCGGGGGGCCCGAGCGGCCATTGGATCTCGGTTCTGCGTTCTTTCGGGTGGGCCGGGTACGGGCAAGACTTCCACCGTGGGTCGAATCTTGGTTCTCATTGTTGAGCAGGCCCGCGCGAGAGGGCTTGAGCCGCCTCGAATTCAGCTAGCGGCTCCGACGGGAAAGGCTGCGGCTCATTTAAGTTTTTCGTTACAGAGGACGCTTTCAGAGCTCGAGGTCGAGGACGCTGTCCGAAATGCGATACCAAGTGCAGCGGCGACCCTTCATCGAAGCTTGGGGGTTATGGGTGGCGTTGGGTCTCGTTTTCGCCATGGGGCCGACTCTCTTTTACCGCTCGATGTGATGCTCGTCGACGAAGCCTCCATGGTTGATCTTGCAATGATGACGCGATTGGTTGAAGCCGTTCCCAAAGAGGCACGCTTGATTCTGCTTGGCGACCGAGACCAATTGGCCTCCGTGGAAGCGGGAGCGGTGCTGGGCGACATTGCTCGTCCCTCGAGCCCCCGCGACTCAGCGGACGCCATTGTCCAATTAACGCACAGCTATCGCTTCTCGGCCGAGAGTGGAGTAGGCCGTCTGACACGGGCGGTGAATGCCGGAGAGGTAGAGGATGCTCTGGGGGTGCTTGAGGATGCGGAAGTGCCTGAGGTGAATTGGCTGGAACTGGGTGGCGATGATCACTTGCCCACTCACTTGGCCTCGCTGGTCAGAGATGGGTTCTCTTCCTTTGTAGAGGCCTCGCGCCCGGAAGCTAAGCTAGAGGCCTTTGACCGATTTAGAGTTCTGACGGCCCTCCGTCATGGCCCCTTGGGCGTTGAGGCTTTGAATTCAATGATTGAACATGAACTCTTCGCTCAGATGGGCTTTGATCCGAAAGAGCCGTTCTACGAGGGGCGACCTCTTGGCATGACGCGGAACGATTATGAACTGGAACTCTATAATGGAGATGTCGGTCTGGTCGTGAATTCTCCGAGGGATGGGCGTGGAGGAGGGCGAGCTCTTTTTCGATCGCCGGAGGGGGATTCGAGGCTGATCTCGACGCTCAGGCTCGAATCGGCGGAGACGGTCTTTGCCATGAGTATTCATAAAAGTCAGGGGTCTGAGTTTAATGAGGTGGTTGTTGTCTTGCCTGATGAAGAAGCAGGGCTTCTGACTCGAGAGCTGATCTATACCGCGGTGAGCCGAGCCCGCGAGAAGGTCACTCTTCTGGCTCGACGCGAGGTTCTTCAAGCGGCCATTGGTCGTCGCATTGAGCGTGCTTCCGGTTTGTCAGACGCGCTTTGGGGGGCGAAGGTAGACTCATGAGTCAGAGGCGCTGGAATCAAAGCCCAGGGAATATCATGGATGTCTGAGCTCAGTTCTTCTCAGGCGGGAACGGTGATTGCCCACTACGGGATCGCTGTTGCGGTTCGTTTTGATGACGGGCAAGAGACGCGCCTTCCCTTAAAACGGTCACAGGCAGTGGTGGTGGGCGACCGCGTTGAAGTTCAAGGAGAGGGTTTTCGCGCACTCCCCTCGGCAGGTGTTTTGCGAAGGCGCGATAGTCACGGGCGGGTTCGTTCAGTGGCTGCGCACCTCGATCTTTTGGGGATTGTGGTCGCTCCAATCCCCATATCTCCTGTGGGCTTCATCGATCGAGGCTTGGTGGCGGCGCGGACCGCAAATCTTGAAGCGCGCATTCTCATTAATAAGAGTGACCTGCCTGGAGCAGAGGCATTGCATGCGGATTTGTCGGATCGGTACAGCGATTTGGTCGAGATCGATTTGATCTCGGCACACACGCAAAAGGGTCTTAAGGAGATTTGCTCGTGGTTGAGTGAAGGGCGGCGAGGTGTTTTCGTGGGAACGTCGGGAGTGGGGAAAAGTTCTCTTTTGAATGCACTGCTGCCTGATTTGGATTTAGACGTGGGGGAAATCAATGAGGTGAGTGGTCTGGGTCGACACGTGACCTCCGTCGCGACACTCCATTCGCTTGAAAGCGGAGGAGAGTTGATCGACACCCCCGGATTTCGCGATTTCGGTCCAGTCGCGGTTTCTTCAGGAGAACTCGCCACGTATTTCCCGGGGTTTGAGGCCGCCTTGGAATACCGCTGTCACTTTAGAAATTGTCTTCATGTCAGTGAGCCGGGTTGCGTCGTTCTCCAGGCTCTAGCGGAAGGGCGCATTCAAGAGGAGCGACATGCGGCTTATCTGTCTCTCTTAAAGGATTTGCAGCAGGCTGAAAGCGACCCGCTCCCCAAATGACCCGCCTTGAATGCCGGATGGCTCGAGATTGAGAACCGGCTCAGTGGGTCCGAGTTGAGAACAGCCCCGAATTAGAGCCGCGCCTTTCGGCGGACCACCGACAGCAGCCCGAGCCCAAGAGCCACGAGTACCGAGGTGCCGGGTTCGGGGACGAGAGTGCTTTGAACTGAGAAGTTGGTTCCTGAACTCAGGGTGAAATTGATTGTATTGCCCAGATCAAGCGCGCTGCCGAGGGGGCTGTACGTGAGGAAAAGGTTGACGGTGGTCTCGTTGGCTTCGACGGGATCGAGCGTGAAACTGTAGTCGCCGCGAAGCGTCGAAAAAGACCCGACGGAGACAGAGTCTGGCGAGACGAGCCCTGTCCCTGAGTCGTTGTTGAAGCTGCCTGCGCCCATTGGGTTCGGAAGGATTGGCGCCGAGGCGGCGCCGGCTCCAATTGAGTCTACGGAGGCCGACCCCGCATTGAGAGAGAGGGCAAAGACGATGACGTCGTGGCTTTCGAACGAGACGCTGCCGGCGGTGAGATCGACGGGGTCAGCGAGTGAACTGGGAAGCCCCACCGGCACCAGTGTTCCGATGACTCCGTTGACGTTGCCGGGTGTACTGAGGTCGATGCTTACAGGCCCCGAAAGCGTAAAGTAGGCGGCGTTTGCGGATGAACTGAGGGCGAACAGGAGCGGCAGGCTAAGGGCGCCGAGACAGAGACTTCGTTTGAGTTCTTTTTGCGACGACGCCGAAAAGATATTCATGCTCTGCATGGGAGAGTCTCCAGATCCAACCGGGTTAACGATGATCGATTTATCTTGAATTCGCCGCGAGCGCTTCAACTAAGATGCTGATGATTGTACTCTTCGCGTCTCTGGAGAGATACAAGAATCTGCACCGGTTTCCGAGAGTAAAGAAAGATATTCGATAAGGGATGCGCTTGGTCCGTTGGGTCCCTCACAGAGCTTAAAGCTCAGGGAATGTTGAGGTTTGGAACGCCACGAGAGCCAGGGAAGGGCGCTGGTTAAAGCACTTTAAACAAGGTCGATTCGCTTCGTCACGTAGCTATGGGTCTGGGGCAATGACTCGGCGCCCACCCAACGCAGAGCGAGTGTCCCTCGGCTGTGTCCCGCCGTGTCTAGCCAATTGGGGACACCCGGGTCCACAGGGCTCACCACCGCGCGAACTTGGCCGTTCGCGTCTTGAAGGGCCGTGTGATGATTAATGTGGGTGGACCGATGCATGAAGTCGAAGGATTCAAGCCAGTGGTTCCCGATTTGCAAGTTCCAGTATTCACAGGCGGGCGGAGTGAATTCAATCACGAAGGCTTCATCTTCTGCGATGTCCCAGTAACTGTAGTTATAAAGCGTGTTGGGGTCGCCTTGAGCGAAGGTCATGAGGGCTGGGTCAATGGGATGAATCTCGTGAGGCTGCGCGGCAAAGCTTTTCGTCCATCCGAGGAACTGATGAACGGTCCCCATGAGAGTGCCTCCGACTCGGTCAAGGGTTTCGGCAAAACGTGAGGGGTCAAGCGGAGAGGGCGGGTGCTCTTTGCCGAGTCTTTCAAGTTCAAGGGGCGCAGGTCGCTGCTGGGCCCGCTTGAGTAATGTTTGTCGAATTTGAAGAGAGTTGGTGCTTTCGTCGAGGGGCAACCAGTTCTCTCCGCTTTGTTTTTTAGACAGACTGATTTCAAAGTAGTCGTCGTGATCCAAGTGGAGATTCTGACTTTCCAAGTACTGATTTCGGACCAGTCCTTCTTTTGTGCCCAGGCCACCCGAGAACGTACCGAAGCCGATCATGTGAGCGTCACCGAGATGTCCCCGAATGCGGTACTCGCTTTCAGGGTCAATCGGTACGGTGAAATAAATGTAATCGGGGTTATCAAGGCCAATTTTGATTGACATGGGGACGAGTGTTGCTCGACGTGGCATCGGATCCGAGGTGGCATTTTTTAGAAAAGTGGAGGTCAGTCGGCTGAGATAACGGAGTCCCTCAGCTCGATCGAAGTCATCGTCGGGTGCGTTTTTGAGGATCTGGTCTCCCGCTGTTTTGAGTTGTTCGCAGAATTCTTCCCATGCTCGACCATTGCGAATACGTGAGACGTCTTGAGTGTCTTTCATGACAATTCCTTTAAGTTCAATGCGAACGAAAATTCTTGAATCAATTTAAAAAATTGAGGAATCGGAGAAGTCGAGCACACCCGATTTCTCAATCGATGACGATGGGCAGACTCTCATGTCTACGTATGAAAATACTCCGCGCATATTCAGGAGGAGTTTGTGGATTCAGGCCAATGTGATGGGTTTGTTTGAGAATCTCTTCGACGACGATGCGGCCCTCGAGTCGAGCAAGTTGAGATCCGATGCAAAAATGCATCCCTCGGCCGAAGCTCATATGATGCTTGGGGTGCTTTCGGTCGAGGCGAAACTCATCGGGATCTTCGAAGATTTCGGGGTCCCGGTTGGCCGATGCCCAAAGGAGCATTAAACGATCTCCTGGGAAGAGCGCGTATCCGTCAAGTTCACACTCTCGTTGGACGGCGCGGTAGTGAAACTTAAAAGGAGGTTCAAGCCGAAGCGTCTCCTCGATGAAACGGGGAATGGTCTCGGGCTCTCTGCGCAGTTGGTCGGCCAGCGATGGGTTTTCGGCCAGAGTGCGAACGGCGGATCCAATCAAGGCGCTGGTGGATTCGCCCCCTGCGCCGAACATCACGATGGCGATTCCGGTTGCGGCTGAAGTCGAAAGGAGTCCTTCTTCAACGCCATCTGCCAACGTGTTGAGGAGCGTTAAGTCGTCGCTACTTTTTTGATGGTTTTTGGCTTTCTCGAGGTGCTCGCCAAGGTAGTTCGCCATGCGGGCTGTTTCGATCACAAGGCTTTGCATACCGTCTTGATTGATATCGCCGGCCAGGATTTCGCCTCCCATCATGGCCCAGGTGCGGTGATGTTCGACGTCACCGGCAGGGAGTCCGAGCAGGTGGCCGATCACTTGTGCAGGAATGATTTCCGCCAAAGGTACAAAGTCTCCTCCTCCTTTGATGAGCCAGGGGGAGAGGGCTTCTTTTGTCCAGGCCCGTATCAGAGGCTCAAGGCGGCTAATCTCTCGATCACTCAGTCGTGGCTTAGCCACTTTTCGATGAATGGCATGATCGGGGTCGTCGGCTGTCGCGATCACTTGAGTACCATCTGTGGCGGGCAGGTCAAAGGTGGTGGGTTGGCCTTCTGGATCTCTGAAAAGAACCCCAGTCAAGTTCGCTGAAAAATCTTGCTCTCGACCCAAGACTTCAACGATACTTTCCCAGGTACTCACGAGATGAACTCCTGTTTCTCCAACTCTTGAGACCGAACTGGCTTGTCGGGCTTGTTTGAAGAAAGAGTGTGGGTCCTCGATGACAGCTTGCGTAAGAAGTTCACCGGGGTTCTCTGAGCAGGTGGGTGCGCGATTCATTTTTGATTCCTCGATTTGGACTCAACGAAAGGAAAGGAGGAGCCTCTCGGAGACCTTGAGAGGCTCCGGCTGAGATCTCCTGTGACGACGAACGCATATTTTTCGATCAGATTCGTCTGTGTTATTTTTTCCATGGTTCTTTCCTGTCAACCTACGGAATTCGTGAAAAACCGGGTTTCGCGATTGTGAGTGAGTGTTTTGATGGCCGTCTCATCTCGTGTCGTTCAGTCGAGTCCTTGGCTGCCTAACTTACTCGCTACGACCTACGCGGTGATTGGGTATGTATCAGGTTGGGTTCTGCTTCTTTCCGGGGGTTGGCTTATTCAGGCTTTGGGAGTCCTTATTCTCGCACACAGTATGGTGATTTCTGCCTATCTTATTCACGAAGCAGTGCATAATTGTGTTTTTGAAAATTTGAAGAGCAATTTAAAGTTTGCTGGAGCTTTAAATTGGCTCACAGGAACGGCTTACAACTCGGCACTCGATATTCGCGAGAAACACTTGCGACATCATTTTGATGTGGCCGACGTGGTGGCTTTTGACCCCTACAGGTATATGTCGACCCATCCCGGTTGGGTTCGTGTGCTTCGTTTTTTTGAGTGGTTCTATATTCCCCTGGCCGAGATTTGGATGCATGGAATGATGATCGCTGTGCCTTTTCTCTATTCCGAAAAGCGGAGTGCACGGTGGAGGGTCTTCCTGACCGTGATCATTCGAGGCGTCTTCTTTTTAGGACTCTTGGTCTGGCGTCCTGATGCGGCCGTTGGATATATGATGGCTTACTGCATTTTTCTACAGATTCTACGTTTCATGGATGCATTTCAGCACGATTACAGCGCCATTGAGACGTTATACACGAAGGCCGCTTCGGGCCTAAAGGGAAACCGGAAGTACGAGGAAGCGCATACTTTCAGTAATCCGATTTCCACCCGCAGGTCTTGGCCGAACTGGTTGGTACTCAACTTTGGGTTTCACAATGCACACCACGCCAAACCCTTCTTGGGTTGGTATCAACTCGGCGAGTTTCATTCCCAGCGATACACAGATACTGAGGCCCCCGTATCGGCGTTGAGGAGCCAAGTGCGTTGTTTTCATAGAAACCGCTCTCGCCGCGTGTATTACGAAGACGATGAGTCGGATGATTTCCTGGAGAGGATCAGGCAAGGCCGTGCGCTGGGTGGAAACTCGGCTTCTTTTTTGACCGCTTTCTGAAAGTGGGTTTTTGCGGACTTGGTTTAGTTTGCTTCTTCCACTTTAAGCTCGTTTTTTTCGTGCTGTGCGCGTAAGACTTTCTTGTCAAATTTTCCCACGCTGGTCTTCGGGACTTCGGGAATAAAGGCCCACCGCTCAGGAAGCCACCACTTGGCCACCCGGCTAGACAGAAAATCCGAAAGGTCTTTGGCGCCCATGCGAGCTCCCTCCGCCAGCACCACGCAGGCGAGGGGTCGCTCATCCCAGCGCTCATCGGGGACGCCGATCACCGCCGCCTCGACGACCTCGGGGTGGGCCATGATTTCGTTTTCAAGCTCCACCGAGGAGATCCACTCGCCGCCGGATTTGATGACATCTTTGGCCCGATCCGTGATTTGGGCGAACCCCAGTGAGTCCACATGAGCCACGTCACCCGTGCGGAGCCATCCATCTTGGAACTTGTCTTCCGAGGGTTCCTTGTAGTAGGAGGCGGTAATCCAAGGGCCTCGTACTTGAATCTCACCCACCGACTCGCCATCCCACGGGAGCTCTTGACCCAAGTCATCCACAATGCGCAATTCAACCCCTGCGCACACGCGGCCCGTCCGCGTCCGCCAATCCATTTCTTCGGCGGGGTCATGGCCTTTGGGGGGATACGCGATGGCAGCCAAGGGGCTCGTTTCGGTCATGCCCCAGGCCTGAATCATGCGCACGCCGTGTTTTTTGTCGAGGGTTTCCATCAGGGATCGAGGAACTGCGGAGCCGCCACAAACGACCATCCGTAAACTGGAGAGATCAACGGGGTGAGTCTCTGCGAAGCGAACGATTTCGTTCCAAACCGTAGGGACTGCGCCTGAGAAAGTGGGTTTCTCTTCTGCGATGAGTCGGGTGAGAGGCTCCGCCTGTAGGAACGCCCCAGGCAGGATCATGGTGGCGCCTGACATCCATGTGGCGTGAGGAAGTCCCCAGGCATTGGCATGGAACATCGGAACGATCATGAGGACGCGATCATCCTCCTTGAATCCAAAGGTGGAGCCAGAGTTTGTGGCCATGGCATGAAGAACGCTTGAGCGATGGCTATAGACGACGCCCTTTGGGTTGCCCGTAGTGCCGCTCGTGTAACACATGGCCGCGGCTTGCCGTTCATCGATTTCGGGCCATTCGTAGCCACCGGATTCGGCGGCCAGAAGCTCTTCGTAGTGGAGAACTTCACCGAGTTCAGCTCCATCTCCCTCGCCGACCAAGATGAACTTAGGTTTTTTCTCAAGGTCATCGACAACTCGAGCCAGAAGAGGGACCAGGGAGTGATCGACAAGGATGACATCATCTTCAGCATGGTTGATCACGTAGCTGAGCTGTTCGGGAAACAGCCGAATATTGAGTGTATGGAGGACCGCTCCCATGCAGGGGACCGCAAAATAGGCTTCCAGGTGTTCTTGGTTATTCCATTGAAACGTTCCGACACGGTCGCCGGGACGAACGCCGAGTCGGTGCAAAGCCGAGGCGAGCTTTTCGGCCCGAGTGGCCACCTCTGCGAATCGCGCGCGTCGGGTGTGATCGCCTTCAAAAGTGATCACCTCGCTATCGGCAAAGATACGTTGCCCATGGCGTAAGAGGGAAGTAATCGAAAGGGGGGTTTCCTGCATGGTGCTTTCGAGCATTGTGTCCTCCGGTTGTAGAAAAGCCGTTGTGGAGACCCAATTATGGTGGGTTCTGAAAAGTCATCCACTTTTTAGTGCAAAAAGAGCCTCATTTAGGGGGTGGTTTGAGCCGCATTCAGGATCCATGAAGGGAGAGACGCTTTGAGACAGCTCTTTCTGAAGGTTTTTGCTCAAGGGGGAATAACTCAGGAGGGCGTGAGCCCATCGCTGTCGTCACGGTGGTCATCCGGGAAGTCACTTGGGGTTTCGAAACTGATGGGGCCGAGTTGCCCGGCACGAAGTTCGCGAAGCAGGACCTCTGAGGCTCGCTCCATGTCCACTTGATCCCCACGCTGGAGGAAACCGCGCCGACGTCCGATGGCCTCAAGGACGAGCGAAGGTTCCTCTGGAACTTCGTTCAGTCGGTACCGGGCTTTGAGAGGATCTGGGTATCGCTGGGCCAACCATCCGGCTGCGAATACAGCCACTTCTTCGACGAGGAAGGCGGTTTCTCGCACGGCGCCCGAAGCGGCCAACCGGTAGGCCCCAGACTGATCCTCTAGTTTCGGCCACAGGACTCCGGGCGTGTCGGCCAGAGAAACGCCGCGCTCAAGATGAAACCGCTTTTGGTGTTTGGTGACGGCAGGTTTGTCGCCGACGGCATTGATGCGGCGGCCCAAGAGCGTGTTGATGAGAGTAGATTTTCCGACATTTGGAATGCCCACGACCAGACAGCGCACCTCTTTGCCTGGACCTCGACGATGGGGGGCCAGGCTTTTACAGAGTCCGGGTACACCTTTGACTTGCTGGGTTTCGCTGGCGTTCACGGGGCGCGCTTGGATTTTTTCTCGATTTGAGAAGGCTTCTACCCATTCGGCGGTTATTTTCGGGTCGGCCAAGTCGGCTTTGTTGAGGAGAATCAGGACAGGCGTGTCTCCTCGGAGTTCGGTGAGCATGGGGTTTCGACTCGATTGGGGGAGCCGTGCATCCAGAACCTCGATCACGACGTCCGTGCGCCGGAGAGTTTCGCCGAGTTCCCTCCGAGCCTTGTTCATATGGCCCGGAAACCAATTAATTGTCATTTTTTTGAGTGGCCTCCGGCTGGATGATAGCGGGGACCGGGCTTCCGCAGTTACTCTGATGAAAAGAGCTCGGCAAAGAGGGCTGCGAGAGGAAATGGCAATGCGCGAATCGATACGTGAGATCCTGGCTCGGCCTGAAGCGGGCGGAGAGGTGTCTGTGCAAGGGTGGGTCAGGACAGCTCGGCACGGTAAAAAGGTCTCTTTTCTAGAGGTCAATGACGGCTCTAGCCTGTCGGGGGTCCAAGTGGTGGTGGGGCCTGAATGTCCGGGCTTCGACACGGAAGTGCGCGGTCTGGGGACCGGATGTGCCGTGGAGGCCATGGGCAAGCTGGTCGAATCTCCAGGCCAGGGCCAAATCTATGAAGTGCATGCTCAGACCGTGGAGAAAATCGGCGGGGTGGAGGAGGGCTACCCCCTTCAAAAAAAGAGGCACAGCTTCGAGTTTCTTCGCACGATTGCGCACCTTCGCCCTCGCACGAACACAATTGGAGCGGTGTTGCGTGTCCGAGACAGTGCCAGTCGCGCGATTCACGACTTCTTTCATGAGCGCGGTTTTGTTCAGTTGCATGCGCCCCTGATTACCCTTTCGGATGCGGAAGGAGCGGGGCAAATGTTTCGAGTGACCCACTTGGATCCCTCCGATGTTCCGAAAGATGAATCTGGAGAGACGGATTGGTCCCAAGATTTCTTTGGAGATTCAGCCTTCCTGAGCGTTTCGGGCCAACTCGAGGCTGAAATTGGCGCGATGGCTTTGTCTCGAGTCTATACTTTTGGCCCGACGTTTCGGGCTGAGAATTCAAATACGGCTCGACACTTGGCTGAATTTTGGATGGTGGAGCCCGAAGTGGCTTTTTGTGATCTGAGTGAGTTGGCTGATTTGGCTCAGGCCTTTCTTCAGAGTGTCTTCGTGCGTGTTCGCGAGGAATGCGAGGAAGATCTTGCCTTCTTTGATCAACGCATTGATGACTCGGTGCTTTCGACTCTGGCGAATGTGACCGAAGAGCCTTTTGAAAAGATCACATACACGCAGGCCGTTGAGATTCTTGAAGGCGCCCAGCGAGATTTCGAATTCCCGATTGGGTGGGGGACGGATTTACAAAGTGAGCACGAACGCTTTCTGACGGAGGAATATTTTCGTCGACCCGTGATCGTCACGGATTATCCGAAGGGGATCAAAGCTTTTTACATGTATCTCAATGACGATGACCGCACGGTGGGGGCCATGGACGTTCTGGTGCCTCGTATTGGGGAGATCATCGGGGGCTCTCAGCGAGAGCACAGGCTTTCGCGGCTGCAGGGGAGGATCGCCGATCATGGCTTATCGGAAGAAGATTACTGGTGGTATCTAGACCTGAGGCGCTACGGCTCTGTGCCTCATGCCGGCTTCGGGCTTGGTTTTGAGCGCTTGGTCCAATTCATCACGGGAATGGCGAATATCCGCGACGTGATTCCCTTCCCTCGCGTGCCAGGGAGCGCTGAGTTCTAAGCGCTGGTATCAGCCCCGATTCCCGGTGAAGTCGGGTAAGCCCTAGAGAGAGTGGGTTTCTCTTCGGGCCCGCGTCCATTCCTCGAGGTCTCGGTTCATGGCTTGAAGTTCTTTTCGCAGGAGGCTGTACTGGAGTTCTTTGCGGGCCACCGCGTCTCGGCACTCAAAAAGTTCTTTGAGTCGATTGCGTCGGCCTCGCTGCGTGAGTGCTTCTCCTCGCCTGGGCCCTGACCGAGCCTCAAGGTCATTCTCGATAAACTGTCTCTCGAGCTCTTCCATGCGAACGCGCGAGGATCGGAGAGTGGTGTTGAGCCAATTCATTTTCTGCACCACATGCTCATAGGATTCTTCGGCTTCGCTCGAATTTGGATCAAATTTTTTTCGGAAAGGCAGGACAGCAGCAGTCATGACAAGTCTCCTCAGGTGTTTCGGCGAATCGGTTTAGCGCATTGGAAATGCAACCTGTGTGCCATTCTGCAAAACATGTCGGAACGCGGTTAAAACCAGATGGCGACGGATGTTCCATTTGCGCTGCTGCATATCGGCCAAGGGTGGCTGATTTGAATGTATGACCGCGTATCTTTATTAAAAGAAATTAATATTCTTTGCGATAAAGAGAGTGCGATTTCAAGCCAATAGGCCGCTCAGGCGGCGCAAATGAAGTCCCTGGTTTCCTTGAAGCCTTTGAGGGCCAAGGCCTGACGAATTTGATTCCGAGCGGTGGGTCCGGAGACGCTGACGATAAGGGGTGGCTCGCCGGGACACCGGAGTTGATCGGGATGAATGACAGGGGCGCCGTGGATGAATTGACCGATTCGTCGAGGGTGGAGCTCCACAATTTGAGAGGGAGAATGCCCGCACTCAAGCAGAGCCTTTCGGAGATTTTTGCCCGTTTGACCATATCCCCAAAGAACATAATGGGGCTGGCCTTTCAGGAAGTCGGCCGCGAGATGGGCGGCCTTGCATCGGGTGAATTGATCCAGGCTGTAGGTTTCGGATGTTCTTGAGAGTCGGTCTGGATGATCCCTCCATCCGATCAGCCGTTTGGGCAGAACAGCTAGTTGGTGGCCTTTTCCGAGGAGTCGCAGAATCAGGTCATAGTCTTCTGGCCAGCCCATTTCGCGATAGCCAAAAGTCCGCAGAATATTCGTTCGGAGGGTGAGGCTCGGGTGAGCGATTGGGCATTCAACGAAAGCATCGGCCCGAATGGACTGGGGGCCCGAAAGTCCGTTCAACCAGCGTTCGTAAGATCGCCTGCCGTCCTTGAGCTGCGGACTTCGGGGGAAAAATCGGACGCGCGTTCCCACGGCGGAGATTTCACTGTGGCGGTCCAGCCATTCACATTGCCGCTCAAGCCTTTCGCCGTGCATCCAGTCATCGGCGTCCATGCGGGCCACGAGAGGCGCCTGGCAGAGTTCAAGTCCAGCGCCGAGCGCAGCGACGATTCCCTGGGGTTGCGTATGCAGGACTTGAATCCGTGGGTCCTGGGCCGCGGCGCGGTCAAGAATCGCTTTGCTGGAATCGACCGAGCCATCGTTGACGACCACGCATTGCCAATTTTGTTCGGTTTGCCGACGGAGACTTTTAAGGCACAGGCTGAGGGTCGGGGCCGCATTCCGAACAGGCATAAGGACAGAGACTCTCGGAGAGTTTGTGACCTCCCTCGGCTGACCGGTTGAGCTATGCACCCGGCGATTGGTTCTCGGATGGAGCCTCCTGTTTAGGGGCTGAGTTCGCTGCGGCTTCAGCCGGAATTGGGCGTTCGACAAAAAACGGACTGGACCACGCGGCTCCACCGTCTTTTTGGACGACGCGAACGTAGTGATATTCTCCGGGCATCAGTAACGGGATGGAACGTTCCAGCGTCCAGTCGGTGCGGCCCTCGGCGTCGAGGCTCGCGGTTGCGCCCGAGCGGATGAGGTCAATGCGTTCGATGGGGCCGGTGCCATGGACTTCGATTTCAAGCTGTTGCTGCGAGTTTGCGCCAGCCCTGGCAGCAGGGAAGGCATGCCCCATAGGTTGTCCGTCCATTTTGACATCCAGAAAGATTCTTGAGCCGTTCGTCGCGTAGGAACGACGGGCTCGCAATGCTTCGAGCACGCCGTCGCGGCTGAGTTCTTCGCTGAGAATGGCGGCCAGGCCTCCGAGCCCGCGTCCTGCGGCCAGTTGGGGCAACCCGGGATGCCCGTCGTGGCTATCGCCGCTGCCTATGAAACCCAGCACATAGCCCGCGTCTAACGCATTTCGAACGTAATTCCCGGAAACGGGATCGTAGATGGGAGAGGGCGAGTCCGCGGACTCGCTGCTTCCGTGAACGGAGACGATCTCGGTCACCGGCTCGAGGATGGGATCGGGGGGGTAGCGCCAATTGGTCGCCACCGGGCCGCCCGCGGAATGGTGAGCCAAGGTCATCGCCTCTTGCCCTCGGAGTGCGTCCCAAAGCTGCGCGGGCGTTTGATAATCTGGGTCAACACTCGAATAAACTTCGCCTGGACCGTCAAAGTAAAGAACGTGTCGATGGCCATGCAACCAACTCGTCCATTCGTAGCCGTGGACCGTCACGAATTTGCCCGGATCATGATGTGCGTCTGCGCTTCGGTTGATGAAATCCCACATCTCAGGATGAGCATCCATGGGAACCATTCCCCAATGGTCATGATCTGTCAGCGAGCTGACGTCCAAGCCCGCCACATCCCGTGCATATTGAAAGTATTGGTCGGGGGTGGCGGTTCCGTCGGAGAGCTTGGAGTGACCGTGGAGATCGCCCCAGCGGATTCGAGGGGCCTCTTCGCGCACCAAGAGAGGGCCCGACTCGGTGCTTAAATGGGAGAGTGACCCCGTGCCTTGAACGCGGAATCGGTAGAGCCCGGGCTCGTCGATCTTAAACTCAATGGCCTGACTGCCTTGGTGGCTTCCGCCGAGCGCAATGGACTGGGGCAGAGAGAGCTCGGCTGGCGGTTCAACAAAGACAACGCCTCCCTCTTCAAGGGGTGTCATGCTGCCCTTGGAATCCAGCGCTGAGACATGCAATTCAACAGTCTCTCCCGGCCGCGCCGTGGTGGGCACCACTAGGTGAAGCTGTGCGGCGGGGGTCCCGACAACATTGATTTCGGGGGGCGAGTCGATGATGCCTCGAACCCCGTCGCCGTCTCCATCGACTGAGATGTAGATCGGGCTTCCGGCTTCAGCATAGGCGTCGATTTGTGCGCCGCTGGGCCCTGCGCCGTACACCATCTGGATTTGTTCGCCGGCGAGCAGGGCCCGGCCTCCGATCTCGATGGCGAGATAGCCTCCGTAGTTGTTGATGGAGAGCTTGAGGCCATCGGGGGCACGACTGACTTGAGTGTACCCAGGGCTTTCGGGATAGCGTGTTTGAGGAGAGTCCCAACCCCAAAAGGGCGAGGGCTGAAGAAAGAGGACACCGCCTTCGACGATGCCCAAAGGGCCGGCCTCGTACGTGATGTGGAGTTGAGATCGGCTGCTGGCCGGGTAGCTTGCTTTGGCGTCCGTGATCCACGCACGGCCACCTCCGTCGGCGGGTCCACGGGCTGCAGCCGCATCCTGGATCAGGGTTTCAAAGGTACTCAGGCGGGCATCCGCAGAAAGCCCGCGACTCAGATCGAGTTTCCCCTGCCATTGAGGGGGAAGGTTTTCCTGAAGCTGTTGAAGCTCGGAGATGGGCGCTTCGGGGGCGGCCGCAGAAGATGGGGCAGAGGGTGGCGCCGGATCTTCACAAGAGAGCAGCGCGACGGAGAGCACAGACAACACCAGGGCGCGAATCGTGTTTTGAGAACCTTCGAATAAGAATTTCGTCGATGCGTCGGTTGAATACATGGCCAGAGAATGGCCTAGAAAGGCGCGCAGGAGTAGGGGCACGCTGGCTCAGGATCGGATGGCTGAACTCGTGGGGCTCGAAAGGTCAGTCCCGAAGATCAGGGTCTAACTTCCAGACCTCGACGAAGGCATCCCGGTATATGGGGGGGCCGAGAGCGCGAGCAAGCTGTTTCCGCTGCTCAAGAGATACGGCGGGCAGAGGGCCTCCGTATCGCTCATGTCTTTCCATGTGAGCGACTTCGGCGGTTCCAAAAGGTCCGGGGCCGTTGGGGCCATAGACCCAGGCCCAGTATTGCGCGGCTTCGCGGTGAACGTCGATGTGAACGATTAAATAATCGGCGGAGCGGCCATGAAGCCATTTTTCTTGGAGAGGGGAGGCGTAGGGGCCCGAGGGCAGACGCGGAAATTCACCCGGGAGCACAGCGAGGATCGTCTCAGCTCCGTGCTGAATTTGATAATGCCGATAGAGGTGGCGAGCCCGGTTGTTGAGAGCCGGCCATTCGACAATTTTGAGATTTTCGACGCGTCCGTCCCGCGTCTGCTCAGCGAGGTCTCGATAAATTTGGGGCGTCTCGGGCCAAGGAGCGTCAAAGGCGGGGAGCTTGAGCAAGGACAGGTAGGTGTTGGCATGTTGGGGCACCGATGATTGCGCACCGAGGGCGAGGGGCCCGGTCTGCCACAGGAGCAGCGCAAGCACGAGCCCCAGGGTCAGGGGAAGGCCGGGGCTTCGTGCGCCGAGAGCCCGGAGCGATTCCTTGACTGCGAGGGCGAGCAAAATACCGAGCGGGGCCACGCTCGGAAGGATGTATCGCGCGTACGCGTAGGCATCGCCGTAGGGCCGCGTCAGGGCCAAAGTCAAAAGCGGTCCCAAAACGGCCAAGCTGAGAACGGCGCCCGACCAGCGCATCTTCTGAAGCCAAAATCCGGTGCCTGCCCCGGCCAAGAGCAGCAGCACCCAAGCGGCTGACCGATTTCCAGCGACCAGGGTTAGGATGTCGAGCAATCCGAAGTCGCCGTAGTAGCTGACATCGGTTTTGATGCGCACAAAATTCCAAAGCGACGCGTAGGCTGGAAGATAAAGGAGCACGCAAAAAAGTCCGCCCAGGCAGAGAGCGGCAACCAGTTGAATGACTCGCCTTCGGCGTTGAGCTGGACTTCGACCTTCTGCGGTCGCCGCAGTCAAGAAAGCCGCCAAGTAGACGGGCAGGACAAAACCAAGGGCCGTGAGATGAGCCCACGGGAGAATCGCAGTACACACGGCGAGCGTGAACAATCGGCGGAAATGGACGCGATCTCGTTCCAAGATCCATTCCAGTTGCATGAGTAGGCAAAGTGAAAGCAGGGCGACCGCTGAGTAGATTCGGCCGAAGTGGGCGTAAAAAACAAGCAGGGGCTCTACGGCAATCCAGGCAGTGAGCAACACGCCGACCTCTTGACCGAAGCGACGACGAACCAGGGGGTAGGCCGAAAATAAAAGCAGGAGGCCCGGGATCCAAGCCGGTGCGCGTAGGGACCAGTGACCATCTCCAAAGAGATCGATGAAGGCCTTTTGGAGGAGAGGAAGCGCGAGTCCTGAGCCGGTTTCAGAAAAATGACTGAGGATATGCAGGTACCCGCCCTGCATGTCGCGCAGACTGTGCAGCTCGTCGCCAAAGAGCAGGGCCGGCTCGACCTGACGTAGCCTTAACCAGGCACCGAGAGCCCATAGCCCCACGAGTAGAATCCACACGAAGAGAGATCCGAGTTTTGTGTTCCCGATCTCTTCGGGCTGGAATGGGTGAGGGCTAGACACGGGCTCCATTCTAGAAGACCCCCGTGGTCGATGCTCTGATCATATGGAACAGAGTTTGCAAATGGTCAGGCGTGAGTCTGAATCGCAGGATCAGGAGAACACTTTCTGGCCGGCTGGGGGAGGTCCCGCCCCATCAGAGCTCTTACTCGCCCCGTATTGCGCCGGTTTTGAATTCTGGTTTTTAAACAGGGGGAGAAGATGCATCGATGGAATCAACGGGATCATTTTTTTTGCGCACACTTGGCCACGGGGCTGGCTCTGATGGTTTTTTTCTCGTCTCTGATCACCGGCTGTCTCTCGCCGGGTGCTCTCGATCCGGTCTCGGGATTAATGGATTACCGGATGCCCGTCTGGGTGGAAGTTCCGGGCGGGCAAGTCGATGTCGCTGGCGGAAACCTCATCGTCCGACGACTTGACTTTAGTGTGGACACCTCTCTTGGAACCCTTGAGGTGGGAGCCGTTTACAATTCCACCAGTGGGGAGTGGATTTGGCCTTTTCAATCCACATACGATGGCGTGACCTTTGTCGATGATTCGGGGGCCGTCTATGACCTCTCCGAGGTGGTCGACGGCGCCGCCATTCCGGGTAGTCATTGGCGCAGAATAGACTCACGCCGCATCGCGACGCGCGGGGGATTGACTCATGAGTTTGAGCCAGAGTCAAATCGCCTCATGCGAATTGGCTGGGAGAGCGAGGACGATTTTGCTTTGGTTTTTTTGACCGTGCCCGGAGTAGACCCTCATCGGACCGCGAAGGTCCAGCAATGCGTGAAGGGAACGTGTTCGGATGTGTACGNGATTGGATACGATGAGCGNGGGTGCGTTTCATCTCTTGTGGATCGATCGAGCCGCGAATCGATTTTTGTGAACGATGAACAATGTCGTCCTGTGAAGGCACAAGATCCCCTAGCTCGTGATATGGGCTGGCCCGGGACTCTTTATGAGTACGATGAAAGTCACCTGACGGCGGTGACGAATTCAGAAGGCGTGCGGTTTGAATACGCTTACATCGAAGGTCATCTGATGGCTGCATCTTCGCCTCAATTGCCCCACGGCTTAACGACTTTTAGCTATGGAGCCAGGCCGGGCCAGGAACTTTATTACACGCGTGTCATTGAGCCAGGAGGCGCTGATCGTTGGTTCACGTATGACGAAAAGGGGCGTTTGTCGTCATTGCGAGATTTAGCTGGAGGTGTTCAGACTTTTGAATGGGAGGGTCTCAGGCCCAGTTTATCCGTGAGTCAGACGGGTCAAATCACGCATTGGACTTATTTGGATGATGATCCCATTCGAATTGAGTGGCCGGATGGAAATATTATGGAGATTCAGTACGAGGCGGGGGCGCAAAACCGAACGTATACGTTGGCTTCACCTCGGGCCAGCGTGACCGACTCAGTGGGCTTGATGGAGTTGAATCAATACGACGACAGAGGTCGTTTGATCGCGACGTATAACGGCGAGCTCGAGGCGACGAGATTCGGCCATTGGGAGTCGGGGCAAGTCAGCTATATCCGTAACGCCTTAGGTGAAACAACTTTTCTGCACGACTATGGAGAGCACGGGCACCCCGAGAGAATCGTGAAGAAGGGGCTGACTGAATACCGTGGATTCGACGCGGTGGGGAACCTTCTGGCCGGTTCGTATTTAGAAGGTCCGGTGGATCCGGGACGCCCGGGAATTGTCAGCCGGAGATTCGATGCCAATCGTAACCTCGTGGCTTTGACTCTTGAGGGAGGTATTGAGGGGAGTCCGCTCGCTCAAGAAACGCTCGACTTAGAGGTTCAGTATCGAAGTGATGGACGTCCCGTGCGCATTTCGAGACCGTATGGAGGAGACGCGCGGTTTGATTATGACGCTGCGGGACAATTGGTCGCGCGAAGTGAGCGTGTGGATGGCCTATGGCAAACCACTCGATTCGAATACGGTTCATCGGGGCGACTCACCGCAACAGAGTGGCCCAATCGGGTGCGGCATGAGGTGGATTACAATGCTGCGGGCGAACCGGTGACTCTCCGGTTGCTACAGGACCATGTGGTGGAGAAAACGTTGAACTCGACATGGGACTCGGGTCAACTGGTATCCCGCAGAGACGCGGACAGACCTGGCCTTGAAGAGATTTCGTATGACGAAGTGGGTCGCGTGAAGGCGATCCATTTTCCAGAAGGCGAGACGATTCAGTTCGAGCGCGACCTTCGAGGACGTGAAATCAAGCGAACGTATTTGATGCCGGGGGCCGACGTGCCCTTGCGAACATTGTCTTGGTTTTATGATGCCGCGGATCGTGCGATTGAGTGGCGCGATGATGACCAAGTCATTCTTCAACGAGAGTACGATTTAGGCCTTTTGCTCACGGAAACGACAGGCAACGGGCTCGAGCGAAAATTCGTTCACGATGAGCAGAGCGGCCTTTTAAGCGAGGTGCATACGAATCCAGTCGACGGAGGCTGGCCTTTTCTTTTCACCACTTACCTTTGGGAAGACTGCGGAAGTCAGCATTATTGTATGACCGTCTCGACGGTCGGGGAGACGGAGTATGGCCCTATGGGCGCTGCGGTGGGAGGCATTGAGAGTTATCGAGTCGGCCCGATTCCCGATGGTTTGACCGGCGCTGACCTTTCGGGGGCCCGAATTCGTCACTGGGGTTCTTTTGAACTGGGCCAGGGCAATCATTTGAATGCGGGCGAGTATGGGTTTGACGCCATGGGGAACTGGCTGGGCGTCTGGCTTGGGAGCGATCCCATCGCCCGTTTCTCATATAACCCAGAGCGCAACCGACTTCGGAGGGCTGATTTGATTGATTCGCATTCATATACATGGGACGAGTCTGGTTTTATGCGATCCCGAGACGGCGAAACCATGACCTGGGATGCGGGGGGGCGTCCTGCACATTTCGGTCAACTTGAAATGCGCTGGGATGCATTGGGTCGACTGATTTCATGGAATTCTGGGGGTGAGGTCCGTCAAGTGCTTTTTGGTGGGCGGGTGAGCGGAGATGAAGATCGAAACCCAACGGGAATCGATCTTGGAGAGGTCTCAATTGATTTAACTTCGGGTGACCGGACCTATCGTCACATTGACCTTCGTGGCAACGTACAGTTTGTGAGTGACGAAAACGGAGAGATCTCTCGCTACTACACGTACTCGCCCTTTGGAGTGGCGAGCGCATGGGGAGAGGGGTCTGATCGGCGGACTTTTGCCCAAGGTCAAGAGATGGGGGAGTTTGTCTGGCTTGGGAACCGTCTCTACGATTCGGAGGTGGGACGGTTTATTTCTCCTGATCCCGAATATCAGATGATTAATCAGTTTTCGTATACACTCGGAAACCCCGTTCATTTTTGGGATCCGGACGGGCGGCACGCCGTCCCCACGCGCGTCGTTCGAATGGCCGAGATGACGATGGATGTCGCCCTTCGAATCGAAACTTTTGGTTATGCGGCGTTTGCCTCGGGGCTGGCTTTAGGCTCCTTTCACGTGGCTGTCGGGGGTGTCGTGGCTGTGCTTACGGGAATGGTTTTAGGCTGGGTGGTTGAAATTGGGTGCGGGTGCGTGGGAAGCGTGACCATCGAAGACTTACCAGACGGTTACAGCCCCGGAGAGGGAAGTGAGAGCGGCGGTTCATCTTCTTCGGCGGAGTCGGTCGGCGACGTGAGTACCTGCTCGCCTCAAACCCTCGAGTCGCAGTCAGGTCAAATAGATCGAGGCTGGCTTTGGATTCCTCTGCAGATGGGTTTGGCCACACTCTTCCTTCGATTTCTTCGCCGACGGCGATCCCGTTAAAGACGTCGCTGTAGGACGACTGAGCAAAAGAGCCAGAGCGTTCAGGGAACCCTTTACGTGATTTTCTTCTGACCTGTCCTGAGCCACAGGGTTTGAAACACGTGGATGACGGACCAAAATAAGTAGGCGACGGGAGAGAGGAAGCTGCTGCGTAATTCGGTGCCCCAAGGCTCGGGTGAGGCGAGGCTGCCTATAAGAAGGCCAAGAGGCACAAGGTGTACCAGCGCAAGTTTTTGGCCCATCTGCGGAGGCCCATCTTTTCTTAAGCATCGCTCGGCGGAGAGGATCCCCCAACTCACCAAGTGGTAGAGGACTGAAATGACAAAAAGGTCTGAGAATGTGATAAATCCTTGGAGGAGTATCCAGTTTGGAGAGAGTGAGCTCGCGGCAATCAAAGCGATGCCGATCCACTGTGAGGTCGCATCGGAGTATCTCAGGATGAATACGGCTCCACTGAGGGCGACCATGACTCGCAGGCTGAGCGAGAGAGGTCCTTCCTCGGACAGCGGGTCCATGAGGGAATGGGCCGCCCAGCCAAGAAGGCAGGCCGTCCATCCGAAACTGATGAGTTGGGGGTCGAATTGCCAAGAAAAGGTTGGGGTGCGGAGATGTCCGCGATAGGTCGCCTCAAGGGAGAAATCATTTTCAACGCTGTGCCAAGTTGAGATCGCCAGTAGGGGCAATGCGATGAATGGTTTTTCCGAGAGCAAAGAGATGTAGATCAGATACAACAGCCCCGTGAGTGCAGTGAAGCTAAAGAGTCCGAGTCGCTGTTGTGTTTGAAGAGGCAATGTTTCAAGCCACTTTCCAAAGCGATTCGGCCGTTTCGAGATTTGACTGATGATCTGGTCAAATTTACTTTTCGTGTGTCCGCCGGCAAAAAAAGCTCCCCCGATCAGATGTCCGTAGCCGAGAGTAATGACAACGGCATAACTGATTTTGGATCGCCAAAGAGGATCGTCGATCAAAGTGTGAGTGAGAGTGACGTAGGCGGTGACCGTGAATACACTGAGAGTTCGGTTTCGCCACGCGGCGATCTGATATGGATTCATGGATTGACCCCGCAATGGGCTTTTGTGTCTTTTGTCAGGAGCAAGAGGGCGGGCAGGGCGATGCATAATCCAAGAAGGGGCGGAGGAAGGACGGCCCAGTGGCCTGCCGCGAACACTTCACCCGCTAGGTTGAGTCCCGCATGGATTCCGATGCAATGTAAAAGATGGCCCCCTGTGAATCGGGCCCAGCCGAGAAGGAGTCCGGCCACAAAGCTGCTCAGCATGGACCATTGGCCTGGGTGGGGAAGCGCAAAGGCGAGACTTGAGAGGAGGATGGCGAGGGATGCGGCTGTTCGTCGCTGAAGCCAAGCGAGCAGGTGTTCTCGATAGATCACTTCTTCAAAAAAGGGAGCCATCAACAAAGCGCTGATGAGAATCAATGGATCAGAAGGGGACACCCGGGTGGTGTTGAAAGCGAAGGCTTGACCGGCCTGCAGGACGATGACGATCAGTGAAGGGGCGAGTAAAAATCCGATGAGGAGGCTTAGCGTGAAGGGCAAGAAGGGGCTGCGCATGGCGTGAACGGATGAGAGTGAAAAGAGTGCGAGCCCAGTGGAAGCAAAAAAGAGAATAAAAGTGGCTGCACTTCCTCCCACCCCATGAGATAGGAAGGGGCCCGTGGCGAGAAGTGCCCAAAAGAGGCCGAGGAGGGCGGGTGCGGAGAGCCGTCTGTTGTGGACTTGAGATACTAAAAATAGACGATGCCCCCCAAAAGGTGACCTCTGGTTTTTCTGCATGCCTGAGCTGTAGAGCAAGCCCCATGCCGGGATCCAACGGGACTCGGCCCCCTTGGTCTCAGGCGCAGCGATCCCGTGAAGGGCCGTTTGCCTGAGGAAGAAACTTTAGGTTCACAGGTTTGAGGGTTCTGCGATGGGGCGTGAGAGATCAAGCAAAGGTCGCTTGGCTTCGGAAAGCGGTTTCTTCGGACTTATCCGAAGATCTCTGGATCGACGTCCACTCCAATTGGACAGTGGTCGGAGCCCATGACGCTCGGCTCAATAAAAGCGCCTTTGACAAAAGGCATGGCGGAGGGCGAGGCGAAGACATAATCGATTCGCCACCCTACGTTTCGGGCCCGTACGCCAAAGCGTTGACTCCACCAACTGTAATGATCAGGGCCAGGTTCGAATTCGCGAAAAGTATCGACCCAGCCTTTATCGACCCAGCGATCGAGTTCCGCGCGTTCCTCCGGGCAAAAGCCACTCGTGGACTGATTGTCCTTGGGCCGGGCCAGGTCGATTTCGCGGTGGGCCGTATTGAAGTCCCCCATGACGAGAATGCGGTAGCCACTTCGGCGCAGGGGCGCGAGTTTTTTGAAGAGCGCCTGGTACCAGTCGAGCTTATACGGGATGCGGCTGTTGTCGCGGTCCTTGCCGTTGCCGTTGGGAAAGTAGCCATTGGCCACCACGAGTCGGCCGAAACGGGCGATCTGAAGCCGGCCTTCGCAATCAAAGCGATCCTCGCCCAGTGAAGTTTTGACCCACTCGGGTTCACGGCGACTGAAGAGGCCTACGCCGCTGTAGCCCTTTCGTTCGGCGGCGGAAAAAGATTGGAAGTAGTCGGTTTGGGAGGCGACTTCAGGGGGAATTTGATCGGCCAGCGCGCGGACCTCTTGGACGCCCACGATCTCGGCCTCGCAGCCAGCCAGCCAGTCCGCGAATCCCTTTTTGGTGGCGGCGCGGATTCCGTTGACGTTCCATGAGTAAAGTCGCGCGAGTCGTTTAGCCATAAGAGAGAGGAGCGTACCCCAAGATCAGTCTGGGTTGATGGGCTCTTCGCTTTCTTTTCCGGTTGCGAGTTCTCGTACTTTCGCATGGCCGCGGCTGATCTCGTCGGGGCCCAGCATCCAGATGCGTTGGGCTCCGATTCGGTTGGCATCGATCATGGCCCTCTTGAGCTTGGGGGAGTCGAGAATTAACTCAACCCGTCGCCCCTGACCGCGTAGCCGAGTGGCGATCTGAATGGCGGCTTCACGCTCGCTTTCTCCGAATGGAAAGATCAAATCGTCTACGCACCGAGGCAACTCAGGCCAGAGCCCTTTGTCCGAAAGCAGTTCGCCTAAGACCACGTCTCCAAATCCGAAGCCCACCGCCGGAATGGGCTTTCCACCCAGAGTCTGAGCGAGATTGTCGTAGCGCCCGCCGCCACAGATGGCCCTCAAGGTGCCCGCTGCATCGAAGGCCTCAAAGACGATCCCGGTGTAATAGGCCAGGCCACGAACCACCGACGCATCGAAGATCACATCTTCTCTGACACCGTAGGCCTCGAGGAGCGAGAACAATCGCTTGAGTTCTTCAAAAGCATGGCTTCCCGCCGGTGCATGGCGTGCGGCCTCATCGAGGTCTCGCAGTTGGAGTAGACCCACCACTTCTCGGGCGGAGGTCTCGTCGAGCCCCACCGCGCCTTCGCTATCGGTGAGTTGATCGATGACCGCGTCGGCTCCGATTTTGTCCAGCTTGTCGATGACCACACAAAGCGGAGCAAAGGCTTCGGGACGTTGGGCGAGCACTCCCTTGCGAAGCGTCTCCTCAAGCAGCGCCCGGCTGTTGATTCGGATTTTGACCTCGCCTCGAGGCAGACCGACCTGATCCAGTAGGCTAAAAATGGCCGCAATCAACTCGGCTTCGGCGGTAACGCTGGGTTCACCCCAAACGTCCATGTTCCACTGGAAGTGTTCTCTCTTGCGGCCGCGGGTCATACGCTCGTATCGCCAATTCTGAGTCACGGTGAACCAGCGGACGGGCATTCTCAGGCTGCCGGCTTGCGCGATGACCATTCGAGCAATCGAGGGGGTCATTTCGGGCCGCAACGCGAGGTGCCGGTCATGCAGCTCAAAGTGATAAAGCTGGTCGACGATTTCCTCTCCAGCCTTTCGGGTGAAGAGCTCGGCATGCTCCAGCATTGGAGCGTCCACCTCTTCGAACGCAAAGGATTGGCCCACCGTTCGAAAGTGATCGAAAAGCCAGGCCCGACGACGAAAATCGTCGGGGTAGAAGTCCCTCATTCCTCTGGGTGGCCTTAGGGCAGTCTTACTCACGGGGCATTTCTCCGGATGATGGGCGAATGCCGCTTTTAGCAGCATTCGAAGTGCGACTTTGGCAAAAATTGGACCCGAATGATATCAAAGGGACTCAACCCGCCCGAATATAGAGGATTCAGATCATGTTCATTCGATCGTTTCACGGTTTGTTGGTGTCTTTTGTTCTTACTGCGATGGTCATCGTAGTCGGTTTTGGCTGCGGAGGTCAGGAAAGTTCAGCGCCCAAAGCACCGGCTCAGAAGGCGGCGGCCACTCAAAAGCCCTCCGCTGGAGGAAAGGCTTCGGGATTGCCGGCGACAGCCGACAATCTGCCTCAAGCGCTGGTTTTAGGGTTGGCTCAATTTCCACCTCGCGCCGCAGGGGCCATTCCAAAGGCGTTGCCCGCCACGATGAGTTTTCTCGTCCGGCGCGACGGTGAGTGGGAAGTGGTCGAGGCCGTGGACGAAAGAAGTGACGTTTTTCACAAGGTCCTTCATTACACGACGCCCGAGGGCGAAGACCGAATTTTGACCGGAGCGGGCAGTGAAGCGATCTTGGCGCTGTGGGAGAAAGGGCCAGACGGATACTCGGCCGAGAACACCGAGACTCTCTGGCAGAAGGATTTTGGCGGCAAGTTCAGTCGAATGAGAGATGTTGAAGTCGCGGATGTTTTTGGAGATGGCCGAGAGGTGATCGTGGTCGCGACCCACGATCAGGGCGTGGTGGCCATTGTCAGCCCGGTTCCAGGCGGTGGGTATGAAGTTCAGGAATTGGACGTTGAGCCCAATATCTTTGTCCATGAGGTTGAGACGGGCGATGTTGATGGCGATGGAGTCGTTGAGATTTACGCGACTCCCAGTGAACCGAATAAGCTTGACGGGGGCGAACAATCCGGACGTGTGACGCGTTATATCCCCGCTAAGGGAGAAGGTCGGAAAGTGGTAGCGGACCTCGGCCATCGCCATGCGAAGGAGATCCTCGTGGACGACGTGGACGGGGACGGCACCGATGAGTTGTACGTGATTGTCGAAGGCAAGATCGACAAAGCCACTAAGAAATTGACCGAGAAGGTCGAAATTCTTCGATATGACGCGGACACGGATCCGAAAGAGGGGAAAGTCATTGCTCGCTTTGATGACCGCCTGGGTCGCTTCCTGACCTCGGGAGACGTGGACGGCGATGGCCAGAAGGAGTTGGTGGCCGCGCTGTATAGCAACGGCGTTTGGTTGCTACGGCCCGGTGCCAACCCCGAGGACCGCTGGAAGACAAAGGTCATTGACCGGAATTCGGGCGGTTTTGAGCACGCTTCGATTTTGGCCGACCTCGATGAAGACGGGACCAGTGAATTGTACGTGGTGAGCGATAAGCACGGAGAGGTACGGCGTTACGTCTGGCAGAACGGCAAGCCGGTGCGCGAAGTGATTCACAAGCGGACAGACGGAAACAGTGTCTTTACGTGGAATATCATGCCGATTCCAGCCAAAATGGTGCCATAGGGCCCCGATCCGGGTCAGTTTGAGCTGATTTCGGCTCGTAGGAGTAGGGCCCGTCGGGGGTTAGGTGGAGAGGGGCTTTGCCCGCAGTTTAACGCGGGCGGAGCCCTTTTCGTTCCAACGCTGGGCGGTGTCAACGCCGAGTTTTTTATTCCCCTGCGGGAAGGGGGCGATTGAACGCGATGACGATTTCATCAGATCGCTACGATCTCGTAATCGCCGCTGTACTCCCCTCCGCCTGCACTGTATAAATGCACATAGAATGAAATCGCCCGGTATCTTTCCGCTCGCCGTTTTCCGTGTGTAGAGGCCTGGGAATGGCGGCTATGAAATTTAAGAAATCATCGGGGCAGGGTGAGACGCGGGGTCAGATGGGTTCGCATCTGAGGTCTGCGCGCACGCGATTTTTGGGGCAAGCAACTCGACGTGGGAATGGGGATTCATGAAGCAATTTCATCTTGAGCAGATCAGGCGGCGACCGAGGCTAGGTGCAATCACGTCTCTTCTCGCGGTTTGTGCGTTACTGATTCCCTCAACGGCTTCGTCCTTTGAGGCCCTCGACGGTCGTTTCGAAGCGCACGGCTACTACGAGATGCAGGTCCGGACGATCAGTAAAAATTTCAGCGGTCAGTGGGATTTGACTCAGTGGTACAACGTCTTCAACTTGGAATTGGAACTCGACTTAGTTCAGGAGTCTCACGGCCCCTTAGATCTCATGAGTGCGTTCATTCGAATTGAAGCTCGTTTTGATTGTATTTATTCGCGCGGTTGCGGGATGATTCGCAGCGCTGACATCTACGGCAACCGAGCCCGAAATTTGCCTGGCCGACTGAATAGCGGCGATGAATATACAAATGCGAATAGCATTGTTATCGCGAATGATGGTCCCTACGCGGACGCCGATCGAGATCCTTTCAAGGTTCAAGGGGTGCCCGGATTTCGAGGGATCTACGAAGGGACGCCTGAAGGGTTAGGGGACATTCGGCGGACAGGGTTGCTTCGCTGCGGCGGGCCCGACGGTGAAGGGGCCAATGCTAACTGCCCTGAGTCACAGCAGAACTATAAAGGCGGCCGTTTGCCGTCTCGATTTTGGGATGCTGACCGAAACCTGCGCACGGTGGGGCCGGACGGCCAACCGGCAAACGACGGCACGGACGGCGCGCCCTATCTCATCGCGATGCAGAAGTTTCAAGATTTTGAGTTTACCGCGATTGCGGGCAAGGGAGGATCGAATAACGGGCATCCGATCATCTTGCTTGGGCCTTGGCTTCCCGAGAATTACGTTGAGCCGAATGCTTCGCTTTCAAGCGTAGCCAACCCTCTGGACTCAAGCCGAATTTCGCCCCAAAGTTTGTCCAATGGTTTTGGCTCCAACCCCATGCGTCCGATCCCGATCTATCGTGAAAATGATCCTTACGCAGCCCAGATCTTCATTTACCAGGAGACATTGCCGTCTGGATTAGACCCTGAATTTCAGCCAGCGGGCCGTTGGCAACCGATCAATACACCCACAGGTCTTTTCTCCGACACTCGCGCTTGGGGGGATCGTTCGGGTCGTGGAACAGAAGCCCGCGGTATCTTCATGCCCACAGCGCCGCTGCGAAGAGGCATGGAAGAGGGGAAGTTTGATTCCTACCCCTTCAATTTTAGTCAAACGGAGCGGGCTTTTAATCGCGGGGCCAGTCAGCAAGATGAGGGCGAGTTAAAAGAAGCCTACCTCGACATCGAGATGTTTGATTACCGATTGTGGCTGAGGGTGGGCAAGCAGAACATCGTCTGGGGTAAGACGGAGCTATTTCGAACCACCGATCAATTTAATCCTCAGGATTATGCGCTGGCTACGTTGCCCAGTCTCGAAGAGTCACGCATCGGCCTTTGGTCGGCCCGAGGCGTATGGTCTTTTTATGATGTGGGTCCCTTTACCGACGTTCGCTTGGAGTTGGCGGTGAACTTCGATGATTTTGAGGCTGCGGATATCGGGGCCTGCGGTGAGCCTTATGCGGTGAACCTGGTTTGTCAGCTTACGTTTGGAGCTTGGGCTCATGGATTCACGGGTGTGGGAGTCGCTGGAGTCGAGCAACCTCCGAACCCATTTAATGACGCCAAGGGACTTGAGTATGGGGCCCGGATCGAATGGCGTTGGGATCGTTTTAGTTTCGCGATCAGTGATTTTTACGGGTACGACGATTTTCCGCACATTGTCAGACTGAGCACCTACGGCCGAAATGTGGATTGGCGTTCGGGGCGCCCTCGAGTGCTGATGGATAATGTGGCCTTTATGGCCGACCCAAATAATGGGTGCGCTGCGCCCGGGTATTCTGAATCCGGGGAAATGATCACTCAGGGCGTGGTCCAGCGTGATGGAGACGGTCAGATTACAGAGTACGATTTTAGCCGGGCCCCAAATTCAACTGGAGCACGCGTAGGGTATGACTCGGGGGATGGTCTTGAGCGCTCGGGGTGTTTGACTCCGGGGTCTACAAATCGAGAATTCCGCGTTCAGGAATATGTCAACGAAGACGGCGTGAGTGAGTATTATGGCGTCCCGTATCGCGTGGCCTGGATGCCGCCGAAGGGCAACGATTTCAACACGCCAGTGGGAAACGCGGGCGGCTATCGGAAGAATAACTCGTTGTATACGGCATCGGGTGTATTCATGAACGACACTGCATACTCCGATCCCAACGATCCTCGCAGGGCCTATTCGGCGGCCAATTTGAACGCTGGGGATACGCTCGGTTTAGAGAACTGGAAGCAAGGTCCTCAGGCCTACTTGTGCGATACGCCGGGCAGTCCACTCAATAGCGGCGGGCAAGTTCACCCGGGCTGTGATGAGGACCGGCGAGGACGCCGCTCTTGGAATACGACGAAGTACGTAGAGTGGAATGGGGTGGATGTGCCCAATCCGGAGTACAACCCCTTTTACGACCCGCGTTTTGATCGCTACTTCGATCCCGGTGCGTTGAACGACGTTGCGGGTGACTCTTGGTTTCTCGGTCAGGCCTTTAACGGGTCACAGGCGGAGCGTGAGCAGGCTCTGCTTGAGCAGCCTTCTTTTAGTCCGGGGGCTGTCTTTGCCACGGGTGATCCCGTCCTCTTCGACCCCTTCGAACTTTCCGGAAAAGCGAATCAGTGGAGGAGCATCTCCATTTGGCAAAATGCCTACGACCCTGACATCGCGGAGTTTGATCCTCGAAATTCACTGGATCAGAGTCCGGTCAATGTCGGAGTGTTCAATTGGGTCTGTTCGGTCACCGTGGGGTTTTCGGCGCTGGATAGCTCGGCATGTGCACTCACCGTCTTTAGTAGTAGCAAGCAACCAGCCGGCAGTACGCAGTCCAGCTCGGCGCCTCGGATCTCCACATTGATTTCCGCTTTTATTATGGGAAGTGAGGGCTTTAATGGCTTTCTGGGCCAATTCCCATCAGACAATATTCTGAGCAAAGGCCCTTTGCTTCCCTACGGTATGGGTTTGCCTTTGGTCCATCTCCACGAAGACCTTGGAGTGAACCCCAGCAAGGCTACGCGTGCTTTGATCGGTCAAGGCTTGGATGCTTTTCGGACCAAAGATGTTCGGATTTTGGCCGCTTACAATGCGCTTGATCCGAATATTTATACGCAGCCCTATATTTACTCGCGCGAGCAGGAGAGCTTCAATTGTATTGGAAACCTTCCGGTGGTGGGCGCCGCAGGCGGGGTTCAGTTGTGCGGTGGGCTTGAGCTTCAAAACGAAAGTCCTTCAGCTCAGCTGGATCAGCGCTTTAGGGTGGGCACTTTTCTTGGGCGTGTTTTGACGCCTGAGCAAGAAGCTCTGCTGGGCTGCGGGCCTTACTTTGGAACATCCTGCGATGCCAACGGGGCCGACCTCCTTTGGTCCGAGGCCAGCGCACTGATTCAGAGTTTTGTGGGCTCTGACTCGATTGGGATTTCCTTTAATGATCTTGGAATCGCCAATTTGGTATCAGAGAGTTTCGGATCCCATCTGATGGACAACGGGAGTGCAGGGTCTGAGTACCGAAAGGACAGCCGGGTTCTTGATCGAAACGGCAACCTGATCCGAATTACGAAGGGCGACTTTTACAAGCCAGAGACATGGGTGCCTGATCTCGGAAGCAAGGGGTACATTGAGAATGGGGCTCTCGGGAATCGAAATCTGGTTTTCCCTGAAGCAGAGCGGCTCCCGTGTGACATCAATACTGCACGCTTGGTCATGGCCGATGGGAGCTTGAATCCCAATCGCGACCGGACGTCTGCGCGCTGCTGGGATCTTAGAGACACGTATCAAGCCTTTGCGATTCAGCCCGGAACCGCGGGTTTTGAAATTCTCGGACTCGGGGGACCCAAGTGCACGACGGCCGATATCGGCGGTCCCGAGGACCCCACCGGGGGTGTTTTGCCCGGGTGTCGAAACAAGTGGGCGACAAATCTTTATCGGCCCTTGGACAGCTGGGACGGCATGAGCCGGCTGCACCCCAATAATCCGGATGCGGGTTTTGTCGGCAATAACTATTACAGCCAGGTCTTAAGTTATCGCGCCTCGAAAACGCAAGAGGCGATCGTTATACCGGAAGAAGGAGGGGACCCCGTGGTGATTCAAATTCCCGTTCATGCGGGGTTTGATCCAAACGCGGAGATCAATCCAAGAACCGATTATCGTCAGTGGAGTAAGCTGGGAGGCACTTTTTCAGCCTTCGACAGCTTGGCCTATGAAATTCCGTGTGGAGAGGGCCAAGGCACAGAGGCGAACCCCGGCGACCCGAATAACCCTGTGAACTACGACTGTTACCTCAACAATCCCTCCGGCAGTTCACCCATGGGCAACACCCTTGCGTCGGTTTCCCTGCCAAACGGTTGGACGGCCGCTAACCCGACGCCGGGATGGGAAGTCGGGTCCGTCAGGTACAACCTAGCTGCCGAGAGTCGAGCTTCTGGTTTGAATTGGGGCGATTTTGATGTGGTCAACTCGGGTTGCGACATTCAGGGGCTGAGCGAAGAGCAGCAGAGGAATAACCCCGATTGTTACGTGGGCGGCTGGAGGCAGACGGTGGATGGCGACCCTGACCCGTTAGGTCTGGCGAAGCCGGGCACCACGAGTGCGGGCGACGTGGTGTACACGCTTCGTTACCCGCGAGAGGTGAAGGCGGTGGGCCTTGGATCCAGTGACAACAACGCCTTTGTGAACTACGGGGAGCGGGTGGAAGGCGGCTGCACGACGGGCGAGAATTGGGCCTACCTTCAGGTGACCTCGGGTGACCGATTGATGAGTTCAATAAACTGTTCCGAGGTCTACCGAGGCAATCCATTTGCAAATTTGTTGAACCGGGGCGGTTCTGGACATATCTTTACCGGAGAAAGTTACGCTTCAGAAATTGCGGGGGCTTCGGCCAATCTCGAGCAAGTTCTGGTGGCTTTTTCTGAAGAGTTTCAAGATGGCCTAGCGAGCGTCAGGGGTTTCTTTAATCCTGAGCTTTATGAGTCGCGTTTCATCTACGATGAAGAGTGGATGTGGAACTTTGAGTGCGACGGCATTACGAAAACGGCCGAGGAATGTGGGGGCCGCTTGTTTGTAGGGAAGCCGGCGCCGGCCAATGGATACCCGATCAACAGTCATCTTTGGTACCCCAATAACGATACGTCCTTGCAAGGACGCTTTGCGTATTCGGCCTACGGCGATGTGAACCGCTTGGTCGATACGCTTGAAACGCCCACCCTTGAAAATGGGGGGCGAATTCGTCAGGTCGCGGGCCTGAATCTTGCGGGCATCAACAACCAGGCTGGACCTCAGACCACGGGGTCGGCGGCCCCCACTCCGGCGCAGTGGGAAAGGTACCGGTTTGAAAGGTCGACCCGGGTTCCCAATCCACTCAAGGATGGTGATGTGAACAAGCTTCAGCGCGATCCAAACTTGCCCAACGTGTTGACGGTGTTTCGTGACCAGTTGTTAGCGGAGTGTGTGTCCGCTCGTGTGAATTATCAAGACGGTATGTCGGAAGCGGATGTTCGGGCCCTTTATGAGAATTGTGGCACCGTGGCCAACGGCGGGGCTGACGATTGGAGTGTCACGGAGCAAACCCGCCGGCTGGGCAATAGCTTTGGGCAGGGGGGCATGCTTGAGAGTGCGATTTGGGATTACGCCTTTACCGGAAGCGAAAATGATCTGATGGCGTTGATTCCGTATTGCGAGAATCTTTCATACACCCAGCGGGACACTCAGGATATCCAGCTTGAAAACGGCGTCTTGCAACCCTTTATCTGGGGCGGGAACCGAATTGATTGTACGCGAGGCGAAGAGGGCGAAGTCCTCGGACGCAAGCGCTGTACCTTCGTGACACCGCAGTACTGCGGCTTGGTTCAGGCCTTGTCGGGCATCGCAGGCCAAAAACGAAACATCCTGCGCGCCGGGGGCAACATGAACTTTGGCCGTAAGACCTCGCAGTGGCAATCAGGCGGTGAGATCTTCCTTTCTTACGAGAAGCGTAATGTCTTGGGTTTCTCCATGGACTTTGCTGAAGACACCTTTAAATCGAATTGGAGCGTCGAGTTTACGTGGATTGAAGGTGTGCCTCGCAATGATGCGGACTCCTACAATTTCACGACCAAGACGGACGACTTTAACCTCACGATTTCCATTGATCGCCCGACCTTTATTAACTTTTTGAATGCGAACCGAACCTTCTTCATGAACACTCAGATTTTCCTCCAATACCAGAAGGGTTGGGAGGACAGCTTTAGTGGAATCGGGCCTTGGAACGCACTGGCGACCTTCGCGGTGTTTACGGGTTACTTCCAGGATCGTTTGACCCCGCAGCTCATCTTCGTGTACGACTTTCGCTCACGGTCAGGCGGAGCTCTTCCCCAGGTGAATTACCGATTCTCGGAGAATTTCTCGATTACGGTGGGGGCTTCGCTCTTCTCTGGAAGTACGCGTTACGTGGACATGAACGTAAACACCATCGGTCCCGCCGCTCTTCGAGGAGGCCCCAACGCCTATCGAGACGGCACTCAGCCCGGCCTCTCCGTCGTGCGCGATCGAGACGAAGTCTTCATGGTGCTTCGCTACACGTTCTAGCACCAACCCATCAGCGCCCTCAATCCCGCCCCCAGCCTGCGATTCCAGCAGTCTGGGGGCGTCTTTTTTTGACTTTCCGCGTGTCCCATTTCTGTCCCAATCCCTGTCTCTTTTTGGGCTCGTCACGTGTGCGTGAGG
>NZHD01000115.1 GCA_002691205.1 Deltaproteobacteria bacterium
GTACGAGCGACCAATACCAAGACGGACTTCAACAATCTGAGCGCCCCCCTTCCTCCGCCCGCCGTGCCGGGAACCCAGGTCAGTCAGGACAACGATGGCGAGCGCTTCGCGGTGGGATTCGCGTCGCGGGTCACCGACACGATCTCGGGCGAAGCCTACGTGGGCTATCTCGTCCAGCGTTACAACAGCGACCTCTTCGAGAAAGTCGACGGCGTCCTCTTCCATGTCGACCTCAAGTGGGCGCTCTCTTCCAAGACAGCCGTCTGGCTGAAGGGTTCGCGAGACGTCGTCGATGCCAACACACTGCAATCGGGCGGCATCCTTTACTCGGTCTGGGGCATTGAAGCAGAACACCGAGTGATGGAGGACCTTCAGCTGAAGACGGGATTCTCGTACTACAGCGGCGACTACGTAGGCGCTCCGCGAGAAGACCACGGCTATCTCTTTTTTCTAAAAACCGACTATCGACTCTCTTCCACGACGAGCTTAAGCCTCCACTATATCTACGATGATCGAGACTCCAATCAAAAGGGTGAAGACTACACGCGAAACCAAGTGAGCCTAGGAGTCACCTTTCAGTACTGAGCATTTTCACTCCCAAAGCTCTGCCTCATTTTAGGACCCGGCGATCAAAATCAAATTCATGCGAACGCCATATCCTATGGATCGTCAGAAAATGAGTCCTCTGCGCTTCCTCTTCTTTTTAGGCACCCGGTCATTCGATACCCAGAACGGGTCATTGAAAACGCGCGCGCCTGGGAGACTATGAGGTCTGAGTCTACGAAAAAGGCAGAACCCCAGTCATGACCGCATCCCGTGCTTCCCACGACACCGAATCCACTCCTGAGTTTTCCGTACATCTTCCATTGAAGTTGTCGGAGCTGCCCAAAATGGCTCTCGCCGCCGAGAGAGCTGGCGCGAACGCCATCAACATACCGGACTCCCCCTTACTCTACCCCGAGGTCTATATCTCATGCGCCGCCAGCCTCATGGCGACTTCAAAGCTCGAGGTTCAAACTGGCGTCACCAATCCGGTGACCCGCCACCCTTCGGTCACAGCCGGCAGTGCCCGATCCCTTTCCGAACTCGGATCTAACCGGACCGCAATCGGCATCGCGACCGGCGACAGCGCATGTTGGGGCGTAGGCCTGAAGGGCGCTCGAATCGCTGAACTCCGCGAGTATATTGTGGCGCTGAAAGCACTCCTGCGCGGGGAAGAAGCCACCTGGCGCGGCGCCTCTTTTCGTGGCCACTGGTCGGATATCGATCCCGCCCTCGCTCCCCCCATCTACGTCGCCTGCTCGGGCCCAAAACTACTGAAGGCCTCCGCTCAGGTGGCGGATGGCCTGATCATTGCCGAGATGGGGTACCGCCCTGAGGATATCGCCCGAGTTCTAGGCGTTATCGAGCAAGGGTGCGCAGAGGTGGACCGCGATCCCAAGGAACTCAAGATCTGGTGGGCCTCTGTCATGGCCTTCGGAGACGACATGGCCGCACTCACGGAAAACGCGATCGGGGCCACGCACTGGCTGATCGCGGGCGACCCAAAAGAAAAAGGCATACCGGACGGTTTTCTCCCCAAACTCAAGCAACTGCATTTCGACACCCACGACCTAGGCGAGTTCACAGACCCGACTCATTGGGAGCAACAGGGCCAACGCGCCAAGGATCTCGGCATCTTCGACTGGCTGGTGGAGCGTTCCGCCCGGCTCTTCGGCACGCCTGAGGCCATCATCAAGCGCATGGATGAGTTGAGCGAGTACGGCGTCAAGAACTGGTCAGTGGCGCTCGTAGGCGCCGCCGGACTGGCGGCCGAAATCGAACAACTGGGAAGCGTGATCAATCGCCGGTGACCCCGCCCCGGCTACGAGGGGGGAATCAGCAGAGGCTCCACTTGGTCTAGGAATTCCTGGCGGTCGGGCCCGCCCATCATGCCCATAATCATCTGAGCATCCCGACCCACCGGATTTCGAACCGGTGTATCCGTGGTCGCACATTCGAAGATCTTGTCCGCAACCTCCTGCGGATCGGCTGTATCTCCGCCTTGGCGGCTAGCCCCAGCCGAGAAGTGCGCGCGCAACCTCGCTGCATGGGCCACTAGAGCTTCTCCCCCCAGCGACATCTCTTCGTCATCGACGTTTGAGGGAAAGGCCGTCTGACGATAAACACCCGGCGCCACCGACTTCACAAGAATACCCAGGGGCTTACATTCCCAGGAGAGCGATTCGGTAAACCCTTCCGCTGCGTACTTAGCCGCGCAGTAGTTGCTCTCCGCCGCCAGGCCTAACAAGCCCGCCATGGAGGTCACGTTGATGACGCAGCCCCTCCCTTGGCGTCGCATATGAGGAAGAACGGCTCGCGTAACTCGCATCAAACCGAAGACATTGGTCTCGAACATGGAGCGGATCTTCTCATCGCTCGTCTGCTCAAGGAGCGCACGCCCGCCTCGTCCAGCGTTGTTCACCAGCACGTCGATCTCGCCAAACTCCCGGATCGCCGTATCCACAGCGGCGGTGATGCTCTCCGGGTCAGTGACATCAAGCCTTGCGACCACGACAGAGTCAAGCCCGGTCAGTTCCGTCTCACGCTCAGGCGATCGCATGGTGGCCATCACGTTCCAACCTTGCTTTTGGAAAGTCAACGCGGATAGGCGGCCAATGCCCGTGGAGCATCCAGTAATCAGTACGCTCTTCCCTGCCATGTCCAAATCTCCTGCTTTTTTTGATCCTTTAAGATCGCAAAATTTTCGTCACACGATCATGCGATCGAGCCGGCTTCTTCGCTTCGAGTTCCGAAATCGCACAACTTCTCGAGAGATCTAACTGCAAGGTGATCCTCTCGTTGGCCTGACAATAATTCTGCAAATTGTCGACTCAAAGAGACTGACAAAATTTAAAGATTGTGTCAAATTACAAACGACCCATGGAGTCGGGCCGAAAGGAGCGTGATGGGACTAGGCAGCGCGGTCAAAAAAGTTCTAACGGGCTACGGCCTGATCGAGGCTCCGCGCGTGGACGACGACGGCGCACTCTACTTCTGCGATGCCCAACTCGGGGGCGTCTATCGTCGAGGCCCGGGTGGTGAGGTGGAAACAATCGTGCCACGTCGCAAAGGCGTCGGCGGGATCCTGCTCCATCGCGACGGGGGCATCGTCGTATCGGGCCGAGACCTCAGTCACGTACACTTGGGGAAGTCGCGCACGATCTTTAGCGACCCCGACGCACCTCGCTTCAATGATATCTTCGCCGACACCCTCGGCCGCATCTACGCCGGAAGCCTCTGCTTCGACCCCTTCGGAAACCAAACCAAGCCTACGCCCGGATCCCTTTATCGCATAGACACGGAAGGTCGGGCGACGACTCTCTATGGCAATGTGGGACTCACCAACGGCATCGGGTTCTCACCCGATGGTCGCGTGCTCTATCACAGCGACAGCCTCCGCTCCCACGTCATAGCCCATGACGTCACCCAGGAGGGCCAATGCATCAACCGCCGCATCTTTATACATTTGCCGACGGGCACGCCGGACGGTCTCTGCGTGGACGAATCGGGCTGTGTCTGGATCGCGGCCTATGGAGCGGGACGCGTATTAAGGGTCACACCGGAGGGACGCGTCCATGAGGAATTCGCGTTCTCGGAGTCGAAAATCACAAGTCTCTGCTTCGGCGGCCGAGATGGGCAAGACCTTTACATCGCGACCGCGGACGAGGGCGATCGCGATACGCCACAAGGATCGATCTATCAAACCAGGGTCGGGGTCGCCGGCCTCCCCGTCCCCCGTGCAAGTGTTTAAGATGGGCAGGACGGCAATCACAGTGCTGAACCGTCACCGCGCAGGCCGCGCCTTCATGGAGGTCAGAAATCTAAAATGAACCCGGTATTTCGAGAGCAACCTTCTAACCGGGTCGCGTACCCCGAAGACCCCGAGGAACTGCGCGCGGTCTTGATGGGCGCCGTTTCAGACATCGCAGAAAAAATTAAAGACACAGCGCAAGAGAGTGAAGCCGGTCGAACACTCGCGCCGGCCGCAGTCGAAGCACTTCGCGCGAGTGGCCTGGCTGGCATGAAGAGCCCGCGCGAGGTCGGCGGAGCCGAAGCGGATCCGGCCGTGCAGATCGACGTCATCGAAGCCCTCACGCTCATCGACGCCGCCGCAGGCTGGGCACTCCTGATTGCCAGCGGGATCGGCGCTCGCGTCTTATCCTCCATGCCCGACGAGGTTGTCGACGAAATGCTCACCACGCGGGGGCTTCCCTTCTTTGCGGGAAGCCTCAAGCCGGATGGCATCGCCCGAAGGGTCGACGGGGGCTATGAAATCAGCGGCCAGTGGGGCTGGGCGAGCGGCGTAGCGCATGCGGATTACGTCGCCGCCCCCGTGTGGCTTGAAGATCGCTCGGGCGTAGTCTGGGCCGTTGTGCCGGCGGATCGTGCGATGATTCACGACAACTGGTTCCCGCTCGGACTACGGGGGACAGGGAGTTCGGATTTCTCACTCGATCAGGTCTTCGTACCAAGCCGCTTCGTCTCGAACGCAGGTCCCCCCGTTCGTGGGGGGGCGCTCTACCGCCTGGGTTATGGCTCCGCTGCGCACGAGCACGGGATCTTTGCCATCGCACTTGCAAGCAAAGCGCTGGAAACGGCAACCGAAACGGTGAAGCAAAAGCGTCGTGGCTACGTCGGGGGTTCGAACGTCGCGGATCGCGAGTCGTTTCAAGCCGCGATCGTGACCGCTGAACTCCGGATCAAGGCTGCGCGACTCCTGATGGTCGATACGTCAGAACGGCTCTTGGCGAGCGCACACGACGCTGCGGCCCCCGTGGCTTTACAAGCCGAGGCACGCGCCGCCGCCGCGTATTGCACGAGTGAAGCGCTTGCGGTCACCACGGACCTGATCCGTTATGCGGGCGGAAGTGCCGTCATGTCGGGGGAACCCCTTGAGAAGATCCTACGAGACCTTTACACCGCTCAATCCCATCTTTTCGTGAGCGAATCCGCCTATGAAATCCTCGGCCGGCTGCGTCTCGGCCTCACAGATCAAGCCCCTCTTACCTAGGTCCACGGCGCGAATCGAACCCATCGTCGCGTTGCAGTCAGACCTGCACGGCCACAGGAATCCATCCATGTATCGAATGATCTCAGCTGAGAACAGCGTCTTCTCCGGCAAGACCCGTGCATATCTTCGCTTCAAGCAGGCACAAGAAGACCTCGGGCCGGGCTTCGAGGACATCCTCGTCACGCCGGAACTCATATCAGGGCTACTCATCCCGCGATCGGGTAGCCCCTCCCTGCCCCAGCTTGAGACACCCGAAGGAGATTGGATTCAGGACTCCAGCGCGATCATCGATGAGATCGAACGACGGCATCATAAAATCTCAGTGATCCCAGATGCCAAAACCCGCCCACGCCAGCGACTCGCGGCTTATCTCATCGAGTTGCTCGCCGACGAATGGCTGATCGTCCCCGCGTGCTGGGAGCGTTGGCACTTCACTAAAGAGGGGAACGAGACCAGCCACCGAGCCTGGAACGAGCATCAATGGGGTGCGATCTTTGGCGCGGGTGAAGATGGTCCCACACGGCGCGCCGCCGGGGCCCGCTTTTTCGAGGACGCCTTCGGGATCTCCGAGACGAAGTTGAACCCAAAAGGCCCGTTCGCCGGGCTGGTCCAGCTGGGCTGTACGGACGCCACCCGGGCCGCCTGGCTCGAGAGCTTGCACGCGCTCCTTCAAGCCCTTGAAACCCACTTCGGCCAGCACGACTATCTGCTCGGAGGGCGCCCGTCGCTGGCCGACTACGGACTCTTAGGCCCTCTTTATGCTCATTTCTATCGCGATCCGGTCCCGGGCTTTGCACTGCGCTGCTTCTTTCCGCTCGTTTGCGAATGGGTCGAGCGAACCAATGCCGAGGGCGCGCTTAACGCGCGCTGCTATGGCCAGAAGTTGTACGGAGTCGATGCCGAAGGCGGGCTCGTCGGACGCGTCGCCACAAGCGACGATGGCGAATGGCTGCCTAACGATGAAGTACCGCAGACACTCGAGCCAGTGCTTCGGGTCTTCTTCGATGAGATGTGGCCCTACTTGAGATCATCTACAGACGCTATGCGAAGTTTCATGGCGAGCGATGCGCATCACGTCGGCGACGAGTTGCCGCGAAAGACCTTCACGGCCACGCCGGGCTTCGAGCTTCTGCAGACCGGTGACGGCGCATTGACCGTACCCTTCGAAATCGGCGGCATCGAGGCCCGTCGAATGGTCGTGCCGTATCAGATGTGGATGCTCGATCGCATCGAGCGCGCGATGGTAGATGCGGACACCCAAGTGCTCTCCGAGTGGCTTGAGCGCTTCGAGTCCGGCGGAGAGATCCTCAAACTCGACACCCGGCTCAAGGGATGCCGGGTGCGCAAGGAAGGAGGACGGCTCTTTTCCTGCTGATGGCGCTCTTCGCACAGAAGACCCCTTCCCCGCTGAGGTCCCTTCTCGCGCGAGCGCTATGCGCCTGCTGAGTACGCTGACTGGGGCGGCGTGATGTATCTCGCAGGATCAAGCCCTCTCTCCCGAACGAGGCCATCCAGTGCCAGCATGATCGAGTTCGCGTCGAGCATCCCCAAGAAATTTCCATCGGCATCAAAGTTCACGTTCGTTCCCGATACCACCATCAGGGTCTCGGTGGGTTCGGTATTCTCCGCGGGCACATTGAAAGTGTGAACCGACCCTCCCGGCTCAAAGAGATAACTCCCTTTGGTCTGTGGCTGATCGGGGTACTCGAGATAATGCCAACTGCCCGATTGAGTCCACAGATGCACGGTCCCCGTGTGGTAGTGGGTGGGAAGGACGACGCCAGGATGGAAGATCACGCGCAGTACCCAGACACCATTCGCGGGGTCGAGAAAGAGCGGCTGCACGTCGACGCCCGGCATGATCGCATCGTGGAAGACGGGCTGATCGTTTGAGTTCAGGGTCAGAAGTTGATCTTGATCGTGGATGAGCACTGGAAGAGGCATTCGGTTTTATCCTTTTCGCGTTAGAAACGGGTGGAATTTGAGACCTCGGGCGAGGGCTCGGGGCCGACTTTCAGCGCCTCAAGGACTAAGCGATGGCGCTCTCGATTGAGCGAATAGCCGCGATACGCAAAGGGAGCGATCACAGCAAATATGCCGAACAGCGGACCGTAGACGATCCCCAGGTTCCGAATCGTCTCAGCGGGGATAGCCACCGCTTCGGTGGCTATCCCAAGCCCGGCAGGCCACGAGATCAGGTCGAGTGCGACGCCGGCGATGAAGCTCCCTAAGCCCGAAGCCGCCTTCCCGGAAAAAGACACAACGCCAAAAAAAACACCTTCTTGCCGCCGGCCGGTCGCCAGTTCATGTTCGTCCGTAATGTCACCCATCATGGAGCTGAAGCTGGCGTAGCCTTGCTGAACGAGTGCACCTTGCAGAAACCGAACAAAAACGAGAGAAACGATCAATGCCGTCGTCCCGTTCTCCGGCATAACGTCCAACAAACGTCCAACGATGGGGAAAAACTGGCAGAGCGACCACCCGATCGTTCCCAAAATCAAAGTCGGGCACTTGTCCCAGACCTCGTGGAGTCGCGCGGTAAAAAGCGCCCCAACCACAAGGCCCACCGGATACACGAGAGACAGAAGAAGGATCTCTCGTGAGCTAAGTGACCAAAAGAACTCGTACACGTAGAGCGCCAAGGCGGTCTCGGACCCGACTAGAACGTAGAGAGCCAACACGCCGGTAAACAACTTTCGAAACGACCTGTTTCCAAATGCGCTGCTGGCCTCTGCCATAACTCTTCGCACAACGCTGCCCTTGAATGCCTCCGCACGCGATATAGGCAGAAAAGGAATCTGATCGCGTGTCCACCAGGCTGAAGCCAGCACCGTTAGGACCATGAGCGCGCTCATAAACAGAGCAAATGGGGCATAGGCCTCAGGATTCATCCGTCCGCCACGCTCGTCAGCAAAGAAATATCCGAAGCCCACGGCGGCCGACACGAAAGCGGCGACATATCCAAAGATCTGTCGCGTTGCGACGATCCGAGTGCGTTCCGCAAAGTTAGCCGTGAGTTCTGCGCCAAGCGCAATGTGGGGAACGTGATACACGGTCATCATCAAGCGCGTCAGCACTGCGAATACGGTGAGCCACAGGAAGAGTCCCGTCGATTCAAGTCCTGCTGGCGGTGAGAACAAACAAAAGAAGAACACAGCGAGGGGAACAGCAGCAGCCACCATAAAGGGGTGTCGACGCCCCCACTTCGAGCGGTGGTTATCCGAGATCGAGCCCATAAACGGGTCGCTCACCGCATCAAAAACCATGGCGATGCCAATCGCCACACCGCAGAGACTCCCTGAGAGCCCCAACACCGAGTTGTAGTAAAAGAGAACAAAGAGACTAAACCCAAAGTTCTTGAGCCCCTCAGCCACCTGGCCCAACCCGAAGGCGAATCGGGTAACGCGAGGCAGCTCACGGTCGAGCGGCGTATAAATCGGAGAATCGCTCAAGGTTCAGCCTCTTTGCGGAACGGATACCGAAGGGTCTGACATAATCTCAGAAAAGTGTCTCGAATGGATACTGACAAAAGCGCCTTAATATGTCAATCTTACTTCATGTCTGCAAAGCTTGAGCCACTGGCGGATGATCCGAAGCGCGCGCTGATTGCTTCGGCCGCGATCGACGTTTTCTCGGCCCGAGGATTCTCTCGTACTTCTATGGCGCACATCGCAGAACAGGCAGGGATGTCCCGACCCGCGTTGTATCAGTATTTCCAGAACAAGGGCGACATTTTCGCTTGCGCGTTCACTGCACTCGTAGAGCAGGCCGCTGACCGCGCTCTTGCTGCGCTCAACGAACCCGGGACGGTCGCCGAACAGCTCGATGGTTTTCTGCAGAACTTCGACGGCGCTTTCTGGGAGAGGACTGCGGCTTCGCCTTATGGAGAAGAACTCCTGAATGCGAAGTCGGAATACGCCCCCAAGGCCGTGGGGATCGCTATGCAGCGGATTCGCCGTGGACTTGAGAAGTACCTCAGGGAGGCAGGCCCTGGCCAAACGTCAGCAGCCAAACGTGCACGCCGAAACGGTTGGATCGACATTCTCGAGTTTGCTCCACGAGGATTTAAGCTCGACCGCCCCCCTATTCCCGCTTACCGACTTCGCTTGAAGGCTCTTGCGGAAAGCCTCGCTTCGGACATCCGAGCACACCGCAGCTGAGGGCACATCGTGAAGTACGCCTTTATCACCACCAACTTCGACTACTGCGGCGATGCGCGCCTCTTGTCAGAGCTGGCGCGAGAGGCCGAGGATGCGGGCTGGGATGCGTTCTTCATGTGGGACCATATCCAGTTCGGGGGTGAGCCCACCGTGGATCCCTGGGTGGCCCTCTCGGCCATGGCCATGGCGACGGACACGATTCGGCTCGGACCGATGATCACACCGCTGCCGCGGCGACATATTCCCAAGCTCGCGCGCGAAACAGTAAGCCTTGACCGGCTCTCCAACGGACGCCTGATGTTGGGCGTTGGAGCGGGCGACGCCCAGCAAGCCGAGTACACCGCATTCGGTGATTCCGGAGACCCGAAGGAGCGTGCAGCTCGCCTCGATGAGGGGCTCGATCTATTGACAGCCCTATGGAGCGGCCAACCCGTAAAGCACGAAGGAAAGTTCTACCAAACTGAGACCACCGGTTTCGCGCCGCCCATTCAACAGCCCCGAATCCCCATCTGGGTTGCAGCGCGATGGCCCGCGAAGAAACCCTTGGAGCGCGCCGCGCGCTGGGACGGAATCATCCCGCTGCATTCCCGGGCCGGTCAAGGTGAAAACATCAGCCCGGAAGAACTGCGCCAAACCATCAAGTACGTCGCCGAGCGCCGCACAAGCCACGACCCATACGATGTGGCGAACTTCGGCGTGACCCGCGACGCCGACGACACATCCGCCGTGGGCGCCTTCGCCGAAGTGGGTGCCACCTGGTGGGTCGAAGGCGTCTTCACTTGGATGATGGATTTGGAATATACCCGCAACCGCATTCGTAGCGGCCCCCCGCGCATCTGAAGCGATCTGTGGAGAATCGGATGCGAAGAGGGTTGACCGTCGGAGTCTGCGTCGTACTTCTCATCGCCTGCGGCATCGGGTGCCTGTCCTGGTTGAGGGAGTACAGAGAAACCCACGAACCGTCGAAGCTCGCTTTCGCTGAATACTGCGCGCACTGCCATGGCCACGCGCTTCAGGGGGGCAAGCTTGGCCCCCCCCTCATCGGAGTGGAGCTGCAAAACGGCGATAGCACCGCCGCACTGATCCGCGCTATCGGCGGCGGCTACCCCGAGCGCGGCATGCCCAGCTTCGGCAAGACCCTGCCCCCTGAGCTTGTGAAGGGGCTCGCACTATACGTCAGCGAGCAGCGCCAGGGCTTCGGCCTGACCTCGGAGTCGTGGAAGTCGCGCATTCCCCATGGCCCGCAGCAAGCTCGCGACCATGCCTTTCGCGTCGAGGTCGTCGCGGAACTGACCAGCCGCCCCTACTCCATCGCTCCGCTTCCGGATGGTCGCATCCTCGTCAGCGAAATCGTGCGCGGTCTTTCCCTCGTCGATACGCAGGGAAACCAGGGGCCCCTCATTGCCGACACGCCTCGGGTCTGGGATCCGCTTGTGAGCTCGAAGAACAGCTACCTGATGATGGGCGTCGTACTCGATGTCGCGCTGCACCCGAACTATGAAGAAAACGGCTGGATCTACCTCTCGCATACCCATCGCTGTCATTTCGACTGTGGTTTCATGATCCCCAAATCCATGGTGCAGGTGGTGCGCGGACGCATCCGTGAGGGGCGATGGGTCGACCAGGAGATCATCTGGTCCGTAGATCCGGGACTCTACACCCTCGTCCCCGACAATGTGTCGGCAGGACGCCTGGCATTCGATCATGACGGCCACGTGTATGTCTCCATCGGGGGAAAAGCGACCTACGACTGGGTGCAGTGGCTCGACAAGCCCACGGGCAAGATCCACAGAGTACGCGAAGACGGCGGTCTGCCGGCCGACAATCCATTCCAGCCGGAGGAAGAGATCTCCACCGCGCACACCGTCTGGAGCTACGGCCACCGGACGCCCCAGGGCCTCGCCACCCACCCGGTCACCGGTGAGATCTGGGGAACCGAGATGGGACCGCGGGGTGGCGACGAGGTGAACCTCATCGTGCGCGGGGGCAACTACGGCTGGCCCATGTTCACCCATGGACTCGACTACGACGGCGAACCCGTCACCATCGGCCAGGACCTCGGACTCAAACTCCAGCTCGAAGACACCATCCAACCGGTGGTGGACTTCACACCAGCGCCCGCGATCTCCAGTTTCGAGTTCTATCGGGGCGCGGCGTTCCCTGCCTGGGAAAACGACCTCATCGTCGGCAGCCTACGAGCACGCACCCTCTACCGCTTGCGAATCCAGGACGGGGAACGGGTTGATGAAGAGAAGTTACTCACAGGCCTCGCGCGCATCCGCGACGTGGAGATTGGAGCGGATGGCTTCGTCTACCTCCTCCTTGAGCACGGAGAACTGGGTACCATTGTGCGCTTGGTTCCGAGTGACGCGAGAGGGTAATGCCTCTCCGTGGAGCCTGAAGCCTCTTTGTAGAGAATGGAGTGAGACAGCGGACCCGAACCCCACCGACTTTACATGACGACGTTTATGGCAGCGCAAACGCCCAGATGGAAGCTCCCGCCTGATCTCCTGGAACACCCTTCGTAGAACTCCATCTTCGATAATGGGCGGTGATATCCCGCACGTGATTGTTGGTCATGCCCACTACAACGGCGACATACTGTGTGCGACCCACCTGATAGGTGATCAGACTCGAACTGGGCGTATCGTCTAGGGCCGATTCCCAAAGTAGTGTGCCCGTCGCATCGTCAAACGCCTTGAGGGACGGGTCGAGATCTCCCGAGAAAACCACCCCTCCCGCCGTGGACAAAAGGCCCGTCGACGGCGGTGTCCGTTGGTCCGTATTCCAGGCGAGCTTTCGGTTGGAGACGTCAATGGCTTGTATGCGCCCCATCAGTCCGTCGTCGAGGTCCGGCTCAGGTGCAGCTTGGAACTCGACCTCTGTCGTGAATAACCACCCGCCTTTGTTTGTTTCACTCATCCCCAAGCAAGACTCGGCAATCGGCACGTAAACGAACTTCGTATCGGGACTGTACGAGGTTTGCGGCCAGGATCGGGCCCCAACGGAACTCGGACAAATATGAATCCGATTTTCGGGATTCGGCATTTTCGCTGGATCAATGGTCTTCGCGCCGGTGATCGAATCCACCCCGATGATTATATTCTGCACGCCCGTATCCACCGAAAACAGGAAACGACCGGTGGCCGCATCCAATGCATCAAGCATGGCATTCTTACCCACATTCATGACTGCTTTGACGGTGTTTCCTTCGCCGTCTGGAAGCTCAACGATCGTTCGTTCAAACGCCCAATCCATATCCCATTGATCGTTCTGAGTGTGCTGGAAGTACCACGCCAACTCGCCCGTGTCCGCATTCAACGCGACTGTACAGTTTGTATACATCGCTTCGTTTGTCACGCCGTCTTCGTCCGAAGCGACCAGCAGCGGTGCCGTGTCGTAGGTCGGTGCAATTCCAAAATAAACTAGATTCAATTCAGGATCGTAGGTCCCTTGATGCCATACGGAACCCCCGTTCCGCTTTTCCAAGGCGAGCCCATTCCAGGTATTTCCGCCGGGCTGATCCGGTCTCGCAATCGTATTAAAACGCCATACTTCGCGACCGGTTTTTCTATCTACTCCAATGATAAATGAACCACCCGGTACATCTCGAAACGCCAAAGTCGTTTGTATCACGACGTTCCCCGCGACCAACGGAGCACTTCGTGTCTGATATCTCGCGCGTTGGGATTCCGAGCCCAGCGCCATTTTGTGGTCCCAAACCAACTCTCCAGTTTTTGCGCTCAAGGCAATGACGTAGTTATCAGAGGTCGCCACGTAGAGCCTGTCATCGTGCAGCGAAAGTCCCATCTTCCTATTCGAATTCTCTATTCCTTTTCTCTGATAGCGCCATAGGACGTCTCCGTTTGTCGCATCCATCGCGATGACTGTGTCTGGAAATGTCTGCAGAAACATGATGCCTTGATGAACAAGCGGCATGGGCATCGTCGATCCGTGCAACAAAGGCTTACGCCAAGCCGGCAGGAGGTGCGCCACATTGCCCTTGTTGATGGTCTTCAGGGGACTGTAGCTGTGTGCACTGTACGTTCGTCCCCAATGCAGCCAATCGTTGGGCGGTGGGTTCCGCAGCATTTCCTCAGTCACAGGAGCAAGACGTTCAAGCAGCGCAGCCTGCGTCGGTGACTTGGTGACCGGTTGGCTTGGGTCTAACTCCACATTCGCTAATCGAGTAAGGGTCAATTCGGAAAGTGACGCCGTGTCTGCAGGGAGTTCTTCACGTCCCGGTTCGAACCCGTTGACGGCCAGTATGTGAGCTAAAATGTTTGTGTAAGTGTCTTCGCTCAGTGCCGCGATGCCCATCTCCGCACCCGACGCCGGCGGCATGCGGCGCACATGGAACGCCAATGCATCGGCCGTTTTACCCCGCCAGGTGAAGTCAAATCGATGGCCCGTGAGGGGCGGTGCAATTCCGGCTCCCTCCAGATCTGCTCCATGACAATTCGAACAGTGCCGTTGGTAAGCCGCTTCGCCTTCAATGGCTTGAGCCGGGCTAAAGCTCGGAGCCTTGCCACCGATCCGTGCGCCCCCCCACCACTGCCACGAGGCGAGAATGAGGAAAGCCCCAAGAACCAGAGAAAAAGCAGTGCGTCGAATGGATTTCATCGGCAACCATTATGTTTAAATACACTTAATTTCAAGTATTCCCAACGATAGGCGGAACCCACTTCCTCGCTCAAAGGCCGAGGTCGCGTTTCATAACCTCGATGCCTTCTTTTCGCGTCGAAAGTTTATTGGCTGCGTAGGCGGATGCGGGAAGCTGAGCCAAGGCCGCTGCGATTTCCAGAGCCTTGACTGTGGACTCCCCTTCATTGACGACCTCGTCCAAGAAGCCTGCATCGACTGCACCGCGTGGGTCGTAGACCTTCGATTGAACCACCGCCGCGGTGTAGTGCCGCTTACTGAGCCTGGCTTCGAACAAAGTGAAGGACCAGGGTGTGAATGACATCCCTACCTGGGTCTCGATCATGCTGAACTTAAATCGACCGTCCTCACCGATGCGGGTATCGCTCGCGAGCAGCCAGAAACAACCAATCGTGAATGCATGGCCCGTGCATGCGGCGACGAGGGGTTTCCCGCACTGATACATACGCAGAGCGAGGCCTCCTCCACCCAAAGCAAGCTCCCGAATGGCGTCCATGTCGTCGCCCATCATCGTAGCCAAATCGAATCCAGCACAGAAAGAGCCGGGGCGACCAGAAAGAACGATCGCCTGGGCACCCGCCTCAGCTTCCTCAAAAGCGGCCGTGAGGTCTTTAAGACCTTCTCGTGTGAAGGAATTCTTCTTTCCATCGTCGAAATGAATGTGTGCGACCTGATCAGTGATGTCGAGAGATATTTTCAAGCGTTCTTCTTCCTTTTAAGCTCAGCTAAAGACAGCATTATATCCCATCGCCCTAGATCTTCGCGAGTCAGATTCCTATTATGCTCCGCGATGTGTCGCGAGCTTACAAAATTCTTGGTGGTGGGAGGGGTGGCGTTCTTTGCCGGCGTAACCGCAGGGACCGTCTATGCCGCTATTCATGAAGTTCAGTTTGAACTTGATCCAAAAGAGCTAACCCAAGCGCCTCCAAATCAACCAAGAGTTTTTTCGTATGCCGAATTGCATCTGGAAGAAAATTCCGTGGGTAGTGTTGATAATACTCTTTTGGATCCATAGTTTGAGATCCCTGGACGCCTTCAGATTGAAATTCAAAATAACCACTTCGACAATTTTTCCTAGGAAAAAAACCGAATTTAGAATCCGATGCGAAAAAGCGTTTCCACTCCTGATAGGAATCTAAAATTAAGTGTTTAGAAACTGGATGCGAATCCAACACAGCGTATCCGGATTGGTGCAAGGACTCGAGCACGGAAGAAGAGGCAATCATCGAGTAAAACTCTCTTTAGGAGACTAAAAAGCAAACACAAAGCTCTGACTGTTCTCGATCAAATATACGTTTTTATTCATAAATTTCTTTGAAAATCTTCTTTCCCCTCCCATTCCGAATAGAATTCTAAACCGCTCACACCCCATGAANCCTCTATGGGTCCAACCTCATGCCGATTTTCTAAGCTTCGCCACAAGACAGATGGCATCTCGTAGGCCTAGGGTTCANCCCTCCCCCTTCCCGGGCCCACGAACGCACAGACCTCTGCAGCGGCCCTAAATAANAATGAACCCGCACAGAANAGCTGATCAGGCTCCCCCGCACCAATCGAGGNTTCTCGCGAGAGGTCCTGAGTCCGGCCGGCCGNGGGCATGTTTTTCTACCCACGGCATGATGAAACTCCGGCTCCGCTTCGTGTGGCGTCAGCCCAATCGATGGCTTACTCAGGTGAGCAGAGTACAGCCAAGTACAGCCCGCATCTGCGTTTTCCAGATTCACAGAGCGGAGATTCTAGTCGTGGTTGACGGTTCAGCGAGTCACTTTTATCCTCCGCCTGCGGTCGAGGGGCAAGCCGCCTCGATGGATACTTTCTGCGGTCATTTTGGAGAATCAGATGCTTACGGACAATGAAATCAAAGAACTCGTAAACGATTACGGGACGCGTGTAAATGAGGGCAGAACGATCAAGCAGATCATTGGCGACAATGAGATTGCCAAGCTCGCCGGCGCCACCGTACTTGATGGGAAAGTGTCAGATTCTGTTTTCAGCGACAGCTTAAAAACAAAAGCTGGGGTGCCGATTCGTTTAATGTTTCGCGGAAACCGTATTTCTACGCACGACGTCAACCGAGGCGCCATTCCTTTCAAGGATCAAGTCCTGGCGCAAAACCATGACCACATGCTCGATCTTGTAAAAGACACCCTGGGATCATCCCAGTTTGAAGTTGAGGGATTGCTGCCCTCTTCCACCGTCATTCCCGCAGAGAATCTCAACTTGTTGATGGTTGAAAATGTGATGCGCATGTATATGGCCGAAAGTTCGACATCGACCTCGTTGTATCAGCATTGGCTCAAAGCAAAAGAGGAAGGACTGTCGGCGTTTGAATATGCCGGACATGAAATTAACGTCAGCTCGCTCAGCCCAAATGGCAAACTTCCCTACCTCATGGACACGCCTTCGACCAAGGAGAAAGTGGACCGAACCATCGATCCTGCTTATCTGATCGAAAATGGGGTTTGTACATCAGCCCAATACCAGCATCTTCGTAACGCATCAATCATGGCTTTCGGTCTCGTGTCTCAATACCTGCGTGAAAAAGGCATGGTCTTAGTCGATACAAAAACAGAGCACGGCCTCAATACAGAAAACCAAATCGTGGCAGCCGATGAACTTTATACGATGGATTCGTCTCGTTTCTGGAAACTAACTGACGATGGATCGGTGATGGAACGAGATGGCAAACCGGTTTCTTTTTCAAAAGAATTTGCTCGCGGCATGGTCAAGAACGCGGACATGCAGTTTTCGACAGAGCAAAGCAATGAAATTGCGGTTCGCTATATCATCGGCTTGCAGAACTTGACGGGTAAGTCTTTCGAACCGGATCTGCGTCCACGTGACCAACGGATCATCGAGTCCACGCAACTCATCCTAGAAGCTTTGACTTAGGCGCTGTCTCGCCCCCGGCCATACTTGGCCACTAGGGTTCCTGAATCTCAAGCTGGCTTTCAACTTCCTCCGATGAAGCACCATGCACAAACAGCTGGAGTCGCTCCTCGTAGCGCTCAAGGTAGAGCGGCCTCGCCTCGACGTATGCGGCGATGTTATGAAACGCCAGCAGAGGCACAAAGACGCAAAGGCTTGAAATTAAAACGTGACGTGCCGCTCCCCTAAGCTCATTGAAGCCGCGAGCGACGAGCAATAAAAGCAATGGGACGACATGCAACCCATACAGAAAAAGCTCAACTCCATAAATCATATGAAGTGAGATTTGACCGAGTATCGAAAACGATAGAAAATAATCAAACTTGGTTTTCTCAGTTTTAATTAACCACACAAGTACAGCTGAGATCAAGATCAGACCCCATGCGATAACCAAAAGAAGCCCAAGAAGGCTACCGCTCCCCGGTGCAGATTGAGCCACTCCAAGCATCTGGTGAGATTCGGCGCTTACGCCGTCAGCGAACCCATAAAGATGTATGTTGGGAATAACAACCGTATGCCCAAGCAAAGCGACAATCTTTTGATAGATCCCTCCCGCATAATCGCCAAATATATACCTCTGATTCCATGAATCGACGTGCACTAGGCTGTTCCGCTGTTCGATAAAGAGTTGCTCCATAAACCACAGCGCGAGTGTGACCAAGAGAGCATAAACACTTATTTTTATGGCCGTCTTGATCTTGAAGAAGCTCAAACTCAATAGCAATCCGAACATCCAATTCGTAAGTGTGATACTCAGAGAGATCACATTGAGGATGACTGCCATCGCTACAGGCACTGTCTTTTTTTTGCTGTAGTAGGCCACCCCCGCCGTCACAGAAAGGATCGTTGCGCTACCCAGCGGGAATCGTTCGCAAATCCCTGACCAAAAAACAAATGAAGAAGACGCTAGAAAAAAGAGTTGCGAGAGCCAAATCAAAGCCATGCTCTCGATAGTCATCACAAGGATGAGTGCAAACAACCCGGCCATCAATCCGACGCCGAAAGCAAGAACCAGGCACACCCCCACCGGCTCAGGTACCCCAAGTAGCCACATCGCTTTGACGGGAAGGACTCCAACGTATGGAAAAAGAGGGTGCCGATTCGTCATTTGCATGGATGTGTCCGTGGAGGTCATGGCCAAATAGACAAGCGGGGCATTGGAGTCGAACCAGACATTTAACGCCGGTTGCTCCCCCGAACGAGTTCCCTCGTGAAACACTTGAGAATCGATCTGGTTATACAAAAGAGTCAATGAAATAACGAACGCCACGAAAAAAGATCCGACGATAAACACGACTTGGCCGGCATGAATTCGAGAGGCGTGCGCAGAGGGCTTGGGTGAATTGGGTTCGTATGACATGTCCAAGCATAGTCTAGTAAAATTTAAACCTGTTGCCTCGTAAGAAAAACCACAAGCCCCATGCCGAGCACGACAGCGCAAGACGCGACTTTGAGACTGAACCAAAGCCTCTGGTCCTCGAGTCGTCCGGAGAAGTCAAGGACGCCCCCTTGTTGAATACCGGGATCCAACTGCATATTTTCGATTAAAAGAAGACTCGGCCCAGCTTACTCCGGCCTAGATCAGCGTGGTTGATCATGAACAGACTCTGGGTCTAGGTAAATATGCACTGGCCCCAACGCCTGAGGGTCCTATGCTTCCGCCCGACCCCTTCTCGGAGACAGGGGTTCCTTACACTAGTAGCTAGGTCCAAAAATTCTAAAAAAGGAATCGCTCTGTATGTTTTCGAAAAGTCATAAGGGAATAAAAGTCTTAATCGTTTTCTTCTTTGCCCTGGCCCTGGCCGCCCTCCCCGCACTCGCGGATAGCGGCAAAAAGGACGCCGGCATGAGTGCGACGGAAAAGACAAAAAAGCGCACCGAGATTCAGAAAATGGTCGATCAGACTCTGGAAAAACTCTACGCAGCCCAGCCGAAAGCCAAGAAGGCGATCAGCCAAAGCCAGGGCTACGCAGTCTTTTCTAATTTCGGGATGAAGATTCTCGTCGCCGGCGGTGGCACCGGAAAGGGTCTCGCTGTCAATAAGGAGACGGGCCAGAAAACCTATATGAAAATGTTGGAGGTCCAAGCCGGAATCGGACTGGGGATCAAAAAGTTTCAAGTCATCTGGGTCTTTAATGACGAATCCGACTTTAAGGCGTTCATCAATCAGGGCTGGGAATTCGGAGGCCAAGCCACGGCGGCCGCCAAATTGAATGACGATGGAAACGCGATGCAGGGTGCCCTTTCTGTCAAACAAGGTGTCTGGGTCTACCAACTAACCGGAGACGGCCTGGCTCTGGAATTGACCCTTAAAGGAACCAAGTACTACAAGGATAAGAACTTAAATTGAAAGGCAGCGGGGGGATAACTCGCCCACAAACCCGACTCGCAGTTCAAGGCACCATCGGACGACAAGGAATCACGAGCGGTGACGTTTAAACCGCGGCAGGCAACTGTATAAAGCGGCACGAAGGACATCCGTTTTCAGTGCGAGGCTGCCTCTTGGCCACGAGAGGAGTTCGTTCTTAGGGCAAGGTAGATAACTGCCGCCATTCCGCCGGATCCGAAAACCATGCACATGACCATCACCTGATACCGAACGGCCACCTGGGGGTCGATGCCCGAAAGGATCTGCCCTGTCATCATCCCGGGAAGCGAGACAAGCCCCACTGCGAGAAGGCTATTAATCTGGGGAATCATGGCGGCTTCGAGTGCCACACGACGCGCTTCTAGCGGGTGGCTTTCCTGTGCCACCTCTGATTCAAAACGCTCAGCCGCGAGACTCACCGTATTCATGAGGTTGGCAAAGATCATTCCGGCCAGAGGCACAACAAAACGAGGTTCAAACCAGCGAGGCAGATCAAGCACGATCTGCGTCACGATCCCGAGCATGACCAGTCCAGAGCCAGCGACGGCCGCCACGACCATGGCGTAGAGATGGAGTCTAGATTCTTTCAAGGGCCGAAGCGCAATCCAGGCCGCAGTGAAGATCATGACCAAGACGACGCCGATGATAATCGCCGGCTCGTCCGTTTCAAAAATGTAAGTGAGTACGTACCCTACGATCAGAAGCTGTACAAGCATCCGCACGTTTGCGTAGAGGGCACTCGAAGCCTTCAGTGACCACCGGTGGATGACCGCAAGCAGGAAGAGGCCTGGAATGAATGCAATACAAAGGCTCACAAGAGAGATCGACGGAAGAGAGGAGTCCATGGGACAAGCATACCCATCCAAATTGCAGACGCCTGCTGTGCCAGTTGCAGTCCGGAGTCGACAAGGCCGGAGGCGAGGCGCCGAGCCACAAAGAGGCCGCCTAGAAGCTCCATGTGATCGCTAAGCGCATGGTCGGGAACGCTATTCCGGGTGAATCCTTCACAGCGTACCCAAGAACACTCAGCGCCCTCGCCCGGTAAAGCAATTTCTCCACTCGGTGTGGGTTTGCCCCGACTTCACATCACAGGTTTCTGCATCGCCGCCTCAAGATCTGCGGGCTCTACCTTCTGCCGGCCTGATGGTAAAAAGAACGCTGCTGCGAGGCCCAGAAGATTGATGAAGCCAGCAAGAGCAAAAGCCCAGCGGAAGGCATGCGTCTGCATTTCCGGATGCCCCGAAGCTCCTGGGGTGGCGGAGACAACCAACGCGACGGTCGCCGTCATCGCAGCAATACCCAACGCACCGCCCGCCTGTCGAATCGTTTGCAAAATCCCTGACGCCTGACCGCGGAAGGACGCCGGCACGCGACTCAGAGCATCCGTATTGACCGGAGTCAAAGTCATTCCGAAACCTGCACCCATCAAGGCCAGACCGCACGCATAGGCAGGAAACGACTTCAAAGTAATCACCGCTGCAACAACAAAGCACCCCATGGAAGCCAGTCCCATTCCCCAGAGGACCAGTCGCCGTGCACCTATCCGATCAAAAATCCGTCCCGCCAGTTGGGTCACCAAAAGAAGGGGAATGGCCATTGCCAGCTGCGCGACACCCGACCCCAAAGGCGAAAAATCCAGAACCCGCTGCACGTAGAAAATTCCGTAGACCGTCATCGCTGCAATTGAGAACTGCACGCAGAACAAAATCACCGCATCGACTCGGAAAGCGCGAATCTTCAGCAGTACGAAATTGATCAAGGGGTGCCGGCGACGACGTTCGAAAACGTAGAAAATGAGAAAGAGTCCGATTCCCCCAACCAAGGCGGTCCAGACCCGCGCGGAGGCCCATCCCCAGGAACTCCCCTCCTGAATCGCCAAAACGAAGAAGAAAAGTGAGGGCGGCAGCAGGCACGCCCCGGCGAGATCCAAATGGCCATTGGGTGTCGACCGATTGGGAACGCGCCCCAGGAACATCGCTACAAAACAACCGATGACGATCGGCAGGTTCATGAAAAAAATGGATCCCCATCCAAAATTCTCGGTCAGCAAACCGCCGATCACCGGCCCGAAGGAAAGAAAAACTTGAGCGAACCCAGCATAAATCGCCATCACACGACCACGCTCTTCAAGCGAAAAATTATTAACCACAATCGCCGCCGAAGCCGGGACCATGAGCGCGGCTCCGATGCCCTGAACTAATCGAGCGCCGAGCAGGACCTCCCGCGATCTAGCGAAGCCGCAGACCAACGCGGCCAGAAAAAAAACGAGGATACCGACAATCAGAAAATTCCGACGACCAAAAAGATCGCCGAGCCGGCCTCCGAAGGCCACAAATGACGCAAAGCTCAGGATGTAGACACTAATGACGGCACTGGAGCGGTGCACTGACATGTCTAGATCTCGCGCAATCGAGGGCAAGGCGACGGCTACGGTGGTTTCGTTCATCATGACCATAGAAAGAACCGCCGTCATCGACATCAAAATCCAACGTCGTTGCGCCGGGGTGTGCTCAATCGTTTCTTGCGGCATGACGTTTTAAACTTAGCCCAATTCCATCACGGCCCCGTAGAAAATCAACAAATCGCCCATGCCCAGAGGAACTCCAAGCCACTCTCACTGGTCACGCTCTTCGATCGCGCCGCTCTGCCTCACGAGAGAGGTCAGATCACCGCCCACACGAACGGAGCTAGGCTGGTCTGCCTAGCTACTGGCACATGGACAAGCCGTAG
>NZHD01000116.1 GCA_002691205.1 Deltaproteobacteria bacterium
AGAGACAATTCTTCGCGCATGTATCGCCCCTGAGGCGTATCCCAGTTGTGATGATGCGGATCGCAAATCAGTTGCTCGGGATCGAGGGGTTCCTCCTCTCCAGAATCAAGCCACCTTCGGTCAAGCAAGCTCATTCAGGCTCCCAAATTTCATATCTTCCCGAAACCGGGAGCCAACGAATGAACTAAACGAAGTCGCCCAACTGTGCCGCGATCTCTTCTGGCGTTACGGTGGGCTCAAACCGGGCCAGGACTTGCCCATCTCTTCCCACGAGAAACTTCGTAAAGTTCCACGCGATGTCTTCCGAACCATCCGGCGTTGGATGCCCCGCCTTGAGAAACGCATATAAATCGCATGCGCCTTCTCCATTGACTTCCACCTTTGAAAACATAGGGAAGTCAGCCCCATAGTTTGAATCTACAAAGGCTTTAATCTCAGCGTCTGAACCTGGTTCTTGCTTGCCAAACTGATTGCAGGGGAAACCTAAAACGGTCAATCCCTCGTCCTGATTTTCTTCATAAAGGGTACGCAGACCTGCGTACTGAGGCGTCAGTCCTCAAGCACTTGCAACATTCACCACCAAACAAAGCTGGCCTTCATACTGTGAAAGGTCGACTTGCTCGCCGGTGATTGAAGTCATCGAAAAATCATACAGGCTAGCCATTGATCTTCTCCTTGACTGAGTTTGGTGAGAGTGTAGCACTAAATTCTTGACTGCTTTGGCTTCCCCTTGGCCACTCAGCCTTCACAAATGCCCCCCACATAGGGTCACGTCTCGCTTCACCGACTTAAAAAGACTGGATTTCAGCCGGCAAATGGCGACGAACACGCCCAAGTTTCTCCCCACGATCAAGAAGCTCAACGACTCGCTTAAGAGGACGAGAAAACACAGACGAGAAGACCATGGAACCTTCTTCAACATCGGGCCAATGGGCCAAACTCGGCGGCCAATCCGTGCAAAATTCGCTCCGCAAAAGGGGCGTATTGCCTCGAGGATCAAGCGCCACCCAACGAAGGATCTCCGAAAACCAGCTCACTACAAAACCGTGAAGGGCATACCCCGAAGCCGTCTTGTCGTCTCGAATTCTTTGATAGCCAAAGCCAGCCGGCACACCTCGAGCGCGAAGCAGAGCCGCGAGAAGATGACTCTTCGCATAAGAAAGGCCTGTTCCAGCCTGGAGCACTTCACTGGCATTGCAAGGCAGTGCGTCGGTCTCCACGTCCAGTGATTGACTGATCTCATCTCGAACAAAGATAAAGACGGCTTCAATTTGTTCGGATCCGCCCCGGACCCCCTCAACGAGAGTTCGAGCGCAATCCATGACGGCTGGAGTCTGCCAATCAACAACAATGGTATCTTCGAGATACCGATCGAATCCAGGATGGTCCGGTTCCCACTCCGAGAAATGTAGGGCAAAAACCTGCTCACTCACGTTCTCAACCTCCCCTCAGGTGAACCTGAGTTCTGTGTATACCATGTTTAAAGACACCTCTACTGATTCTCATCCTTAAGACCCGCCCTTTGGCTTGGTAGAATGATCTTTAAAAGCGTACTCTCACGACTATATGATCCGCGCGATAAAAAGCTTAACAACGTGAGCACACAGTCCCCCTTACTTGTACCCGGCGGGCGTAAACTGGCTGAGGAATGGGCTCTTCTTCTGGCCTCTCAAGCCATCGAATGTGAGGTCTGCCTCCGCGAGGAAGGCCTTGCTCTGCTCATCGAGGATTCGGAACGCCCGAGGGCCCTCAAAGCCATCGCGCTCTACCAGGCGGAGAACCCACCCGAAAAAGAAGAGCCCGATGAAGAAGAACTCGCGGGCCCTGGCTTTTCGGGCGTGGCTATTGCCCTCTCCCTCCTCGCCCTCTTTGCCCTGGTTGGAGGCCGTGAAAGCGGGCACCCCATCTTCACTCTCGGCCACGCCGACTCAGCTCGGATTCTGGCCGGACAATGGTGGAGGACCATCACGGCCTTGTTTCTCCACGCCGACCTTAGTCATGTTGTTGGAAATGCACTTTTCGGCGTCTATTTCATCACGGCCGTTACGCGCACTTACGGCGACGGTTTTGGCTTGCTTTTGGTCTTGCTCTCGGGTGCGCTCGGCAATGGATTCAATGCCCTATTCCATGGCGATGGGCATCACTCCATCGGCGCCTCCACGGCGGTCTTTGGTGCCATCGGCCTCTTAGTGGGTTCGGCTCTGCTTCGCCGCAGACAGGCCGGCATGAGGGGGGCACAATTCATAGTGCCTCTAGGTGCGGGCCTGGGCCTTTTGGCCATGCTGGGGGTCACGGGAGCCCGCGTGGACCTCTGGGCTCATGCCTATGGACTGCTGGCTGGGGCTATCCTCGGCCTCATCGCGCGGCTGGCACTCCCCGAACGCCCCGAGCGTGTAGCTCAATGGGCCAGTGGAGCCATTGCAATCATAGGGGCCGGACTGGCATGGAAAATGGCTATCACGGGATAATCCCCCAGGAGAAATGATCATGAGTGACCGAGACTCGGATAAAAAAGAAGAACCGATCTGGATCTCCCATAAAGATCTCAAACCCGAAACCCTAAAGAACCTGGCGGAGGAATTCGTCACCCGTGACGGGACCGACTACGGAGCGACTGAAAAGACGCTTGATCAGAAAGTAGAAGGTCTTATGAATCAGCTCAAAAAAGGCGAAGCCCGGATTTGCTTTGAAGCCACCACCGGAAGCGTCCACATTGTGGCTCGAAAAAGCTTAAGTCGGAGCTGAGACGTCCACCCAATCGCGATCCGAAGTCGACAACGGCTCAAAAAACGCATCCCATGGCGCCAACTCACTCAAAGGGAGAGGCGAATAACCCGCAGGAAGCTCTGAGTTCAAAACAAAAAAAGCATTCGGCGCATAACTTTCGGAATGAACCAGGGTGTATCCCTTTTCTTTTCCAAGCGCATTAAACGCCGCGAGACTCGCTCCGTGATACGTGGAACGATCCCAGGTTCGCTCCGCTTCGTAAGGCACCGTGAAGGCTTGGTCTACGCCAAAGAAAATATTGTACTCGACGACCACCACTCGAGGCACAAACCCCTCGAGCGCCTTCCAAACCCAGTAATCGTTTCCATCAATATCAATGGAGAGGAAATCAAAAAGCGGAGGAACCTCGTATTTTCGAAAAAGCTGATTAATGTTCTCAGCCGAGACAAACTCACGCTGAACCAGTTCGCCATCCGCCTTCTCGCTCCCCTCCATGAGTAGCCCCGACCATCCGTGATCAAGGCGAAGGTGAGCCGTATTTGAGAGGGCGAGTCCATCAGCCGCACCAAACTCAACGAAAAACTGATTCTTGACGCCGATCACATCAAAGAGACGCCTCAATACCCCATCTTCACCTGACTGCGAATATACGCGCTGCTCATAGTCCTTGAGATCATCTAGCAAGCCAATGTTCCTCTCTTGATGGCATCCTCGCGAGTGCCCATCCATCTTTAATTGTGAATGTTAGCAGTTCGCTCCCAAAGCTCCGAATGCATGGTAGCCTGAACGCATCCTTTCAATTGAGGAAGAGACTATGTACAGCCCTAAACAACTTAAAATAGCCCGCACCGTTGTTCTCGCCGTCTGGATCTTTGCCGCCGCCTCTTTTTTCTTCCCCCTCTACTACACCGACTTCGGGGGAGTCGGGCGCACCCTCTTCGGCTTGCTCATTGCCGTACACCTCATTGAATTTCCAATCTTCATGAACACCTACCGCGAAACAGAAGGCTCACTCCTCAGCCACTTCCCTAAACACATGGCGTACGGCGTGGTCTACCACGCCGAAGTCAAGCAAAAGCTCAACCAGCCCTAAGCACACTCCTCTGCGCATTCAAGAGCCGGATCGATCAAGCTTGCTTAGGAACGACCGCGGCGACGAGCCGGACCGCGATACCCTTTTCCATCTGACTTCCTGGGCGTCCCCTGTCCTCGGTGAGGCATCGCCCGTGAGGCTGCAGGACGCTCTCGCACCAAGCAATCCCCAGAATCGCCGATGAGATCCTCACGTCCAGCGCGACGCAACGCTTGAACAACCAGAGCGTGATTTTCTGGCTCCCAGTACTGAAGAAGCGCCCGCTGTAGCTTTCGCTCATTCTGGGTTCGAGCCGAATCCACAGGTTCAAGCGTCTCCGGATCAAGACCCGTGTGATACATGCAAGTCGCGATATCCATGGGCGCGGGGATAAAATCTTGAACCTGCCTTGGGCGGTAACCCTTCCGCTTGAGATAGAGAGCCAGTTCGATCATTTCGTCAAGGCCCGACCCCGGATGGCTCGCGATGAAGTAGGGAACTAGGTATTGCTCCTTGCCAGCCGCCTTTGACGCATCTTTAAACCCCTGCGCAAAGCGGTCAAAGCTATTCCCACCCGGCTTCTTCATTTTTCTCAAAACGCCTTCAGCCACATGCTCAGGGGCGACCTTCAAGTGTCCACCCACGTGATGTTCGGCCAACTCAGCCAGATACTCCGGCTCATCGGCCGCGAGATCCATGCGAATCCCAGAGGCGACGTTCACCTTCTTGACGCCAGGCAACGACCGACTCTCCCGCATCAACTTGCGCAACTCAGAGTGATCTGTTCCTAAGAGCTTACAGACCTTCGGATGCACGCAAGAAAGCCTCCGACACTGGGCCTCCACTTCAGGCTTGCTGCACTTCATCCGGTACATATTGGCTGTGGGCCCGCCAATATCGCTCACATGCCCCTTGAAACCCGGACGCTTGCTCACTGACTTGAGTTCTCGAATCACTGAGTCGTGACTTCGACTCTGCACCTGTCGGCCTTGATGCAAGGTAATCGAGCAGAAAGTGCATCCTCCAAAACACCCGCGCATGATCTGCACTGAATCCTGGATCGTCTGCCAGGCCGGAATCGGATCCCTATACGCTGGGTGAGCGCTTCGCTGATAAGGAAGTTCGTGAAGGCCGTCCAGTTCCTCCTCCGAAAGAGGCAGAGCCGGAGGGTTGATCACCAGCTTGCGAGCTCCGTACGACTGAATCAAGCGGCGGGCATTGCCAGGATTGGTCTCTCGGTGAACCAATCGAGTCGCAATGGCAAAAGCCCGTGGGTCCGAGACAACAGCGTCATAATCGGGCAGAGACACATCGCCTGAAGTCTCGATTTGAAAATCCATCTCATCCAAGGACTCGTTGGCCCCCAGTAAGTAAGCAACCCCTCTCAGATCTCGAAGGTCACGCACACTCTCTCCTGAAGCCAAGCGCTGAGCCAAAGAGAGAATGGTCCGCTCCCCCATTCCGTAGGCCAAAAGATCCGCCTTGGAACTCACTAAATTGCTGGGCCACACCTTGTCAGACCAATAATCGTAATGGGCGACCCGTCTGAGAGAGGACTCTACGCCCCCCGTAATCACAGGAACCCCCTTGAAGGCTTCCCTGCAGCGCTGCGCGTAGACAGCAGCCGCACGGTCAGGCCGCAATCCAATCTTTCCACCCGGCGAATACGCATCCGCGTTTCGTCTCTTTCGGTTCGCCGTGTAGTGATTGATCATGGAATCCATGTTCCCGGCGCTCACTGCATAGAACAGCTTCGGCGGTCCTAGCTCGCGCCAAGCCTCTGCACTCCGCCAATCGGGTTGAGCCAAGATCGCCACCTTAAATCCATGAGATTCAAGCCAGCGGCCCAGAATCGCCGCCGCAAAGGATGGGTGATCAACATAGGCGTCTCCAGACACAAAAATAATGTCGGGAGCGCTCCAACCTCGCGACTCCATTTCAGCCTTCGAGGTCGGCAGAAAGCCGTTCTGTTCCGCCACGTTCACAGCCTTATCCTTTCCCAGAGCATTCAGCCCTACAGCGCACATCACCGTTGGAGTCGAGTTTTAAACCGCGACTCCTACACTTTCGCTCAGGAAAGGCCAGCGAAAGCTAAGAGCCGAAACAGCCGGCCACCAGAGCAAAGGGCAGTCCAACGAGATCAAAAGGGACTGTTCCCAATAGGCTAAAGCCCCTCGCGGTACCCGAGATATCTTCATGGAAAAGACCTCTTGAAAGGCCAAAAAAATAGGCGGTATCGTAATGCCAAGGTGGATGAGGGACGTCAAGCTTGGGGTACCCTTCGCCTTTAGCCTCTGGGGCCACGAACGGTGCATCAGAAACGCTGGACGAGGGTTTCACCGGCGGCGCCAGCATGGCCTCGGCTCCTTTTAGAACCTCCTTGACCTGAGCTTCGGACCCGTCCTCGGGATTCACTCGCCAGTCGGTCTGCTCCGTCTCACCCAAGGCCGGAAAAGCAAAGAACGAACAAGCCGCCGCCATAGCAATACAGGTAGCAAGCCGATGCCAAGGCGTTCTTTTGGCCGATTTCATGTGGATCCCTCCTTTTGCGATTTTACCGACGGGATAGAATCGCTTTTCACACCCCTGCACACTAAAACAGATCGGTCCATCCAGCCCCCCCAGCCCCTAATCCTCATCCGAGCCCGATTAGCCCAGCGCTTGAAAACGCTGAAAAGCCCACGTCCCGCTCTCCTCTTCCTGAATGTGCTCGCTCTTAAGGCTAAGCCCGGCGGCCGCCCTCGCCGCAGCATTCGGCCAAAGACCGCTCATCACTGCCTTAGGCAGACTCACCGCCAAATACACAGAAAGCATCCATTCTTGGATCCACCCCGGCCGTCGATAGAGGCTCCCCGCCGTACTGGGTCCAACCTCTAAAGAAATTGTGCCCACGTCGGTTCGGGCTCGCAAAAACTGGAGGAGCGACTGAAGAGAGGGCGCCGAGTCGGGAATGACTCTCACACCCGGCGGCCGCGATGCAACCATCTCGCTGGCAGCCGCATCCGTACCCATAAAAAGGGATACGGAAGAAACCCCTCCAAAAATCGGATGATCCCAATCCAGATCTTGCCCGGAGGTTAAAATCAAAATCTCTGCAGGAGTCCTTCGCCTGAGTTGATCATGCCGCCAGGCCGCCAGATTAAGATCTGCGGCCTCGCTTAATCGGTACTGCAAATCAGGCTCTTGGCGTAAGATTTTCCCTGTCGTGACCACCACGTCCGCCCGCGCTCGAGCCAAACCTAAGACAAATTCGTCCGTTGAACTTCTTGGCGCGGAGGGCCCGATGCGAATTCCGTGCAGATCGCTGTCAGCATCCTCCCAGCCCGAAGAGACTTGAACCACACCCGCATCAGCGACCAAATTCTCGCCGTAGATTTCTTGAACTCGATCGGCCACCGCCCTCGTCGTCATAGAATCCCTCTGCTCCGGCCCTGATGGGCGAAAGCGGTAGACTCCCGCTGCGGGACTTCCGCCGAGTCGATGCTTAAAAGCTGAATCGCCCAAATCCCGAAAGAAAGGCTCAACCATCGGGGCCATCGAGCTCCAAGAGAAAATAATAAGGCGGTCTTTTCGAAGATCATACGCATGGGAGGCAATTCTATGGAAGCCGGCATTCTGAGCAAGTCACTCACTGGCCTGCTTTTCGCAAGCACGCTCGTCTACCTTGTTTTTCTGAGGGCTTGGCGAATCCGCAGGCTCTGGGAACGGAGAGTCTCGTCCGTCGACGGGCTCTTCCTCACGGCTCTAGCCATGGGCCTAGCGGCCATCTACGCCGAAAGCCCATTTCAAAACCTTTCTGTTCTATTGATCGAGTATACGGGCCTCCCCGAAACTGTCTTGCAAATCGACATGCAGATCGAATTCATCAAACAACTGCCCCAGGAGGTCTGGAACGACCTGGTCATGCGCTTCGGATGGGACGAGCCCGCCCCTCTTCCAGCCCCTCCAACCGAACCCTTCGGATGGGTTTCTGCAGCACTTCTTCCCGCCGTCGCCGTAGCCGTGGAAGTAATGCTCAGAACGCTCGTCTACTGGAGCAGCTTCCTCTTGATTGCAGTCTGCTTCGCTCTTCGGCTTGCCGTAGGCGTAACCCGAGGCGTCCGCAATTGGAGTTCTTCTCGCTCAGAAGACGAGATGGACGAGCAATTGGCGAAACTCCAAGAAAAAGTCGCTATTCTTGAGAGGCGATTACAGCCCTTGAGTTCCTCAAGCCCGGTGCAGTAAAGGGCCCCCTCTTATTCCCACATCGAAATGCAAAACAAGGAAAGCTGACAATGGAAATTACGATCGAATACTGCGTACGTTGAAATTACCTTCCCCAAGCCACCAGTCTGGCGGCTGAGATCGAAGAAGTTACCCAAATTCAAGCCAAATTGATAAAGGGTGGGAGCGGCGTATTCGATGTTCGCGTGGATGGTCGATTGATCTATTCAAAGAGCGAAACCGGGCGTTTTCCAGAACACGAAGAAGTGCTCAAAAAACTACACTAGGGCGTCTCGACTTCCGGCTTCAATAGGTCTAGGGCCAACAAAGACATGGAGCGCACGGCCGCTTCAAGCGTCAGCTCCGGGACGGGGGCAAATCGACTCGAGTGCAGACTCGGAAGTGGATCGCCCCCGGGCCTTCGGCTCGCTTCATACTTCTCAGGATCCTGAGCCCCGACTCGGTACAGAAGGCCTGGAATCCCAAGTTCGCGGGAATACCGACCAAAATCTTCTCCCCCCATAGAGGGGCTCCGACTCACAACGGACTCCGCGCCAAAGGCGACCCGAAAAAGCCCCGTGGCCCTCTCAGTCAATGCAGGATCATTGTATACGGCGGGCGTGTAGCCCTCTCGGACTTCTATGTCGGGCGGCCTAGGACACTGAAACGTTCGACAAGTATCTCGTGCCAACTGCGCAATCCCGTCGAGCAACTGCTTACGGACCGCATCTGTGTAAGAACGCACGGTCAATTGCAGGTGCGCCTGATCGGGAATCACATTGTGCTTGGCCCCAGCATGAAAAGACCCGACAGTAACTACGGCTGGATCTTGAGGGGGGATTCGGCGACTCACTAAGGTTTGCAGGGCGGTAACAAAGTGAGCGGCCGTCACAATCGGATCCACAGCTTGGTGAGGCCGAGCCCCATGACCTCCCCTGCCCCAGAAGGTCAGATCCACAGAGTCGACATTCGCCATGGTCCACCCCGATGTGTAACCGATCGTGCCCGCGGGCAAACCGGACTCCACATGCAGCGCGAGGGAATACTCCGGAACCGGAAAACGCTCAAAAAGACCGGCCTCAATCATGGCCCGGGCGCCTCGACCAATTTCTTCAGCCGGCTGTGCGATGAGCACAAGGGTTCCGCTCCAGAACGCTTTTCCCGCCGCCATGAGCCCGGCCGTGGCGGTCAAAGCCGCTGTGTGGACATCATGCCCACAGGCATGCATCACACCCACGCGCCCCCCTCCGGGTCTCTCGACCTCCACTTGGCTCGCATACGAAAGCCCCGTTTCTTCTGTCACAGGCAACGCGTCCATATCGCCCCGGATCAGAACTGTCGGCCCACTCCCGTTTTCGAGCACCCCGACGACCCCGTGTCCGCCTATTCCCTCGCTCACGGTAAAGCCCGCGGCGCGAAGCGCACCGGCTACCGCCCCGGCCGTCTTGGTCTCCTCAAGCGAGAGTTCAGGCTGAGCGTGAAGCTTTTTGTAGAGATCCACCACGCCCACGAGATGATCCGTGAGCCAATGATCCACAAATGTGACCTCGGCGTCCGAATCCCGCTGGGATCCGCTCAATGTACTCGGCCACCCAAGCGCAAGAATCAAAACAATGAAAAGAAACCCCCACAAACGCTCAACCCCATCGAGTCGACGCTTGGCCTCCCATTTAAAGCCCTCTCGAATCGCCATATTCCCAACGCTAGCGTGATCCGAACGCTACGCATGCAGTCAAGAAGAGCCTCAGCCCGAACTAAAATCGGATCAAAAAGGTGCCCGATCACCCCTTTTATCTGATTTTTTATCCGTGTCGCAGATATTCCGTCCGTGCAGAATGCTATCTATGAACCCTCAGACAGTTTAAGGAGTTCCATTCGAGTGATGAGTAGAGCACTTCCTGAAAAGGGGATCGTGATCCTAGTTCTGTCTCTATCCATCGCGGCCTCGGGTTGCCAGCAGTTAAGATTCCCCCAACCTCAAGAAGCGACTTCAGCCGCCTCACAAGACGCTCCGCCAGAGAAGCCAAAGACAGTTGAGGCGGCACCGGCCCCCGAAGCATTGCCCTCCGAGCACTGGACAACGCTGGCGGCGAAGGGCCGTGCCTCTTTCCGAGCCAACAACATGGAGGAGAGCGAGAAAGCGTATCTCGCCTCTTTAAAAGCGACGAGTGGCTTCGAGGCGTACGACGTTCGCGTCACTACCGCGTTGGACAACTTGGCCCGGATCGCTGCCTACTATCAAAAACGGGGTGAGTACGAAAAAGCGGCTCCCATCGTTGATGTCGTCGCCAGAAATGCAAGCGAGGGACGAAAAGCGGAATTTGAATCAGCCGGCCCGCCGCTCCTGCGGCAGGCGATCACCCTCTCCACCGATAAGCAATATGAGGCAGCCATTCGCTTAAACCGTCTGGCCCTCACTCTGCTCGGGGTCGATCAGACCTCAAATCAGGCTGAAAGTCTGAGTGCGCGCTGGAATCTAGCGGATGGATACATCGAATCCGGCCAGACTGGAAAAGCGGAAGAGCAAATTAAGATCCTCCGCGAAAGACTAGACCGAATTTATGGCCCAGAATCGCCTCAAGCCACAAGTTTGTGGGTGCAGGTAGGCCGAATACAAGTCGCTAACGGAAACATCGCGAGCGCAGAGACCAGCTACCTCAAGGTCATCGACGCGGAACAGATTCAAAAAGACCGCAAGATCGAAGCGCTTGAACTCTACATCGACCTACTTGAAGGCTCCGACCGCTCGCAAGAAGCAGGAACGCGGAAACGAGAACTCAAAAAACTCGCTTCCTAACTCCCAGGCGTCATTCCGAAACGGGCGAACACTCAAAACCCCGGCAAAACCACACCCGTCCAATTGCCGGGCCCGCCTGTGGCTGGGGCCGGATCGAACCCACCCGCACAGGCACTCGCGGGCGTATCACAGGGTTGCAGGACATTCAGCGAGCTTTCGTCGCCCTGAATAGGCACACCCATCGCTAAGTTTGCATCCGCCAAAGCGGCCACGTCGGGGACAAAACGTTCGGAGGCCCTCTTGGCAATGAGCAAATCTTGCTCTGGGACGGGCTCAAAAGCCGGCGCAGGCGCACTCACCGAGGGCAAAGCGACCTCCTCAACGACCGGTGGCGGAACCACGACGGGCACAGGAGCGACGACCACCGGAATCGGCGCAGAGTCGCTTTCCACCGCCAAAATAGCGGCCGAGACGGACTCCTCTGCCGCCGCCTCCACGGGAGCGGTGACTGCGACAGGAACAGGAACGGACTCTTTGACCGGCAACGGATCAAGAGGCGGATCCGGCATAACAGGGGGCAGCGAGCCTTCCTCTGGAGGCTCTGCGACCACGACAGAATCCGATGTTTGATTCATAGGCCCGCAATAACTCCACAAAAGAAGAGCCAGTAGAATCAGGCCCGCTGTCGCCATCACGTTCACGCGTGAGATACCGGGTGTCGACATTTAATCTCTCCTTCCATCGTGAAGTGCCCAGGCCTAAAGATCGAGCGAAAGGTAGGCACCCACGATATGACGTCTGTAGTCAAAGACGGCTACGTTTGAATTGTTTCGAATGTAAAAATAACGAGCCGATAGATCGACATTTCTCGTCAGAGGACGGCTCAGAATGGCAGTAAATCGACTCACCTGATCAAGCCGGTCTTCAGTCGGCAAAACGTAAGGAATCCCATTGGGCAAAGGCGGAGTCGGGTAGCTCGAAGGCGAGTCAAACGGGGTGTACTCCCAACTCCCTTCCGCATCCAATTCAAGTCGCCAGGGGAGTTCGACATCAAAACCAAGACTCAGCTGATAGCCCGAGTAATCCCAATCCGTGCCGTCAGCCCAATACTGGCGATATAAGAAGCCCCCTCGAAAGCGCAAATCACGAAATCCTCTCAAAAGGGTCTCTTTGAAGCGATACTCATGACGTAAACCGATCCGAATCCCATTGCCGTCTCGATTTCGCACCTCGGCCGCATCAAAGCCAACGGGCCCACAAGGCCGAGAGGGATCTGGACAGATCCCAGGGTTAGCCGCAGTGGCCGTGGGAACCGGGGGGATATCGTAGTCATAGTCGTTCCACTCCCAAGAAACCGACAATGCGCTTCGTCCCGCTTTCTTCCAATCGTGATGCCCGGTCAGCGCTGCGACTTGCGTCGACACGAAGGACTCGTAATCCACCCAAGCATGACCAAACGAGTATCTCAATCGCAAAAGACTTTGATCATTAATCCAGCGATCCAGCCAAAGTCCAACCGTTGGATACTGCACATCAAATTGATTCAAATCAAAATAAGCCGAACCGGCATAATTTCCAATCAAGCCACCCGACCAGTTTCCGGTATCAAAAACTTCAAACCCACCTTCAAGAGACCATGTCGCTCGGCCGTCAGACTCCCCCGAGATATCTCCGGCCAGTGGAATGCCATCACCGAGCAAAACCACATTGCTGTCGTATTCAAAACCCACCTGAGCGCCGAGCCAGTTACGATCTTCCAACGCGACACTGTCGAGAACCGAGCGCGCCTGGCGGCCCCACTCTCCATCGGGATCGAGAGCAGCGACTCGCTCTAGCGCCAACTTCGCATTTTTTCGATCCCGCAGACCCATAAAAGAAAGGCCGGCATAATAAGAGGCAACGGGCTCCACTTCACCTGGAGAGGCTTCCGCCGCATTTTGCAAAGAGGCCGCAGCGTCCGCTTGCTCCCCCTGCTGAAGCAAGAGCAGCCCCTTGTAGAACTGAAATTGAGCCTCTGCCGACGGCCGGTAGTGGCCCTCCGAAGCTTGAAGAGCTTTCCATGCAGCGTCATAGTCCTCCAAATGATAGAGGGCAATCGCCAGATACAGCTGCGTATTTTCAGCCTCTGGCGCGAGCCGAACCGAAGCGGCAAGAGCCTTTTCAGCCCCGACATAATCGAAGCGCTGAATCTGGCACTCGCCTTGAAGGCGAGCGAGATCCGCCGAGTCAGGATGCTCCGCACGAGCCCGCTGGATTTGAGGCAATGCGGCTTGGCACCCCTCATTCGCTGCGGCTTGACGCAGTTTGTATTCGACCTGCCCTGGGTGAGCTTGGCCCCAGGCCGCGCCTTGAATCAAAATAAAACCAGCGATCCAAGCGCCGAGACAAAGAGCAGTTGATGTCCTGGAGTTGAACACGTCGGCCCTACCGGCGACGCACAACCGCAAAAGTGGCCAGCCCCAGCATCACCAGTGAGGCTGTTCCTGGCTCAGGCACAGGATAGTATGCGGCCGTAAATATCTCGGGTGTGCTGGCTTGCATCGCATTCACTTCGTACTTCACAGTTTTACTCTCACCAAAGGCTGAAAAACGGAATCCAAAATATTTTAACCCATCTGGATGCAGAGCAAAAAGAAGCGGGTCCGTCTGAATTCCACCCACCAATGAGCCGTCCGTATCAAACCAAACATCTGAGACCGTGTACCCTGTATCTTGCATCCCAGCGAAAAGAATATAGAGCCCCTCATTCGGGATCGGGTGAGCGGGCGGCACGCTCTCAAGTGTTAGCGTGACCAAGTCAGTGTAAGCCGTGCCTTGAACGATGCTGCTCTGACAGTCACCGACACCGTTCGCCAACAGGCAATGATCTATGGAATAAATGATATCCGATCCCGAGCCCGTGGGCCCTGCCGAAAAACTTTCGCCGTCTGGACTGATATCAAGATCAGGGACCGTGGGGAACGAAGGACTCCCCGAGTAGAAGCCCGCAGCGGAATCGACACCGACAAACCGAACCATAGCGGCATTGGCCGTGCTGATGAGAAACGACTGGACAAGGAACATTAAAATCAGTGCAACCGCGATGCGACCCAACTTCATTGTTTTCACCTTTTTTAATTCAGATCCAAACTAAGTTCACATCCGGGGTGGGATTCGCACCCTCCTCAAGCGGATCCGAGGCCACCACCCGCAGCGGCCCGTAGACCCAAACCGCTTATAGGAAGTCAGTGGTCTGGCCGGTGAAGATGTGGCTGAGCCAGCGGACCCTAAACACACAAAAACGATAAAAAAACCGGGACTTAAACGACCTTTGCGTATTTCCTAGAAAGAATGTCGGAATAATGTGGGGGTCCAGAGACAATCCGGCCCACGGGGTCGAACTCAAGCCTTGAGCGGAGCCAGGATGACCAGAATCAAGCCCCCGCTCAGAGCCGTTCAGCCACCACACCGGTGAAAGGCTCGCCCTCAGGAAAGCCTTTAAGGCGCGGAAAATCCGGTCCGGGACCCGCGATTTCGACCTTTGAAAGAGCAACGCCCACTCGGGCCGCTGCAGTCTCAACAAGCGACCTCAAGGCCGAAGGTTCGAAGCGGTCGTTTCGGCAGACCAGCAAAACGCCTCCTGGCTCAAGTCTTTTAAAGCAGTCGCCCAACAACGGTTCGAGGTCTTTTCGAATCGACCAGTAGTGGCGCCCAGCCGCAGCGGCCGTGGGTGGGTCCACGACGATTCCGCTGAAGCGTTCCGCCCCCTCCAGAGCATTCAAATAACGACGTCCTTCATGTCGAATAGAATCATGCCGTGTGACGTCTACGCCCCGATTTCGATTGAGTTTCAGGTTCTGCTCAAGCCATTTTAGATACGCGGCGGACAAATCCACGCTCACCACTCGGTCCGCACCCGCCGCCAACAAGGCCACACTAAATGCACCCGTATGTGCAAAGAGGTTCAACCAACGGCCGCCCCGGCGCGCGCGCTTCGCCATACGTGCCCGATTTTCACGTTGATCCAAGAAAAGCCCTACACCCGGACGCGGCCGCGCCGGCTCAACGAGGCCCGGTTCTACGCCAAAAGCTAAACCCCGCTCAAAGACATTCACCCGACCTGAAGCTTCGAAGTGCTCGCTCAACCAAGTCTTCGGGGGCAACTCTCGCCAGCGAACAGCCGCTCTCCCGCTCCCCGCCTTGGGTGGCTGGTACCGCACTTCAATGATCGGCTGAGGCTCAGATTGCGCAAAAACACCCAGATGGACCTGGAGGCGATCGACTACCCTGGAAAGGAGCGCCTCGCCCACGGCCCCCCAGATGCCCACTCGGAGCAAAGGTCCCAACCGATCAAGACTGAGCCCCGGAAGACGGTCCGCTTCCCCGTGAATCAGGCGAAGAGCCTCCGTGTACGATTCTCCATCCACAGAAAGTCGAGCAGACCCTTTTTCCGACAAGGCATATCGACTCGAAAGGGCGGCCTTCACCCTCGCATCCACTTCCTCGGCCTCGTCGCCGGCACTCGTCCCGGCTCGAGCCCACATCCGCGCCGCAATGGGCCCTTTGCCTTCGATCCGAGCCCAGCCCAGTTCTTGGCCTTTGGGGCCTTGTACTCTGACCTGAGAGCCCGGACGGAAATCAGTCGGATCATCACTTTCAGCGTCAGGCAGAATCCAAGGGTGACCCCTTGAAAGCACACGAGCTGTCGCCCGCGAGACGTTAAATGTTTTGTGATGTTTCACCTTGGCCACAGCCGTGGAACATACCCGGACCTGCAGGACCCGTGAAGACGCATCCATCAAATGATTCAAAGACGACAAAAAGCGAGACAAACGGACCCTGTTCGTCTAGACATAGGAGTTCATCCTCAAAGCCATATATCCAAGCCCCTCGTCTAAGTCGCAATCGGTGAGAGGCAGATCAAAAAATGTCCCGTGGGCTCCTCAGCCCGTAAGAGAATGACGAGTTATCCATGAAATCCCACTTCAACCCCAGTGCATATCTCCCAGAGCCCATGACGAAACTCGCCCTCAGGCTTGAAAGTGAGGGACACCCCACCTATTGGGTGGGAGAAGATCTATCGCGTGCGGTTCTGAACCAGACTCCAGTTCGGTTTTCCTTCCTAACCACCGCAACCTCTCAACAAATCCTCAAAAGTCTTCCGTCGGCCGTCCCCACACGTTCTCTCGGACGGAGCTTCGTCGTCCCCACTTCCGCCGGCCCAGTCGACCTGGCACCGCTTGGGGCAGGACATACGCTGGAAGACAACCTCAGCCGGCGCGGTTTCACTCTTCTCGGCCTCGCTTGGCGACCCGCCGATCAAGAGGGAACCGACGTGCAAAACGGAATGCGTGACCTTCAAGATGGCCATCTCCGCTGCATGGGCGCCCCAATAACCGATCTCTCTCAGGCCCCGGCTCGTGCCCTTCAAGCGGCCTGTCTTGCGGCTGAATATCGTTTAACCGTGGATCCTTCCCTTCAATCTGCGATGGGATTAGCCTTTAAAGATCAGTCCGAAGGAATTCCCAAACCCGAGCTCAGAAGCCATCTAAACCGACTGCTCCTGATTCCCGACCCCACCCCCGGAGTGGATCTATTGCGATCTACAGGAATCGAGCGACAACTCGGTCTGGGCCAAGGCGGCGATTCGGCTCGGCTGATGGCCCTGAGCCCCATTGACCTTGGATTGCGGTGGATGATCTGGCTTCGAAACGGACGGGGAACACGCCCGCTTCGAAAATTAGGGACCGGCCTCGACCTCACCCGACGCATCCAAAACCTTCTCGCGGCGCACCCCATCGAGGAACGCTTCCCCCAGCGCCGTGGGCGGAGCCTGCGCAAATGGTGCGCGCGGCTGGGAGATGAGGACTGCGAAAAATTGGTCGAACTTCGAAAAAATGAACTGAAAAGGCACCCGAATGGCCAAGACAGCGAGAGCCAGATCCGTTTAAAAACGCTGATCGGCGCCATCGCGGAGGAATCTGCCGAAATCGAAGCCGGACAAAAAGCGATCAAGCCCCTCCTCGGTGGACGCGAGATCATGGATTTGCTGAACCTCCCCCCTGGCCCGGAGGTCGGAGCCGCTCTTCTTTTCATGAAAGAGAAAATCGAGTCCGACCCGACCCAAAACAACCCGAGCACCCTCACGGAGCTCCTCAAAAGCTGGGCGGCCGAGAAAAAACACGCTTGAACCCCATTCTTTGCCGCGTGCGACTTGCGCGCCAAGCCAACCAAGGAACAATTCATCCCTTATGGAGGAATTCTTCCGAGCCGTTCAATCAGCTTGCCCCCGAAGCGTATGGTCACGCGGGGTTGAGCTCGCCCGCGCGGATGCCGTCACCAGCGAAAGTGAAACCTCGGATGAACACGTGCTCCGTGTCACCGTGCCCGGCAATCTGATGGCACGGATCGTCACTCTCTATCTTGAGGATGAGGATTGGGAATGCAGTTGCAGTGCTCAGGAAGACCTCTGTGAACACATCGCTGCGGCGACAATCTCACTTCGGCGAGCGCGCAAATCAGGAAAGACTCTCTCTGAAACAAAGTCCAAGATCGGTCACATTCGATATCACTTCGAATGCAAGGGAGAAAACAAGAGCCTACACCTAGAGCGCCAGATTGCTCTCGGTGACCACGTGGAAAAACTGACCCACTCACTCACCGCCATTGCCGCAGGTCGCATTAAAACCGCCCCCTTCCATTCGGTCGCCCATGACCTCAAGGTGGAACGAATCCTAAGCTCTCACAGCGGCGAGATCCTGGGTCGCGAACGCCTCGCACAAATCTTCGATGCCCTTTCAGAGTGTGAAGACATCCAGTTCAATGGCCAGGCCATCACAACCTCAAACGAGCGCATTCTCCCTATCGCGCATGTGGTCGATGCTCCGGGCGGGATCCGCCTCTACCTTGAACAAGACCCACGAATCGAACGGAGCTTCGCAAATGGGGTTGCACTCTGCGGGTCGACGCTGCACGCACTCGGCGACCCTCAACTCACTGGACGCGAACGAGAAGAACTTCCTCGAGGCCGTTTTTTTTCGTTCGATCAAGTCTCTGAACTCGTCACCGAATGGCTTCCTTCCCTCGAAGACCGAATTCCCGTCCAGATTAAAACGAACCGTCTGCCCGCCACCCTTCGGGGTGCTAAGCCACACATCCGAGTGGAAGTCGTCCGAGAGGAAAGCCAACTGGCCATTCTCCCCACGCTCGTTTACGGCACCCCTGTTTCTGCCCGCATCGATGCCGGGCGGCTCGTGCATCTACAGGGGGCTATCCCCGTTCGGGATGAAGCAGCAGAAGAACGTCAGAAAAGTCGACTTCAACGAGACCTCGGGCTTGTCCCTGGCCGCCGAGTCACGCTCGATGTGGAAGAGGCGATTTCGTTTTCCAACCGGCTCAACTCTTGGGACGGCGAAGTCGTAGGAACCGCCCACCGTGATTTCTTTGTCGCCGAGGAACTTGAGCCGAACCTGCAAATCACTGAAGATGGCATCAACGTGAGCTTCAACCTCTCTCCCGGGGAATTTACTGAGAACTCGGAAACGATCTCACCGACACAATCGTCGCCCGTCGCACCCGAATCGGTTTTTCGAGCCTGGCAGAGAGATGAATCTCACGTGGCCCTGAAAAACGGGGGGTTTGCGCCTCTGCCCACAGATTGGTTTTCGCGTTTCGGACAACAGGTGGCCGACCTCTTAGCGGCCCGCGAGGAATCGGGAAGATTGCCGAGTTGTGCGCTTCCCGATTTGGGTCGCTTGTGTGAAGAACTTGAACAGCCCGCCCCCAAAAGGCTGGAACACCTTCGCCCTCTCCTCTCCGACTGGAGCGGCCTTCCCTCGGCCGTTCTCCCTGCCGACCTAAGCGCCCAATTGCGCGACTACCAAACCCAGGGTGTCGAGTGGCTGCAGTTTCTAAAGTCAACGGAACTCGGCGCTCTCCTGGCCGATGACATGGGTTTAGGCAAAACCATTCAAACGCTCTGTATCCTTGAGTCGCGATCACTTGTCGTCGTTCCAACCAGCCTGCTCTACAACTGGGCGGAAGAAATCGAACGTTTCAGACCGACTCTCAGCTACTCGATCTATCACGGCAGCGCACGAACCTTAGACCCTGATGCCCATGTCATCCTCACTAGCTACTCGATCCTCCGACTTGAGATCGAGCGCCTTCAGTCAGAACGCTGGCGGTGCGTCATTCTTGACGAGGCTCAAAATATCAAAAATCCCGAAAGCCAGGTCGCCCAGGCCGCATACCGCTTGGAGGCCGATTTCAGAGTTGCCCTCACCGGAACCCCAGTCGAAAACCGCCTCGAAGAACTATGGAGCCAGATTCACTTTCTCAACCGAGGCCTTTTAGGAGGAAGGCGAGATTTTCAAGAGCGATATGCGGTTCCCATCGCCCAAGGAGATCCAATTCAGTCTGAATCTCTTCGCGAACGTTTACGGCCTTTCATTCTCCGAAGACTCAAAGTGGACGTCGCTCCGGAATTACCACCGCGCAGTGAGGTGGTTCTACACTGTGAACTCTCGTCCGAGGAAAGAAACGTCTACGACGCGATTCGAGCCGCCGAAGTGGCTCAAGTTGTCGAGCGACTTCGTGGCGGCGGAAACGTGATGGCTGCCCTTGAAGCCCTTTTGCGACTTCGACAAGCCGCTTGCCATACGGCCCTGGTTCCAGGTCAAACGGCTCATGGATCAACGAAGCTCGACCTACTCGCTGACCGACTCGAACAAGCCGTCGCAGAGGGGCACAAAGCCCTTGTTTTCTCACAATGGACTTCCCTTCTCGATCTCGCCGAACCCGTCCTCAAAGGCATGAGCATCGAATTCGAACGCCTCGACGGATCAACACGCGACCGAGCGGGTACAATTCGTCGATTCAGCCAAGGCGATGGAGCTTCGGTGATGCTCATTTCACTCAAAGCCGGAGGCACCGGGCTGAATCTCACCGCAGCCGATCATGTTTTTCTCCTCGACCCATGGTGGAATCCGGCTGTCGAAGATCAGGCCGCTGATCGAGCTCACAGAATTGGGCAAACTCGTCCTGTCGTTGTGCACAGGCTGATTGCCAAAGATACGGTGGAAGAAGGTATCCTTGAACTTCACGCACGAAAACGGAGTCTCGCTGAGGCCGCTCTCTCAGGTGACGATCGAGGCTCTGGCCTCACCCGCGATGATCTCTTGGCGCTCCTCGACTAAAGACGCTGGCCCGGTCCATCACTCTCTAGCCGCAGAGAACTCCACGCCAAAGTCAATTCTCGTCGACACCAAAAAGAGTCAGCTCGTATTGATCCCCCGTCTTTGCGAGGAAATTCGCAGAGCTCTCAAACTCGATGGCATCAACCTCTCCAAGCACAAGCGTATCGACAAGAACCAACGTGTCGTTTTTCACGGCGAGACTCCCATGCGGCAAATTGAAATTTAACTCCAACGCGAAGCTCAATCGCTCGGGGCGTATCCTTCGCGTACTTCCGATACTCGTATGAAGTCGAACCATCTCCTGAGCCTCGTGCACGAAAAAATCCAGCTCCACCGTCTGGCTCCGAGTTTTCCCGAGAGGCACTTCGATGGAATTCGTCGTGCGAGTCCAGTTCAGCCGTTCACAAACTTCAGCGCAAACCTGATCAAACTTTTCCTTCGCGGTCACAACTTGGCCTTTCACTCAGAGTCATCAAGACGTCCCCTTCGACCCGGCCCCCAAGGACCGGGAGGGAAGACTTGTCAGAGTAAAGCGGGCACAGCCTCCCGACTCAAGTTCCGTTGAGGGGGACCCGATCTCAAATCTCATGTGGGAAATGAACAACCGAACACGCATGAAGGCTATGCTGGGCCTCGGGGCTTTGATCCTGACCCCTCCAATCAGCCATGCGGAGCCCCCCGAGGGAGAAGCGAGCGGCCTGGAGGTCGCCGGTTCGCCGCCTTCGAGCCCGAACCTCTCCGAATCGCCCATCGCCCCGTCTATGCCCCACCTCTCCCCTCGAAAAAGCCGCGCTCATCTGCTCGCCGAGCTAGAAACCATGAGTCCGATCCTATGGCTTCAGAGATTTGGGCCCGTTGAGGTAAAAACGCGAACTTTAGAAAATGAAGATCCCTAGCCCTCTTGTGTGATCGCCTTTCGCGCTTACGATCCCCCTACTAAGCCAATCTAAAGGTGCGCTTAAGCAACCAAAAGCGAAGGCGGTGGGAAAACAGTGAGTCGTGGCCAAAATCAGGATCCATATGCGGAACTTGGCGTTCCCAGAACCGCCGATGCGTCGGCGATTAAGAAGGCCTATCGAAGCCTGGCTCAGAAATACCACCCTGACCGAAATGAAGGGGACCCCCAGTCCGAAGAAAGGTTCAAGCAAGTTTCGGCGGCCTACAGCGTTCTCTCCGATGAACAACGACGAAAAAACTACGATGAGTTCGGCGACATTGCCCTTGATCCAAACTTCGACCCCGAGAAAGTCCGGCGCGCTCACGGTGGATTTCCAGGGGGTCAATTCTCTCAGGACTTTGGCCAATCGGGAGGATTCGGAAATATTTTTGAGGATCTCTTTGGAGCGGGTGCTCGGGCACCACGGGCCCAGCGAGGGTCAGACCTCGAAACCACTCTAGACCTCGACTTTTCTGAGGCGGCCCTGGGCGCTGAAAAAAGAGTCGACCTTGATCGCCCTCAACCCGGAGGCGGCACCCAACGTGAAACGCTCAAGGTTCGCATCCCAGCGGGCGCCGATGATGGAGCGCGTATCCGTCTATCTGGAAAAGGGGCGCCCGGCGGAAATGGGGGGCCCCCCGGCGACCTCTACGCTCGAGTTCGAGTTCGCCCACACCCTTTTTTGAAGCGCTCTGGCCGCGACCTCTCCATGGACTTGCCCGTCTCCATTCTGGAAGCCATTCAAGGTCAAAAAGTGGATGTCCCCACGCTGCATGGGACGGTGACGCTTCAGATCCCAGCCGGCACTGATGGAGGCACCCGACTTCGACTGAGAGGCAAAGGGATCTCCGCATCCAACGGAAAACAGGCCGGGGATCTCTACGTGACCGTAAAGATCCGGGTGCCTAAGAATCTAAGTGAGGAACAGATTCTCGAATTGAAAGAAATGACTTCCGACGACCCAGAAGCTTGGAGAGACGAAGCGTTCTCTCGTTAGCCCGGTTCGGGACTTAACCCGAACTCAGCTTCCCCTTCCACCTTAAAGCCGAAACAGGCTTTTGAAGGCGACCTGGGTCCGTCACGGTCAACTCTTATCGGTGTCTTCTTCTTCATCAGCCACAGGAAAACCATATCCAGCCAGGTCCTCTTCGGTGGCCACACCCGAGCCCGCTGAATCAGGCTCGTCTTCGAGTCCCGAATCCTTCCGCTCGCGCAAATCTTCTCGCTTGAGGGCGGCTTTTTCAGCCTTCTTCACCTCTCGCAAGCGTTTGAGTACACCCGTCTTGCTTCGCTTTCCCATGTGAAACCCCTCCAGGGTCGTGCCCCTCGCTTGAAGGCGGCGCGATCCTACCACAAACCCCCGAAGCCTCTACCCCTATTTAGCAAGATCCCCCAGAGGGACCGCCCAGGACTCCCAGGGTGATCGCCGAAGGGTCACATTTTGATAGGATGCCGATCTCTGGGCCAAGAGTGAAGTTTTTCTCACTTAGGGGAGCAGGCGCCCAAACCACAGACAACCCCATGAGGAGAGAGATGCCCAAACGACGCGACCAGATCCGCATGACCGACGAAGATCTCTGGTCCTTTATCGACACCCAGAAGACCGTGCAGGTCGCGACACTGAACCCCGACGGATCGGCGCATTTGGTCCCTCTTTGGTTCGCCCGAGAAGACCAATGCATCATTCTCGAAACCTTCAGCAAATCTCAAAAAGCCAAGAACCTTTTTCGAGACTCACGGATCACCCTCCTCTTTGAGGATGGCCGCGAATATACGGATTTACGTGGTGCCACCTTGTACGCACAGGCGGAATGCGTGAGCGAAGTAGAGGCGGTGCACCGTTTCCAATCAATGGTCATCCGAAGGAACACGACCGACCTGAGTGAAGAGGTCATCGAGCAAGCCTCACGGAGCATGGCGCACAAGAAAGTCGCTATCCTCGTCCGTCCTCATAAAATCATTACCTGGGATCATTCGAAACTTGGCGGGATCTACTAACTACCTTCGGCATCTACTCCTTTCTCTGCTTGGACTCAGCTTTGGACTGACGGGCCCTGTCTTTGCACAAGTGGCCCTGACCTCATCGATTGAGGAAATCTATGACTGGAAGTACGACTTTCGTTTTAGCAGCGAGTATCAGACCCAAGCCGACATCGATGGAGGGGGGGCCTTCGATGCTCTTCGTTTTAAGGTGGGGGGACATCTTCAGGGCCCAATCAGCCACACCGTTCGTGTTTACCTCGATATGGCGTACGCCCACACTCAGTACACTTTTGAATCGGCGCCTAAAGCCAACTGTCCAACACCCTCGTCATGCTTTAAACAAGACCCTTGGGAAGATGTGCACACGGTGGATATCGCCCCCGGCGGTGCTTTAATTTTAAGTGAGTCGGTGCGCATCCAAGCCTTCGTTCCCATTCGTTGGCATGCCGAGAGTGACTCCGAGCGAAGCGGCGTCACGGCGGGTCTACTGACGCAAATTCAGCTCCATTTCTCCGATAATTTTACGACCGCGCTGGGGGTCGGCGTTCAGAGCGAATTAGAGAAAGACGCCAGCGTCTTCCCCGTAATCAGCTTAGACTGGCGCATCTCAGATCGAGCGCGCCTCCTCACTCAAGGAGATCCGTATCAGGGAGGTCATGTCGCCCTTCAACTCGGCGACTCAAAGCCCTTTCAATTCGTCCTCTCACTGGGCTATGAGCGCCGGCGCTTTAGACTGGCCAACGGATCCAGTGTCCCAAACGGCGTGGGCGAAATGACTTCTATGCCCTTACTTCTCGGCCTCACTCTCGACCTAGGAACGGACTCGGCGCTCTCCATCGAGGGAGGTGTGGCTCTTCGAGGCCGACTCAAGCTTGACGATGCCAACGGCAATACGCTCCAGAGAGAAGACTTTGACACCGCGGGCATTATCCGGGGCATGCTTAGAATCTCGTTCTAAACGCGACAAACTCAAAGAACGACTTCAATCTATTTGAGCGCACCGACCCGTTGGGGGAAGTTCGGCATCACCACGCCCGCCAACTCTTCGAGACACCGAACAACTTGCCGACTGTATCCGAATTCATTGTCGTACCAGATATAAAGTACGCAATGCTCTCCGTTCACAATCGTGGCCTGAGCGTCAACAATTCCAGCAAAACGATTTCCAACAAAGTCACTGGAAACGACCTCACTCGAATTCACATACTCAATCTGGTTCTGCAAATCACCTTCCAGCGAAACCATTCTCAAGTAGCTGTTGACCTCTTCTATATGAGTCTCCCGACCGAGGTGAAGGTTTAAAATCGCTAACGAGACATTCGGCGTGGGAACACGAATCGCATTGCCGGTCAGTTTGCCGTCCAGTTCGGGCACGGCCTTAGACACCGCTTTCGCGGCACCCGTCTCCGTCAGAACCATATTTAAAGTCGCTGCACGTCCCCGACGATCCTTTTTATGATAGTTATCAATGAGGTTCTGATCATTCGTAAAGGAGTGACAACTCTCCACGTGGCCCGCCTGAATTCCGAACTCGTCGTTCAGAGCCTTCAGTACCGGCACGATGGCATTCGTCGTGCAACTCGCGGCCGAAATGACCGCGCCCATCTCTCTAATCCCTTCGTGATTCACGCCATAGACCACGTTCGGAACATCGCCCTTGGCCGGAGCCGTCAAGATGACTTTCGATGCACCCGGGGCCTTCGTGTGAAGCGAAAGTTCTTCCCGTGTCCTCCATTTTCCCGTGTTGTCGACGATTAAGGCGTCGTGGATTCCATATTTTGTGTAGTCGATGGAATCAGGGCCATCTGAGTAGATCACACGAATCAAGTTCCCGTTCACAATGAGTGCGTTTTCTTCGTGATCCACGTCGATGAGACCATCAAAGCGACCATGGACTGAGTCCCGTCGCAGAAGGCTGGCTCGTTTTTCAAGGTCGTCCGCACTTCCCCCTTTACGGACAACGATTGCTCTCAAGCGAAGCGAATCGCCTCCCCCGGTTTTCCCCACCATGATTCGAGCGATCAAACGCCCTACTCGACCAAAGCCGTAAAGCACCACATCCTGCGGCGCAGGGCGTATGGATCCTCGACCCGTACAAATATCAGCCAGCTCTCGTGCCACAAAATCCTGAATCGAGATTTCTTCCTCTTCGGCCCGCAATCTTGTAAAAAGATTTCCGATGTCGATTCGAGCAGGGGCCAAGTCCAAACGCTGAGCCGCCTCAAGAATGTCGTAACAGCCTTCCAATGGGACTTCAAAATCAACCACATGATCGGCTCTACGCTGAATCTGACTGATCGCGACCGGAGACATATTGACCAACGAATGCCCAAACACAGTGACAATCACACCTCGGTCTCGGTAAAGACGACCGACGAGGGGCACCATCTCTTCCGCCAATCGCGAACGATCTCTCCACGCCGTCAAATAGCGATCCGGTGTCGGGTTACTCATTCTTCGTCTCCTCGTGTCTGCAAACGGAATCCCCAGCGCATACGGGAATAACAAACTAACAAAAACAGGCACTTACGTCACCGCCCGCTTTATGCCCATCGTCGTTGCGCTTCTCGTCTCCGGCCTTCGCCTCGATCTTTTTTTTAACGATGGGCCTCGACATTCGAACTCCCGGCCCATTCTAACGGACACAACATCGGATTTCCTCAGCGACCCGAACATCTTGAACAGACGCAACAATCTGTGGCCCCACGTCGACGTGGAGCCCCCGACGCGGCACCATAACCCTTGGACAGCGCGTCGCGCGTTCCGTCCCACGGCTCGACACAATGACCGAACAAACCGAACCGCAAAGAGGACGGAGATAGGGCATGACAGCCGACGGCCCGAAAAGTGAGACCCGAAATCGATCCACCCTCCCGATCCTCTTTAGTGTCATCGTGGTCGACCTAGTCGCCTTCGGCATCATCATCCCGGTGCTCCCCGCCTACGCCAAAGACCTAGGCGAATCCGCGGTGGTCTTGGGCCTTCTGTTATCCACTCATGCGGCCCTTCAGTTTATATTCTCTCCCATCTGGGGGCGACTTTCAGACCGCATCGGACGGCGCCCGGTGATGCTCTTCAGCATGCTCGGCACCTCAGCCTCAATGGTTGTTCTCGGCCTAGCCGGTTCTCTTGAAGGCCTGCTCATCGCGCGAATCCTTTCAGGGATTTTTAGTGCCAACATCAGCGTTGCCACGGCTTTCGTGGCCGATGTCACAAAAGAAGAAGAACGTACGCGCTACATGGGCATGGTGGGTGCTTCGTTCGGCGTCGGCTTCATTCTAGGCCCAGCCCTCGGTGGCGGCCTCGCCTGGATGGGACATGGTGTACCCATGTTCTTCGCAGCGGGCTTGGCCCTGGTCAACAGCATTTGGGCAGCCTTCGCGCTCAAAGAACCCGCCCGAAGCGCCCCGAAAACGACCAACCGCAGAGGAGTCATCAGCTCAATTAGAGAAGCCTTGCGAGACCCCATCTCAGCGCGACTCTGCCTGACGAACCTCTTCTTCACCATCGGAGTCACCCAACTCGAATCTACGTTCTTTTACTTTATGAATGATCGATTTGGGTATGACCTCAGCCAAGTCGCTTTCATCCTCGTGGTCATGGCGGTCCTTATGGCGGGCATTCAAGGGGGAGGCATCCGCGCCTTAGCTGCGCGGTTTGGAGAACGAAACCTGCTCGTCACTGGCCTACTCATGCTGGCCCTCGCATTCCCTGTGATCCCCCTCCCGAGCAGTCTCGCTCTGCTTCTCTTGCCCCTGATCGTCTCGGCCGTGGGTCGCGCAATCAGCCAACCACCCATGACCAGCATCATTTCGATGAGAGCGGAGAGCAACGAACGGGGCACTCTCATGGGCGCTTTCCAGTCAAGCGCGGCCTTCGCGCGCATCTTAGGCCCCCTCGCCGCCGGCGGGCTCTATATCTACTCCGCCGCTGCCCCCTTCCTGCTCGCGGGCCTTCTCTTTTTCGCCGCCACGCTGATCTCCATGGGCCTTCGTGACGTCGATGCAGCGCCCAGGGTCAACTCGATCTCATGATCCCAAAGGCCCAAACTCAGCCTCTCGACGCTACATGCCCCGACGAAATACTCAATCCGAGCTAAGCTGCGGAGATCAAGGGGGAGCGGAGTTTTTCTCAAGCAGTGAACGCAGTGCGAGGACGATCAGCCTTGCCTCTTCCGTTTCAGGGGCCACGTGACCGATCACAGACGACCCGAAATCCCATTCAGTGAGGCGCCTCGCGGAACATGCCGGTGGTGCGGAGAAGACATCTTCTATCTCCAAGGCCCCCACAAAGGCAAACTTGACCGCAGAAGACGCTGGCACCCTGACTGCGTAGCCACATACGAAGCCACGGATCCACGAGAAGCGCGACGACATATTCGAAAGCGGGACCGAGGCCGGTGCGCCGCATGTGAGCTCGACACCTATGCGCTCCGTCGTTCGCTCCGCGGGAAAGGAATGACCCGAGCCCTTCGTGAACGTGGATTCGTCCCTCGCCGCTCGCTCTGGGAACTCGATCATATTCTGCCTCTAGTCGACGGAGGGGGACATGAACTCGAAAACCTCCAAACTCTCTGCACCCCTTGCCATAAAAAAAAGACAGCCGAGGAGGCCCGCCGTCGAGCACAAAGACGTGCTGCAGAGCGCGCTCCCGCCACTGAAAGAAAAACCTCCCATTCAGAAGTCTCGGAGCCAGCCTCGGCTCCCAGTCTCGAAAAAAAGCTAGATGACGCTCTTGATCGCGCAGAGAGGGCTCAGCAGAGGGTCAAGCAACTTCTCTCGGAACTTGAAACCCCTAAAGGCCCCTAAAAGACCTCTCCTTCCATCAGACCGGGCCCATAGCCCGTCGATTCGTTAAGCTCCGGCCGCGAAGCCGACTCTCTGGGAGAAGAATGTGTCCGACCATACTGCCCTGCTTGCGCAAGCGCAGGAACAAGTCCAAGCCAGCGACAGCCTAGATGCCCTCAAAGGCATCGAGCGCGAATATTTGGGAAAGGAAGGTCGACTGGCCGAACTTCTGGCTCAGATTCCGACCCTGCCTCAGGATGAAAGGCCCACCGCCGGTCGTGAAGCCAACCGGCTCAAGCAGGCCATCGTTGAAGCGGTGGAAGTAAAGCGGGCAGAACTCGCCGAAGCTGGAATCGCAGCGGAGCGAAGTGGAGATGGATTCGACCCCACCCTCCCCCCTCCTCGGACGGAAAGGGGCTCCCTGCATCCCATCACTCAAGTGACACGAGAGCTTGAAGACCTTTTTCAATCCATGGGCTACAGCGTCCTGGACGGCCCCGAAGTTGAACTCGACTACTACAATTTTGAAGCGCTCAACGTACCGGCCGACCATCCAGCTCGTGACAGTCACGATACTTTTTTTTGTGAAGGGGACGGGCATTTACTCATGCGAACCCATACGTCGCCCTCACAGATTCGAGCTATGGAATCCTTTGAGCCGCCGTTTCGAGTGATCGCGCCTGGAAAATGCTTCCGACATGAAACCACCGACGCCAGCCACGACCACACCTTTCACCAAATGGAGGGCCTGGTGGTTGATCGTGAGATCTCGGTCGCGCACCTCATCGGAGCCATGAAGACGCTCTTGCGGGGTATCTTTCATCGCGACCTCGAGATTCGACTTCGCCCTGGCTTTTTTCCGTTCGTCGAACCCGGCTTTGAACTCGATGCACGATGCCCTTTTTGTGAAAACGGCTGCAGCGTCTGTAAGAAAACGACATGGATCGAACTCCTTCCCTGTGGACTCGTCCATCCGAATGTCCTGCGTGCCGGCGGCCTCGACCCCGAAGAGTGGGGAGGTTTCGCTTTCGGCTTAGGTCTTTCGCGGCTGGTCATGCTGCGTCATGACATCGATGACGTGCGTCACCTTTTGGCCAATGATGTCCGCTTTTTGGAGCAGTTCTAATGTTGATCTCTTACCGATGGCTCCAGCGCCATGTGGATCTCTCCGGCATTTCACCCGAACAGCTATGTAACGATCTCACCCTCTCAACCGCCGAAGTCGAAGGGCTTGAGCCCTTCGCCCCTCAACTCACGGATGTTGTGGTGGGTCACGTGGTGACCCGTGAAAAGCACCCCGACGCCGACTCCCTCAGTGTTTGTCGTGTGGACGTCCAGGGCGAACAAACCACCGAGAGCGACCTATTGACCATTGTCTGCGGTGCCCCCAATGTGGAGGCTGGACAAAAAGTGGCCGTCGCCACCGTCGGCACCGTCCTCCCGGGCGACTTCAAGATCAAAAAGTCTAAGATTCGAGGCGTGGCCAGCTTCGGGATGATCTGTTCCGCCCGCGAGCTTGGAATCGGAGAAGACCACGACGGGATCTGGGTCCTGCCAGACTCTGCTCCCGTAGGCCAAACCGTGGCAAAAGCACTTGAAATCGACGATTCAGTCATCGAGATCGATAATAAATCTCTCACCCATAGACCTGACCTATGGGGGCATCGCGGGATCGCCGGCGAAGTCGCCGCGATCTACGGACGTCCCCTCAAGCCTTTGTCGCTGGACTGGCCTGAACTCGGCCAAGAGGCCCCTTTCCCCGTTCACATCGACTCGACGGCCTGCTCTCGCTATCTCGCCCTCCCCATTGACGGCGCCGTGGCCGAACCCTCTCCCGCGTGGCTGCAATGGCTCCTTTTAGCTGTTGATCAAAGGCCCATCGACTGCATTGTCGATCTTTCTAATTTTGTCATGCTTGACCTCGGTCAACCCAACCATACGTTTGACCGCAATGTACTTGCCCCTGAAGGCATCCACGTCCGGATGGCGCGATCAGAAGAAACACTCCAGACCCTCGACGGTGAAGAGCGAACCCTCACCGAAAATGATCTGTTGATCTGCACCGGTGAAAAGCCGGTCGCCCTCGCCGGTATTATGGGAGGCGAGTCTTCCAAAGTCGGCGACGACACGAGATCCTTATTGCTTGAAGTCGCATCGTTTGATGCCGTCACTGTCCGACGAACCTCGGCCCACCTGAGCTTGCGGACCGATTCCTCCACGCGATTTGAAAAAAGTCTCAGCCCTACTCTTCCCGATCAGGCGGCGGCCTACTTTGCTCGCCTATTGTCCGAACTCCAGCCCAATGTGCGATTCCCATCGCCCACGACAGACCTAGGCGACTGGCAAGACCCCGCCTTCACCCTGGCTCTGCGACCCGAGCGCGTTCGAGCCGACTTAGGCGCGAAAATTCCCGACTCTGAAATTATCTCAATTCTAGAGCGACTGGGATTCGAGATTTCGCACGAAGGGGATTCACTGAAAGTTTCAGTCCCCTCTGCGCGGGCCACCAAGGATATCAGGATCGAGAGAGATCTGATCGAAGAAGTCGGGCGAATACATCGATACGATTCGATTGCCGAAGAGAACATGCTGGCTTCAGTCAAACCTCCGCCCCACGATGAGAGGCGCCTCCTCGTACGAGCCATTCAAGATGCGTTGGCGGGAGGCGCGCGCTTCAACGAAACCGTAGGCTACACATTCATCGATGATGCTTTGCTCGAGAAACTCGCCATGCAGGATTTGCCTCATGTGCAGATCCAAAACCCTGTCATCCAAGCAGAGACCCACGTCCGACGTACCGTCATTCCCAATTTACTCGGCGCCCTTGAAACCAACCGGCGTCTCCATGAAGAGATTCGACTCTTTGAAGTAGGCAAGGGATACCTCCCCGAAAAAACCAATGAGCGAGGCGAGCCCACTGAATTACATCTCGCCGGTCTTGTTTGGGCGAGCCCGCCCCCCCTTGCGAAAGCATCCTTCAACGAAAATCGGTTCAGCCAACTTCACGGTGTCGTGCACACACTTTTAAACCAACTCAAAGTGAAAGACTTCGTCTGGAGATCTGCCGCTTCGGTTCCCAGTTGGGCTCACCCCGCTAAAGCACTTGAAGCGGTGTGCGACCCCGAAGGAGAAGTCTTAGCTGTGGTCGCCCCCCTGGATCCCGGTTTGAATGCAGGCCTCGGCTTAGATGGAGATCTATCAAGCGATGTGGCCATCGCCGAAATCTCTCTTGATGCACTTCTGGCGGCGCCCCATCGAGCCAGTCACTACCAAGCCGTACCGAAGTATCCGGGCATCAAAGTCGATGTCGCGATTTCACTCGCAGAAGACACTTCGGCCCAATCCGTCGAAGAGGTCATTCAGCAAGCGGCAAAAGCTCAACTCGCCGGCGTCGAACTCTTTGATGTATACCGTGGGGAGAACCTAGGCGAAGGACGCAAATCACTGGCCTACCACGTTCTCCTTCAGTCGGAAAACAAAACGCTCAGCGACAAGGACGAACAGAAATTTCTACGTCGTTTTGAGAAAATGATCGAGGGCATCGGCGGAGAACTGCGTAAGGGATAAGAGGTCAGAATACTCCTCTTAGCGCGCTTCATTAACTTTCCCTAAACCTGCGATCGGTTGTGCTTGTTTTTCACCGCAAAGTCGGCCACGTGTGACGCACACCATGCATGCGGCTTCACAAGAACCGGGAAGCCGCTCCCTGCGACCATTCCAGCAAGTTGCTGGACGTAATTGCTAGAGTCGTATCGCGTGTCTGGATTCGCATCCACGTGCACGCAGATTTTCTTCTGATCCAACGCCAAATCAAACTCAACGTTCATACGCAGCGCCAATTCTAAGGAAAGCCAAGTCTCGGTGGACAATTTGTCATAGAGCGTCATCCCTTTCCTCTCAAAACGACGAGTATAAAAAACACGTCCCCCCCGACCTGGATTCAAGACACAAACGACCGTGACGAACTCCATCCGACGAGATGTTTCCTGAGCATCCGTTCCAATATGGACAATCCGTCCCTCTTTCAAAAATTGCTCAACCACGGACATCAAGTCAAAAACTTGAACCCCTGAAAGCGTCCACCAACTCTCTTGAACCGCCTCGGGCGGGTCTCCCTTGAGCCCGCTCATGACCCTTCCTCAATCCTGACCGCACGATCCCATTGGCCACCGAGCCCAGTAGAAGCCCCCACCGCTTCGATATAAACCCAAGTCCACAAAAAAACCCGAAAGCCCAGTCGGACGTTCGGGTTTTTAAAAATCTGTTTCAGGGGCCCTGCCCCGGGCGACCTAGCACTCATGGGCGGAGGCAAGAGTGAACCTCGTCTTCCTATCCTTACAACTCGACGCCGACTCATCTCCCTCCCCTCACCAACACGACTCAAACGGACTTAGTTGGCCTCCCTATGATCTTGATGGTTCACCCGGTTTGAGTCAAGAAGATTCTGAACCAAAGAGGAAATCGCCCGTTTCTTGCGCCCTGCAGCCCTATCTGTATTCATCCCAAGAAAAGCTCAAGCGCCTTCCTTCACTCTAGACGAACCCATTATCTCAGTACGCCCAAACAGACCTCCGCGAACTTATCTTGGAGCCGCCCTGCCACCGACTCCGAATCATTCTCAGCACCCGGCCAAGCCAATACGAGATCAGGTGCATACCGTTCCTTAAGACGACTCACATCATCCGACCAACGGCCCTGATCATCACTCGCTTGAATTCTGTAAATAAGAACCCTCCGAAACAAATCGGCTTGAAAGGCTTCGCTCAGCAAGGGGTCGATCACCCATCCCCACGATCTAGGGTCAACATCGATGGGAGCCTGGGCCGAACCCCAATCCAGCCAAATAGGCGGATGGGGTCGCTGTTCAGGTACGGGCAGACAAACCAGCTCTGGAAACTCAAAGTGAGGTCCCGAATGGGAAAAACGTTTCCCCTTCCAAGCCGTGGTCACAATCTCAAGCGTCTCCGAAAGATCGGGGCCCGTCGGGGCCCAGTCGAGGCGACCGTTGGAAACGATGTCTAAAACGGCGAGATCTTCGGCCAGGCGCAATGGGTGAAGACCAGAATCGAGGGGCGCACTCAGCCCGATCCGCACCTGTTGGGTTTGCTCGGCCAGATGCGCCGCCGCAAATAAACTGCGGCCTGCCGCCCCTCCATTCGGAGCCGTCCCTGAGACCCAAACAGCTTCATAGCCTTGAGCCTCCGCACGGGTGAGACGCGAGAGTGTTTCTCGTCGATCCTCCTCGACCCCGACACTACCTATCACACCCAACTTCAAAATCGCCCCCCTGCCCTTCAACGGGTGCACGAGCCCGTCGCACAAGATGTCCGCCTCCGAACACTACAACGCCTCTTTGTTCGAGCAACAACGAAAACTGTTTCTCTATAGACACTTTCGGCAAGACGGAATCCAAGGGCACCTTTATGACCTTAAGATGTTTCCCTCAAAGACCATGATGTTTTAGCCCCAAGGACTCCCCGAGAGAACGGGACTGGCCTACCTTTTGACAGGTTCACAAATCGAGACCTGGAGGAAGAGATTCAGAAATGACCCGCCTCGCACACCCTGCGCATATCCAAGGCGCCTTCAGAAATTGGAGTTCTCGATTTTCTTACGGGAGAAACCTCCTTTCAGCCGCCGCAAGCCTGCTCATCCTGCTTACCGCCCAGGGAAGCTTGGCCGAGTGCACGCCCGCTGCCAACGAAGTTCAGAGCGGGCAGTCAGTCATCTGTTCGGAAAACTCGCTTCAATACACAGTTCCCGGACCTGTCGAAGACCTCACGGTCGTCATCGAGCCCGGCGCTACCTTCGATCAAGGAGTCGGTGCTGTTTCTTTGGGGAATTTTGGCCGAATTGAAAATGGCAGCGCTTTAATCGAGGTCAATATTCCAGGAAACGTCGGCTTCACGGCCGGCGAAGACAGCTCTCTCGAAAATCAGACCGTCATTGAGAATACGAGCGACGGCGTGATCACTCTAAATAGCCCAAATACAATTGGAGTTTTGATCGACTCCACTTCCAAAGCCATCAACGGCGGGGTCGTAGCAGTAAAAGGCGAACTCAGCGTCGGCATCAGGACAGGGACCGTCAGCCGAGTTGAGCTTAATGCGGGCAGCCTCATCGAAGTCGAGGGCAACAACTCCATCGGCGTTCAAGCCGGCGACGGATCCGAAACTCTCAGCTTCGAAGGGGCGTCCCTCGTTGTCTCGGGCCAGGGTGCCATTGGTGTCGCAGGAGGCCAACTCTTTCAAAACGAAGGCGACATCGAACTCTCGGGAAGCGACTCCACCGGCGCTTCGCTGCTGACCTCCCTCAGCGAAATCACGCACGCTGGAAGTGCCACTGTCACAGCGACCGGCGCTGGTTCCACTGTATTCGAACTCAACGAAGAAAGTACATTTGGGCTCTCTGACCCACCTGCAGAGTCCGTGTTCGGAACCATCACGCTGGACGGAGAAAATTCAGTGGGAGTCTCAGCAGGGATCGCCTCTAAGATCTACCACCGAGGAACTCTCACGTCCAGCGCCGATGGCACCACTGGCCTTCGAGTCTCAGGGGACGATCAGTCAGAGGCAACTGGGTTTGCGGTCAATCATGGTTCCATGACCTTCACGGGCCAAAATGTCACGGGCATCACCGCAGGTTTAAATCAAAGTGGGCGCAATTCAACAGAGGGCGTCATGCTCTTTGAGGGCGCCTCTAGTACCGCTGTGCAATCGGGTGACGGAGAGTCTGGCTCATTCAATCTCGGAACCATCACCATGCAAGGCGATAACTCTACGGCGGTCCTGTCTGGGAATGGTGGCGGCGAATTGACCGCGACAAGAGTTTCAAATACTGGCGTAATCACTCTCTCGGGAGACAACTCATTCGGTCTCAGAACGGGCGATTATGGGAACATCGACAACTTTGGAGAAATCAGTCTCGATAGCGCAAACGGAACTGCTGTTCGCGCAGGAACCGAGAGCCGCGTCATCAACAACGGCGGAGTCATCACCCTTTCCGGAGAGGCCGCTCGTGGCATTTGGGTCGACGGAAGCACCCTTCCTGAACGCGCTGACCCAGCCTTAGATCAAGTATTCGTCAATGTGAGAGGAGGCATCCTAGAGAGCACAAACCCTCTCGCCGGCCCTCTTATCTTTCTTGAGCCGGCAAGCGACCCTGAAACTCGAGTCAATACGGTTTTTAATACAGGCTTTAACATCGAAGACGAGACCCCGTCCCGAATCACAGCGAATACGGATGCACTCGACGCAAGCCTTGACTTAGGCGTAGCCATCAAGGGATCGAGTACAGACGATCGCATTGTCAACGCGGCTATTATTACCGGACTCGTCTTGCTCGGCGAAGGCGACGATATTTATGAGACCCGTTCAAATGGGCAGCTAACAGATCTAGGAGAGGGAACCGTCGATGGCGGAGCAGGAACCGACGCCATCGAACTGAATAACGATATTCGCCAAGAGGGCCTCTTCTTTGATGTCAGCCCGTTTTTAAACTTCGAAGAGATCCGTATCTCAGATGGGACATGGCAACTTCGCGGCACTCAAGGGCGTTCGCCAAGCGAAGAAACGGATCTGCTCATTTCGAATCGAGGAACGCTCTCCCTCATCGAACCCATCATTGTCTCTGGAGACTACAGTCACGGCGCTCCCGGTGAAGACGGTTCCAAGGCACGTGTTGAAGTCATCCTCACAACCGATGCTCAAGGGCAGACCCTTCTGCAGGTTCAAGGATCGGCGGATTTGGAAAACGGTGAGCTCTCGGTTTCACTCAGCCCTTCTTTCTTTGAGAGCGGAACCTTCACCATTCTTGAGGCCGAAGAACGAACGGGCGAATTCGATTCCATCACCCTACCCACTGGTTCGGGCGCTCAAGACAGCCAATACCAATACACCTCAAGAGGACTAGAAGTGACTCTCTTGCTACAGCCTCTGAACGCAAACCAGACAGCGACAGCGAATTATCTCAATGCCCTTCCCACCAGCGGGCTCAGCCCGGGGATGACCAGTCTACTGACGACGGTGAGGGAGGATCTCACTTACTCTGAATATCTTGGAGCGCTCGACCGCCTCATGCCCGAGGCGTATGATGCCCAAGCCGACGCCACACTTCAGCTGGCCAATCAGTACACGGACCTCTTGCTGTCCCGTCCAAACTACTGCGTCGCCGAATCCAATCAAGCGTCCACTGACCCAGAAACTGGGCAACGCTGCCATCCACGCCCCTTCGAGCCTTGGATCAACCTCTATGGCCAAAAGCGCAAAAGAACGGGAACAGAGGGCCATATCAGCTACCGCGACGAAGGCGGCGGAGTCATTGTCGGTCTAGACCATCGCGTGAACCCCCAGTTGCTGCTGACCGCCAGTGCTGGTGCCGCCTATGACATCATTCACGTTGAAAATATTGGAAAGGGCCGACTCGGCACCGTCGACATCGGCTTTGCAGCCAGTTGGGCCCAAGGGCCGCTACGCATTCAAGGCGCAGCCAGTTACGGATACGGCTGGAATCAACGATATCGTGAGGTTGATTTTCAAGGATTCAACGCCACCACTCAAGCCAAATACGGCATGAACCGCGTTGGCTTACGAGCCCGAGCCGAGTACGCCTTCCGACTGGGACGGATTCAAATCGCACCGCTGGCATCAGTGGATTACACCGCGCTCATGCGACCCAGCATCACCGAAAACGGCGGTGGCGCCGCCGATCTCTACATCGAGGAAGCCACCAACAACATCACAACGGTCCGCGTGGGCTTCGACCTCAGCTCAGCCCTCCATAAACAAGGCTACTGGACCGAGATACTTGAAAATGCGGACGGCGTTTGGCGTCCCCAACTGCGTATCGCCTGGCGCCAAGTCGTGACGGGAGCCCACCGTGATATTACATCTCGATTCAGTCAGATCGCTGGCAGTACATTCACCATACAGGCCGATGCAGCCGACCGTGGATTTGAGGTGGGCGCGGGGATCGATTGGAGCCCGGCCCTCATTAATCGTTTCACGTTCGGTGTTCACTACGATGCTTTCGTCTGGGAAAACGTCCTTAATCAAACCCTCATGGGGCAGGTCCGCTTCAGCTTTTAGAACTACTCGAGCCCCATCATCCCAGCCACTCCGAAGCGGTGTCCCGCCGTATATCCTCCGTCCACGGGCAGAGCCTGGCCGGTTACAAAAGAAGCCTCATCCGAAGCCATAAACAAGACACCGTTGGCGATCTCTTCCGGTCGACCAAAGCGTCCCAGCTGATGTGCTTCTCGAATTCTCTCTTTGATATGCCCCATCCCCTCTAAATTCATGGTCGAGCGAAAAAGAGGCGTGTCGATAAAGCCCGGGCAAATTGCGTTGACACGAATTCCTTTACGCGCATAGTCGATAGCCATGTTGCGCGTAAGCAGAATGACAGCGCCCTTCGAAGCGTTGTAGGCGCTCCCTCCCTCAAAGCCCTCAATTCCCTCGACACTTGCAATATTGACGATGCTCCCTCCCCCACGCTCAAGCATGCCTGGGATCACGGCCTGACACGCAAAAAGCGTCCCTTTCAAATTAATATCGACAACGCGATCCCATTCCTCATCGGGAATCAAGTGGACAGGCCCTCCACCTCCAACGCCCGCACAATTGGCCAACACATCCACTCGACCGAGTGCGGCCTCGATTTCGGCCACCGCCTCAAAAACAGCTTCTTTTTCTCGAATATCGACTTGAACAAAAGGAGAGTCGCCGGCCAGAGCCGCAGCGTCGGGCCAATCTCCTTCGAGGGGCGCCTGAACGTCGATTCCGGCAATCTGTGCTCCCTCTTGTGCGAACCGCAGAGCGCAGGCAGCTCCGATCCCCGAGGCGGCTCCTGTCACCAGCGCGACTTTTCCGCTTAAACGTCCCATTTCCCATCTCCTCTGTGATTTTCTATTCATTTAGATGCTCGTGGCATCGGCGTCTGAACTCCATTCATCGTCGTTCATGACACGACTGGCTTCTCAATGGTTCTTACTCTCCGGGCACCGCACCTCCGGGGTTACGCGCGTGACGCAGGTCATCCAGACGCACATTGCAGGCCTCTCTCCAGGGATCCCCTTCGGGAGCAAGAACATAAAGACGGTTCTCCCGAATGCCGTCGACGATGCGCTGAGCCAGAACCGAGGGGGCTTCGCCCGTCCCTGTCGCGGTTCGAATCGCCTGTTCTGTGCCCTCGCGTTCAATCGACGCCCCCTCGCCATCTTTGCGCTCAAGATGAGGCGGACGATTTCGCTCCGCCCAACCGATCCGTGTATCAAAAAGCTCAGGGCAAATCACTGAAACGCCGATGGGGGCTCCTTTACTTTGCATTTCGAGATACAGACTCTCCGATAGCGAAAGAACGGCTGCCTTACTCATGGCGTACGGAGCGCTAAAAGGCACCGATGTGAGGGCGGCCATGGAAGCCGTATTCACAATGTGGCCAGGCTCGCCTGAAGCCAACATTCGAGGAACAAAGCTCCGAAGGCCATTCAAAATGCCAAAGACATTAACCCCAAAGCACCAATCATAATCCGATTGAGGCGCATCAAAACTCAACCCCGCTGCAAAAACACCTGCGTTGTTGCACACCACATGGGCTGCTCCCCAAGATTCGTAAGTCCGCTCGGCCAAAGCAGCCACACTGTCTGCGCTCGCTACGTCAGTGGGAACCGCTAGGGCTGTGTGCCCGGCCTCAATCAAACCCTGAGTCACTTCCTCGAGGGCTAACGCTTCGACATCAGCCAGAATGACCTTCATCTCAAGTTCGGCCAAAATGACAGACAAAGCGCGACCAATCCCGCTGGCCGCCCCCGTCACCACCGCTACCCGTCCTGCTAAATCCTGCACGTGCTCGTCTCCTTGCTCACAATTTGGCCCTTTAACGAGCCATGAGATGATTCATCGCTTACGACCGAATGAGCATCCTACCCCTTGTCGGGCATTGTGGCATGTACGAAACCACCTCCATTGTGAAACTCAGTACGGATCGGGTTACCCTTCACAAGGCAATAAAAACAGAGCCGTAGATTGCAGAGAAGTCGACTCAGTGCCAACGGCACAGACAGGAGAAGAGTGTGGGCGTGATCGAAGAGATTCGTGCCGAATTCACAGGACCAAATGGGCCCTTTGAGCTCTCACAAGAGCAGGTTAACGGAGAACTCCTGCCCGTTTTTGCGGTGCGTAAAACATCTGTACGAGAGCTCCTCAAGGCCTCAGCGGTCCACGAGGACAACGAATACCTGGTTCACGGCGAGCGCCGTATCTCCTACAAAGCACATCTCTCACTCGTCGCTTCAGTGGCCTCCGCCTTGCAAGAACGGTACGGCATCGGATCAGGGGACCGCGTGGCCCTACTCGCCGCCAACAGCGCGGAATGGGTCATCACATGGTGGGCTGTCACCAGCCTGGGCGGTGTTCTTTCTGCGTTTAATGGCATGTGGACCCCGGATGAAATCGAATACGCACTCGGCGATACGGACCCTAGTCTCCTCATTGTCGACCGAAAACGTCTCGAACGAATCAAGGGCATCCCACTTGATATTCCCGTCCTTGAAATTGAAAGCGGCTTCGGCGAGCTTGAAGCCCATTCACCCAATGCACTGCTCCCTGAAATCGCCATCGCAGAAGACGACCCTTGCCTCATTCTTTATACGAGTGGCACGACGGGGCGGCCCAAGGGAGCCCTCGTCAGTCATCGTGCCCTGGTGGGCTTCGTCCAAACTCAAACCTACCATGGACTTGAGAGGCTGGTGCTCGCAACCCGCACGGGCCGTCTCCCGAAGAACCCACCCCCGCCTCTTCCCGCCTGCAGTCTCGTCACTGTGCCGCTCTTTCATCTTTCAGGACTCTACGCCGCAGTCATCATGATGCTCAGCCAAGGAGCCAAGACTGTTTACGGCACGGGCCGCTTCGACCCCGAAGAAGTGATGCGAACCATTGAGAGGGAATCCATCACATTTTGGAGTGCCCTGGGAAGCTCGGGCCCCCAGGTCATCAACCACCCCGCTCTATCTGAGTACGACCTCTCGAGCATCCGCAACATTGGCTTTGGGGGCGCGCCCACCAGCCCCGAACTTCAGCGCCGCATGAAGGAGGCCTTTCCGAATGCCAAAGACAGCATCGGATTGGGCTATGGCCTCTCCGAGTCCGGCGGCATGGGGACCACCATCGGCGGCCCCGAACTCGACGACCGACCTACTTCCTCAGGAAGGGCCGCCCTTGGCCACCAAATCGAAATCCGAGATCCCCAAGGCACCCCTCTCGACGCTGGTCAGACGGGCGAGATCTTCATTCGGAGCGCGTACCTCATGCTTGAGTATTGGCGCAACCCAGAGGCCACCGCACAAACCCTCGGGCCCGGACGGTGGCTCGCCACAGGCGACATCGGTCGACTCGACGACGAGGGCTACCTCTTCATCGACTCTCGTGCCCGGGACATGATTCTCCGCTCTGGGGAAAACATTTATCCAGTCGAAATCGAGCACCGCTTGGATGCTCACCTCGCCGTCCGTGAGTCTGCTGTGATCGGAGTCGATCATCCAGAGCTAGGGCAAGAAATCAAAGCCTTCGTCATTCTCGAACCCGGCGCGACGGTGGAGGAACACGAACTTGAAGAATGGATTGGCCAGAAACTGGCCCACTATAAAGTTCCTCGACTTTGGTCGATCCGCCGGGAACCTCTTCCGCGAAATGCGGCGGGGAAAGTACTCAAGAACATTTTAAGTGACGAGACGAAGACCTCAGGAGAAAAGGCATGACTGACGAGCCAGAGAGCTTTCCTCTTTCGGACTGGCGAGTCATCGATCTCTCCACTGAGATTGCCGGCCCCTACTGCACAAAGCTCATGGCTGATGCGGGAGCCGACATCATCAAAGTTGAGGCGCCCAATGAGCCCGACTCGCTCCGGCGCTGGACAGCCAGCGGCCATCCCCTAGCTGAAGACGAAGATGGAGCCCTCTTCCAATTTCTCAATACATCCAAGCGCTCCATTGCTCTGGACTCAAGAATCCCGGCCGATCGCGAAAAGATCCTTCAACTCGCTCAGAGTGCTGACCTCTTGGTCGAAAGCTTTGGTCCGGGCGGGCTGGCTGAACGCGAATTGTCCATCGAAGAAATCAAAGCCAAATGCCCGGGTCTCTCCATTCTTTCCATCTCAAACTGGGGGCTCGAAGGCCCCCATGCTCGGAGACCGGCCACGGAGTTCACGCTTCAAGCTTCTACGGGTTCAATCGACTACCGAGGCTTACCGGGTCGCAAACCCGTTTACGCGGGCGGGCGAATTGGAGAATGGGCTGCTGGCAGCTTTGCAGCCACCAGTGCCTTAAGCGCCGTGTTTTCTGCGCGAAAAACGGGCCAGGGACACCACGTCGACCTATCGATCTTTGAAGCCATGGTTCTTTGCCTAACGGTCTACCATGACTTAAACAGCCAGTTCGTCGAAGGCCCCCTCGCGCGAAGTATCGAAATCCCATCCATCGAGCCCGGAAAAGATGGCTACGTAGGCTTCTGCGCCATTACGGGACAACAGTGGACAGACTTTTGCGCCATGATGGGCCGCCAGGATATTGCCGAGGACGAGCGCTTTCTCGACGGACGTCGACGGATGGAACATTTCGAGTTCATGCAAGAAATGATTCACGGCTGGACCCGAGAGCATACGATTGAGGAAATGATTGAACTTGCGGGTCTTCTTCGAATCCCTGTCGCCCCTGTGGGCAATGGCCAGACCCTACCCAAAATGGAGCAAATGAAAGAAAGAGGCGTTTTCCGCACTGGTCCGGGTGGTTTCTTGCAGCCCCGCCCGCCCATACTGTTTGAAAAAGCCTCCTTAAAAACGCCCACAGCGGCGCCCAGGCTCAACGAAAACCACGAGGAAATCCTCGCCGAGCTCGCGTCCTACCGAAAGAAAAGTGGCGAACTGAACGAAGACTCTCTGCCTCTCGCCGGCCTCCGAGTCGCCGACCTCACTGCCTTTTGGGCGGGGCCCCTCGCCACTTCTTACCTCGCCGATATGGGGGCAGATGTCATCAAGATCGAATCGATTCAACGCCCAGACGGAATGCGCTTTGCCGGCGCGGTCATGAACGAGCACATATGGGAATGGTCTCCTGTCTTTCATGGCGCCAACTCGGGCAAGCGCGACCTGACGCTCCATCTGGACCATGAAAAAGGCCGAGCCCTCTTGCTTCGTCTCATCGCTAAAGCCGATGTCCTGATTGAAAACTTTTCCGTCCGCGTGCTTGAAAACTTCGGACTCAACTGGGAAGACCTCAAGAAAATCAACCCACGCCTGATCTTGGTGCGCATGCCAGCTTTCGGGCTCGAAGGCCCTTGGCGGGACCGCCCCGGCTTCGCCATGACGGTGGAGCAGGCCAGCGGTCTGGCCTGGATGACGGGCTACCGAGATTTGCCCCTCGTCGTTCGCGGAGCCTGTGACCCCATTGGCGGAATGCATGCCATTTTCGGGCTGCTCACGGCGCTTGAACATCTTCGAAAAACGGGGGAAGGCCAGCTTGTAGAGATCCCACTGATGGAAGTCGCCGTCAACATGGCCGTAGAACAGGTCATCGAAGAGTCCGCCTACGCACACAGTCTCAGCCGAGACGAAAACAGAGGGCCGGTCTCCGCTCCCCAGGGCGTCTATACCTGCGCCGAGCCAGACAACTTGGTCGCGCTTGCGATTCCAGACGACGCGACCTGGCAGGCTCTCAGACAGGCCATGGACGACCCTGAATGGGCCCAAAACCCAGACTGGGCCACCTCTGAGGGCCGACGGACCCATCATGATGCCATGGATGAACACCTCGAGGCCTGGTTCACCCAACAGCCTTCAGACCAAGTCGTCGAGAAACTCCTTTCGGCTGGAATCCCCGCGGCCCGCCTGATTAATGCGCATCACTTGATGCCTAACCCACAACTAGAGAACCGCGGGTTCTTTCAAGACATGCCGCACCCCTTTACCGGAACCACGCGCTACCCCGGCTGGCCTATGGCCTTCTCTGGGTTCCCCAGAGCACTTCACAAACGTCCTCCTCCCACGCTGGGCCAGCACAATCACGAAGTGCTCCGAGAAGAACTCGGCTTGTCTCAAGACGAAATCGATGAACTTGAAAACGAAAAGATCATCGGCACCCGGCCCTCATTTATGTAGCCGAACCCACGGTAAGGCTTATCCTGAGCCTGCAAGGCTTGGGTCCGAGATGCTACGCTGTCACCGTGAAGCACACCTCTCGACATCGACTTGTTCTCCTCTGGCCATTCCTCTGCGGCCTCCTTGCCTCGCCTCTGATCACTCACTCAGCCAGCGACAAGAGTGAGTTGTCTCAAGCCTATGCTGACTACAAGAAAGCTGTAGAAGCTCAAGACTACGAGACCGCCTTGGTCTACGCGCGCAAAAGCGACCAAATCGCGCAACGTGAATTGGAAGCAGACAATCTGCAACGTGGGATTCTCGCCTACAACTTGGGTGTGCTTTATTACCGTCTCGACCGCTACCAAGATTCTCTCGCGCCCTTAGAACGAGCAAGCCAAACCTATCAGGCTCACTACGGCCCTCAAGCGATCGAGATTCTTCCCGCCGTTCAAAAACTCAGTGCCACTCATGAAGCGCTGAGAAACTGGCCCCAAGCCGAAAAAAGTCATCTTCAAAGCATCCGAATTATCGAAGCCCATCAGGGTCGCCAAGCTGAAGCCATCGCCACCGTTCTCGCCCAATTAATGAAGATTGCGGAACAGCAGAAAGAATTCAAACGTGAACAAAACTACGGGCGAAGAGCCCTCTTCATTCTGAATCAAGCCGGAAAGACACGCAGCCTGAACAGTGGGCGTCTCCACGTAGATCTCGTCTCTGCAGAAATGCAACTGGGCGATGCCAACAAAGCCAACCAACATATGGAATGGGCCATCGAAATATTTGAAGAAAACCTTGATCCTCAAGACCCGCAACTTGGAAAAATTTACAAACTCGCCACTCAAGTCTTTCAACAAACCGGCCGAGAGCCCAGTGCCCGAAAATACCGCCGAATGGCTCGAGATTTCTCAGAATCGAAGAATTCTGAGTAGAGAACAAGGGAAAAGAATGCGCTTACAAAGTCCTGCCCTGAATCACAATGCCCTCTTGGGCCTCAGCCTCGCTCTGGCCTCTCTCTTCTTGATTGGAGTCACCTACTCGGCGCGGGCCCAGACGGAAGAAACATATTCGGTGGATTTGGCCGAGAACAACTCGACGATCCCGAACACCTTTCCCTGGGCGATCGAGCAGGTCAATGCGGGAGCATCGACGGCTAACACTATTTCCTTCACCAACCTTTTGCTCCAAAACCTTTCGGTGCCAATCACCCAGGCCCTTCCGAGCCTCAGTAACGAAAATGCAGGCCGAACCGAACTGAACGTGATCCTCAACGCCTCTTCCGCGCCAGAGGGATTCGAGATCTTGGGAGAAGGCGCGGTGGACGATGATTTCAACATACTCGATATTCAAAATGCGAATGTCGAAATTGTTGACTTAAAAATTTCAGGTGGCCACTTCAATGTCGCCACCGATTCGGTACTTGAATTCAACGACACCGGAGACCGAGCAGTCACTGACATCATCAAGGGCGGCGGAAAACTCATCAAGAGCGGGAGCCAAGTTCTAACACTGGAGGGCCAGAGCGAATATACCGGCGGCACCGAGATCAAGGGCGGCACCCTTAAAGGAGATCGAAAGGGTCTCGCCGCGACGAGCAGTGCTTTTGTGTTTAATGCCGAGTCTGGCGAATCCGACCGCGGGACTCTTCTCTTCTCAGATGCAGATAATGCAACCGACTGGACGTGGAACGGTGAAATCTCCGGAGATGGAAACATCCGAAAGGAAGGCGCGAGCACACTTGTGCTCGACGGAAACGGTTTTGCCCATACAGGTCTCACGTATGTGGACTCAGGAACCCTGAGAAGCACCGTCGCACGACTCGGCGCTGCAAATACAGAACTGGCGAACTCTACGCGTCTAGAAATCGATGGCGCCGGCGAGCTAAGCCAAACCATTACGGGCCAAGGCGCGCTCGTTAAAATTGGAGCCGGAGAACTAAAGCTCTCAGGCTCCCAGAACGCTTTCTCTGGAGGCCTTCTCGTTGAGGAAGGCGCTGTCGAAGGCGATAGCAACACCATCCCAGGCGATATCGTGTTCGGAACTGGAGGCGTGAATGATCTTCAAGTGATCTTCGAACAAAATTTTTCAGGAGAACACTCAGGAAGCATCACGGGCAACGGCAACCTCTTTAAGAGAGGCTCGGGAACCCTGACACTCAATGGAGCGGTGGGCGCCGACGTGAATACAAATCTTGATACCGGCCAGTTGACCATACGCTCCAGCAGTTTTGCAAGTTCAATTTCTTCATCGCTTAACACCACTATCGAGCTGAATCCCATTGAGGCCAACAGCACTTTCTCTGGAGCGATCTCGGGCGGGGCAAGTGTTCTCAAATCGGGTACGGGCTCAATCACGCTGACGGGAACCCAAAGCTATGCTGGAGTCACCGAGGTTTCCTCTGGCATTATGGTGATCCAAAATTCTCTTTCAGCCACATCGGGGACGACCATCAACGAAGGGGGCACCCTTGAAGTCAACAGCGCCAGCGATGGCCAAGAAATTTTTCTAAACGGAGCCCTCAACGCTTTAGGCACCCTATCCGTCACGAGCGCAAACGATTCACTGAGGACCGGGGATGGCCTGGCGTTCGGCGACGGATCAACGCTCGAGGTGGTATACACCGGACGTGAAGTGGGCTCTACGCCCATCATCAGTAACAGCGCCGTTACGGGAACTCTCATCAATATGTTCCCCGATGCGGACAGCGGCTGCAACGACTGTGTGCTGCTTGAATCCAACGTCTCCATTGATCCAGATGTCATCTCAAATAAAGATAATTGGGGCCGGACAGGAGCCACTCTCAAAGTAGAACAGGTTCAAATACTCGATAGCAAGAAGATCACTTTCGACTTGGTTCAGGACGCGTCGGCGATTGGCCAAGCGGCCAAAACCCAAAATCAGATCAGCACCGCCCCTAGCCTTGAATACCTCTACGAAGAAGGCAGCAAGGAGGAAGGCCCCGCAACCCGCGTTTACAATATCGTAAACGGCCTTTTGCCCAGCGAATACCCAAGCGCTTTGGACGAAATGGCCGGCGAATCGCTGGCTGCCTTCGCCAACGCCAGAGAGGGGAACGCACAACAATTCTCACATGCCCTCTGGCAGCGTTTTAGATCGAGCGAATACACCCCCGGCTGGTACGATTTCAAAAGAGACGAAAGCTCTGACCCCACGCCTCCGGTCTCCGCTTCTGGCTCTTCTTCAAAGGCGACCGCTTCACCGCGATATGCCGGCTGGGCTCAACCCTTCGGTGTTTTCGCTAAGAACGATGGGCGCGACCGCGCCTCAAATATAAAATCGAGAGCGTACGGAATCATCGGAGGCGTCGACTACGCTCTCCCGGGTTCGCTGGGACTCAAGGTAGGAGGGGCTCTGGGCTACACCCGCTACTCGGTTTTCTCCGAGAGCCTGAGCGACATGCAAGGCCAGGCCAACACGTACCAACTCGCGCTCTATGGTGCGTGGCAAAGTCGCCGCTTTCACGTCGGCATCTCTGGGCGGTACGGCTACACCAATATGCGCAGCGAACGCAAACTCTCTCTTTTTGATGGTGTCACCGCGGACGCTCGATTCTCAGGCCAAGAAGGCGGGGCCATGATTGAAATCGGAGCCACTCTCGGAGACCCGACCTTCTTTACCGTTCGCCCCCTGGCCTCCTTCCGGTATGATCGTTTTACCCAGGGGAGCTTTCGCGAAACGGGAGCCGGCGCTCTTTCGCTGGAAGTGGCGAGCCAAGACTACACTTCGCTCCTCACGACACTTGGCGCTCGCATCGCCAAACTCTATACCCTGAATGAGGGCTTTGGGATTGAGCCTGAAATCCGCCTGGGCTGGACCTATCAGGCGGGCGACAAGCGTCGCCCCATTACAGCCACCACCTATACGGTCGCGGGCTCTCCCACCTTCACCACCTACGGGGCCGAAGCCGACCGAAATGCGATCTGGGTGGGGGCCGGCTACGTGATGCGAACCAGCGAGAACGTGCGCGTGGGCCTCAACTATGACGCCTACATTGGAAAGTATTACACCCAGCAAGTAGTCAATGCTGAGCTTCAGATTCTCTGGTGACGCGAACAAATTGGCCGTTGGGAGAGGATCTCTCGAATATCTAACCAAGAACACCCTTCTCTCGAAGACTCTTGATCTGCTCCCCGCTCAGGCCGATTTCGCCGAGAATAGCCTCTGAATCCTGACCGGCTTCAGGGGCCATATTGCGGTGCTCGATGGGCGTGCCGTGAAAATCAACGGGCGTCGCTGGAAGAATCGTCGTGCCCTCTCCGTCAGGGATCTCCACAAATCCACCGGCCGCATGGGCCTGCTCGTCTTGGATCACATCCGCAATCGTTTGCACCGGAGACCAAAACATCTCGGGCTCCGCTTCAAAGATAGGCGTCCACTCGGCCAAAGTTTTTGTGGCAAAGATTTCATCGAGCAGTGCAATTAAAGTCGAAGCATTCTGTTGGCGGCTCTGAATACTGCTAAACCGCTCGTCTTCAACCCACTCGGGATGACCCACGAGACGCGCCAACGGCGGCCAATGCCGATCCGCTTCGAGGCCCACAATCCAAAACCAGTTCCCCTCGCTATCCTGGTAGGAATTGATACATGGGTTGCCCATGGCCTTTCGATTAGCCACTTGGACGTCGACTCCGTACCTAAGCGTCAAGGCCATATCGAAGCTCATGGTATACATCCCTTCTCGCAACAGCGAAGTCGATACTAACTGACCCGAGCCGGTTTTTTCACGCGCAAAGAGCGCAGCCGAGATCGAACCCGCAGCAGCCAGCCCAGTGTTGTGATCGCCCATTCCACCTCGTTGAAACGGCGGTTGTCCGTCGGGTTGTGTGAGGGAAGCCGCAACCCCCGAACGCGCCCAAAAAGCCGCGATGTCATAGGCGGCTCGGTTGGCGTCGGGCCCCTCTCTTCCGTAGCCCGTGATCTCGGAATAGATCAAGCGAGGGAACCGCTTGCAAAGTGACTCGGGGTCGAGCCCTAGGCGACTTAGAGCCTGTCGGCGAATGTTGGTGACAAAGACATCGGCTTTTTCAAACAGTGCGTCGGCAATCTCTCGTCCTTCAGCCGACGTTAAATCTAAAACCAAGCTGCGCTTGTTCCGATTATCCATCTCAAACGGGGGATTGAAAGGCAAATCCGCACCCAACATCTTGCTGAAACTCCGAGCCGGATCGCCCAGACCCGGCGGTTCCACCTTCACCACATCGGCTCCCCAGTCAGCAAGAATGCAACCGGCCGCCGGGCCCGCAACCCAGACGCCCAACTCAATCACCCGCACACCCTCCATGGGACCCGCCATTGCCTGACTCCTTTATTCAATACTTTAAAAAAGAGATATGCCCTGCCTTACGGTTCGACGGAGACTAGCGTTCCGAATCCCAATCGCCCGGAGAAAGGATTCTATCCACTAAGCCCCATTCGGCAGCGGTATGGACGTCGATCCGTTCCCCAGTCAAAGCCAGCCAAGCCGTCCTTTGTCGGCCGATGCGCCGAGGCAGGCTGACTGTCCCACCCGCTCCCGGGACCAGCCCCATTTTGATTTCAGGCAACTGAAAAAAACTATCCTCTCGCGCAGCGACTTCATGAACGAAGGATGGCAGTTCGACGCCCGCGCCAATACAAGCACCGTGAACTTTAGCGCGCGTACGTGAGGCTAGAGCATCAAGCATTCGGGCTACGTTTCGCGTGCTGCGCACCGCATGGGCGGTAGCCGGATCCGGCAAGCTTCCAAATTCAGACAAATCTCCGCCGCTGCAAAAAGAAGTCCCTTCTCCGCTTAGCACAATCTCCTGAATTTCCGGATCCGAAAGCGCCAGCTGCAGCCCTTCCGCCAAGCCATCTCTCATGCCGACTCCAAAGGCATTTCGACGAGCTGGGCGATTCAGCTTGAGGCACAACTTCGATGGCCCTCGATCCATCAGAACGGCGGGCTGCGGTGAGTCAAAAACCTCTTGAGGTGAACGGTCCATCAGCCAGGCTTGAAATTCGGGGCCACTTTGAAGCACAGAATAGACCCATGACTCGGCCACGAGTCCCGAAGGCACGTCGAGTTGGCCGCTCTGCCGTAAGAGTTGCACCAAAGCAAGGCTAGCTATAGGGTGACGACGAATCCGTTCACACAGTGTACGGACACCACTGAGGCCGTCCAGGACCACATCAAACGCCGGAAGCAAAGCAGTCGCGACCGGCGACAAGGACGCATTCGAAATCGCAATCGTAGGGCAAGCTAGTTGGGACAAGGCTCGCGCCAAGGCTCTCTGCGAACCCCCCTCTATCGAGATTCCAGATTCCGTGGGCAAATCAACGACAAGAACACCCTCTCCCTCGAGAACGGAAAAACCTTCGGCCCCATATGGAGACGCCAAACGATCCATAGTCTCACGAAGGGAAAGGATCGTCGGCCCTCCTTGAAAATCGGTCACCCCCCCATCAACCCTGAACGAACTTTGCGCCGCAGCAGTTTCCCCGTCTCGTTGTAGGGAAGCTCATCCCAAAAAGCAATCTCTTCTGGCGTGCGCGAAGAACGGAGCCGTTCTTTGACAAAGTCTTGAAGTTCCGGCCCCTCCACCCCGGCGTTAGCCTTCAATACAACCACTGCAGAGACCTTCTCTCCCCATTGTTCATCAGGAAGGCCAACCACCGCCGCATCGGCGACGGCCGCGTGTTGAAGAAGCACGTCTTCAATCTCGCCGGGCGACATATTCTCGCCGCCTCTTACAATGATGTCGTCAATCCGACCTTCGATGAAGAGGTATCCCTCTTCATCCATTGAGCCTCCATCACGGGTTGGAAAAAAACCGTCGTCCAATAACTGGGTCCCTTTGCCGAGATACTCGCCCGAGACCTGCTCACCCCGAACATAGATCTCACCTCGTTCATTAGCGCTGACCGCGTTCCCCTCTTCGTCACGGATTTCCACCTCAAGCAAAGGCAGTGGCTGCCCCACAGAAGTCAGACGTCGGCGCACTTTTGGATCATCGCTTGCCACGGCGGCACGGTGATCATCAGGACCTAAAATTGAAATCGTGGAACTCGTTTCAGTGAGGCCGTATGCATTAGCAAAATTGGTTTCTGGAAAAAGCTCAAGAGCTCTTTCGATCACCGCCTGAGGCATCTTGCCGCCGCCGTAGGAGAGCGCTTTCAAGTGAGGCAAATCGGCATCCTCCGCCCCCTCAAGCGCCTCAATGATCCGTGCCAACATCGTAGGCACCACCATGGCGTGAGTAATCTTCTCTTTGCGTGCCAACTCAAGCCAACGCTCTGCTGTGAAGTTCGGAAGTTGCACGACGCGGCGGCCTGAATACACCGAGCTAGCCACAGAAGCCATTCCGGCAATGTGATAGGGCGGAACACAAACCAGAGAGGCATCGTCTTCATCCGATGACATAAACTCCACCGAGCCCAGGATGTAGCTCACTAGATGCTTGTGACGAATCACGGCGGCCTTAGGCGGCCCTGTGGTTCCGCTGGTAAAGAGGAGGATGGCAATCTCCTCGGGGTCCATTGACCATTCCTGAGGGAGAGACTCCGAAGCTCCGTCTCGTGCGGCCTTCAAGAAAGCCTCTCGACCCACAATACGAGCATTCTGCTCCTCCAGCGACGACAGCGATTCCAATCGCTCTTCTCCAGCCACCAGCTGACAAGGCGAGATTTGGCCCAAAAGCGAATCCAGCTCGCTTCGAGTCAGCCGGTAGTTCAAAGGCACAAAAGGCTTACCCGCCCAAGCCGCTGCAAACACACCCAACGGAATAGAGAGCGAAGACTCATCCAAAAAGGCCAGATGCTCGGCCCCACTCTCCATTAAAGTATGAGCAGCTCTCCCCGCACTTTCAAAGAGTTCAGCATAGGTGAGACGATCATCGCCATTCACGTACGCCACGCGGTCGCCCATGCTGCCAGCGGCCATTTCGAGCAACATCATCAAGTTCATATCAAACTCCGGAGATTCAGTCGGAAGAAGGCAACGGTTTCGCACCCTTGATGGTCAATGTCGTTCCGCCGACCGCCAAAGATCCCTCGCCGGGCTTGGTGCAAAGCACCTCAAGATCGCCCGCTTCATTCGTGTAACGCTTTCCGATTTGAGTGCCCTCTTTGGCGTCGTCGGCCACGGATCCCCCAGCCGGCGCATCCGCGCCCAACTCAATCACGGCGGCTCCCCCACACGTCAACTCCACCTCGTCCTTCGGAGCGGCCACAACCATAATCTCCGTGCTGCAAACTGCACTCTTGAGTCGCGTGCCTGCTTTTAAAATCGCCATTTAATTCTGTCTCCTTCAATTGAAGAGGGGCCTAACTTGGCCACCTCACCGCCGAGCCGTTTCTTGTTGATCACAAAATTCCAGAACCGCCTAAAATAGCGCCCCCAGAGACGGATGTTAGCCTTTAAAAGAACTATGGAGCCCACACCGATATGACTTCTTTGCTCATCCAAGATGCGGAAATACAAGGGGAAATTTCCCAGGTTCGCCTCCGCTCAGGGAAAATTACCGCCATCGGTCCTGATTTGGAGCCAGACCCGAGCGAATCAGTGATGCACGCCCGGGGCGGCGCCCTTCTCCCCGGCTTACAGGATCATCACATTCATCTGCTCGCTCTGGCCGCCGCCACCGAATCGGTCCCCTGCGGCCCCCCTCAAATCAACGACCAAGAAGCTCTCAAACGCGCCCTCAAGGAGCATGCGTCCAACCTACAGCCAGCCCAATGGCTGCGTGGCGTAGGCTATCACGAGAGCGTAAACGGGGAACTCGACCGAAATCGCTTGGATGCTCTCATCGACTCCCACCCCGTGCGAATCCAACATCGAAGTGGGGCCCTGTGGATTCTCAATAGCCGGGCGCTTGCAGAAATTACGCCCGCATCGGGGATCTTCCCGGACGGAGCCGAAAAAGATGAGCAAGGCCGGCTCACGGGCCGCCTCTATCGCGCAGACGCGTGGCTGCGTTCTCAACTGGGACCTCGGTCGCTTCCCCCGCTCTCAGAGGTTGGACAAAAACTGGCCTCTTTCGGGGTCACTGGCGTCTGTGACGCGACGCCGGCCAACGGCCAAAGCGAGCTCGAAGCATTCGCGCGAGCACGCGCTTCGGGGGCTCTGCCCCAGAACCTCTTACTCATGGGGCACACCGAACTGCCGGCCTCTCCTTATCCAGGGATTGAGCGGGGAGCTGTGAAATACATGCTCGATGAAAACGCATTGCCCGCCGAAGACGACCTCATAGCTCAAATCAAGGATGCACACGGTCAGGGTCGAGGCATGGCCTTCCATTGTGTGACCCGCACGGAATTGGTCATTGCTTTAAATGCTCTCGAGCGCGCCGGCGCCACGGCCTGGGACCGTATCGAACATGCGAGCATCACTCCGCCAGACCTCCTCGACTGGCTTGCCCGCCTACCCATCGCGGTCGTTACGCAACCCAACTTTATTTTTGAGCGAGGCGACGCCTATACGGTCTCCGTAGAATCTCGAGATCAGCCCTGGCTTTACCGCTGTGCCGGGTTCCTGCACGCCGGCGTCCCACTCGCCGGTGGGACGGACGCTCCTTTTGGAGAGCCGAACCCCTGGGCCGCCATGCAGGCCGCGGTGGAACGACGCTCAGCCAGCGGTACGTTACTTTCACTCGAAGAAGCCTTGAGCCCTGAAGCGGCTCTTCGTCTTTTCCAGTCTCCTCTAGGGTCTCCCGGTCGGAAATCCAACTCAATCCAAGTCGGTCAACCCGCCGATCTGTTGCTCCTCAAGGTTCCCTGGTCCCGTGCTCGGGACCGGCTCGACGCAGCCGATCTTCAAGCCACATGGGTTGACGGCCAGCAGATCTGGAACGACGGAGAAGAACTCGGCCAGTGACCCTGTGGGGGAAATTCCTTCCTCTTCGCTCGTCTTTCGGGCGAGATAGCGGAGTCCTGCCCGCACCGTCTATACTCTCGCCGTCTGCACCCCCTGCTAGGCCAAGAGGCCGCTCACCTGAACTCCAACTGAAACACAGGGATTCGAACGGCCCGAGATGCTGACTCAAAAAAAACACGTCTATTTTTCTTATGCTGGATCTCGAGGAGCCCTCTTTTTCATCCTCGGATGCATGCTCTTTTCGTGCGAAAAAGCCGACCTGCTAAAAACCGCCCAGGCATCCGAGAATGGGCCGGAACGCAAAAGCCTCGTGAGCATGGCACGCCTGGAACCGGCCAGCGGAACCCTCAGCCTCGCCTCTGCGCTGGGGGACACTGTGGATCGTATTCTGGTGAAGGAAGGGACGGATGTCCGCGCGGGACAACCGCTGCTGCGTCTAACCAGTCACCGGCTTCGCCAAGCCGAACTTGAGGCCGCCCAACTCAGCCTCGAGAGAGCTCGGCTTCAAACTCTTGATGTTGAGGCCCAAGAGGCTCGACTACGCGCCGCTGACGCTGAACTCGAGAGCGCCCAAAGCGAGGTCACCAGCCAAGAAGAACTAAGCCAAAAAGGCTTCACTGCGGGCACTGAATTCAGAGCCGCAGAACTCAGGGTCCTCAAAGCCAAGGAAGAACGAAATCAGGTCCGCGCGCTTCTTGAGAGATACAACGCCGAGTCGGCTATCGCGTTGGTCGAGGCCGAGAACAGCGTCGAGCAAGCCGAGGCGCGAGTCGAGCAAAGCTTAATTCGCTCCCCCATCGATGCTCGAGTTCTTCGAATCCATGCGCGCCCCGGCGAATTCGTCAGCTCTCGCGCTATTATCAGCCTCGGGCAAACCGAGAACATGGTCGCCATTGGCGAGATTCACGTCAACGAAATTCGCATGGTGGAGATCGGGCAAAAAGCGAGCTTTACAAGCGCCGCCCTCACCGAACCCTTACAAGGCCAAGTGGCCGAAATCGGCGAGATGATCCTCAGTAACAATGTCTTTGGCGAAGACCCACGGGCACCGCGAGGCTTACGCGTGGTCCAGGTACGCGTAGAGCTCGAAAAGAACGCTCTGGCCAAACGCCTCACCAATCTCGACGGTCAGTTGCGTATCTATCTGGAAGACCAACCCTCACATTGAGTTCGACGGATACACACATGGCCTCCCCAGCCCGATCGAGGCCCGTTCGCTTCTCTCAACGCTTGATCGCTCATCAAAAAAGCCGAACGCTGGTGGCCACCGCGGGGATCGGCTTCTCCCTCCTCGTCATCTTTGTCCAGCTTGGCTTCTACGGAGCCGTGGTCCATACGGCCCTGGCTGTCAGTGAACGCCTCAACGCTGACTTGATGCTTATCTCACCTGGGTTTGTCTACCTGGGAGAGACCGGCGAGATCCCTCAGGCGCGACTTTTTCAGGCCATGAATCAAGTCGAGGTGGAATCCGCCACCCCACTCTATTTCCGCTACGCCGACTGGCGAAATCCTGTCGACGGAACGCGCTGCCGCCTTTTCGCTCTGGGATTCCCTCTTGAAAATGCGTCAAAAACCCTTCCCATTGAAATCCCTGGAATCGCAGACAATCTCGATGTTCTGCGACCCGCCAGCGCCCTCCTCCTTGACCGCCGCACGCGTCCGAACTGCGTGCCCGAGGGCCCCTCGCCTCAGGTCGAAGTTCGTGGCCGTTCCATGAACGTGGCTGGGGACTTTGATTTAGGCGTTGGATTCCTCGCCAACGGTGCTTTTTTAGTCAGCGATGAAACCTACTCACTTCTCTATGGTAAGCATCCCCTCGATCGACCTCACTTAGGTTTACTTCGATTAAAGCCAGGTTCCGACCCCGATGCGGTCGCCGAGTCCTTGCGAGAATCCTTGCCTCCCGACGTGCGCGTCATCACGGCCGACGAACTTAATGCACTCCAAAAAGAACACTGGGTTTCAAGTACGGCGGCGGGCAATATCTTTGGCCTGGGAAGTATTGCTGGATTTGTCGTCGGACTCGTCGTGCTTTTTGAAATCCTCTCCACGGACATCCGCAACCAGCTCCCCTTCTACGCGACACTGATGGCCATGGGGTATACCCATCGACGCCTGCTCCTCTTCGTACTTCAACAAGCGTGGCTCTTCGCTTTGATGGGATATCTCCCCGCACTCATCCTCAGCAGCGTGCTTTTTCCAGTGATTGAGAATCTCACTCAACTTCCGATTTACCTCACGCCCAGCCTGGCCGTGCGTGTGCTCGCCCTCGGATTCTTTATGTGCACGGGAGCGGCCCTCCTCTCCTCTATGCGCCTCAAACGCGCAGACCCGGCGGAGCTTTTCTAATGGGCTATCTCCGGCTTCCTGTCCAACTCGCCCTACGCTTACTTACCCATGAAAAAAGGCGGCTGGCCGCCTGTGTCGGCGGAATTGGTTTTGCATTGGTCCTTATGCTTCTCCAGATGGGGTTTAGAGATGCGCTTCTGAACAGCGCCGTTCAACTCCTGCGTCAACTGGACGCCGATGTGATCGTCATCGATAAAGAGAAGCGCCCCTTTCTCGCTCGCAAAAGCATCCCACGAGAGCGCCTCTACCAAGCTCTGTCTGTCCCAGGTGTGGTGGAGGCGAACCCCGCATGGACGGGGCTCCAACGCTGGCGAAATCATGCCAGCAATACTCTTCATCCCATTCGCATTATGGGTATGGATCCAGACAAGCGTACTTTTCTGCTCGAAGGGCTAGACGGACTCCGCGAGAAGCTCAAGCAACCCAGCACTGGGATCGTCGATCAACGATCTCGCTCCTCTTACGGAGAGTTAAACCCGGACCCAGCTCAGATTGGGCACGATCTCGTTGAAATCGTGGGCGGAGTCGAACTGGGCACAGACTTTGAAGTGGACGGCACTCTCTTTGTCTCTGAAGAGACCTACTACCGCCTCACGGGCGCTCAACGGAGCCACATTGAAATGGCCCTCGTCAAACTCGAGCCCAATGCGGATCCAGATGCGGTGTCTCTCGCCCTGAATCGCACTTTGCCCACCGATGTTCGGGCTTTCACAAAAGAAGCGCTCATCGAGCGAGACCTCAACTACTGGAAGACCGGTACGCCCATTAGCATCATTCTTCTGATCGGCGTTTCCCTGGGCATGTTGGTGGGCATTATCATCTGCTACCAGGTGCTCTACACCGAAGTGCTCGATCACCTTCCCGAGTTCGCCACTCTCAAAGCCATGGGATACCGAAGCCGGTACCTTGAGACCGTGGTGCTTCTCGAAGCCATCATACTTTCGGCCTTAGCTGTTGTGCCTGCAATCGCCATCTCCATGGGCCTTCTCGCGCTGCTTGGATGGATGAGTGGTCTCTCCACCGGACTCAGTCCAGCCGATATGGCCACCGTCCTGTGCCTATCCTTAGGAATGAGCTGCTTCTCGGCCATCCTCGCACTTGGAAAGATCCGACGACTTGAACCTGCGGAGCTATTTTAAATATGACAATGGAATCAAAATCTAAATGGGCCATTCAAATCGAAGGCTTAAACTATGCCTTCGGCGATGCCGAAGCGCGCAAGCAAGTCCTTTACGATATTGACCTTGAGGTCGAGTCGGGCGAGTTCATCATCTTGACGGGACCTTCCGGATCTGGCAAAACGACCCTGCTCTCCCTAAGCGGGGCCCTTCGTCGCCCCCAATCGGGAAAGCTTCTTTCATTGGGGCGCAGTCTCGGCGACCTCGATGATTCGGGCCTTGAGGTCTATCGCCGAGAGGTCGGTTTTATTTTTCAACTTCACAACCTGTTTCCTGCACTCACTGCCTTCGAAAGTGTGAAGATGGCCACAGACCTTCGCCCGGATCTCTCGGGTGTCGCCGAAGACCGCATCACTGATTTACTGACCCGCCTAGGCCTCGGCGAGCGCCTGCATTACAAACCGGCCAAACTCTCAGGCGGACAGCGCCAACGAGTCGCGATTGCCCGTGCTCTTGTTCACGAACCGCGACTCATCTTGGCCGACGAGCCCACAGCCGCATTAGATGCTCAAAACACCACCATTGTGCTCGAAATGCTTCGCGAACGTGCCCACGCCAACGGAACCAGCATTATGATGGTCACCCAAGACAACCGTGTCTTCGAGGAGGCCGACCGACTCATCGAACTCGTGGACGGACGCCTGGTTTCCGATCGACAAACCCGGCTTGACTGATTTCACCAGAACTTCCCGGCGGGGGGCTACATCTTCTCAGGGGCCACTGATCCCTCTCGCTCTCTCCTTTGGAGTGACTTTGAACAATCCGCGCTGGAAAAACTATTTCACGGGTCAAAAGCCTTGGCTACGGTCGGACGGCCCCCGATTCTTTAGAATTCATAGGAATCGCATCGCATCATGACTATCCAGACGGGCCTTCAATCCCATGGCTAAGCATACGAAAAAGCAACACATCCTCGCAGTGGACGTGGGCACGTCCGAGGTGAAAGTTGCGCTCGTCTCCCACCAAGGCGTCGTCACGCAGCATGCCCGGCGCAGCCTGCCCGTCCTCCACCCAAAACCGACTTGGGCCGAGCAAGACCCCAATGCATGGTGGAACTCAATCTGTGCTGCCTCCCGAGAGTTGTGGCAATCCCCTGAAAACAACCCGGAAAGCGTCACCGGACTGGTCTTCTCCTGTCAGATGTTCGGCGTCCTACCCGTCGACGGCGATGGAAAACCTTTAATGAATGCCATGATCTGGCTGGACACACGCTCTCGGGATCAAGCTCGAGAAATCACAGCAGGATTTCCAAAGATTGCCGGTTACGGGCTTCCTCGACTCATCAAATGGCTGCGCACCACCAATGGAGCACCCAATTTGGCGGGCCGAGACACCATCTCAAAATTTATATGGTTGCGAGAAAAGCGTCCTCATATTTGGAAGCGCACGCACAAGCTTCTCGACGTCAAAGACTATCTCCTTATGCGTTGCACCGGTCGAACCGTGACGACCTATGACCTCGCGAGTGGAGGCTGGCTCTTTAATACGCGAAAAGGTGAACTGGGCTGGTCTAAGAAAATTTTAAAGATGCTCAAGCTCGATACAGACCGACTGCCTACCGTCATTCGCTCAACTGAAGTCGCTGGCTTTCTTCTTGATGATGCGGCGGGAGATCTTGGAATTCCGTCCTCGACGCCTGTTGTGGCCGGTGCAGGGGATGTCCCCTCCTGCGCAGTGGGCTCGGGCGCAGTCCGCGATGGCGAAGTTCATATCTGCCTCGGAACCAGCTCGTGGGTGGCGACGCACATGAACAATCGAGCCGTTAATCCCATGGCTGCAACCGGCACTCTCTGCGCGGCAGAATTCGGAAAGTACATCCTCATTGCGACCCAAGAGACGGCGGGAGCCTCTATGGAGTGGCTTCGAAAACAGATCCTGGGAGAAGATCTCGACTACGAAAAAATTAACCAGTTAGTCGCGGAATGTGCTCCAGGAGCAGGGGGCGTGTTCTTCTTCCCATGGATGATGGGCGAGCGCGTGCCCGTCGACGATTCATCCATCCGGGGCGGTTTTGTGAATTTGGCCCTGGACCACGAGCGAAGCCACCTCCTCAGGGCCGTCTTTGAAGGTGTCGCTTACAACAACAAATGGGCACTGGGTGTGGTCGAAAAGCTCCGAGGCGGCCCCGTTTCAAAGATCCGAATCACAGGCGGCGGCGCTCAAGGCGACGCATGGTGTCAGATTATGGCCGACGTATTGGGTGTCACCGTGGAGCGAGCTGACAACCCCCAATTCAGCGGCGCACGGGGAGCGGCTCTGATCGCCCTTCGCGCGCTCGGCGAAGTCGCTCAACTAGAGGACACCGGCGACCTCGTTCAGGTCACAGATGTCTTTCAGCCCAACCCCGAACTGCAAGATTTTTACCAGAGCCGCTACAAAAGCTTCCTCGACTACTACAAACGAAACCACTCGTGGTTTCGACGACTCAATGAAGGTCGGAAGAGGAAGTAGGCTGGTCGAGTTGGTGCGCTTTCCTAAACGTTAAAGCCAGAGCCCCAATAAAAATCAGAGCGACATAGACCCCCATACCGAGCAAAACCCAATCGAGTCCGCCGAGAAGAGTGCCACCTGCAATCGCGAAGATGTATAGGTTTTCGAGACCTACAATCAAAATCATCACGCGATCTCCCCAGCTCAACCGATCGGGAATCTCATCCGTAAAGTAGGTGGCATCAGCATTCTGAACCGAAAAATTATCTCGAGTTTGCCTGTTCAATAAGACAAGGACAGCTAGAACGAGAGAGAAGGCGACAGCGCGGTCTCCAAAAAGGCCGCCACCTTGGTGCTCGACTAAAAGGCCGGTCGACAAAAAAAGGAGGCACCAAAAAGTCATATCGATTGTGCCATCCAGCAAGGCTCCAAAACGACTAAATCGGCCGGTGGTTCGCGCCATATTCCCATCTACGCAATCAAGGACATGAAAAGAAAACCCCAGCCCAGCCACAGCCAAACCCGCTCCGGCGACTCCCTGCCAAGCGAGTCCCACCATCAATAATGCAGCAACACCTGACGAAAGCGTGACCGCAATGATGGGAACGCCCAACCAAAGCAAAGGGAGCGTCACATAGAAAGAAATGGGTCGATAGATGAGATAACTGGGAAGCTCGCCCTGCATCTCGGCCCAAGCCTTCTCAGGCGTATACGACCGTTTGATCTCGGCCAGTGAATATCTCAATCGCTCTTCCTTATTCTAAAGCGCTTCGCTTCACCCTACGATCCACAGCCAATAGTAGTAGAAAACAGGAGTCACGAAGATAAACGCGTCATAGACGTCCAAAACGCCGCCCTGAGTGGGAATGGCATCCCCATAGTCTTTAACACCCACCCGACGCTTCAAGCGAGAAGCGAACAAATCCCCGCACAGCCCCGCAATCGCGATGAGGACCGCACCCCCTACCCTCTCCAACAAACTCAGCTCAGGCACTGCAAATGCCAAGGCAAAGGAGACTGCAACGGTCCCCACGATACCTCCCACAACGCCTTCAACGGTCTTATTCGGGCTGAGTGTCGGAAAGATTTTATGTCTCCCAATGCTGCTGCCTATGAGATAGGCGGCAGAATCATTGACGGCCGTAAGTCCCATATAAAAGACGATAAAACCAAATCCCCCCACCTGGGCCCCCATCTCAACAAGAAAGGCCAAACACAAAAAGGGATAGAGGACACCGAAGCAAGTGCTTTTGGCGCGAGCTGTGACTTTGGAAAAGTCTTCTCGTTGGTGGCTCAAAGTTCGTAGAATCCAATAACAAATCAGAGTCGAGATCAGCAGAGGGCTGAGCAGACTGGGCTCAATGGATGTCAAGAGAAGGAATACGATTCCGATCAAGATTCCGGAGATTTTCCAAGGTCTCTGCTCCCCAAACTCAAAGGTCCCATAGAGCTCCGAGGCGCAGATGCAGCCCAGCACAATCGCCACCGCCAAAAGCCAAGCTCCGCCGAGATACGCCGGTATCCAAATCGCCGCCAACATGCTGGCTTCGATGCCAAAGCGTACGCCCATGCGACTTTGCGACTCTTTTTGACCCGACATGGATAAGCGCAGCATCATACCCAGACCGGCTATTCCAAAAACAGCCACGAGGGTCGAAATCAGGCGTAAGGCGATTTCGTCTTTCAAAAGGATGTCATCATTTCGAGCGCAGGTCCCATTTTCTCTCACTTTGCAAACGGAGCCACAGCCTCACCCGAAGAGGCGCCCCATGTGGGAACCCAGACCGTGCAAGCTGGGTTCCACCAAAGCCGATCCGTTCAAAACGCCCCGCCCCATCAGACTCCACACAAAGGCGCGATCTCGTCCCGAACTCGGAGATAGTGATGCTCATAGTCGACCTCTCCCCACAGCAGGTCCGGAATCACGCGAACTTCAACGGGCCTATTCTGGGCGATCTCCACCAAGCCCTCTGTCTCATAGGCCATACGGCCATGACCGGTTGCCTTTAAAAAGCGCGCATAAGCAGCAGCCCAATCCTCTGCGAGGGCACGAGATACTCGGACGATGCCCACCAACTCTCCCGAGACTTCGTCAAGGTCGTTGATGTCTTTTGACATCCCATGCAAGAAACCCTTCTTGGCCTCAACCCAAACCTCATCCGTGGCGGCCGTTGGCCCTGACACCAGCAAAACATCCGGCGACTCTCCCTCGAGCAGAACATCGAGAGCTCGCTCTTCATAGAAGAGGTCACTTTCAAGCAAGAGAAAATCCTGCTGGACGTGCTCAAGAGCGATGGCAAGCGAAGCCATACTTCCCGTCTCTGAATAAGCTGGATTATCGACTACCCTGATGCCAGGAAGCTCTTCGGCAAGGGCGTGATAGGCATGCCCCAAATGTCCCGCGACAATCCAGGTTTCCTGGATCCCCCGGTCGGCTAAGAGCCTCAGAGAGCGTCGGATCAACGTCTCGTCGCCAATCTCAACAAAACCCTTCGGTAATTCCGAGAACGTGTCTCGCAGGCGACTGCCCATTCCAGCCGCGAGAATGACAGCCGTATGAGGGGGTTCGATCATCAAGCCTTCTCCGTCAATGCAGTTCGGAAAGCCGAGGCAATCTCGGCAGGTGTCAAATCGGGTCGTTCAAGCCCCGAAGCCTCTCGTTCATCCACCGAGATATGCAAAAGAATCGGTCCTTCTCCTGACTCCGAGGCTGCCCAACGAAAAGCCTCATCTAAGGAGCTCGCCCCCTGACAGACTGCCGCCGAGCGATAACCGCACGCCAGAGCCACTCCTGCAAAATCCACTTGCGGCGAAACCGTGAGCTGACCTCCTGTCGAGGCATAGGTCCCATTGTCCACCACCACGTGAATTAAATTTTTCGGCGCCACGGCCCCGATGGTCGCGAGGGAACCCATTCGCATGATCAAGGCCCCGTCCCCATCAAGAACATGGACAGACCGATCAGGCAATGTCCGGCACAACCCCAAAGCAATCGCGGGCGCAAAACCCATGGACCCCTGCATCGGAAAATGCCGATCGACTCGCTCAAGAGAAGCCACCTCGCGTGACATGTACCCGGTGGTGGATACCGCCAAGGCCTCGGGAAAATGCTGAAGCCAAGCCGTCAAAACCTCTGTTCGCGATGGCAGGCCAGGGCTTGCAAAGTGAGTGCTCTCGGAGCCCCTAGGCGAGCGAGTCGCCAGAACAGGAGCGGGGCGTTCTTCGGCCTTCGCCCCTTTGCCGAAGACACCGCGAGGCACAATCAGCGCGGCTGGTTTGCGTTCCTTGTGCATATATTCAACGGCCCCTTGAACCGCGGCATCAAGATCCGTGTCTTCTCGCAAAACCGTAGTGGGCACGCCGAAGAGATCAAATAAACCAGGCGTCGCCTCTCCCATAGGGTAGTGATGCACAGCATCCTTAGCGCCCGGTTCCCCCCGCCACGAAACGATCAAAAGGACGGGAATTTCATAAGGGATCGAGAGTGAGGCGAGGGGGTTCACGGCGTTGCCTAGGCCTGAATTCTGCATCAGCGCCGCTCCCAGTCCACCCGCCAACCACATACCGGCAGCCGCACTCACGGCCTCTCCCTCCACGGAGGCTGCTACGTAATCCACCTCTGTGGAGGCCTCAGCTTCAAGAATCAAGTGATTCAAGATCGAACACGGGACCCCAGCGATTCCTTTGACGCCCGCGCCAAGAAGAGCCTTAAAGAGAAGTTCTGGATCAAGGGCCACTGCAATAAACCTCCGAAACAGGGGTAGGCGAGAGACTTAAACGTCGCCGCTGCGAACCACGTCGGCCAAGCTGTTAATGTCTACCCAATCGCCCTGAACGTAAATCACACGGACGGAGCGTGGGTCCTGCTGCGCTAGATGATGAAGAACGGCGCAGACATCCTTTTGATCACTTCCGGGGCCGGCGCAGACCTCATCGAGGGCCGCGCGAAAAAGTTCAGTCCCTTCGCCGCGAGTACGCAGCATGCCGATCCACTCTCCTGTTGTCTTGTCTTCTGTCAGGTCGCTTCCCGCAGCCTCCAGCCAATTTTCGGATTCCTCGTACAGGCTGGGAGGCGGGCCTGCCACATGGACTCGATCCACCGTTCGACCTTCCTCGATGAAAGAACGCGAACTGTCCACAATAATCGTGATCGGTGCATCCGAGGAAAGCAAAAGATGCAGGATGTATCTCTTAAAAATGACATCTCCATAAGCCAGTACCACTTCGCCCTTGAGAGCGGACTTCGCGAGCGAGAGCGAGCCCAACTCACCGTTCGACGCCCACTCTGAGTTGTCAAACAGCGTCACGCCCGAAGGATTGAGAGCTTCCGGCTTATATCCCCGAACAATCGAAATGTCCCGAACTCCCTCAGCTCGCATGCTCTGAAGCATTTTCTCGATCGCGGGCTTTCCACCGATGGGAATCATGGCCTTTGGACAATCTTTAGTTAACTCGTCCATCCCCGAGCCCCGCGAAGCGGCCAAAACAATGGCCGAGCAGGCGGCTTCTTGCTTCAAATACACTTTTTCGCCTTCAAGCAAGCCATCGGCATCCTGCAAGCGAAAGATCTCCTTCACAGGCGCGATGGAATCCTCGAGGTCCCGTGCTGTCCCTCTCTCTACGATGTGCTCAGCCACATTCTGCATAGCTCCAATGCCGGCACGCAACATATGATTGGCCCAAATCACCAAAGAGATCCCAGCTTGCTCAAAAACTTCAATCGGGGTCGCATAATAAGTTGTGGGAACGATGATCACCGGAGCTCGGCCGCTCCACTTGGCCATAAAATCTTGAACTTCAGAGAAATTTCTTTGCTTCGAATGTATCAGGACCGCGTCCGCTCCGGCTTCGACGTATCGCTCGGCTCGATCAATCGCAGCCGCAGTATCCAACCCGACGATCAGCGCCTCCGTTCGAGCCGCAACGATGAAATTGGGATCTGTCTGAGCATCTTTCCCCGCTCGAATCTTTCCGGCGAATTCCTCAGTGGGGGCCAACTCTTGCCCTTCTGAACGCAGAAACGAATTCGTCTTCGGAAACACTTTATCCTCTATGCAGACACCGCCAACTCGACGCATACACAGCTTTCGAACCAGTTGCTGAAAATGGGAGAACTGTCCGTAGCCCGTATCTCCATCAAACAGGATCGGAATATTGGCCTTCGTGGTGATGGATTCCAAAGTGTCGAGAACTTCCGTCATGGTCAGTTCGCTGTTATCGCGCAGGCCCGCCGTGCTGGATAAAGTCAGTGAACTGGCCCATAGCCCCTTAATGCCTGCCTCCTCGACAATCGTTGCCGACAGAGCGTTATGGGCTTCCAGGATCTGAGCGACACCCGGCCCTTCCAACAGCTCTCTCAACTTCAGGGAATTGCTCTCTAGATCACTCGTTTGCTTCATGTCTTTACCCCTTCCCCATCGCCTATGGCCAAGCGATTCAAGCGACTCTCTGTCATATTCGGGCGGATCATAGCCGGAGCCAAGAGAGCCCGAATCCCCTCTTACTCGCCGTCCCACTGATTTCTAAAACCGGATCACTCTGCTTCTACTCAAACAAAGACAAGGCTCGACCGGATTTCTGCTGCCCTTTCTACCTCTGGCCAAGAGCAGCTTCACCGCCCCCTTAACCGTGAGTAAAAGGGCCCCAACAGTCTGCTTCTTTACTTCCGCACAGAGTCTCAGGGGGGGTTAGGTCCGTCGATCACAAACCAGCGGTAGGCTATCACAGTCCGGAGTGAGCTTCCTGCTCGATCAAAGATCTCTGCCCAGGGGGATGCGGGCTGGCTAAAAGCGATACCCCGGAGGTGCGCGAAGGCACTTTGGCGGTACCCTCTGGCCTATGCTGACCGTGAGAACGTTAAGAGACGATGAAGCCGGTGCTGCAGCCGACCTAACGGCCCGTATCTTTGGAAACTCCGAAGAGAGAGAGGGCATGCGCAGGCTGCTCCTCGCAGCGTATGCCGACTGCCCCTTTATGCGGGCCGAGAACTGCCTCGTGGGCGAGGTCGACGGAAAACTGGTCACAAAATGGCAGCTCCTTAACTTTGAGATGAAGGTCGCGGGAACAACTGTGCCCATCGCCGGGGTACAGGGCGTCGCCGCCGAGCCGGACGAAAACCATAAAGGCTATGCCCGAAAAGTGGCCGAAGAAAGCCTTCCTCGGCTTGCCGATATGGGCTTTGATCTTGCTTTGGGCTTTGCGCAAAGGGGGGGACTCTATCTACGCATCGGCGCGGTTCCCGTCACCGCGGAATATACCCTCACGCTCGATGCCTATAAAATTGCGCGACTCGAAGCCGACCCCTTTCGGGACTTCGATCCGGCCTCTGATGTGCCGGCCATTATCCATCACCACAATAAGGCCAATCGAGACTCCACGGGCCCCATTGTCCGCAGTGAAGCCCTTTGGCCCTGGATGGTGCGCCAACCGGAGGTCATTCACATCTGTGAGGACGGCTATATCGGAGTACGTTATGACAAAAATTTTATCGAAATCCGCGAAATCGTAGGCTCTGGGCCTGATTTTCACGAATCAGCTCTGAGAAAGCTGGCCTTGCTTGCACGGGAAAGGGATGTGAGGCGGATCCAAGGACCTCTGCCGCCCAATCACCCCATGGTCGAGTTGGCGATCCGTTACGGAGCCCAGATTGAGACAAAATACACAAAAGGTTCAGGATGCATGGCCCTGCCCCTGGCCCCTCTTCGGCTCATGGAACGTATCAAAGGCACCCTAGAGAATCGTCTTCAGAATTCGATCCATCACGACATTCATACAGAACTCGACTTCGAATGCGACGGACAAGTTAAAAGACTCAACCTGAATCATACGGGTCGTCAAACACGTCAACTGCATGTCGCCTTTTCAGCGGGCGCCCTGGTACAACTGGCGTTTGGGTACCGATCCATCGAAAGCGTCATGCAAGCAGAATGGAGCCGACCTGAAAGACAGGGCTGGAGCGAAGATGACCTCGATTTAATGCGAACTCTTCTGCCTATAGGACATCCCTTCATGGGACATCCGGACCGATACTGATGATCGACGAACTCTATAAAGATCAGATGGATAAGCTCTGGGACTCCGTCGCTCGCTCTTTAGCCCATACGGGGCTGACTCCGAATGGCGTGACTTGGCTCGGGTTCATCCTCTGCTTTATAAATTCTGGAGCCTTCGTCCTGCACCAGAGCTATTGGATGTTCGGATTACTCGCTGGACTCATTGAGCTGTTAGACAACCTCGACGGCGCCGTCGCTCGAGTCACCGGAAAAAGTAGCCTACGAGGCGCCTACCTCGATGCTGTGACCGATCGATACAAAGACGCCTTCATTCTTTTGGCTGTTGCCGAGGTCTCTGGAGCGTGGCTGCCCGCCAGCTTGGCCCTCATGGGTTCACTGATCACAAGCTACATCGCGGCTCGAGCCGACGTCTTGGGTGCAACCGCCCAAAAGNNAGGGCTCCCCGACCTCTTCGAACGTTTGGAGCGGACTGTGGTCCTCTGCATCGGCTTAGTGCTCACTTCGTTCGTCCCGAGCTTGGGCGGACTCCCCCTTATCGCATGGGTCTTGTGGTTCCTTGCCTTGATGACGCACATCACCGCGGGTCAACGATTCCTGAGAAGGTGGAACCAACTCCGAGATCTGGACGAGACTTAAAGTCCCGAGAACAGACCTCCTCACCCCATCNCCGATCAGGGCGACAGACTCCCCCCGACCCGAGCCTCCAGAAGNGCAATNTTGCTCGCGTATCCAACCAAGGCATCCAACAAGGCCGTCTCTGTACTAATGAGCTCTTCATCGGCATTTCGAATATCAAGATTGTTGGCCAACCCCATCTCAAATCGACCCCGAGCAATTTTTCTTTTCGAGCGAGCATTTTCAACACCGACCACAAGACTCTTCAATCGCGCAAGAGCCTGTCTCAGACGGATTTCAACCTCTCGAATCTCAAGCTCGATGGCACGTTTCACGCGAACCAATTCCGTGTTTAGACGAGCACGGTCTAAAGTCGCCTGTTTTAAACGAGATCGAGCAGCCACATTCCCAATCGGGTAGCTAAATTGGCCCCTCGCCTTCCAGTTCCAACTGTCACCGTCAAAACCTGGCTCAAAGCCTCCGAGCACATCAAGGCTGGGCAGCGTTTCGTTTTTACGGACTCGAACGGAGAGTTCGACTTTTTCAATTTCAGTGCGGGCCCGAACCATCTCTGGGCGACGCAACAGCGCTTCCTGCACCCACTTCTCAAGCTCAATCTCGATGGGATCGAAGGGAATCGTTTGATCAGANACCTGCACCTGAGTGTCTATCGGAAGCCCGAGAACCTTCCGCAACGCATTCTGAGCCAACTCCCGCTCTGCCTCCCCCGTGGCCAAACGGGCCTGATCATTGGCTTGATTAATCTCCGCGCTCAAGACGTCGATTTTACTCACTCGCCCCGCCTCAAAGAGAGCACGTGAGGCTCGAATNAGATCCGCGTCCCTTTGAAGCGCCTCNTTGATCACCTCAATGACACGCATGGACTGAATCACTTTATAATAGGCTGTCTTGGTTTCCGCGGTGACCGCAAGAATCTGACCGTTCAGTTCAGCGCGACTTATTTCCGTGTCGTACTCAGCGTCAAGGATCGCTTTTCGGGCTACGAAGACGCGCCCACCTCGGAGAAGGGGTTGAACGATCTCGATGCCCACCCCGCCGATCTCACTGATCGTCTCTAGGTTCTCAGTCGCTCCACCATTCACGGGACTGTAATTTTCATCCGTATATTCCCTNGAATAGGCCAAGCCCACGGAAACTTGACCTCCCGTGGGCACGGCCTGGCGAACCCCNACGAGAACATCCTCGTTTTCGGTAAACTGNTCATCGCGGTTTTGATCAGAACTCCCCCGCTTGGTTCCTCGCGCGCCACCCGTCACTTCAAGAACNGGNTGGAACTTCGCCTGGTTGGCACGAAGCCCGGCTTCGTTGATCTCAGTGACCTTCAAAGAAACCTGCAGTCCGAGATTCTTCTCAAGCGAAAGCTCCACAGCTTGCTCAAGACTNAACGTACGAGAAGANCCAATACTCGGTGCNCCCGCATCATCACTCTGATCAATGATTTGCCGAACAATCTCTAGATTAAGATCAGAGATTGAGCCNACCTCAATGCCCACAACNGNGGGCTCTTGAGCANANCCTCCAGTCGGCTCGAGAGCACATAGGAGCGCCAAGAGGAGACCTCTCAAATAAACCACTTTCTCACTCACACATCGACCGAGCATGGATTCCCACCCTAAACCCCAGGAAGAAGAGACCTTTCAGCCAAGCCCTTTCTCACCTTGAAGTGAATGCGTCGGGAGACTACCACAGTCACAGAGCGCCTCCTCACCCCCCAAAAGCGACCNCCTCCACGAGCCCAAACCGATTATTTNNAGAGCCCCTNGTGTCGCCCCCTCCTCGGCCTCNNTTTNTNCACTCAAGACGCGACTCAGAATCAAGCGACCTTGAAACGCTGAATTTTAGCAAGACAGGCCCTTGTGGCCTCGTTATCTTTCGAAGGTTCTAAATATTTCAAAGGAGATTCAAATCTTGGCCTCTGCCTTTTTCCTCGCCGTCTCTTTAATCGGAGGAATCCTCACCTTCAACGCGTACGTGCCCCAAAGAAGAACGGGGGCTCTCGCGGTTCCCAGTTTCATGCTGGGCTGGCTTGTCTCTGAGCTCCCTCTTCATCACCTCGCATGGCAGGTAATCGCGACCGCCCTCTTTTTGTGGGCCGGCGCACTCGAGGGAACCACCGGCTGGATGGCGATGATCATCTCACTGCTTTCATGGGCGGCTTCGGGCCACCTAATACCCATCGCTAACAAATCAGAAAGCTTCTTTGAAGCTAGCTTGGCCGCTGCGCTCGGAGAAGATTACCGGGCTCAAATTTCTTCTGAGTGGCTTGAACGAATGGAAAAAGTCACAGCACCCAAAGGCCTCAAATTAAATCCTTTCAAACCTGCTCGATCAGATGTAGAGGTCATCCGAGATATTGAGTATTTCCCGAACGGCGGAAAAAGAAATGAACTCGACATCTACAAACCAGCAGGCGGCACTCAGGGTGCACCCGTTCTTTTACAAATTCACGGCGGCGGCTGGTCCATTGGAAGCAAGCAAGAGCAGGCCCTTCCGCTCATGTATCACCTCGCCGCGCAAGGCTGGATCTGCGTCGCCATCAACTATCGACTGAGCCCCCAGGCGACCTTTCCAGATCACCTGATCGACTGCAAACGCGCCATTGGCTGGATTCGCCAGGAGATTTCGAGTCATGGAGGTGACCCCGACTTCATCGCGGTCACAGGCGGTTCCGCAGGAGGGCATCTCACCGCCATGGTCGCTCTCACCGCGAATGATCCTGAGTACCAGCCCGGATTCGAAGACGTCGACACTCGGGTACAAGCCGCCGTGCCGTTCTACGGCGTCTACGACTTCTCCGACCATTTCAACCTTCAACCCGCTCCGTCCATGATGGATGGGATCTTTAAAAACGTCCTTAAAAAAGATCCAAAAACAGAGAGTGCAGACATTCGTCGAGCATCCCCGATGCACCGCATACACGCCGAAGCACCGCCCTTTTTGATTATCCATGGCACAAACGATGGACTGGCCGCCATTGAAGAGGCGCGTGTTTTCGCGCAGAGGCTTCAAGTTGTCTCAAACGAATCCGTCGTTTTCGCCGAGATTCCAGGCGCTCAACACGCCTTTGAGATTTTTCAATCCATTCGAACCCGGGCCACCGTACTCGCCACCCAAAGATTCCTCGCTTGGGCTCTCTCCAGCGCGAAAGATGAAGGTCAGGAAGACCAGTAACTCAAAAGCTCAAGAGCAACGGTTGTTTTCTGAGTAATGCTGCCGTCATTCCGAGCACAGCTGGTTTCAGATAGCCTCTCACTTTAAAAGCGAGGCCATGGGTCAATCCCCTGATGCGAACCACTGAACTTCTGCGTTCCGGTAAGGCTCCGTGCATTTAGAGTCGTCCCGGTCAACGAAGCCATCTCCATCATTATCTAAGCCGTCGTCGCACAAAGTGACTTCGAACCTTGAAGAAGGTTTCTCACAGGCAAGATCGTCTGGATAATCAATTTGACCATCTCCATCGTTATCGACCCCGTCGCTGCATTCGGGCTGACCTGATCCCAACTTATAAAGCCCTGCATCCGAACCAAATATGAAAATTTCACCGCTTCCGCCCTGCCCTAAACCCTTGGCTCGAACTCCCGTCAATCCACTTCGAGGGAACACGGAATTCCAGTTCTCAAGACTCTGCCGGGCCCCGTCATAGCTCCATAAGATTCCTCGGCACTCATCCACAAATAAATAGAGACCCTGCCAACGAGTCACCGAACCTCGGTACACGTATCCACCCGAGACGCCGCAATCAGGTTGACTCGCCGAATATTCCAAAGCAGGCTCCACCAACGGAGACTCGGCGCAGATTCCCTCAGAAGTGGGAGACCGACACTCCGTTCCCTCAGCCAAGTCCCATCCGAAGTTCTGGCCGCCTTTTTCACCCTCAGAACTCCAGTTGATTTCATGATGGAGACGCTCGCCTCGGTCAGCCACCCACAGGTCTCCTGTCACGCCATCGATACTAATTTTCTGAGCATTGCGAAGTCCCAGAGCCCAGATCTCTCCCCGGATCGTCTCATGGCCTACAAAAGGATTGTCCCCTGGAATTCGGTACGAGGCTGAACTCACCTCGATGGAGTCCGAACTCGGCGGTTGCGCGACATCGATCCTCAATAATTTGCCCTGAAGGACCCGGCCGTCTTGCGCCAGTTCGCTCGGATCCCCCTCTCCGCCCCCGTCCCCGATGGCCACATAGAGATGACCGTCGGGCCCAAAGGCCAAACCGCCTCCGGGATTACCGCGATACGGCAGAAGGATCTCTAAAATCGTATGCGAACTCGCCGCATCGACTTGATAAGGATCGAGGCGAACCGTCCATCGCGTGAGTCGGAAATAACCGTCCGCATCCGTGTGGCTTACAAAGAGATGTCCATTTTTTCCGTAGTCGGGGTCGAAGGCCATGGAAATCAACCCGCCGCCATCCACTCGATGGCTTTGATCTCCGAGTTCTAAAAACGATTTTGTTTTCTGGAGCCCCCCCTCGAGCACCCGAATGGTCCCGGTCCGCTCGGCGATGAATAAACGCGGGTCTTTCGAGGGGGACGCCATGGCTTGATCTAGCCCATAAGTCGCACCCACCGCAGAGAGCAGAGCTTCCGTTTCAAACGGACGCCGTTCATCCAGCTCTTGGGCGGCCGGCATCCCAAGAGAAACAGAGCCCCGTTGAGGTGAAAGAGGCGACTGAATTCTGATTTCGGCCGAAAGCTCACTCTCGTTGCCCGCTTCATCGTAAGAAGCCATGGCTCCGTAATAAGCCTGCCCCTGGGGTATTTCAATCAAAGCCCCCAAGACACCCGGCTGAACGGGAACGGCGTCCCGAAGATCAAAGACCGTGGTGTACTCGCCCGAAACGGAGCCCAGATAAAGTCGGTACCCCACAATCGGAATCTCTGAATCCTCAGGAACTTGCCAACGCAACGCCTGTGTGGCTGAATGGCCTGGCCACGCAAAAAGAAGCAGAAGAAAAAACACACTGGAGGCCCTCCCTCGAGCGGTCTTCATAGCCTCTGCCCTTTCTTATCTGACCCCAAAGCAACCAAAGAAGTGCACTGAGGCTACCTAAACCACGGATCCGGCGCCGGATCCTGAAGAAATCACCGGATCCTGAGCGCTGAACGGTTCTCGTCGCTCCAATCCCCCCTTAGCCGTCCCGCCTAGAGCTTTTCTCAATTCAGACCAGATGCCCTTTGACATGAGGTCCTGAGACTCGCACATTAAAGACATGACCAAAGCAAAATCTCTCGACCGCCTTGAAGCGGGCACCCCCATTGTCTTCGGAGGCAACCGTGTCCTTGAAGTCTCTGAGGAAATCGCCGATCAGTTTAAACCTGGAGACTCGGTGATGCTTGTTCCTTCGACTGAGGAACTCCTGCTCGTTCCTGAATCCGAGAGAAAAGTGGCCGAAGATGCTGTGGGCCGCGCCGTGGACGCATTCAGCCAACTGGCTTCAGCGTCAGACGAAAAGATCTCTGCATTTTATCGCGGTTTTGCCGAAAGACTTGAGAATGAAGACGTCTGGAAAGAAATTCAGCGTATCAATCAAGAGGACGTCGCCGACGCCCAATCTCGCGGTCGCTCCACCACGCGACTCATCGCCAATGACAAGCTCAGAGCAGATATGATCCAGGGGCTGCGCGGCTGGATCGAAACTCCGAGCCGGCGAGGTCAAGTCATGGAAACGGTGGAGCACGACACGTGGCGAGCGGAACTGGTGGGCGCCGCACTCGGTGTGGTTGCTTTCGTATTTGAAGGCCGACCCAACGTGCTCGCGGATGCCACAGGCGTTTTGCGGGGGGGCAACGCGGTGGTTTTTCGAATCGGACGAGATGCCCTTCGAACGGCTCGCACAATGATGTCTCAAGCCCTCACACCTGCCCTCAAGGACGCAGGACTCCCCGAGAACGCGGTGGTTCTCGTCGATAGCCACACCCATGCCTCGGGCTGGGCTTTATTTAGCGACCCGCGACTCTCGCTCGCCGTCGCTCGAGGTTCAGGCCCGGCCGTGGCCGCACTCGGTTCTCTGGCACAGCAAGCGGGTGTGCCGGTGAGCCTGCACGGAACAGGAGGAGCTTGGCTCATGACGTCTTCGAAGACTTCACCCGAGCTCTTCGAAAAAGCGGTTCTCAACTCGCTCGATCGCAAGGTGTGTAATTCTCTTAACACCTGCTGCATTCAGAGAGACCGAGCTCATGAACTCCTGCCTGCACTCTTAAAAGGTCTTGAAGAAGCTGGAGCTCGACTTCGTCAAAGCTTTAAGCTTCACGTCGTTGAAGAGGACGCAGAGGCGCTCCCGGAGGATCTCTTTACACGTCAAGTCATGATCAATCGAGCCCAGGGCGATGTCGAGGAACCCCAGGCTGAGGCTGTTCCAGAGTCCGTACTGGCCCATGAGTGGGAATGGGAGCAAACCCCAGAGATCACTCTCAAAATCGTCGACAACCTTGAAGAGGCGGTTCGATTATTTAATCAGTACAGCCCTCAATTTGTGGCCTGCCTCGTCAGCGATGACCCCAACGAGCACTCTTTCTTTTACGAGGCGGTCAACGCTCCCTTTGTGGGGGACGGATACACACGGTGGGTCGACGGGCAATTCGCGCTAGATCGACCCGAACTCGGTCTTTCTAACTGGCAATGGGGTCGTCTCTTTGGAAGAGGCGGAATTCTCAGCGGGGATACGGTCTATACAGTCCGAACACGTTCGGTGAGCGCCTCACGCTCCCCTTCTTAAACCCAACGGTCCGTACAGACCATCAGCGAGCCTTTGTCATTTCTTGATTCTCGGCCACAAAGCTCTCCACACGAGCCCATTCGTTTTCCAGCCAGGCCTCTCGGCCATGTTCATCTTTCGGGATATCGTGGGCGGCGACTCGCCAGCAACGCACCTTGAGGCGCGCTCCCAGGGCATGCCCCGAAAACAGATCACCCAAACGAGTCACGCGTTCCAATCCGGTATGCGCACAGAATACGACATCGGTGTTGGGAGAGGCGTCGATGAGACCCATCACACCGCCCAACCTCGGCGGCAATACGTGCTTCAACGCCTCAACGGCAGCCCAGCGCTCTAGATCACCCGACGCTTTGATCTTCTCGAGCACTCGAGCCCTCCGTCCAGCCGTGAAGCGTGTGCCTTCAGGATAAATCACCACGCCATCTTGAGAGCCCAGGTCGCGAGCGAGGCTCGCCACACGAGCTACTTCCCTGGAGCCATCGGGAAGACCTCTCTGCACGAAAGCATTGGGCAAACGATCCCCGACGATATCCAGGCAGGGGTCAATCCGTAACTCCTGCTTCAGCACATATCGCAGACGAATTCCATAGGGCCGACTGGCCACCACGGCCGGCAACAACGCATCGGCCACCGTCGCATGGCGCATAAATAAAAGAATCGGCCCTCCTTCAAGCGCCTCTGCACCCTCCACTTCAAGCCGCAAGCCGAAAAGCTTTACAGCGCCGTCAAAGAGAGCCCCCGCCCAGCGATGCTGCAACGCGTAATGACGAGCAAGCCAAGCCTCTTGAGAACGGTGAGGTCGAATAAGTAGAAAAGCAGCCCAGGTAAGCCCGGCCACTTCACACAGAAGCAACCAAGTCAGATACACACCACATCGCAGACCCGACCATTTCGATTTACGCACGAAGTCAAGCAATGCCAACCCAGGCACCCAAATCGGCAACATCGCGAGTGAGATCCCAAGCGCGGTCAGAATCCCGCTCACAGTCGCTAGCCTACGAAGGATTCTCCGAAGACGCGGCTCGTCACTTTTTGTGTTCCACACTGTGCAAACCCTCGACAGAGGAAAAGAGACAAATCTATATTTAAACCCGAAGCGAGTTCAGCGCCTCGCACCGTCTAAAATCTTCTTTGTTCGGCGACGCTTAAAAAAGCTTCGCCGTCTCACAGCCATCACGCACTAGTGGATAGCCCGAGGCTCCATCAATTCAAAGATGGCAATTTCTGCCTGAAATTCAGTGCCGTCCTCACGAACCATGCGAAAAGTCCCTGTCATGCTCCCAAACGGAGTTGGAAGTGGGCAACCGGACGTGTACTCAAAAGCATCACCTGGCGCGAGTTGAGGCTGACTGCCCACGACGCCTTCACCACGCACTTCCTCAGCATGCCCCGTGCCGTCGACAATAATCCAGTGTCGATCCATGAGTTGGACCTGAACTTCACCTTGATTTCGCACAGCGATGGTGTAGAGAAAAAACCACTGGCTTTTTTCAGGGTCTGAATACTCCGGTGAGTAGGTGGCTTCGACATCAATCTTTACACCTTGCGTCTCAGCCGAAGATCGAGTCACGAACGATTGTGTCATACCCAGACACTAGCAGGAACGCAGCGCTTTCGAACACCACCTGACGTCTATCCGGTTATTTGAGTTCTTATCCCGGCATCGACCCATCCACTTTCAGCCCGATCAAGAAACAACAGGGCCCGAGATCACGCCGCCAGAGCCTCCTTAGGACAAGAAGGCTTCACCATCGCGACAACCTAAATCGAAGGTCTGCTGAATTCTCTCCGGACTGGTGTAATCCCATTTCTCCACCGGAATAGGGCTGGACGGCCAAACATAAGTGCGCCCCTTGACCTCTGGAATCCGATCGGCGGATTGATGACGCGTTAACAAGACCAATGTCGATTTCGATTCCGGTACTAAATCGGCGGGCGCGTTGTCCACCACGCCCCCGTCAAGAACGATACGATCTCCTCGCCGATAAATAGGCAACAGAGGAGGCGTGCACGAAGAATGCATAATGAGATCCACGAGCTCGTCTCGATTCGTCAGGTCTCGAATCGAAACCAACTCGTGATCAAAGCCTAGCTTGTACCCCCAACGAGAGTCCCCTCTCGGATCATATCGATCGAGCATATACGCGATGCCCCCCAGCACAAAACCGCTTCGGCCATCAAAGTACGCGGGCGGACGGGCCAACAAGATGCGAACATCGGGGCCCCACTTTAAACGCTTAAAATCCGCGTCTTGGACAATTTCCTGGATCGTTTCTCTGTAGATCGACTCATGCGGGAAAGCCGTTCGGCCCTCCATCAGTTCCGACGGGTAAAAATTTCGCTCATTGCGTTCCACGCGACGCTTAAAGCTCGATAAAACTTCCTGCCCTCGATGAAGCAATGCGGTGCAAGCGAATGCTGACCCCGCACTGACACCCAGAACCACCTTAGGCTCAGACAACCCTTCCGAGACAACCGACCAAAAACCAGCCTGCCAAAAACAGCGACACCCACCTCCGGCGAAGACCACAGATTCAAAAGAAGTTAGTTTTGAAGCCAATCTCTAAAAACCTCCCAGGCTGATTAGACCAAGATCCACCTAATCGGTCCTTGGAAGACAGGATATGACGAATCCAACTTCAATTTCAAGGATAAACTCAAAGCAACCTGAGCAACGAGTTCATCGAGTCGTGAACCGAGCAAGAGCAAGATAAAATCACCTATGCTCCATTAGAATTCCGTACCCTCCACACACGCAAGTTCAGATCAGACAGACGTAATCAATCACCCATTGCGCATCATCGAGATGTAAGAATGATCCCCACCCCCCAAACGAAGAGAGAAAAGAGGTCAGAATGCCTGCGTCAATTCCCTTGATTTCTAGCGCAGCCGCGGTCACTCCTGAATGGCTCAGCCTTGCGCTGACTCAAGGCGGCTTTCAGAATCTCGAAATCACGGGCTTTGAAACCGAGAGCATTGGAACCGGTCAAGTCGGCGAAAACGTCCGTTTTACTCTGCAGTACAGTTCCACGAGCCCGCCGGGACCTACCAGCCTCGTGCTTAAACTTCCCTCTGAGAATCCGGTCAGCCGTGCCACGGCCGTCGCTCAGGGCATCTACTCACGGGAAGTCCATTTCTACACCGAGCTGGCCCAAAGCCTGAACATAAGGACGCCTCAATGCTGGCACGCTGATTTATCAGAAGCGGGTGACCAATTCATTCTGGTGTTTGAAGATATGGCGCCCTCCGAGCAGGGGGACCAGATTATTGGGTGCACCCCGAACCAAGCCCGCCTCGCGATGGCAGAGGCGGCTCGACTTCATGCACCCCGCTGGAATGACCCCAAACTCACTCAGCTCAGCTGGTTGCCCAACCCGGGCCCCGAGTCCGCCGGGGTGCTCAAAATGTTATATCAAAGCGTTGTTCCTGGGTTCGAGTCTCGCTTTGAAAGCCGAGTCAGCCCCGAGGTCATCGCCCTGGCACATCGCTTTGGAGAAAAAATCGGCCAGTGGGCTGAATTCTCAGAAGGACCTCGATCTGTGGTACACGGCGACTATCGACTTGACAACATGCTCTTTGGCAATGCGCCCCACCATGTCCCTCTCGCTGTTGTGGATTGGCAAACCTGCGCTTTGGGCCACCCGGCCAGCGATGTCGCTTACTTTATAGGAGCAGGCCTTCTGCCCGAAAAACGCCGAGAAGAGGAGATGAGTCTGCTCGCCCACTACTTGGAAGTCTTGAACCAACAGGGAATAACAAGCTACTCCATGGATGAACTTGTTAAAGATTATCGCCGTTTCAGTTTCTCGGGATTAATCATGGCGATCATCGCTTCTCAGATCGTTGAGGTCAGTGAGCGAGGAGACGCCATGTTTGCCGTGATGGCCGAAAGGCACACTCACCAAATTCTTGATCATGATGCGGAATCCATATTCTAGACGCGCTATGTCTAAATGCAGCGCTACATTTGACATACAGATCAAGGATCCGTTTCGCAGGAAGGACCAAGCCAGCCCACGAACACATCCGTCATCTTCGAAGACAACGTGGAGCGGGCTTCTTGATCCAGCAACAAAGGATTATTGAGCCCCTGACTGAGCACAAGAAAGATTCGAGCCAACTCATCGACATTTCCAGATCGAATGAACCCATGGGCTTGGCCATTCGAAATAAAATCCACAAAACGCTCGAAAGCCAAAGCCTCGTGGTCTCTGTAGACCCTCCGAAGTTCTTGAGAATCCGGTAACCCCGCAAGCCCTTTTCGCATCACAAGTGAACGCGATGTAAAGAAAGCAACCGAAGCCTCAACAAACGCTTGCATCATCGCCTCAAGACCCGCTCTTTGAAGCCCATCGACCTGCAGATGAGCCTCAACCACCTCCACCAGTTCATCCATCACCTTGGCAAAGGCCGCCGTGAGGGCCACGGTTTTCGTTGGAAGGTGTACGTAAAAAGTCGCCACGGATGTCCCCGCCCTCCTGGCTACCCGCTCCGCTGTAAAAGAGCCGTGCTCGGAGATCTCTTCGCAGGTCGCTTCCACGAGCCGAGCCCGAGTCCGCTGGGCTTTCCCGAGGGCAGGTAATCCTGAAGTCGTGTCAGAAGGGATCAAAAGGGATTCTTTCTTGGGGATTCCCCGTTTTTAGAGCCCCGACGGTGGAATCGCACCTGACAACCATAGTACGATATCGCCTCATGGAAAATACAAATCCTCTCCAAGTGGGTGTACTCGCCGACTCCAGCATGTTGACCGGCCCTCATGAGCGCCGGAAAGCCATGCTCAAAAGAGTCGCAGATGCTGACCTCGACTACGTTTTTGTAGCCGATCATATTAGTTTTTACACCGGATTTGGAATGGACGGGTTAATCCAAGCCGCCACAGCGGCTGCACTTGAGCCCACTCTGGGAATTCACTTGGGGGTTTACCTTCTCGCACTCAGACACCCTGTGCCGGTCGCTCGACAGATCGCCAGCCTTTGCGAATCCGCCCCTGGACGGCTTGTTCTTGGAGTTGGAATCGGCGGCGAGGACCGTCATGAAATTGAAATCTGTGGAGTCGATCCTTCGACTCGTGGACGAAGAACCAACGAATGCTTAGAAATCGTCCGCGGATTACTCTCGGGCGAACCCATAGACTTTTCAGGTGAATTCTTCGAACTCCATCAGGCCCTCATTCGGCCAGCCCCCGACCCGGCTGTCCCATTTCTCATCGGCGGACGCTCCGATGCTGCGATTCGACGCACTGGACGATTCGGAGATGGCTGGCTTGGCGTATGGTGCTCACCTCGCCGCTATGCGGAAGTGATTTCTCAAATCAAAGAACATGCACAAGAGGCCAATCGGAAAGCCGTTCGCTGGCAACATGGTCTCCAGATCTGGGTCGGAATTGATTCAGACCGAAATTCGGCCCGGGCACGGCTAGCCGCACAAATGGAATCGATGTACAAAATTCCCTTTGAACGCTTTGAAAAATACAGCCCATACGGCAGTGCCGAAGAAGTGGCCGACTTCCTCCGTCCCTATGTGGCTGCGGGGGCTCAGCACCTCAATCTCATGGCGGTCACAAGCAGCAGCGAAGAAGCGGTTGAGAGATGCGCCGAGATCAAGGCCCGACTTCTAGATTCTTAATTGGAAGAAAGGGCTACAAATCGGCCCCCTCCGCCCTCCCCCTGCCCCTTCTCCCCTCCCTCGGGCTGTGCCTTTTTCCATAATTGGGGACACGGGCCTAACGGATCCCTAAAAAGCCTCTTTCCAAAGTCCCACAGAGCCCTCGTTTGCAGTAGTCTTCCGCCACTTTGACCGAGACGCTCGCATGGATCTTTCCCGCCCTCACCCTGATTTCTTTAATCGGGGTTCCCGCGTATGCCGGAATTCGTCGTGGTCGCTTCTATGCTCTCTTCAGCGCCATCATCTTGGGCTTCTCTTCAGCGGGCGCTTTGGCCGTTTACTGGCGGCTGGGCCTTTGGATACCAGGCCCTCTACTTCCCTGGGTTCAAGTTCTCTTCGTCTACGCCATGTGCGCGACCTCGGTCCACTACCTCATGCTTTCGCATGCACGCATGCGACCCCCTCTTTATCGCTGGGCCATCTCTACCCCCGGCCAAGTTTTCTTGGCCGCTAATTTCATCGCCACTTTTTGGTTGATCGTTCTGCTCGTTGTCAGGGTCCCGCTCTATCTCTTAGAGGCTCATCAAGCCCTTGCATGGTTGGCCCCCCTTGATGCGCTCCCCTACGTCATGGGAATTATGGCCGCACTCACCTCAGCGAGACCGAAGAAAGAAACCGTTCAGCTCCGAATCGGCGAAGCCAAACCCACCGAATTCAAGCGACTCCCGGTGCGCAGAAGCACCGAGAGAGTCTCGCCCCTTCAGAACAACTCTCCTCTTCGAATTGTTCAGATCACGGATCCCCACCTGGGACCGTGGCAGCCTGTACAGCGTCTCCGGGAACTGGTGGCAAGTCTGGCGAAACAAGATCCAGATCTGGTTCTACTGACAGGCGACTTCCTAACCATGGAAAGCAACGCGACTCCGGGCGCGCTGGCCGAAGCCCTAAGCCCCCTCGCCGAACTGCCAGGTCGATGTTTTGCCATCTTTGGAAATCACGATCATGAGGCCCCCGAAGAGGTACGAAGTGGCCTCGCCGCCAACGGAATCTGCCTCCTCGTCGACGAGGCGGAGTCCGTTGTCACCCGAACCGGACCTATACAAATTATCGGTGCGGACTATGTAGGCAAAAATCGTAAAGAGCATTTACAAACTCTTCTCGAGGCCCATCCGCGTACTAACGACCAGCCTAGACTGCTCATGCTTCACGACCCCAGCGCTTTCCACGATCTTCCAAAAGACAATGTGGACCTCGTCCTCTCCGGCCACACTCATGGAGGACAGGTTGGGTTGGTGAGCTTGGGCTTCGACTGGACTGTCTTAAGTCGATCTAGATGGCCCGATCATGGACACTTCGCCCTTGGGCGCAGTCACCTCTACGTGCACCGAGGAACAGGTTTTTACGGTTTCCCTCTTCGAATTGGTGTCCCCGGCGAGGCCTCAATCCTTGAAGTCCATTGGACCCCACAAGCGTAATTCTAAAAACCCTTCGCAGCTGGCGTAAACCCCAAGAAGGCCCTGCCTGACCCCTTCATCACGCTCTTTCCAATATGGCTCGCGGCTCTCCTCGACATGGGCGTCCTAGCGGCTGTGATCGCCACCGCCAACAGGCTCGAGGTCCCTTCGAGCAGATCGTCGTGAACGCCCCCGATCGGCGAACACTAGCGAGGCGGCTTCAACGCAAAGAGATTCCTCAGCCCGGTCTAGCTGAAGCAGGCCAAGGAATACTTCGATCTACCACGTGTCGACGAAGGGTCTTTTTTTGCCCTCCCGCAAGGGCTTTTCAGGAGCTGAGCGCAAAGCCCGCATGATCCACGAGCGAGAATCTTTGGGATCAATGACACCATCGATTTCAAAATGCGAAGCGGTATTGACGGCTTTGCCCTGTTCATACATGCGGGCCACCATCTTCTCATAGAGCGCCAAGCGTTCTTCAGGGTCCTCAATCGCTTCTAGATCCTTGCGATAGCCCAGCTTCACAGCACCCTCCAAACCCATACCGCCAAATTCCCCAGTGGGCCAAGCCACTGTAAAGAAAGGCGCCCAAAAACTTCCACCGGCCATGGCCTGTGCACCGAGCCCATATCCCTTTCTCAAGACAATCGTAAAGAAAGGCACACTCAGGCTAGCCCCCGTCACAAACATTCGCGCGGCATGCCGGACCAAAGCCGTCTTCTCGGACTCGGGCCCCACCATGATACCGGGGGTATCGCATAGAAAAAGCAAAGGAAGATCAAAAGCATCACAAAGTTGCATAAACCGAGATGCTTTGTCGGCCCCCTCGCGATCAATCGCACCTGAAAGGTGCACGGGATTATTAGCCACAATACCGATCGGTCGACCTTCGAACCGGGCCAACGCTGTAACCATCCCTAGCCCAAACCCACTGCGAAGTTCCAGGACCGAGTCCGTATCGGCCATTTTGTTAATCACTTGTCGTACATCATAAATTCGAAGTCGGTTTTCAGGAATTGCATTTCGAAGATGGCGTTGATCCTCACATGTCCACTTATCCACCGAGCCCTGGAAATACGAGATGTATTTTTTAGCCACACTGATGGCCTCAGCCTCATCCTCAACGGCAATGTCCACCACCCCATTAGCGACCTGAACTTCCATAGGCCCCACCTCGTCGGGACGAAATACGCCCAGCCCGCCTCCCTCGATCATGGCAGGGCCTCCCATCCCGATGTTGGAATTTGCCGTCGCAATCACGACATCACAGCAACCCAAAAGAGCAGCATTCCCTGCAAAGCAACGCCCCGAATTAATCCCCACCAAGGGCACGAGACCTGAAAGCCTGCCAAAAAGTGCGAAGGCTCTGCAGTTCAAACCCACCGAGCCGACCCCATCCGTATCACCAGGCCGACCCCCTCCCCCTTCGCTCAGCAGCACAAGAGGAAGCTTGTACTTTTCTGCTAAATCAAAAAGGCGATCTTTCTTCAAGTGGTTAAAGAGACCTTGAGTGCCCGCGAGAACCGTATAGTCATAAGACATGATCACACAACGAGACTTATCGTCAGGGTGAAGGTGTCCATTAATGCTGCCCATCCCCGCCACCATTCCATCTCGGGGGGTATTCGCTCTCAGGTCATCGAGTCCTCGACGACGGCGTTGGCCCGCCACGACGAGGGGGGCGTACTCCACGAAACTTCCCTCATCACAGAGATCTTCCACGTTGACACAAGCGGTCCGCTGCCCCCACCGAGCCCGTTTGGCGACGGCCTCCGAGCGATTTTCGTCTAATCCAAAGCTATGTCTCGCCTGAACTTCAGCTAAGTCAGGACGAATAAAGTCTAAATCCAAAACCTCTTCATGCTGAGTCTGCTTTCCCGCCACCTCTCGTCGAACCATGACAAGAAGAGGATCTCCCTCTGATAAAGTCGCCCCAACCCCGACGGCGAATCGTTCCACCTCACCCGCAAACGGAGCCTCAATGACATGCTCCATCTTCATGGCCTCAATCACGAGCAGAGGTTCTCCCTCGTGTAAAGAAAGACCCGGTTCAGTCTGAATCGAAGCCACTGTCCCCTGCACGGGCGAAACCAATATTTCGCCCCCCTCAGAACCCGCGGCCTTGAATGGCTTTTGTTCCAACTCCTCCCCAAGAGACCGGTCCTGTCGGCCGTGGGTCAAGACGGCCAAGGGGTCGCTTGAGTCCACCTGGGCCCCTACCCCACTCGACGTTTTTACAGGATCCAGCTTTTTCCGAGAGGCTTCTAGCTCTACCGTTCGACTCACCAAGTCCACGGCATTCTCTTCGATAAACACCGTTGAAATTCGATTTTCCAAAACATCTGGATGGGAAACCAGGGCTTCAAGAAAAACCGCATTGGTTCCCGCCCCCTCGACCTGCAATTCGCGCAAGGCCCGGGACACTCGCGAAAGAGCATCGACATAACTGCCTGTTTCCGTATGGGCGATCACCTTTGCAAGCAGGCTGTCAAACACTAAAGGAGGCTCAAATCCAGCATACGCATGATGATCAACGCGAATTCCCGGACCCGTGGGCGGATCAAAAACGTGGATCGTACCCAAAGCCGGCCTGGGTAGACCTTCCTTCGTCATCGTCTCCATATTCACACGCACCTGAACCGCATGCCCTCGAGGCGCAGGGATCGAGTCCGCGGTGAGACCCAGATCATCAAGCGTACGCCCTCCCGCCACCTCAAGCTGGGCCTGCACCAAATCGACGCCCGTGACCGCTTCGGTCACCGTATGCTCAACCTGAATTCTCGGGTTGGCCTCGATGAAGGCCCAACGCGGAGACTCCAGGTCTCCCGCTTCCACCAAAAATTCAAAAGTGCCTAAGCTCCGGTATCGCGTTGCGCGAGCCATCTTTAAAGCCGCCGCGAGTAAAGACTCACGCAACCCCACCGGCAAGTTCGGACTCGGTGCGACCTCGACGAGTTTCTGATGTCGACGTTGAAGCGTGCATTCGCGTTCCCAGAGGTGGACAACCGATTCCCCATCGCCCAACACTTGGACTTCAATATGACGTGCACGGGGCAAGAATTCTTCGACATAGACATCCCCTGAGCCAAAAGCTTTCATCGCCTCTGATGAACACCGCTCCATTGCCTCAGCCAACTCCGACACATCGCGTACCACGCGCAAGCCCCTGCCTCCGCCTCCCGAAACCGCTTTCACCATAAGGGCGCCACCCTCACATTTTTCGGTGTAAAACGAGTGCGCCTCTTCGAACGAGGTCGCCGCAGAAGTTCCCAACAAAACGGGGACACCGCACTCTGCAGCTAAAGCCCGAGCCTGCGCCTTGTCGCCCAACTGCTCTAGAACCTCTGCATCCGGTCCCACAAATATCAAGCCAGCGCTTGAACAAGCGCGAGCTAAATCTGCACTTTCACTTAAAAAGCCGTAGCCAGGATGAATTGAATCACACCCCCCGCTCCGAGCAGACTCGATGATCGACTCGATATTGAGATAAGCGGCCGCCCCCCTCCCGGGCAACGCATACGACTGATCCGCCCTTCGTACATGCAAGGCACGAGCATCTTCTTCGCTGAAGACAGAGGTGGTCGATAAACCCAGATCCGCCGCACCGCGCAGCACCCGAACGGCAATCTCTCCCCGGTTCGCAACAAGAAGATTCTTGATAGTCATCTTTCCTCGCCCCTTCATTTAGTTCCGCCTGAAAAGCGTAGCAAGGCCATTTACAGCCAGCCTCTCCAACGGACTCATCAATCCCAATTCATATTGGGACAATGGCCCAATGCCTTAGAATTTAAGCTGCTGCGACACAGAAAAAACGTGGGCTGTGGATTCAGTCACTTCAAGAATGAGAAGTAACTCTCTTATCTAGAGACCCAAGCTAGTCATCAAAAGCGGCTCTCCATCCCTTTTCTTCGAATTCCTTCCGACTGCAGTGGCGGGATTGCGGAACGTAGGGCGCAATCTCGGGATCACTCCTACCGCCCTCCACCGCCTCCTTCAACTGAACGAGAAGCGGGTTTCGGCGAAGAAGCATCCGATAGGTCAGCTGACCATCCAGATAATCTCCCCAGTTAAGCCAAGTCACACCTTGCTCGGCCGTGGCATTACTCGGACGATCGGCCTCCGTAGACACCACCAGTGTGTAATAACCGTCCTCGTCGACGCAGATCTCATGATCCACCACTGCTGACTCACAGACACCCGCCCAGAAATTGTACGTCGTCACTGTAAAGCCACGAATTTGCTTATCTCCACCCCAAACAGGTTCACTCGGAGTATGAGGACATGTAAGCATTCGCGCTCGCGTAACATGAACCCGACCCAAACGGCGGGTGTATGGAGTGACGAGATATAAAATATCGGCACTTGCCAGAATGTCGTAAGGCAATCCCCAATTGCTTTTGGTGCTGTATTTCTCGGGCCAACATAGACCGCGATGATCGGGGATGGGAAGCGGTGCAAACCGAGTCGTCTCCACGGGGGGCTCCGCACCTGGAGGATGCGGGTCCACTTCGTCAAAATGAGAAACAAGCTGACCCTTTACATCGTAGACCGAAATCGCTGGCAAAAGAACACCCGTATTGTTCGGTGGCAGCGCGCCTAATTCCGAACCCGTCGTCCGATAAATATTAAAGACCGCCTGATTCCGGCCCCCATTTCTTCTTTCTCCCACATAACTCGTATTCGGTGCCGGATCGACGGGGGCCTTCTTAAAAACAAAGCGGGCCGTAAATCGTCGGCCTTTTCCCTCTGGCACTCTTTCGCGGAAAGGATTCACACTTCCCTCGTCGGGATCGAGATCCATATCGACTAATGTAGAAAGAGTGTTCGTGTCAAAATCTGAAGGATGAAATGCGAAATAGCGGGAGTAAGGAAACTCACCGTTAAATTCAACGCTGCCTCCCTCCGGCACAGTGATGAACCCAGGCGGAGCCCCTTCGCCATGCCAAAAGCGATTACTAAAATAGTTTGAGGCCGACGTGTCCAGCAAATAAGGAAACCGATTATTCGTGAGCGGACTCCCCACTCCCGGCCAACCCGGACAGCGAGACTCTCCAACTAAATGCCCCACCTCCCAATGCGGGTCCCCCATCCTGATTCCGCAGTGCTCCGCAATATAATCTGAGATACGCCCTTCCACCCCAGCCAACTCCGGATCTGTGAGCCGCGGAAACACCCCCAGTACCTGCGCCCCTTGTGCATCACGTCCCTCAGCCATCAAGTCATGCAAAAACTGAAGGTCCTCGCGAATCACGTCAGGCGCCACTTCAAGAAGCTGTCGTACTACATCTGTGTGGCCGATAAACTCGTTGTGCCCCCACTCGATCTCAAGATCTCCCGCGATCATTTGATTCAGCTTTTCTCGAAACCTTTGATGCTGATCCATCTTCTCTCCTCTTTCCGAATTCCTTTTAGCGAGATTTCAAATAAGACTAGACTTGACGTTTATATCCAAAGGCATCAAAAGCAAAGCCCCAGCTTCTATTCACTGTTTCCACTATGTCTGATGGAAATTCAAAATGATTTTTCTTGTACTCGCCTAGGCTTTCCAGGTATGAAACGAGTCGGGGACGCTGCACCTCAAAGTCTCCAAGATTTAATTTTTCGTAAATGTCCTCAAGGGTTTCAAGCGGATGGGCCTCTAGCTCCTCATACTTAATTTCAACAAGGTGTCTGTCTGGAATCAATGAGCGCTGAGCCAGATACTTCTGCATCTGAGACTGGTATGCTTGGACGATCCACGCGTCAATCTGCTGCCAATCAATCTGCTGAAGCACTGCTCCGGGCAGAGTCTTCCGATACATATTACGCATAGACTGATACACCGGGTACGGGTTCCGAACGATGTTTACAAAACGTGCATCCGGAAACATATCGAGCAAAACATCGATTCGACCTGTGTTGGGCGGTGTCTTTAACACCAGCCGCTTGCCCCCTGTCAGTAGCGTGGCTTTTTTGAGAACTTCGACGTACGCCTTCTTCCATCCGCCTGTCGCCTCAAGGTCCTTGCCCAGATCAGCAACATATCGGTCATAGATCTCCGGCGCGCCTCTCGGAAAACTCATAACGTGAAGGGGTGCATGATGTGTCGCATTCATCATGGCCATCTCTTCTTCCTGTGGACCCTCCAGAGAAATCGCCACATTATCCATGGGTCGAGTTTTAGGCATCTGGCCCGCGAAAAGTTTAGGAAGCCAACTCTGCCCCATCAGTGCGATCGAATGAAGGCTTGCTTGATAATTGGTCACACCTCCAAATTGAGGATCTTGCCACATCAAGTTGTGCAGATGAGTCGTGCCACTCCGACCAAAGCCGAGCAAGAAAAGCGGGGCTTCTTTGATCTCTGTTCTCCGCAGAGTCGCTCCCCAGCGCATCCGTTCGTACCAACGCAGGGGCTCAGTCAGCGCACAAAAAATCAACCAACGCCGTGCCCGTTTTTTATACCGCTCATCTACTTCGTTCAACTGAACCAGTCGTCGAGCCGACGAGTAAGGGAGGAACTGCGCCATCGAGGCCATAAATGATCCTTCCGTCAGAAAAGCGAAAGTAAAGAGAGCCTTTACTCTGGCAACTCAAATTTCCAAGCCACACCATTGATGTGGCCCCCTCCATCGGCATGAAGGGTATTTCCCGTAACGTAACGAGACTCTTCGGAACTCAGAAAAACGGCAACAGGTCCGATATCCTTCTCGCTATCCCCTACATATCGAATAGGGTTTCCGTTCAGAATGCGACTCGCACCCTCAGGATCAAATTTTTGAAAGCCTTGCCACGAAGGCGTATTAGCGAAAGGGCAAATAACGTTCGCAGTAATTCCATAGCGCCCCCACTCCACTGCGGCTGTTCGAGTGAGAGCTCTCGCAGCCTCCTTGGAGCCGTTATACATGGCCGTATACTGATGAGCATTAATCCCATTCAGAGAGCACATCGTGATAATTCGTCCGTACCCCTTCTTCTTCATATGCGGGAAGACAGCCTGCATACCCCAGAAGGCGGCGGAGTAATTTACTTTCAGGTAGGCATCCATAAAGGCATCTTCCATCACCTCAAGTCGTGAGGTTCCGCCTGTGGGTGTCGCATTATTAACCAATACATCGACGCCTCCGAATGCGGCTACAGTTTTCTCCACCAAGGAGAAAACGCTTTCACGGCTGGAAACATCGGTCTGAAAAAAACGGGCGTCGGCTCCACAGGATCCGAAGTCTTTAATCAAGGCAGCTGCAGCAGATTCGCCGCTCTCTTTATTGCGGTTGGCGCACACAACACGCGCACCTTCCGAGGCCAACGCACGCGCCACACCCAATCCAATACCTTGGCCTGCCCCGGTTACAATGGCCACCTTATCTTGTAATCGACCCATCGTTGATGCTCCAAAAAAAGATCCATTGATTGCCCCAGTGTAGGCAGTGTGGCCAAGAGAACCAATGCATCTATGCGCCCTCGTCTCTTTATTTCCCAGATCCCCTCCTCCTGAAACTGCAATTGCTCCGCCAAGGGGCCGGGGTTACCTTCTCCTCGATCTCGCTCAGGAACTCGAGTGTTCTACTTCAACGCAGTCTTTTTATATAAATCAAACTTGAAACTCATACCGAGAAGGAGTGAGCCCTCATGACTGCACGACTCAAGGACAAGGTGGCGATCATCACAGGCGCAGGACAAGGCGTGGGCCGGGGAATCGCCTTGGCGATGGCGCGAAACGGAGCTCACTGCCTGATTGCTGATACAAATGAACAAAATGGCGAAGCCGTCCGAGACGAGATTCGAACACTTGGAGGAGAATCTATTTTTGTCACTTGCGACGTCACCCAAAGATCAGACGCCAAAGCCACCGTGGCTCGCTGCGTAGAGGCCTTCGGCCGCCTAGATATCCTCGTCAACAACGCACAACGCGCTCCGCTACGCCCCACACCTTTGATGGACCACACCGATGAAATCGTCGATCTCTGCTTCGATACTGGATTCAGAGGGACACTGTATTTCATGCAAGCCGCCTACTCGCACCTCCGTGAACGAGGTGGACGGATTATCAACATTGGATCGGGAGCGGGCCTTGACGGATTGGCCGGCCAAGGGGCGTATGGGGCCACAAAAGAAGCGATCCGCGCTCTCAGCAAGACCGCCGCTCGAGAATGGGGCCGCGAAGGCATCAACGTCAACATCCTCTGCCCGCTGGCGAAGTCTCCGGGGGTCGCGGCTCTGCTCGAGCAAGCCCCAGAGATGGAACGAAAGATGACCGCGGGGCAGCCTCTGGGCCGAATCGGGGAATGCGAAGAAGACATTGGCGGAGTCGCGGTTTTCCTCGCCAGCGAAGAGGCCCGCTATATCACCGGACACACCCTTCCCGCCGATGGGGGAAGTTCCGTCCTTAGGTAGAGAGATCACCCCTAAGTCGCCCCTGCCCAAGCAGAGCAACAAAACTAGAGTTGAACTCTAGATATTTTCAGGGTTCGGGATATCTTTCACCCATGCGGAACCGGGAAACTCCCTCACCCGGATCGGAGGCCTTCATTGGGAAAAATTCAAGACACCTCTTACCAGAACTTGAAAATCGAGCGATGTGAAGGGGACGTCCTCCGAGTCACTATCGACCGCCCGGATCATCCGCTGAATGCCGTTGACGAGTCGCTTCACTCTGAGCTGGCGCAACTTTTTCGAGAGCTTCGACGTGAAGACGAGGCTCGCGCCATCCTGCTCACCGGGAAAGAGAGTGCCTTTAGCGCAGGCGGAGACTTCAATTGGTTTCCAAAACTTCAGGATCCCCAAGAACTCGAGCACCTTAGACGCGATGCCAAACAATTAATCTGGGACCTACTCGACGTGGAGATTCCCATCGTCGTGGCCCTGAATGGCCCCGCCATTGGGCTGGGAGCTTCCATTGCGCTGCTCAGTGACATCATCTTCATGGCAAAAACGGCGACCCTTGCAGATCCACATGTCCGGCTCGGCATTGTCGCCGGCGACGGCGGAACCGTTATCTGGCCACTCGTCCTGGGTCCTGCCCGGGCCAAAGAATTCCTGATGACGGGTGACCCCGTGAGTGCAGAGGAGGCCTACCGTATGGGTCTTGTTAATCATATTGTCGACGCCGACGAGATCGAATCAGCTTCCCTCGCTTTCGCACAACGGCTTGCACGAGGGGCACCCTTGGCTGTCCGCTACACCAAGCAAGCGGTCAACAAACTTGTCAAAGACGCGCTTAACATGACCTATGATTTTTCAACTGCATTGGAACTCGTCACTTTCCAAAGCGAAGACCATCAAGAGGCACTTTCGGCCGTGGCCGAAAAACGCCCTCCCCATTTTAAGGGCCGATAAACAATCTCAGTTTCGCTCCGGAGGAATACAGATGAATGAAGTGGGTGTCTACGAGGCCATGCGCAGCCTCCGTGCAGTCAGAAAACTTCGACCGGACCCGGTCCCGACAGAGGTTCTGAACCGTGTCCTTGAGGCTGCCACCTGGGCCCCCACCGGCGCCAACACCCAACCCTGGCGTGTGGTCGTGGTCAAGGCGGCCGCTCCCAAGAAGCAACTCGGCGAACTCTACGCCCGGGGTTGGAAAAGATATTCAGATGGACATCGCGCTCACTTAAGCGAAATGCCCGAAGACATTCGACCTGCCCAAGAACGCATTCTCGCCGCCGGCGATTATCTGGCCGATCACTTCGGCGAGTCACCTGTTCTGGCCGTATTTTGCTTCAATCCGAAAATGATGGCCATCACGGACATCAAACTGGACCGGGTCTCTGTTGTGGGTGGAGGCTCCATTTACCCCGCTGTGGAGAACCTGCTGCTCGCCTGCCGCGCCGAAGGCCTAGGCTGCACTTTAACAACACTACTGTGTGGTTACGAGGACAGAGTCAAGGAGATTCTAGGCATACCGTCTGATTGGGGAACGGCTTGCACGATCCCCATCGGCTATCCGGTCGGGACCGGCCATGGCCCTATTACACGCAAGCCCATCGAAAAACTCGCCTTCCTCGACCGATGGAAAAACACATACAGCGATTAGGACACGGCATGATGTCACTCGATGAACCCGAACATATTAGAGAACTCCGAAACCTCCTCCGGCGATTTGTTGCAGAAGAAATGCCTTCGGAAAAAGTCAGACAATGGGACCGAGAGCATCGCTTTCCGCCCGAACTCTTTGAGCGGCTCGCTAAGACAGGCGTCTGCGGTATCACTATTGCGCCCGAGTACGGCGGACAGGGGCCCGACCTCGTTGCGGCCGTAGCCATCATCGAAGAACTCTGTCGTGGGGGCTCCTTTGCGGCCGGACCTTTTATCCATTGTGCTTTTTACGGCGGAATGAATATCAGTGAGAACGGCAGCCCAGAACAAAAAGCACACTACCTCCCTCTCCTCGCCCGAGGCGAACATCTTTTCGCCTACGGCCTATCCGAACCCGATGTCGGCGGCGATCTTGCCAGCGTCAACACTCGGGCCGAAAAAAGAGATAACGGTCGCATAATCATCAACGGTTTTAAACGCTGGTGCACTGGAGCAGATTTCGCAGATACGATCTACTGCCTCGTGCGCAGCGGTTCTAAAACAGCCCGCCACCACAACCTGAGTTTTGTACTCATTCCAACGGATGCGCCCGGCGTCACCCTTCATCCCATTGAGCATGGCAATCTTCGGTACACGCTCTCAAGCGACGTCATCCTTGAAGATGTGGAAATTTCATCAGACCAGATCGTCGGTGGCGAAGCAGGCTGGAACGAAGGTTGGTCTATGCTTGCTGGACGCGCACTCGATGTGGAACGGCTTGAGATTACGGCCGTTACGTTTGGTATCGCACAGGCAGCTGTCGAAGAGGCTTGGACGTACGCGCAGCAAAGAGAACAGTTCGGCCAACCGATCAGCGGTCATCAATCCGTACGTCATCGGCTCGTCGAGGCCCGCACAAAGCTTGAGGCCTGTAGACACATGCTTTACCACGCCGCCTCACTGGCCAATATGGGTCGCCCCTGCAGCGTAGAGAGTGCCATGGCCAAACTGTTTGTGGCAGACACCGCTGTTGAGATTGGGCTTTCGTGCCAAAGGGTCATGGGGGCCTACGGCCTGGCCGAAGGACACGACATGGAGCGCCATGTCCGGGACCTCATCGGGATGCCGATTGTCGGCGGTTCGTCCGACATGCAGAAAAACAATATCGCGAGCTTACTCGGGCTCGCTCGATAGCTTAAAGGAGTGTTTATGAGTGCTCAAACTAGCCCTGAGAAATCCCTGCTTGATCTCAGCCGAGAGATCACACCTCTACTCGCCAGCCGCAGTCGCGAGATTGAGACGGCCCGAAGACTGCCTCAGGACCTAGCTCATCTATTGGCTGCAGAAGGCTTCTTTTCCATGTGGATCCCACGCGCCCTGGGCGGACAAGGAGTCCCCCTGGTGCAGTCTCTTCAAGCCTTAGAAATCCTTGCTGAAGCAGATCCCTCTGTTGCTTGGTGTATCTCCATAGGCATCTCTTCTACCCTGGTCTTGCCTCATCTTCCTGCCGAGACGGCCCAACAAATCTTCGAACGCCCCGAAACCATCATTTGCGGCGTCTATGCACCTCGAGGTCGAGCCGATGCCGACGGTTCGGATCACTTTCGGGTATCAGGCCAGTGGGCTTTTGGATCCGGAACCCAAAACGCCGACTGGATTTTGGCCGGATGTCGCTTTTTCGAAAAAGGTCAAGCGATGCAAGCCCAAGGGGGCCAGCCTCGTACGCACATGGTGGTGGTTCCAAGAGACGAGGTTGAATTCCTTGACACCTGGCACACCTCCGGGATGCGAGGCACAGGAAGCACTGACTACCGTCTCGATGATGTTCGCGTCAGCAATCGATTCATCGCCGGCTGGACACCTCAAGCTCTCCCCGATGAACCGCTCTATCGCATTCCTCAACTCACCCTCCTAGCGGTGGGATTCGGGGCCATCGCCCTAGGAATCGCACGGGGAGCCCTCAATGAATTTCAGAAACTCGCAAGCAGCAAGACGGCCACGGGCCAATCACAAAGACTCGATGAACGTCGAGATGTTCAAGGCGAAGTGGCTCGCGCAGAGGTCAAGCTACGTGCAGCGCGCAGTCACTATTACGAGACCGCAGAGTCACTCTGGGAAGCCGCCGAACATGATCGGGTTGGACTCGAAGAACGTTCGGCCCTGCGTCTTTCAATGCTCCACGCTGTGGCCGTTGGCGCAGAGGTCTGCAGCGTCGCCTATCAGTTGGGCGGCGCCAGCGCCATTTACGAGGACAGCCGACTTCAGCGACTCTTTCGAGACAGTCATGTCATCACCCAACATGTTCAAGTTCGCTCCGACCTCTACTCGGTGATCGGAAGTCACTTAATGGGAAAACCGAAGACGACAGAGGTGCTCTAAAAGAAAGCAGAACCAACCGGCCGCGGTCCCCACAAATTAATCTCCAACGGGAACGATAGACTTATCTCGTAACGCTCGACGCTCCTCGGCCGAATACCCCATCTCACTTAGAATCTCATCCGTGTTCTCACCGTACAAGGCGGGGGCAGAAGTGCTTTCAGGAATCGTTTTCGAGAATTGCGCCGAGGGTTTAGCGCGTCTGTATCGACCGTAGACCGGATGCTGAGCCTCGATCACGGCCCCGTTGTGTGTGATCTGTGGATCGACCAGAACTTCTTCATGCGAAAGAACAGGCGCCGCAGGAAGCTCAAACTCGATGCATCGTCGATAGGCTTCCTGGGTCGAAAGCCTTGCAAAGCCTGCACGAACAGCTTCAGCTCGAGCCATCTGATTCTCTTCTTTAAGCATCACTCGGCCTCTTTGAGTCGAACTGTTGGCCATCTCGTTTTCGTCCACCACCAGCAAAGAAGCTCTCATCTGATCGGCTGTGCTGGCCCACATCAAAATCTGGCCATCCTTTGTGGGCAGAAGCTGATACCGCTCTCCCGGAACCACAATGTTTTCAACATCATCCTCTATGAACGAGTGACGCAGCATTCCATCAGGCCAGAAAAACGCCAGACCCGCATCAAGCATGGCCACTTCGACGCTTTGTCCACCTGAACCTCTCTCGCGAGCAAACAGGGCGGCCGTAATGGCCTGCGCAAGCGAGTACGAGGTTGCTTTATCGATCACTGCGTTTCGAACCAGATCTGGAATCGGAATTTCAGGATTTAGCTGCGCGGCTACATATCCAGTCAAACACTGAAAGACAGGGTCGTAGCCTCGACGATCCGCATACGGGCCATCCGCCCCGAAGCCCGAAATAGAAGCATAAATAAGGTTCGGATTGATCTCTCGTAAGGTCGCCTCGCCCAGCCCCAATCGTTCGGCCGCTCCGGGTCTCCAGTTCTGAACAAAAACGTCCGACTGTCGAATCAGATCATGTGCGATCGCCAGTCCCTTCTCCGTCTTAAGATCAAGCCCAATCGACCTTTTTCCATGGTTGCAGTTCAAATAAAGTCCGGCCATCCCTCGCCGATATGTGGCCAGCTGACGACTTTCCTCACCGTGGCCCGGAGGCTCAACCTTGATGACATCTGCACCTTGATCACTCAATATCATGGCGGCCAGCGGACCTGAAATAACTTCACTTACGTCAATAATCTGAATTCCAGACAAAGGGCCAGGCATTTTTTTCCTTCATTGTGGCGAGAAGCGCCTAATTCAAAATTCCTTACGAGGGCCGCATCGAGAAAAGCTCGTCTCTAAAAACGGCCGGCTTCGTATATATTTTTTCCACGAGTTCGGGCAAGACGTCCCAGACCAGCTTCTGCGGGCCAATCTCATCCTCTTTCATGCAGTCGGGCATGAGGTCGTCGACATCGCCCAAGCCGGCAGCTCGGTTAAACGCCCATTCGTCTTCAAGGCATTGCCAACCTTGCTCGGCGATTTCATCTCGCGAAATTTCTTCTCCCAAAAAGTAAGAATAGAAGGTGCGAACTTCGTCGAGATTTGGCATGAGGAATTGGCAAAACCCCGAGGAGTCCACAACGGCATTCATAATTTGAGCGTCCTGAGAAGTCGCGACGGCTTCCTCATGGGGCTGCCCTAATTCAACCACGAGACCCGCCGTATGATCGGCTCCCATGGGACTTGTGCAATAAGTGACGCCCACTGACTTAATGGGACGAGGATCCCAGGCTGGAATCGCTTGCCCTTTCACTACGGGCACACGATGGTGCTTGCGAGCACGACCAACTGCAGCAGCTCCATTGCCAATCTCACGACCCACCTCCGTTCCTTCGGCGATTTCGTGCAAAAGCGCCTTGGCCCCGGCTGCGTCCCCCCACTCCATCTCACCCGCGTCCATATAGACTGCAATGGCGGCTCCCGTCTCAATCGTATCGAGGCCTACATCATCACAGAGTCGGTCGAGATCCGCGACATCTTCCCAGTGCGCAAGTCCACAGTTCGAACCCAAAAGAGCCAACGTTTCGAATTCAAGGCCCGAAGTCTTATACTCACCATGCTCGTCCATCACCACGTTACTGCAACGAACGATGCAACCCTTGAGACAGTTGTGCATTCCTCCGCCCCGAGTTTCGAAGCTTTCTACGATTCGCATCCCGTCCAATGTCTGAACATCCGGAGAACGACACTCCACTCGATTCTTGTATGGAAGCGTATAAATTGAGTCAGCCTCTTCGACCAGAACGCTGGTTCCCCATTTAGGAAAGGGCTCTTTCCCGGGTCCATTAATGAATTCTCTGGAAAACTTCTTCGACAAAGCATTCCAATCTTTTGCCTCGACCGGCTTCCGGACAGGGCTTCGGCCTGGATCCACCGAAACATATTTAAGGCCTTTGGCCCCCATCACAGCACCCAAGCCTCCACGACCCGCATGGCGAGCCGGATGACGCTCCTGATCGGCGTCGGTGCACGCCACCGAAGCACCTGCCAATTTTAATTCACCCGCAGGCCCAATACTGATAAAAGAAGTCGTCTTGGAATAGACTTCTTTTAGGTCTTCGATCAGGGCGTAGTTCCACTTTCGCCGGTGCTCGTTGACTGATTTTACTCTCACCCCCTCCGCGTCAATCTCAAGAGCAAAGCGAGCCTCCGAGTCCGCTGATTGCCCCGTCACAATGACGACACGATACCCAAGCTTCATTAAATCTTGGCCAGGATTGCCGCCCACGTTGGCCTCTTTAATTCCACCCGTGAGTGGGCTCTTCCCTCCCACTGAAAGTCGACCACTGGTCGGCGCGGATGTCCCAGCCAAAACGCCCGGGGCTAAAACAAGAATATTTCCAGGACCCAGCGGATCGCAGGTGGGATCACATTCTTCAAATAGAATCCGTGCCGACAAAGCTCGCCCGCCGAGTTTTCGCCATGGCTCGGGCATAGGCTCGACCAGAATTTGTCCGTCCGTCATATCGACACGAATGATCTTATCCTGCCTTGTCTCACTCATCGAGCCAGTCTCCCATTCTCAGTTTGAGGTGCCGCTGACCTACCCTCCAGCAGCTCCCGTGACCACCGAAACAACATCATCAGAGTCCACCCGGACATCAAAAGTTGTCCGCGACAGCTCTTCGCCATTCAAGAACAATCGCACAAATTTCCGAACCTCCCCCGCAGAGTCAACAACCAGTTCCAGAAATCCAGGATAAACGACTTCCACTGCGTCAAGGCAGGCTTGAACCGTTTCAGCCTCTACTCTGACTTCTTTGACACCCACAGTCACGCCTCTGTACCGAGGCGGGATTTCGACTTTCGGCAAAACGTTCTCCTACGTTTGTACAACGGATCGCCTGTCAGCTTAGCGAACAAAAGCATCCCTCGATGGGGCCAAATGGGTTCTCTAAAGTGGCTCTGGCAAGATGCCCGCGCTTCAGAATGCCTTCGACCACTCGATCATCTTTTCGTTAGCGGCCCTTAAAACGAGGGTCGCGCTTTTCCACAAACGCGCTTACCGCTTCCTTATGATCGGCAGTCGCCGCAGTACGAACTATCCCCTGCGCTTCCGCGGCAAGACAACTCGGCAGATCTTCGCGCAGCGCCAGATCCAAATTGGATTTCATGAATGAATAAGCCACGGTCGGCCCCTGCTCGAGACGACGTGCCCAATCCAGCGATTCCGATACAAGTTGGTCATCTGGGACAACTCGGTTCACAATTCCCATGTCGTAACAAGATTGAGCATCCACCCGCTCACTGCTGAAGAAAAGGGCTCGTGTGCGGCTGGTCCCTATGAGGTGCGTCAGAAAAAAACTTGCCCCGTAGTCGCCCGAAAGACCGACACGCGAAAAACCGGTGGATACAAAAGCAGACTCCGCTGCGATTCGAAGGTCACACGCCAAAGCGATTGAGAATCCCGCTCCCACCGCTGGACCTGGAAGAGCAGCAAGCGTAGGTTGAGGAAGGCCGTAAAGCGCTCCGGTCAAAGCCTGTTGACGACTTGCTAAATCTGCGACGACCTCCTCTGGAGTGGGCGGCGGCTCCGGACGCCTTGCCCCTCCACCCATGCCTTTAACATCGCCACCCGCACAAAAAGAATTCCCAGCTCCTGTGATCAATACGGCTCTTACGCTTCGATCATCCTTTAAGTGCGCAATCGTGCGTCTAAGAGCGGGGCTTACTGTATCGCCTAGTGCATTTCGAACTTCGGGACGATTCAGGGTTAATACGGCCACACCCTCTTCACGACGCGCCAGCAGCTGATCCGTGCCGGTTTCAATCCAGGCTCCTTCGCTCACAGACTTTGACTCGGACTCGTCGCTTGTCAATTCAAAACCCCTTCTTATCACGCTTGATCGGCAAGACCGGATCATAGTCAATTTTGCTGCACAAATCGTCTCAGACTCAGCGGGTATAACATTTACAATCTTGTCCCATTGATCAGATGACGCTCTGCCATGGATCTTCTATTCTTGAAAGCCAAATAATCAACCGTTCCACGGCATTTCGGATTAGGTTGAGCGCAACCTCTCTTTGAAAAGTAAGGACCAAATTTCGTCCACCGAGCTGTCCAACATCTATAAAAAGCCTGTCTGAAATTGATTGCGAAAACACGCGCTAAGATCAACAGGGTCAAGACTCTCCACCTAGGTGCCCGAAAGGAATAGGATGCACATCGCCGTGATTGGTGCCGGCCTACTCGGGCTTTCCACCGCCTACGCTCTCCGGCTGGAGGGCCATGAAGTCAGCGTTTTTGAGACGGAACAGGGCGCCGCTCAAGCCACAAGCTTCGCCAATGCGGGAATGCTCTCTCCGAGCCTGACCGATCCGTGGAACGCTCCGGGCACTTTTTTGCGAATGCTAAAGTGGCTCGGGCACGAAGATGCACCCTTCCTCCTGAGGCCCAGTGCCATCCCCTCTCTTTTCGGATGGGGACCTCGCTTTTTTTGGTCCTCCCGCGAGAAGAAATTTCTTCAACACTTTGAATCTAATTTAAAGCTGGCCCTCTACAGCATGAATATCCTTGACCATTGGGTTCAAGAAGAAGGTCTTAAGTTCGATGCGGGGCGTGCTGGAATTATGAAAATCTTTCGACATGCCTCAGAAGTTTCGGACTTTCACAAAAGGATTGAGTTCCTGGCCAGTCACGACGTCGAGGCGCGCCTCTTAACGATGGAGCAAGCCGTTGACCTAGAACCCAGCCTTGAAGCCGCCGCTCCCTCGTTAGCCGGGGCCGCACTTCACACCATCGATGGGCATGGAGATGCTCACCTTTTCTGTCGAGAACTCGAACGGATCCTCCTCTCTAAAGGTGTCTGCTTTCACTACGATACGAGTGTGATCGCCTTCAAGCGCCTTGCATCAAACCTCGTCAGCGCAGACACAGAGGGCGGAGATTTTGAGGCAGACGCTTTCGTCCTTGCAGCCGCTGGCCACAGTGTAGAGCTCGCACGCTCTGTGGGAATTCGGCTCCCCATTCGCCCCGCCAAGGGTTACTCAATCAGCATCGAACTCAACGAAGAGTGCGAACGCCCCGCAATACCAGTAGTGGATGACAGTCTGCACATCGCCCTAACTCCTCTTGGACAAAGGTTACGAGTCGCTGGGACAGCCGAATTTGCAGGATATGATGGCCAATTGCGGGAAAGCCGCATTCAAAACCTGCTTGATTTATTGGGAATGATTTATCCCCGTACTGCTGAGCATGCATCCAAAAATTTTGTTGAACCTTGGTTCGGCTTCCGGCCCATGTCGGTGGATGGCGTACCCATCATCGGAAAAACAACCATCCCCAACCTCTTCCTGAATACCGGGCACGGCCCGCTAGGCTGGACCCACTGCGCCGCCTCAGCCCAAATGGTTTCAGACATGATCAGCCAGCAACCCACGAAGCTCTCTCCTGAAAAATATTCTCTTGAGCGATTCCGATTTTAAAACTGAGGAATAACTTCTTCCGCGAACAAACGAACCGAATTTTCAGCCTCCGACTGACTCATACTCCCATATTTGGGAATCATCAGGACATCGTGATCGCAGCCTAGAATTTCCTTTTGAGCCCTCAACTGCTCAACGATTTCATTGGGTGTCCCAAAGGTGTTTACGCCGGCATACATATCTGCCATCGCCTCTAGACCCATTGCAGAAATGGCGTCAGCGGCATTTCCGTAAAATTCGTAGCCCTTTGTCCCCTTGAAATGTTCTCCACCGATCTCATAATGCTCAGCTACGGTTGAGAAGTACTCCTTGACATACTTCTCACCTAATTCATGAGCACGACCAGAGTCGCGATCGCAAAAAATGAGCTGCCCGGCAAAGGGAACAGGCGGCTCTGTCTCTCTAAGGTCGCGCCACTTCTCTTGATACGGAATCAACGCCATCTCACGAAAGACTTCCCACGGCTGCTGAGCGAGAACCATCAACTGTGCACCAAGCTCTGCCGCCTGGATTGCAGATTCTGGTGAAACACCAATCGCGTAAGTGCGGCCCTCAAACCCACCCGTAGGACGTGGCCTCAAATCCGCACGAAGACGCTTAAAATATTCTGTATCGGCTTCGAAAAAACCTTTATTCAAAGCCTCAAGAACAAGTTCTGTACCCTGGTCAAACCGGCCCCGCGCCTCATCCATGGAGACGCCCATCCGCTCGTACTCTCGACGCGAGAGTCCTCGACCAAAACCGAGCAGAGCTCGTCCAGCCGATTGCTGGTCAAGCAAAGCCATCTTGGCGGCAATGCGGTAAGGGTCATTCCAAGGCACGATGACAGCGCCCGTTCCGAGTCGAATCCTCTCAGTCCGGGCTGCCACCTGAGCCAGCCACTGCATGTTGTCAGGGCACATGGAGTAGCCAAAAAAATGATGCTCAGTCGCCCAGTAACTCCCGTACCCTAAATCTTCAGCCATCATCGCAAGAGCAAACTCGCCCTGCATGATTTCCGCATCGTTGAAGTCGTCGTGGTAATTTTGAAATATGGAGAGCAGACCGAAATGCACGCTATTTCTCCCTGTCTAAACGTCTTAAATCGGATAATACATCGCCTCGCGGAGACCCGCCTCAGACTCGAATCAGCAAACTTTCGAGAAAGAAAGACAATCTTTAAGAAACTCAAGCCTCTCCCGAGGGTTCATACTCTCTGCTGTCCCTACACGTCTTTACGCAACCAGAAAGACCATTCTCCGATCCTCATATTCCGAGCAAATTTGAGTTGACGGATCTGAGGTTTGAAGCATTTTCAGACGAAGGGAAACACTGAGAATTTCCAAAAGAAAAGACAACGACGGAAGCACTGGGCGATCAAGCTTTCTCTTTCATTATTTTGAGGGCAAGGCTCCACTGCAGGATAGAGTCATAGAAACGCACCGTGTGCAAAATGGATAAACCATGATTAAGCCTTCAAGCACAGACCCAAGCCTTTCGTCCAGCCCTCTTTCTTCTAAAACAAGACTTACGCATTCACCTTATCTATATGCCTTCGTTCTGATTTTCCTTTTTCTTTTCACGACCCCGGCCCTTTCTAAATCTCGGGCACCGGGTTTGATCGTACGATTCCAAAGCGAAGGACCACATGCTTTGCTTGAATCAGCCGAGCAACTCTTCGAAAGTCGAACGCCCTTTCGCCAGCGCACGGCCGACGCGTCTTCCTCCATCGACACCCTAAATTCGCAATATAAAGTCAAACGGATTCGAGCTTTGTTTCGCGAAGCAGGATCAAGCTCTTTACAAGAACAAAGGTCAAAGCTCTCCCAGCGCTTACGCAAAGGCGAGACTCAAAATCGAGGGACTCAGAATACATGGCCCGACATTTCTCATATTTACCGAATTGAGCTGCCCGATGGGGCTAATACCCAAACAGCCATGAAGTCTTTTGAGAGCGACCCACACATAGCGTGGGTCCAACAGGATCACTCGAATGCGCTGGACGGGATCACCAATGACCCGTACCTCTCTTCGACAGGGACCTGGGGGCAGTCTTACGAAGACCTATGGGCCCTCTACCGAATTCGGGCGATCGAAGCGTGGGAACTCAGCCAAGGCGAAGGAACCGTTGTCGCAGTCGTCGATACGGGAGTGGACTACACCCACCCTGATCTGGCCGACAATATATGGATCAATCCAGGGGAAGACCTCAACTCAAACGGTCGCGTAGATGCGGAGGATCTCAACGGAATTGACGATGACGGAAACGGGTTTATCGATGATCTGAGAGGTTTTGATTTCGCAAATTCTTTTGATGGCGATGGAGACGGGTTTTACGACGGCCCACTTGACGAGAGCGACCCCGACCCTTTCGATGATCGCGGCCACGGAACTCATGTGGCGGGAACCATCGCGGCCGTGGGCAGCAATGGACTCGGCATCATCGGCGTGGCTCCAAAAGCAAAGATCATGGCCCTCAAAGGATTCCCCTCCGAAGGAGACGGCCTAGACTCGGACCTCTGGCGAGCCGTCCTATATGCAGCCGTAAACGGAGCTGATGTCATTAACAACAGCTGGTCTTGTCGACCTAACTGTCCAAACAATCCTCTGGCCGAGGAGGTCCTCGACATTGTGCAAAGTCTCGGTGTCGTCGTGGTCACTTCTGCGGGAAACGCGCAGCGAGATGCCGTCGTAAACAGCCCCGAGAACCTTCGGAACACCATCACGGTCGGCGCCAGCGGGCAAGACGATCAACGATCCGTTTCCATCAGCAACTTTGGGTGGGTGGTGGATCTGATGGCTCCCGGAGGCGGCCCTGCTTCGGACCCCTCGGTCCGTGTGGCACGTCGCAACATCCTCTCCCTTCGAAGTTCCGGCGACTCAAGCCCCGACTTTGTCGTAGACGAGCTCTACCTGCGGTTAGCCGGCACCTCTATGGCGAGCCCTCATGTGGCCGGCGTGGTGGCCCTGCTCAAGGCTCAAAGGCCCGAACTGGATTACGAAACGATTCGTCGAATCCTACGACAGTCGGCCGCAGACATCGGCAACAAGGGCCACGATTATGATACCGGCGCCGGCAGGCTCGATGCACTGGCAGCGCTTGAAATGACCGATCCTCCCGACATGGGAGCCCGAATCACCTCTCCACAGAACTGGGCCCTTTTCGGGCAGGGTGAAGAAATATTATTTACGGGCTCAGCAACAGGAGCAGAACTGCAAAGCTGGACTCTTGAGGTGGGCGCCGGAACGAATCCCAGCCAATGGGTCCTCATCTCTTCCGGAACAACGGCCATAACGGGCGAAATGGCCCGTTGGTCTCCGGAAGACAACGAACAAGGTGCGTACGTGGTTCGACTGAGCGCGAATTCGACCCAAGGAGATACGTTCCTTGAGTTTTCTCAGTTCAGTGTAGAACTCCAAACTCCTCAGCGATTTTCATCTCCTGGCCAACCCGCCCAGGATCCCGATATCGCCTACCCTTGGATTGTCTGGTCTTCAAATCGCGATTCAGACGACCCTTTCAGTCCCGCTGAAGACCGAGACCTGTTTCTGACGAATATTCGAAATGGGCGCGAAATTTCGATTCACCGAGGGCCCGGGCGCCAGGAAGAACCTTCCATTTCCTCTTACGGGAAGAGGGTCACGCTAAGCTGGAACACCGATCAGCTCCAAGCCACAGCATCTTCTGAACTTGAGGGCTGTGGATTTCACTTATACAGGCCCAGGTGCAATCCCTTTAGCATAAGCCGCGACCCAAGCCTTTTCCCCGAGTCGCGAGCCATGGGGCCCTATATTGTCTGGCTCGAAACAGTTGAAGACCGTAGGAAATTAATATCCTGCAAGGTCAACCCCGACGGTCAAGGCTGTGAGCCTTCTTCTCTTGGCCAAGCAAATCCATTCGATGTGAGTTTTCCTGCAGGAACAGGTCAGAGCCTCATCTGGAATGAAGTCAAAAACGGCTACCGCTTTGGATTATGTGAAATCGACTCCGACACGGGACTCTGTCCCAAAGTCGGCTTCGCCGAAGGATCGCCCTCTCTCTCCAGGCCCACCGCTTCAGGCGATTTCGTCGCATGGGTGGGCTTCACAGGACAAACCAACGGACCTTTACGTATCTGTGAATTCAACCGAGACACAGGAGCCTGCCCGTGGATCAACGTCGCCCGAGGCGTAGCGGATCTGCGTCCTCAACTTTCAGGGAATCGGCTGGTCTGGGAAGATTCAAAGAACGGAGAGGCAAGCGATATCTTCTTCTGCGAATACGATTCACTCAGAGGAGTTTGCCCGGTACAGCGCCTGACTGGACAAATGGGCGTCCAAACGGACTCAAGAATCGACGATGATTGGATCGTTTGGGAAGATGAACGAAATGGCTCAAGTGCGATTTATGGGTCGGCCCTCCCCTCGTTTAAAAAAGCCCGAATACATCGTGCACGCGAGGAGAGAAACATGCGAATCCGCATCGGCGTGAAAGATCCGATGAAAGAACTCCTCGAAATGAGCGTGGAGACAGCCTCTGGCAAAACTCTTGAAGAACTGGGCGCTTCGTTTGCGCAGATTCGAGATCGAGCCGGGTACGCCAAAGGGGAGCTGAATTGGCGGCCCCATCGAGGCCAAGCGGGTCTGTATGTCTTCACATTTTCGGCCAAGCGGCCAAATGGACTCACCGTCCGCAAGAGCGTTGAGGTGAATATCGAACCGGCCCGCTCACGATCTTCCGGAGCCCAGCCCACCCCCTGAAAATCGTATTCAGCGCCCCCCTAAAAAACGACTGAAGTATCCGGTATCCTTCTCCAGATATCAGAGAGCGTTCTCGCGCGGCGAAGATATGCGCGATTTCTCATGGGGAGGCCATGCCAGATACAGATCAACCGATTGCGGGGTACAACGGCCTGACACATGTGGAGCCGACTCTCCCCACCCATTTTTACCTAGACGAAGATCACTACGAGCAAGAACTCCGTCAAATCTGGTATCGGAACTGGCTCTATGTTTGTCGTGCCAGTGACCTCGTTGGCCCAAGAGCCTTCCGAGTCTTCGAAATCGGCTCCCAGCAAATCCTCATCCTCCGAGATGAAGAGAACGAACTCAGAGCCTTTCACAATACGTGTCGACACCGAGGGTCAATTCTTGCACAGGAATCCCAGGGGCGATTTCGATCCTCGATGATCATCTGTCCGTACCATGCTTGGGGATATGACCTGTGTGGAAATCTTAAAAAGACACCCACGCGTCATCCCCAACCGGACTTTCATAAAGAAGACTACTCCCTATACGGCGTGGGTATCCGCGATTGGAATGGGTTCATCTTTATTCATCTCGATGAAGCGAATGCGCAACCCTTGGAAGACAGCTTCAATGATGCAAACGTACTCAATCATTGGGACCTTTCCGAATTACAGATTGGCCATAGCCATCACAAACAGCTCGACTGCAACTGGAAGGTCTTCTGGGAAAACTTCAACGAGTGTTTGCATTGCCCGAACATTCACCCAGAGCTCTCGCGCATCGTGCCGCTTTACAAACAATATTTCATGGAAGTAAATGACGACCCCAAATGGGAGGAGCATCAAAAGTCAGGAGACCTGCTTTACAAGGCTGGACTCTCTCAAGGCAATGAAACTTGGTCCACGACCGGAGAGGCATGCACTGAATATTTCCCAAACCTTACCCAGGAAGAGATTAAAAATGGGCATACCTATTGTGAGACTCTCCCCTCAGCTTTCATCGTGGGACATGTTGACTATGTCCGAGTCCTCCGGGTGCTCCCGATAGGGCCTGAGAGAACCGACATCTTTACACAATGGCTTTTTCGTAAAGAGACACTCGAGGACGCTTCGTTTAGCGCCAACGCAGTCACGGAGTTCGGCGAAAAAGTCATCGAGCAAGATGGATTCGTCGCCGAGTTGAACCAGAAGGGGCTCCACTCCATTCGGCATAAACAAGGTACTTTAATGGCGGAAGAATATTCTGTGCACGACTTCCACCAGTGGGTCAAGCGACAACTCGACTGACGGATACGTCAAAAACGCGAGCCCATGCATCACAAATCACAAAAGACCAAGAAAACAGCGCCCCTCTTCTAAAGCCAATACTCCAGAAAGACATAATGAAACTCCACCCCATCGAAGCCTCACCTCTTCACGCGCGCAGAGAGCGCGTCTTTCTTGTGCTCGCCGGCTTATTTCTCGGCACCCTTGCGATGCTTAACATCCTAGGGCTGTTGCGATTCATCCGACTCGGAGAAATGGAAACGCTCTCATTCGGAACATTAACCTTCGCCGTGGCGGTAGGGGTTCTTCCCTACCCCCTCACTTTCCTCTGTACCGATCTGATCTGCGAGCTTTACGGGCAAGCCCGAGCGAATGCTGTGGTGTGGACAGGGCTCCTCCTAAACGGCTGGGTCCTTTTTATTCTTTGGCTGGGAGGCGTATTGCCTGGATTTGAGACCATTGACCCAGCCAGCAGTCTTCCGGCGCTGGATTCCGCAGGGCGCTTGCCTGTCTTCTTTGAAGTCAGAAGATTTGCCTTTGGAGCGACCATCGCTTCAATGATCGCGTATATGACGGCTCAGTTTACGGACGTGTTCATGTTTCACTTCTGGAAAAGACTCACCAAAGGGAAACATCTCTGGCTACGGAACAACGGATCGACGATGGTCAGTCAGCTGGTCGACTCTTCGGCCGTCATTCTGATCACTTGGTGGATCGGAGGTTTTGACGCCATCCTCAACGAAGACAGTTCATTGGGCGCTCAACTCGGCGTCTTAATTCTTACGGGGTACCTCTTCAAATTCTCCTTCGCGCTGTTAGACACACTCCCTTTCTACTGGCTCACAAAAAGGCTCAGCGGCTATCTGGAAATCGACCCCCTGGCAGAGGAAGAGATCACATAAGCTCTCAAATGAAGCCTCTCTAAGAGCAGCCGCTTTCCCACAGCGCGAAGTGAACCCCACCGAAAAACCGGCTGTCTTAGCGGGCCCTTTCCGCCCACGGCTCTCTATCCTCAGGCCCTCCAAATGAATCAGGGTCCATGAGAGAGCGAAACATAGAAGGATGAATAGACGGCCCCAAGGGCCAGTCTGCCATAGTCGCCTGCATCGAGACCACGCGATCAGGAAAGTCCTCTGCACGATCCCGCTTTTCACTCGGGTCGGCATAAATGTTATACAGCTGAGGTGGCGGGTTGACCCAAGGAAGAGGCGAAAAAGGCAGGACTAGCTTCCAGGGGCCTCGAATCAAAGCGGTTCCGTCAAAGCCTTGCACATAGAATTCACGCGGAGGCAGTGCGCTCGGAACCTTCACCTCATCCGAGAGGATCGCTTGCCAACGTGTATCTCCATCGAGACCCTCGGGGATTCCTTCAGACAACCCGGCCGCCTGCAATAATGTGGGAAGTACATCCTGAGCCGTCACAAAGGCGTCACTGATTCCCGGCTGCAGATACCCTGGCGCCCAAAGAACCGAGGGAACCCGAATGCCCCCTTCATAGACTGACGTTTTCCCGGCCCGCAGAGGCGCATTATCACTTGCGCCCTCATTTATATTTTTACGTACAAACTCAAGTCCGTCGATTGGCAGAGGCGTGCCGAAGACAGTAATCAAAGCATCAATCAGGCTCCGCAAACCCTCTGGGTTGGCTGATCGGTTGAGCCCTCCATTATCGCTAAAAAACCAAACCAACGTATCTTCGCTCATTCCCTCCACTTGAAGCTTCGCGAGAATACGACCGATGGCTACATCCAGTTCAGTCACCATCCCAGCATGAAGGCGACGCTCAAACTGCATCTCTTCGGAATACCCGTCCATACTCGATTCAGGCGCTTCGTTGGGAAGATGAGGCGCATTAAAAGAAGCAAACAGAAAGGTGGGGCGAGACCGATCACGACCTTCGATTAAGTTGACAACCTCGTCAGCAATCAAGTGAGTCGTATAACCCTCCTCACGCACCGTGACGCCATTACGTTGCCAGTCATGCCCGCCACCGTGGTTGTGATCCCAATAGCCAATACCGCCCGTGACATGGCCGTAAAAGTGTTCAAAACCGCGCTCCTGAGGGAGATAAGCCCGCTGGGTATGACCAAGGTGCCACTTCCCCGCCATCAGGGACTGGTATCCGAGTCCAGTCAAGATCTCAGGCAGCACCTTTTCATCAAGAGGCAGGCCTGTAACCGTACCTTTCGCAATCGGCTGATAAACCCCGAGTCTCACCGACGATTTTCCTGTCATCACTGAGGCCCGGGTGGGACTGCAAGAGGGCTGCACGTAGAACCGGTTGAGCTCGACGCCATTTTGCATCATCCGGTCGATGTGGGGCGTTTTAATTTCGCTGTCGTGATACCCCACGTCTCGCCAACCGAGATCATCGGCCATAATGAGAACAATATTGGGGGGGCGAGCTTCGGCCCAATTCACAGTGGCAAACATCCAAAAGCTCAAAACGCCGAGAGTCCAAGAAAAGAGGCGCAAACCGTTTCTAAAATACGCCGGCATACGACCCTCCATCGAGCTGGATATTTTGACCCGAGATGTAACTCGCTTGACGGCTGCAGAGAAACGCACACGCGTCGCCAAACTCCTCGGGTCGACCCAGTCGCCCCGCTGCAATTGACTGCTTCATTTCGTCGTAAGCCTGCTCTACTGAAAAGTCGCCCAGTTTTGCGCGCATCTCGGCCATGTAACGCTGACGGTCCGTGTCGATGCGCTCGGGCAACAAATTATTCAAAGTGACATTCGATGAAGCGACTTGACGCGAAAGTGCCTTGCTCACACTAGTCAGGCCTGTGCGTGCACCTGTGGAAAGGCCCATGGGTGCAAGGGGAGTCTTCACCATAGCGGAGGTGATATTCACGATGCGTCCAAACTCACGCTCCACCATTCCATCTAGAACAGATCGAATCATCAGCACCGGCGCCAGCATGTTGGCCTCGAGGGCCGAGATCCAATCCTCGCGGCCCCAATCCTGAAAACGACCCGGAGGCGGCCCGCCATTATTGTTGATCAAAATGTCGGGATCGGGACACGCTGCAAGAAGCGCTTCCCGAGTCTCTTCAAGTTCAATATTGCCTAAAACAAAGTTGACATGAACATCAAACTCAGCCCTGATCTCGTCCGCTGTAGCCTCCAATGCCTGGGAATCTCTGCCGTTCAAAGTCACATGCACTCCTTCCCCAGCAAGAGAGAATGCACAGGCTTTTCCTAACCCTCGACTTGAAGCGCAAACGATGGCGTGGCGATCTGCAATCCCTAAATCCATCCGGTCCTCTTCTCCACTCCCTTACGGGAAGCTCAAAACTAAAACTCAACCAGCATAGAGATTTACAGTACGACAGCGAAACAAACCTTCCCGGATCGTCATTTCTCTTCCCTGGGACGAAACACCTCTCTCAGCCAACGGCGACTGGGAGGAAAAGCCAAGGGGAGGACCACCGCCAAAATCATCACTCCACTTGCCTGAAGAATAGGTAACCACTCGCCCTCCACGAGACTACTGCCAAAGTAAATGTATGTGCTGGCCCGAATTACAGCCCCCACCCCCAATGCGAATTCAAAACCAAGAATAGACATAGACGAGATCCCAGCCATCGCGTGCAGGGGGGTCAGTAAGCCCAATGGATACCCCGTCCCAAACATCACCAACAGGACCCCGGGCCGCTGACCTGCCAGTTCCAGCACATGACGAAAACGTTTTGGGGTGCGTGCCTCCACCGCTTCTCGACCCGCCATTCGGGCCAAAGTGAAAATAAATGAACCCGACACAATCAGGCCCAAGCTTCCATAAAGAATTCCGCGGCTCGTTCCGGCCACTAAGCCAATCAAAAGCAGAGCGGCTCCCGACGGAATCCCCATAAACGACCGAAAAGCGACCAGGGCAACGCAGGCCAGGGGGAAAGCCGGCCCAAGAGCCAAGAGGTTTTCACGAATCTTCGACGGGGAGAGATCTTCAGGGGACAGACCGATCCCGAGCCATTCGCGCAAATAGAAGCCAGCTCCAAAGAGAGCGGCCACCAGAACAACCAGAACAAGAGTTTTACGATATCGAGGGGACATGAATGATCAGTGGCTCCTGCTTTCCTGTGCAGTTAAAACGGCGGAGAAGAGTGAAAGTCAACCTCGCGTCCCTCACTCGGATGCTGAAAACCAAGATCGCAGGCGTGGAGCTTCATTTGACCTGCACCAGTCCCATAGCCGTAGAGCGGATCGCCCACGATCGGGCTACCCAGCCCACGTCGATCTGCTGAATGTACGCGGAGTTGATGAGTTCGGCCCGTAATTGGAATAAATTCAACTCTCGTATGCCCCTCCTCCACCGCGATCCGTTGCCAATGAGTCACCCCCATTTTTCCATGTTCACGATCGAAAATTTGACGTGGACGGTTCTCAAGGTCCAGGCGAAAAGGCAATTCGATGGTCCCTTCGGCTTCCTCAATCTCACCCTCTAGAAGAGCCACATATCGCTTCCGAATCTTTCGAGTATGAAATTGAGCAGAAAGGTTTCTATGAGCTTCTTTATTTAAGGCCAACACCATCAATCCGGAAGTATCCATATCTAAACGGTGCACCTCTGGATGTTCGATACAGTCTGAGTAAAGGGATCGCACTCGAAGACAAACGCAGTCCTTTTTGTCGGGCCCTCTGCCCGGAACCGAGAGCAGGCCGCTCGCCTTCTCGACCACAACAAAGTCAGGATCTTCGTGAATAATTTTCAGAGCGGGCTCACTCAACATGATCGAGACCACAAAGCATAAAGCCCAAAACAGGTTCGCATCGAGAAGCACAAGCCGAGTAAAACTGGCCGGATCTCCTCTTCCCTGACGCACTCACCCCGCCCCAATAGAACTCCGCGATCCCTAAAGGTTTCAGCTTATGCAAAACAGCATGATTCAGTAATTTGGGGGCGCAACATTCGCCTACCCCTCCAGGAATCCTACCCGAACCCAAGAAAGCGTCCTTGAGCCCCCGGGCCTCTCCCCTGAAGTTGTGAAATCGGTACAGCGCCTGCATAGTCTGCAGAAGTTCTTGCGAAACCGCCTTCCTCTCCAGCAGAAGGTCTTGGTAGCTATTGGACCCTAAAGGCTCGGCTTTGATTTCCTCCGTCAGTTCCAGAATCACTTTCTGCGCTGGCAAAACCGTACCGAAAAAGTTTTCGGCACTCAGCAAAGGAGGCACCCAACCTTCGACTTCACGAATCCCATCATGAAGAGAAGAAAAGGCGCGAAGAACGACTCTCTCCCCTTGCTGATTTTGACACTCGAGGACCCCGAACATGTGCCCTCGACCTCTTGGGAAGAGGCGATGAAACGAGAGTCGCGGCTGAGCTTCCGTCGGATTCGCTAGGTAATCCAGGCGTTGAATGCATTCAAATTCTCGCATCAGATTTTCTGCATAAAACCGCGCTTGACCCACGGGCAGGCTGTGAATGCGATCACAATCCTCACAAAAGCCTTCACAACCAAAATCATCTGCCTGATCTAAAGTTGTCGTCTCTTTAGGGCTTCGACGCCCTCGCGCTGATAATTCAGTTCCTGTGTTGGAATCTGGAGCCAAATTCACTCTCCCGAAAATTCTTCTTCTCCGTCTGCCGGAGAAATACGAGTGGTCTTTCACCGCTCGCATCCGAGAGCACCGGAGTCTCTCGACTAAAATCACCCAGTCGGGCCTCGTAGATGCTAGCCACTGGGCGCTCTCAATGCCTCAGACGCACGCCCGAGTCCAGATCGCACCCGCCAGAACCTCTCAAAAGGCCCATTTGCCCCCCTTGCGGCCCAAGCCGCTTGGGAACTCGAAGCCACAGCGCTATACATGCGGACTCTACAGATCGGCCTGGGACGCCCGAACACGATTTCGGTGCCTCCGACCCGACAACAAAAGGAATTTTTAGGAATGATCGACCTGCTGAATGTTGCGCGCACTGAAGCCGACGGAGGTGACTTGCTCTCTCTTCTCGGAAGCCTTTACGAGCCCTCCAATGTGAGACCCACTGGATTCCCGGATGCCGTGGTCTGGCAAGGCGGAGACTTTGAGGGCGGTGTGAACCCAGTAGCCCACTCCTTAACCGACGCTTACGCACTCCTCGGAACCGTGGCGGCCGCCGATGTCTTGGGCCTGCCCTTCTACGCGGTTCCCATGTGGGCTCAGTATCGTCACGATCTCAACCTTGAGCCTTTGAGCTGGTTTGGCCATATGCCCTGCACTTCAATCAAGTGGTCCACAGCGGGCGACGCCTACGTGAGCGATGGAGCCGGAGGGCGAGTCGTCGTGATGGGTAAATCTGGAAATGCCCCGCTTCGGACTCAAGCCGGGGTTTACTGCAACGTCAGACCCTATGGATGCATTACGGTGGTCCGCTGCATGCCTTGCCTGCCGTACTCGCAAAACAGGGCCGTCTTTGACGTCAGCGCCGACACGGGCGTCATTCATTCAGAAATGAACACTCCAGGCATCCAGATGGCTTACGCCAACCGACGTTTCCTGCAGATGGTGCACGAGACAGGAAAGCTCGGTCGCGTCGCCTTCAAACCCACCCAAGCCATGGAAGACGGCATCAACGCAGGCATTCTCTCTTGGATGCTTCAAGGTACGAAGTTCGAAGTCGGCCGTAAGTACGCCGTAGATGGATATGTCGAACATCGCGAGAGCGTCGACCGAATTGTGGCTCTTCTGCCTAAAGACTTCAAAGCCGGCATGGAGAATTGGGGCGGACGTGTCGAGCAGCACATTTCAGATACCAACTATGGGCTACTCCTCTGGGATCTGATCCAGAAGCAAGACGCGATCATCTTGGCCACAGACCTCGACGGAGACCGCTTGACCGATCTCTTAGCTGACGTCTCGGACCCACTTCGAGAATTTGGACAAAGAATCATCGATCACTTGGGGGTCGAGAGTGACATGAATACGCTTTGGGGAGACATGGGGTACACCACAGGCAATGGGCGCGACATGACTTCCGTCATGTACCGCATGGAGGGTCCGCCTATTCATGAACAAACCCTCGGATCGGCTGATGCCATGCTGCTCCGATTGCTCAACGGCGACGAGTCTATGGGGGGAACTAAGAAACCCTACGACCCGCGTATCCACTTCGTACTGATTCGGGATGCATACCTCGACGCAAACCCAGACAACACGGAACTGCGAACATGGCTCGATGGGGCCCTGGCCACATTCGACCAGATTTATACGAACGATCGCCCCGGCTTTCTGGAAGGCTACGCCGAGCTCAAAAAAGCGATCAAACCCTGGGGCAGCTCCTAGCCCTGAGGAGGCTGCTTGTGCGCAAGCGCAAAATGCGCCTGATCAGATCAACGAGTCGTCCGCTGACTCTCCGTACGTTGGCGGACGCTTCGTGGCCCCTCCATTTGGATCCTCGCCTGAGCCCGTAACACGCCCGCAGCCGTGCTAGATTCTGAGTCCATGACTTGGTACAAGAGCTACGTCAAGCGTTTCTATGCGAGTCGGCCGGGGTGGATCCATGGAACCCAGCAATTTCATAATCTGTGCTCTGAATCCATCAAGCCAAATAGTCAGATCCTTGAAGTCGGAGCAGGCTTAAACAACGGCACATCCCAATTTCTAGCCGAAAGAGGACGGCTTGATGGGGTAGACATCGACCCTGATGTGCATCAAAACGACGCCCTTGAAAACGCATGGACAATCCAGGGCGATGACTATCCGGTGGAGAATGAGCGCTACGATGCTTGTGTATCCAACTACGTGCTCGAACACGTCGCGGATCCGGATGCGCACTTAAATGAAATCCATCGAATCTTGAAACCGGGAGGGTGTTATATCTTCCGCACCCCGAACCTCTTTCACTATGTGGCCATGGTCTCAGCTCTTACCCCCCATTCTTTTCACAAGCGATATGCCAACCGACTTCGAGACCTTGAGGCCGAGGCTCATGACCCCTACCCCACTGTGTATAAGTTAAATACACGAAAAGCTCTGCACACACGTGCGATTAACGCAGGCTTCAAAGTCATGTCGCTTGAAATGATTGAAAGCACTCCATCGTATGGCGCCTCGTCACGCGCACTCTTTTTTGCGGGCCTCGCCTACGAACGAGTCGTCATGTCGACAGAGCGACTCGCCGGCCTCCGAGCCAATCTCCTTGGGGTCCTTCGGAAAGAGAAGAAATAAAACCAATCGCGCACCTCTTCTGTGAATCATAAAAAGGAAAGTGCGTTGAAATCAGGTCTCAGAAAAGCGCTCTTTACCTGCTTCGTTGTTTCCGGTTTCGCAGGACTCATATACCAAATCGTGTGGGTCCGAATGGCCCTCGCTTCCTTTGGTGTCATTACGCCCTTTGCCTCCGTGGTCATCTCAGTCTTTATGCTCGGACTCGCTTTGGGAACTTGGCTAGGGGGTCGATTTGCAGAAACCGCGGCTCAGAAGGCAGGCGTCTCGCCCCTTATCCTCTATGCAGGTCTTGAGGCCCTGATCGGACTCAGCGCTTTTGCTCTGCCTCCTCTCTTTGACGCCGCACGTCAACTCCTCCTGCCGGTTGGCGGCATGGAAAGTGGCGCTTACCTCGCCGCTTCATCCGTCATGATCACACTCACGATGCTCCCATGGTGCGTCGCCATGGGCGCCACTTTTCCCACTATGATGGCTTTTATCGGCGGGATCGAAAAAGATCCGTCTGGAAGCTTTAGCTACCTCTACTTAGCCAATGTCATGGGGGCCTTCATGGGCGCCGTCGCTACCCCCATCGTCTTGATTGAGCAACTGGGTTTTTCAGGCAGTCTGCTCTTAGCCGCAGGACTCAACTTTTCGATTTCTGTGGGGTGCCTCTTGATTTTGACTCTTACCTCTGAGAAGGCAAAGACCGAAAGAGCGGAAAAACCTGCCCCACCTCTCCTCGAGCCTCGTTTTTCACTAGACATCACACCCGCCCTCAGCCTAACCCTTCTCTTCTTTACGGGGTTCATCACGATGGCGTATGAGATCGTCTGGATGCGAGCCTTCACCCCGGTCCTTGGAACCCTGGTTTATGCGTTCTCGGGGCTGCTCGCTGTGTACCTGGTTTCAACTTTCCTCGGTTCCGCCCTCTACCGTCGACATCAAGCCCAGAACCAGGTTCTGCCAATGAACTCTTTTGCGCTGCTTCTGCCCCTGGCAGCCCTCTTGCCTGTGGGGATGGTGATTCCGAAGTTTCTCGGGGCCGTTGCCCAGCCGCTCATTCCTTTGGCTGCTTTTTTTGGAGGGACACTCGAACTCAGAGGCGCCATGATTCCCGTCTCGCTTCTCTCCATTGCGCCCTTTTGTGCGATGCTGGGTTACCTCACCCCCATGCTCGTGGATCACTACGGCCGCGGAGCACCCCAAAAAGCTGGTCGCGCCTACGCGATGAATATTGCGGGCTCAATCCTTGGTCCGATTGTGGCCGCCTACCTGCTTCTCCCCGGATTCGGATCACGAGTTGCGCTCCTCCTCCTCACTCTTCCATTTGCAGGGCTTCTGATTCTCTACGCATTTCGAACCCACCAAAGTCGTGTTCGAATTGGCGCAGCTATCGTCGGCATCCTTCTGAGCGTCGGGTTCTTTCAGATGGGCTGGCGAGGGCACAGCTTCGAAGAAGGCAGCCATATCCCGAATCCCGTCGTGCGCCGAGATCATACGGCAACCGTCATTTCTTTTGGCCAGGGATTCAACCGACACCTCTTGGTTAATGGCTACGGGATGACCGTGCTTACTCCCTTGACCAAAATCATGGCTCATCTTCCCCTGGCCACCGTACGTCATCCACCCGAGAATGCTCTTGTTATTGCGTTTGGAATGGGTACCACCTTTAGGTCCATGCTGAGTTGGAACATCGACGCCACCGCGGTCGAACTGGTCCCCGGTGTGGTGGATGCGTTCGGATACTATCACGATGACGCCGACGCCATCCTCAAAAATCCACAAGCCCATATCTTTATTGATGATGGACGTCGTTTTCTTGCACGAACCCAAAAAAAATTCGATGTCATCACGCTCGATCCACCGCCGCCTGTTGAAACGGCCGGCTCGAGTCTTCTCTATGCCAACGAGTTTTATACGTTGGCCAAACGTCGTATGACCCCAGATGGAATTCTCCACCAGTGGTTTCCTGACGGGATCCAAGTCGAGCCCGAGATCCGCCACGCCGTCTTAAGGTCAGCCGCAGACGCTTTCCCGTTCATCCGAATCTACCAATCCCATCACGGGTTCGGGCTCCACATCCTTCTTTCTAGGCAACCCATCGAGGTTCCAACCCCCGAAGAGTTCATTGAACGGCTTCCGCCCGAAGCTCTTGCTGATCTGATGGAATGGGCGCCTCCTGGGACGGAACCCTCTCAATTTATTCAAGAACAAGTTCTTGAACGAGAACTCGCGCTCGAAACCCTAACGGGCCCAGCCGAGGGCCCACGCATCTCAGACGATCAGCCCTTCAACGAATACTTTGTAATGCGCCGTTGGATGTCGGCAAGAACATCGTCCGAAGAGTCCAACCGCCCTTAACACGCTCTTGCTGTGCAAACACACATGCCTCCTGAGCGCACCCAGATCGACACCTGAGACCCTTCTCTCGGGTGCCACCGCGACTTCAGTTCTCTTCCTTACGCTTTCCTAAGAAAAACGACCTGAGACAATCAATACACAGAGTCAAAGAGGTCGTAATAGGAAAGATCGAACACACCCGCGTCTTGTTTACGATTCGTAAAATTCCAGTCGTTAAACCAATCATAAGCTGACCAGAAGTTGCGCTGATTACGTAAAACCGCATAACGATCTCGAAATTCGAGGAAATCAGCCAGAGACTCCACGTCGCGTAACTGCTGAATGAATGCGGGAGTCTGCTCCACGTCGATTTCCATGAACAGATTTGGGAAACCACCCACCACGTCCGGGTAAACGCTCAACGTATAGAGATCAGGAAGCTCCACTCCATTTTGAAAAAGAATTGTATATTGAGTTTCATACACACGATTAACAACCAAAGTGTAAAGCCGAGACTCTTCACCCTGATTGACCTTCATCACAATCATGCTTGGCATGTAACGCGGAAACTTATAGTCGGTGGTCACGGTCATTGTAGAGATGGCTTCAACCCACTCATCGAAGCTCGAAACGCCCTTCTCAAATGGATAAGCCTTCTTCACCCAAGGATTCAAGTGATCGATGGGACCAGTGATCGCAGAACCCATGTGAGCCTCGATGTTGCTCACAATTCCTACCAACGGATGCGCGGGATCATTATTCTTGATGGCAGACGGCTGATCTTCAGCNGCGAANCTCGTCAAATGCANTCCCACATCACCAACGCCTTTGCTCCAGCGTTCACGGATTTTNTCNCGNACNTCTTNGGGNAGAAACAAGAGNAAGTCATCTTCGAACTCCTGTCGCAANAAATTAAAGAAACCGACGGTNTCAAGCTTTCCTGCATCTCCTCCCCAGTATTCGAAGTGAGCCACGGTGTCGTAATAAATGCGCTCGAAACCGCTGAAGCCCATCACCCACTGACTCCGAGGAATTCCCCCCTGCCTTCCGGTCATGACCCATGTATTGCTTTCGTGGCGAAGAATGGTGAGCCAAGCATTTCGATTGGTCTTGTTTCCGTCCCACAGAGCATCAATCGTGTAGCCCTCCGGGAAAAGCCGCTCTACGGCTTTTCCATAAGCCACATCGTATTTCTCATTCCCGACTGGGGACCGGTCCATGAGCGCTTCCCAATCGCCAAGCCCCAACTGCGGATCAAGCACTGACACATCATGGTCAGGATCCATGAAATAGACCCAGAACTGGTCCTTCACAGCGTACGTGGCCGCCTGCCCCAAACAAACTGGGCCGGAAGTAATACCGCCCACAATAATCGCCGAGTTCTCAATCAGGAAGAGGTAACGAGATTTCGCTGGAATCGCCTGATACATGATGAACGGGTTCCCCACGTCCCACGGCGCCTCAAACCCTTCTGCTTTAGCCCACTTCCTGTCAAAAAAGACTGATTCCAAATGAGAAATATCGTTCTGGCCAAGCTGCCAAACAAAATGATTCTTCTGAACCGGTCGAGAGGTCATCTTCTGAAGCCGATAATAGAACTGATCCACGCCTGCGTAGACCATGGGGTTGTCATAGGGATGAGGCGCATCGATGACGACGACTTCCGGCGTAGGTTTACCCGCAGCCACATCTTCAATTGAGTTCCCGGCTGTCTTTGACCGCACAAGCTTAAAGACTTCTCCTGGACTTTCATCGAGCGCGAGCGTCGACAGGTACACGTGATCAAAAATATATCGAGAAACCAATTGGTGTTGCGCATCCGGCTGATTCAGAAAAGCCTCCCAGCGTGCGACGATCTCTGGGTTAGCCAGCGCCGAAGCCTTCGCAAGATCCGCTTCGGTGGGCCCAGGTGAACCCGCCGAAACCCATTTCTCAATCTGACCTAACTGCTCCTCGTCAAGCGCCGGAAGCCCGTATGGCATTCCTCCAGCTGGATTCGCCGAGAGATGAGAGGCAAGCGCGTCGGCTGTACTTGGACAAGAGTGCTTGTAACGATGGGTGTACGTCGACATCAGTGCTTTTCGCGAAAAGCCCGGTTGGTTATTCTGATGCCCTACCGTGACTAATTGTGAAATCATCGATGCCGCTTGGTTTTCCGATGAACTCCCTCCGCGAGAAACCACCGGGTAAAAACCCTCTTCGCGCCAGCCCTCCGTTGTGGCATGAACGTCCATCCCTGTTCGAGGATAATCATCGAAGTGCAACGAATAGGGATTTTTGCCAAAGCCTCCTCGCTCGACGCCTCTGAAAGACGACAGCTTCACATTACAAGGGGAGCCGATACATCCGTGACAGGCAATGCATCGATTGTCAAACAAAGGTTGGATTTCACTCGCATACGTTGTTGAGGTTTTAGGCGTCGCATCTGTAACGACTCCATGTTCAACCTCCTTCGCATGAGAGACTGAGGGCACCTCACCGCAGCCCAGAGCTGAGACGGCGAGCGCGAGAACGATAAGAATAAGTCGCATGCAGTCCTGGGACATCTTTATGATTTCCTTATTGAGTGGGCCAACGGTGAAAGTTTGAGGTTGTTCTCATTCCAGACAGAGCAAACCCGAAGCCGCCCCGGATCAAGCAAAAGCCTTTCTCGATCACCTTCACAAACCTCTACCGTCCCAAGTCTAGACCCGAAAAGCCCACGGGAAAAGTCAGCTTTTCTCGATGCCAACTGAAAGAGATAAAGACGCTGAGGACACGTACTTAGTATCCTAAGGACGGCTTCACTTCGCCCTCAAGCGGTTCGCCTCGACGATAACGGCCTACGTTGTCAATAAAGGTCTTCATCAGAAGATCAAATGCGCCCGGCATACTCCACGAAATGTGCGGAGAAAGACGCACGCCCGGATGCGTAAACAACCAGTGCCCCTCCGGTAAAGGCTCTGGATCAGCCACATCGAGTGATGCTCGAGCAATCCGGCCGTCCTCTAAGGCGATCCGCAGCGCACCCTGATCAATCAGTCCTCCTCGAGCCACGTTCATTAGATGAAGCCCTTGACCAGGAGGAATCATGGCCAAACTCTCAATATTTAAGATATGAAGGCTGTCATGGGTTAACGGAAGAGCAAGAAGAAGATGGTCCGAATTGGCTAAAATTTCGCCCAGAGTATTAACGCACTCAACGCCCTCTACCGGACTCGGCGCGTCTGAACGTCGCAAGGCTCGAACCTTCATCCCAAAGGCCAGCCCTAACCGAGCCGCCGCCACTCCGATCCCGCCAAGGCCGACGATCCCCAGGCGCCGTCCATGCAGACCACCCAGATCGCCGCCGTTCCACGTGTCTGGAGACTCCCTTACCCAACTCTCAGGGAGCTTTTTTTCAAAAGCGAGCATCGCCGCAAAAGCCCATTCTGAGATGGGGATCCCACTCGCCCCTCGAGAGCAAGTTAATATCTGATCTTTAAGCAAGTGAAGTGGAAATCGCTCCACCCCAGTCCCAATTGTATGAACCCAACGAACGCCGCGTTTTAGAACCTTCTCAAGATTGCCCGTATCCCATGGCGGAATCAAAAGAATCTCACCCCGTGCCCGCAACGGCAATCGACCCCTCGCCGGAATCACCCGCAGTCGAAGCTCAGGACATGCCTCGCGAAGACGGCTTAATTCAGATTCGGGGAGAGAGGTTAAGACCCGAAGCGATGCACGCGGAATATATCTCGATTCAGACCGACTCACCCTGCCCCTCGACCCCACCCTCTTGATCTAAGATGAAGAACACTCTTGCGCCTTAAAACAAGTCCAAATAAAAAACTGATTAAGCCGGAGTCTTAGAGTCCACCAAACCTCGGCCTGTCACCAACGGCAAATCAAGCGCTGTAAGGGCGCCCGTCTGAGCGGCCACTAAATGCGGAATCATATTGACAATGCGCGTGGCCGTCAGGATAACGCCTCCGACCGCGTGATCGCCGTGTTCATCTTCCATGTCCAATCGACACACCATGCGGGGCACGCCTTCGATAATGATTTCGTAGCCCCCGTCGCTCTTGGGCCAATCAGGACCTAAATCATCGTGCATGCGAGTCACATGTTCCACAACCAATCGAGGTTCTCCTCCAACAATCCCACACACTTCAAAGCGAATCGCCGCACGTGTCCCCTTTCGAATCACCCCCATCGGTGTTTCAAAATCTTCTTCTGCGGGCAAGCACTCAAAATCTTGCGTGATCTCATCAAGCTCAAGCCCAAGCCCCTCGGCCATCACTCGGATGGTTCCGCCCCAGCCTCCAACCAAAGCTCCTGGGACCAACAAAATCGGAATATCATCCAGCTCTTTGCCAAATCCCATGGTCCCGAGCACGACCTCGGGTTGATCGTAGGTGGCATAATTGACGACCTCTCGAATCCGAATCTGAGTCCACTTCTCGCTCAAACCGCTCAAGCTCAAGGGCAACCAATCATTCGCAAAGCCCGGATCAATCCCACTCGTCAGAAAACTTACGCCACCTATTTCACAGGCTTCGACAATTCGTTGATGCAAATCGGGCCCCAAGTGCGTGGGGTGAACGAGACTCACAACAGAACTCGAAATAACATTTTTCCCCGAGCGGAGAATCCGACAGATATCATCGATGGCTTCAATGGGCCGCAGATCCGCCGTCGCGGTGTACACGACGCAATCCGCCTCGAGAGCCAACAAGGCGTCGGCATCTCGTGTGGCCTGAATTCCCACTTTGCTTAATCCACAAAGTTCGCCGGCATCACGTCCCTCTTTCGCTTCACCGTGCACCCAAAGACCAACCAGTTCCAATTCCGGGTGATGAATGATCGACCTTAAGCTGTAATGCCCCACGTTCCCTGTGCTCCACTGGATGACACGTAGCGCCATTTTTATTTCTCCCGAATAAAGTTGATCACGAAATTTAAAGTTCCTTCATTAAGCCGAGACAGGATAATAGGGCCAAGAAAACTTGGGTCGAGGGGCTTGTCTTCTTTGAACAGATATAAAAGCGAACAAACAGCCTATCTTTCTATTGCGCAAAAGGGGAGAAAGTGATTACAGACTCTGGATCCGATCTGAAAAATGATGACTCTCTCCTTTTTTTAAAGGCCATCCCTCGCTCTCTTCGTAAAAAAATTCTGCCTCAAGGGCGGCTGATCCCGTAAAGGCATGTGACAAAATCAAAAAAAATGACGTCAAAGCATTTTAAACAGGGGAAGAGCTCAGTGTGTGACGGATGTCACCGATGTATCAAGAGAGGCCCTGTTCACTGGCTCCCGTAAATAAGCCCCCACCTCCTCTTGACGAAGCTATCCTCGCGCAGAGGAATGGCTTCAACAGCGGATAAAAAAGGAGCCCTTTTATCATGTTTTCAGTCGCAAAAATGACGCTCGCGCCTCTCACCTCGAAGGCCAATCGATTGGTCTGGCGAGCCCTCCTCTTTATAGTGGGATCTACTCTCGTTTCACTGTTTGCGCCTTCTGTGGGCTCAGCACATGGAGGCTTGGACTTCCCCGCGACGCGCTCCTATGTATGCCGCTTTCTCGATATAGACAGCGAAATGTGCGCGCAAGCTTGGGCGGAAAACCCTCAAGCGCTCTACGACTGGATGGAGATCAACATCGGCAACGCTGGCGGTGTCCACCAACCGCGAATTCCCGATGGCGAGCTCTGCAGTGCGGGACGCTCTAAATACGGTGCCCTCAACACTCCGGGCGATTGGCCCGTCACCACTCTTGAACCCAATGCTCAGGGCGCATACGACATGAGCTTTATTCCCCATGCTCCGCATGCCACGGAATATTTTCGGTTTTATCTCACCCGAGAGGGCTTTGATCCAGAAACGGAGTCTCTCGCATGGGAAGACCTCGAATTAGTTCATGATTCTGGGCCCATTTCCTACGACCGCATGGCGAGTGAAGGAAACGACTTTGGCTTTGAGATGGATCTACCCGAACGGCCAGGGCGTCATATCCTTTATCTTGTGTGGCAGAGGAGTGACAGTCTCGAAGCCTTCTACGGGTGCAGTGACATCCAATTCTCATCGTTTGCGGACCAAAACCCGAGCTTCATAGAGACTCCACAGGTCAGCGCACCCTCCGATTCATCCGAATCCGACTCGATGGACATGCCGTCCATGCCGATGCCTATGCCTATGCCTATGCCTGAGGACGGCGTATCCGACCTTCATGTCTCTCTCACGTCTTCATCGGATTGGGGAGCGGGGTACTGCGCCGACGGGACCGTCACCAACCACAGCCATTCCGAGGTGGTTTGGGAGACTCAACTTCAAATCTCTGGTGAAATGGTCTCCTCGTGGGATTCCGAGATCAGTCAGATTCAAAATCTCACGGGTTCCACTTCCACCTATACCGTCCGAGGCGCCGCGTGGAATCAAACCCTTCCGCCTCACGGGTCCGCCAATTTTGGCTTCTGCGTGAATCGATCTACAGACTCGAGCGAGATCGCCATGGTAGTGCCATCCCCGGAGCCCCCATCGGATGGTGCCTCTAATCCACCCCCCGAAGCCCCCTCTTCTCCTGACAGTTCACCTTCGGATCCAAACTCCACCCCTGCTGAAACGTCTCCAACAGAAACGTCGCCCCCAACTGAAACGGCGAACACAACTCCGCCTCCAGCTACGAATCCCACCGAATCGCCGGTGCAAGAAACCGGTTCGCCCAATCCTCAAGGGTCGGTGTCTTCGAACGACTCAAAACCGATCCTCGCGGCTTACTACCCGGAATGGGGAATCTATGGGCGAGACTACTTCATCGCCGACATTCCAGGCGACGAACTCACCCACGTAATTTACGCCTTTGTCGACCTTTCAGCCTCAGGACAAATTACTCTGTTCGATCCTTGGGCGGCCACGGACCGCGTTTTCACCGGAGACCAGTCGGTGTCTGGGGCGACTGCGGCCACCTCTGGAAACTTCGGACAAATCACCGAGCTTAAAGCACTCTATCCGCATCTGAGGTTCAGCATTGCGGTGGGCGGATGGACACTCTCAACCCATTTTAGCTCTGTTCTATCTACGCCCGAAGGGCGCGAGACAGCAAGCGACGCAGTGATCGACTTTCTCAGACAATATGAAATGTTTGACGGTGTGGACTTCGACTGGGAATATCCCGGCGGAGGCGGACTTGCGAGTAACGGGTCCAGCCCCAACGATGGCACCCACTACGCTCTCTTTCTCGCCGAGGTCAGAACGAAAATCGATGCGCTAGGAGAAGAGAGAGGACGCGTCTACGAGATCTCTGTGGCCTCGCCTGGCGGTTACGACAAGATCGCTAATTTCAATCTGCCTGGCCTCACGCCCTCTGTGGATTTTTACAATGTCATGACGTACGACTTTCATGGCACTTGGGAAAATACAACCGGCCATCAAGCGGCTTTTCAAGCCGACGCAAACGGGTATGACATTCGAACGTCTATCGACCTGTACCTCGAGGCGGGAGTCCCGGCCAGCAAAATTGTGCTGGGATCGCCCATCTACACTCGAGCATGGGCCGGCGTCGCAGACGGCGGAAACGGAGGCTACGGACAGCCGAGTTCAAATGCGGCTCCAGGGAGCTTCTTTGATCAACCCGGAATGTACGACTACAAGGACCTGGCCAACCAATGGCTTGAAGGAGCAGGCGACTGGGAACTCTATTGGGACGACCAAGCAGGAGCCGCATACCTCTACAGTGCCAATCTCGGCATCTTCAGCTCTTTTGAAAGCCCCGGTACCGTGGCCTTCAAATCTGAGTGGGCGCAGCATATGGGCCTGAGAGGAATCATGTTCTGGGATCTTTCCAGTGACACCCGGAACCCGTCGGAAAGGCTCACCCGGGCCGCAGCAAGGTCATGGTTTGGCGGACTAGAATTTGATGAAATTGTGGCCGAATCCAACTTCAGCTTCGATCGTATTGTCGGCGGGAATCAGACCTTTGATCCCTTTGTCGAGTCGCCCACGGAACCCAGCGACATCACACACTCCCCCGTCAGTCCCCCCGAAACGGGCCCATGTGTTTCGTTGGATTCTTCTTCCGAAGAGTCGAGTCAGGTCGCCACAAATCGAGGAAAGGCCAGAAGGCTCAATCGCATCAAGCAACATCGACGGGGACGAAAACCGCCTGTCGACTGTCCGGCCAGCCTTCCCTAGGCCGACCTGTTTGCTTGAGACGCCTCAACAATAAGCGCAAAAGAAAGGTTCCCATCGCAATCCCTGAGGATTCGGGAACTCCCTGTGCTATCGAGACAGGGTGACGAAACCAATCCACCCCACACTGCAGGTGCTTGCGCTGCCTGCAGTGCGGGTCTTTCTCTTAGCTCGCTTCACCATGCTCTTTGCACGAGCGTTGATAGCGGCCATGCTCGCCTATCACCTTTTTGCAATCACGGATTCCTATGCGGCCCTCGGCATTCTCGGACTCGTAGAGTTTCTCCCCGTCATTCCGGTCTCACTTTTAGGGGGTGCATTTGCAGATCGCTTTGACCGCCGCACGCTTCTCATTCTGACAGCCTGCGGCTCGCTGATCGGGGCCGGCTTCCTCACCTACCTCGGAGCCGCCCAGCCCGAATCCGTCGAAGGCCTCATGATCACCGCCTTCGGACTTGCAACGATTAACGCCATATCTCGACCTGCAGGCAGCGCCCTTCTCCCCAATTTAGTGCCTCGCCGGATCTTTCAAAATGCTTCCGTGGTCGCCTCCAGCGTGATTCAAATGGCTTTCATCACGGGCCCGATTACGATGGGATTTCTGGTCGCCGAATACGGATTCGAAGCCCCCTATGCACTGGCGACTCTTTTCTATGCCTTCACGATCGGACTCCTTTTTTACCTCAAGACCCCGACCCTCAAAAAAGAAAAAGGCGACATCTCGTGGAAAGCGATCCGCGAAGGCATCTCATTCGTTAAGCACAATCAAGCTATCCTGGGATCCGTCACTCTCGACATGCTGGCGGTCATCTTCGCAGGAGCCACCGCGTTGCTACCAGTCTACGCTCATGAAATTCTTGAAGTCGGCCCCGAAGGCTACGGGCTCCTTCGGGCCGCCCTCGGCATGGGAACCTTCAGCATGGCCCTCTTGCTTATGGTCATAAAACCGTTCAAGCGACCAGGGCAAGCCCTTCTCGTCGCCGTTCTCGTTTTCGGAATCGCCACGATTACTTTCGGACTCTCTCGATCCATGCCTCTGTCCATGCTCGCGTTTATCGTGGCCGGGATGGCTGACCAAGTCAGCATGACAGCTCGGTCGGTCATTCTCCAGCTATCCACGCCCGACGCGCTTCGGGGCCGAGTGAGTGCGGTCAACTTCATTTTCATCGGTGCGTCCAACGAATTAGGCGATGCAGAATCTGGATTCCTCGCCTCTCTCACAAGTGCCACATTTTCAGTGGTTTCAGGCGGTCTAGTCTGCCTTGGCGTTCTTGGGTGGATCACGGTCCGAATGCCGGATTTGAGAAAATACGACCCCGCAATAGTTGAAAAAGTCGCCTCGGGCTCAACCGATTGAACCTCTGGTCAAAATTGTTACGAGCGCTCACTCACTCGTCAGATTGAGAAGCTCCTATCGCGAGATGCTGAATCAGCTCAGCTTGAACAAGCCGACGACCCGGCGCGAGTTGATGAGAGAGACCGTTGAGGAGCACCAAAGTCCGCAACACGAGCGCAAAATCCTCCGGGACCTTACGCACATGACTCTCACCCAGCAATTCGATCAGCCGTTGATCGTTATCGGAGTCACCGATCATCATCAAAACCAGCGAGCGAAGATGATCCGCTCGGATAGCCGTCGCATCAAAACCCAATGCTTGAGCGGCCTCAAGGGAAGCGTCGGCATCACCAATCATCGCGGAAATAAACATCTCAGCCACATTCCGCGCAAAGCCTTTGGGAAGTTCCTTACACAATCCAAAATCGAGTAAGCCAATTCGACCATCCGGCATGACTAACAAATTGCCCGGATGAGGATCGCCATGAAAAAAACCATACTCAAAGATCATGGCTCCGTAGAGGTCGCCCACCCTCCTTGCGATGTCCGACACCGTATGCCCCGCAGCACGCCATTTCTGACTATGTGTAATCTGAATTCCATCCAGGAATTCCAGTACGATCAGCCGGTCGCCGCAAAATTCTTCATAAACATGAGGCACTTGGCAGTTCTTATCCTTCGACAGAATTTTACCCAACCGCTGGGTCGACCTGACTTCGAGAAAAAAATCCAACTCCATCTCGATGAATCGAGTGACCTCCACCACAAGGCTCCTCACGTCGACCCGGCGCTGAATGACATGAATAATTTTCGCAACCCCGCGAATCGAGCTGAGATCCAAAGGCATGACGGTTCGAATCTCGGGGTATTGAATTTTGACGGCCACCCAGGCCCCATTATGAAGCTGAGCCCGGTGGACTTGAGCGAGCGAAGCGGCCCCAATAGGATCCATCTCAAATGAGCAAAAAACATCCTCAATCGATTGCCCGAGATCGCCCTCCACCTGTTTCTTTAATGTTAAAAATGGACGCGGCGTCACATCGTCATGAAACTCGCTGAGTTCGTCGATAAACGGAGCGGGCAATACATCCGCCCGGGCTCCGGCGATCTGCGCGGCTTTCACAAAGCCACCTGCGAGTGAATTCGCAAGTCGTCGAATTTCTTGTGCGGCCGACAGATGAACTCGATCCCATCTGGACTGTGAATTGGAAAATCCGAGATGTTCGGCCCAAATCAGAAAAAGATAACGAGGAAAAATCCGTCCGAGGGCAAGCAGGACCCGCAGTGCTCTGAATAGGCGATAATTACGAATCATGAAAGCGACCTGCGGTTGCACTGGAGAACATTCTAATTCCTTGCATGTTTCTTGTAGAGACTTACCTTATGGAAACTTGAGAAAAAAACAGGCCTAAGAACATCGATCCTCAAAGGAACATATGGCTTTCCCCGCCGCAACGCCCCCAAAAGTGACTCAAGTCGACCCCGATGAAGGTCCCCTGGACATCATGTTGCCCTTGCGAAGCGCGGGATCCCTCGAAAATCCGTATCCCATCTACGACCTTCTGCGCACCGTACGTCCCGCCCTTCCCATCCCCATGCCGGAGAATGCAGGCTCCAGCGCGTGGCTCCTCACCCGCTACGATGACGTCCACCTAGTTTTAAGCGACCGGCGCTTCTCGGCCGACCGCATGAATTCACCACTCATTCGAAACAATCTAGACCGCTTGCCGGACTTCCTACGACAAAGTGCGGAGGGGCTTCGCAATTTGCTGACCCTGGATCCTCCGGATCACACGCGCATCCGAAAACTGGTCAACAAAGCCTTCACCCCTAAAAGAATTGAAGCACTCAGGGGCCATATTGAAAGCATCACAGAAAACCTCCTCGACGACCTCAAATCGAATCGCAGCTTTGACCTCATTCATGAAGTCGCCGAGCCTCTCCCCGCTGTCGTAATCGCTGAACTCTTAGGTGTCCCCGCCCGAGACCATCGCCAGTTCCGAAATTGGTCAAGTGCGCTCATCCAAGCCCTTGGAAGCCCCGACGCTAAGCATCGGAAAGCCGCTACCGAAGCAGGCCAACACCTATTCGCGTACCTATCCAAAATTATAGAAGAACGGCGAAAAGAGCCCCGAGATGATCTTATCAGCGCGATGCTCGAAGCTCAGGAAGAAAAAGATGCCCTCACTGATCTAGAGTTGCTGGCCACGAGCAACCTGCTTCTCATCGCCGGACATGAGACAACCACCCATCTCATTGGCAACGGCGTACTTAACCTACTGCGTGAGCCAAGCGCATGGGAGAGACTTTGCCGCGAGCCCCAAATGATGAACTCGGCCGTCGAAGAACTTCTTCGTTTTGACGGTCCTGTTCAGGCCACCCTCCGCGTGGCCCGTGAAGACGTCGAGATCTCTGAGAAAGTCATCCCAAAAGGCGCGCTTGTTGTCGCCAGCATAGGTGCAGCCAACCGTGACCCAGCCATTTTTGAAGATCCTGGTCGGCTTTGTCTTGACCGACACCCCAATCCACATCTGGGCTTTGGCTTCTCCACCCACTTCTGTCTCGGCGCCCCTCTAGCGCGACTTGAGACGGAGGTCGTCCTACGAGCCCTCACCCAACGCTTTCCCCATCTATCACTCGCCGACGAGAATCCGAAGTATCGAGAAAACCCTATTTTACGCGGACTCACAAAGCTTGAGCTCAACCCATAGACCCAAAGGGTGGAATAACAAAAGGACCTTTAGAAACCCAAGACATCACGTAGAGCTGCACTGAAAAGATCCATTGTGAACTCAGCAAGTTTAGTGACGCTCAAAGTTCTGCTAGCTTCTGAAGCATGCAAAGCATGATCTCTCGGGTTTACTTAACCGCACTTGGGCTTGCGATGGGACTTCTCCTAAGCCTGCCCTCCTCCGCCCTCGGAAGCCTCTCTTTTGACACTGTCGTCGACGTAACAGGGATGCCCGGACACAAGGCATGCCGCGCCATGCAAGCGGCCCTAAACGAAAGTCTCGCCGGAGGTTCTACCAAGAGCCCGAAGAGACGAGTCTTGATCAAAGGCAGCTTAGGAACCGCTGAAGATCCTGTCGATTTTTCTATGTTTCACAATGCGGGAGCCAAAGGGGCCGGAGGGAAAGCATGGCCCTATTCGGTTTGTCACGCTTTCTGGCCCATTACAAACAGCAAGAAAGGGGAAGGCGTCATCGACGGCTATCCGGACCCTCTCTTCGCCCATGTGCTCAACAAAAGCAAAATTCAAAAGAGTACGGAGCCCGACCTTATCGAATTCAAAGACCCCATTTGTAAAAACTTCTCGCTCAATGAAAAGCAGGCGCTGATCGCATCCGGTGCGGGCGCGGGCCAAATGCGTCAAATCACCAAGTGTGAATCGGAGTACCAAGCCCGGCTCGATGGAGATTGGGCCACGCCACCTGACTCCACCTCAGTGGTTCACATCGCAACTTGGCGTAAGCGACAAAACGCCGCCATGAACCTCCATGTGGTATACGACTTAGACGTCTACTACCGCAATGACGAGAATCAAAAAAAAGGCGAATTCGGAGTCTTCACCGACGTGGGACTGCACTGCTACTTCCACGGGTCATCCAGAGCGGGAAAAGAGAACTTAATCTGTCCTTCTCAGATCGGCTCCGGCCTCCATCGAAGCGGCGAAGTTCGTATTGTTGAATATGGACAACGCGACAACGGTCAAGAATGCGCGCCCACTTGGCCCGTGCAAGATCAGTTATTAAATCGCGATTACGCTGTGGTCTGGCAAGCGCTTGGTCCTGGCTTGGTGAAAGGCTCTGATACGACATCCCTCTATATTTTCGGTGACGGAGACCGAGACAATGTAGGAGTCCTGCTCTTCCAAACGTGGACAAAAGACTTTCAACGTTGGCGCATAAGGGGAATCGGCACAGGGCTCTGGGTCGCGGGAAGCCTTAACAACACTCTATACGACGGATACATCGCCCAAAATAAATTCGGGGTCGTCATCGGCTCGAATGAGGACTGGGGAACCGGCTGGCCTCGCTGGAATCAATGCTTTACAAAAAACTGCGAACCTGACAAAAAAGCTTCAACAGCCATCAGCTTCCGCGGCGGAGTCGTCGAGGGAAACACTTGCGGAAATTTCGTCATGTACGGAGGCTATCATGGCGAAGTGGACCGAACCTTCATCGAGCCAGGCTACAAGGGGAGCTCAAAATATAAAGGCCACTCAGTTCTGGTGGGAGCAGGCGTATGTGATAGCAGTACCCAGTTGTCGCCAAGGCAGAAAGCCGATCGGGCCGGGTTCACCTGTGGCGACGACCAAGACTGCGGAGGCGTCTGCGAGGTCAACGCGAATGCAAAGCGCGATTATTCATTCGCGTGGGATGCAGCCCTTGTCTCCAACCGTGCCGACCCTCGCTGGCACGCGTTCATGCTCGGGAAAGGAACGCAAGCGAAATACCTCAAAACCTCTTCGCCGGCCGCTCGACATATTCGCGTCACGGGGAATGGCTTTGGCGGCGAGACGAACCACGGCGAAAAAGACTTTTACTTTTTCCCATCAAAAGGAGCGGCAGTTGGCATGGATACCAGTGGCGCCAACGGAAAGCAGGCTTCTCGACTCCTTCCCGCATACGATGCCTACGTTTCCATGCCCTTCCGCGACCTGAGCGCGAACATCTCAGAACCGCGGACTCAAAAATATTCTCTGGGGACCCTACTCCGCAGGTCCACGTGCACAGAAGTACTCATGAGCACTCACGGATCAAATCGTCAACCCGAAGGTCGGTGGAATCTCTTCTATGGAAAAAACCAATTCAAAGGGGGGGCGCGTATAAACAAGAGAGCCGAGAAGATTCCGGGGTCCCAAACGGTCCTCAAGCTTAAAGTAAGCGACCTAGAGCAGCCTTATATCTCCGCGCAGTCACAGGTTTGGATTGACATCGAGAGTCTCCCGACAGGTGTAAAGAACATGGAGATCACGATGCGATGCTGGGAAAACTAGTGGAGCTCTAGGGAGTGACTCAACCGAGCGATCGAGATCAATCGGCTCTAAAGGAAAACGCCCAAGGCGCCCTTCCTTTTGCTGCGCTTTCGGGTGCACTGCAAATCCTTCTTTCCCTGCTCGGAATGTTACTTCTTGTTCGCTATCTACCCCCGGATCAATTCGGCATTTGGACAGTCATGCTGGGATTTTCAGCTCCCATCATCATTTTTACATCTTTTGGCTTCCGACACTCCTTACTTCGCTTCTTACCTGCAATCGAGAACAAATACGACCAGAGTCGTTTTCTGTGGGCCGTTGTCATCCGGAGAGTTCTTTGGGTCATTCTCATCAGCTTGAGTCTCTATTTCACTTTTCCGGTCTTTGCGGAAAGAATCGGACTGCAAGGCAACAAAAACGTCTTTATGATTCTCTTGGCCGGTTTTCCGATTCTCTCTGCCTGCCAATACCTCACCATCGGCCTCAACGTGGGATTCAGGCAACGAGAAGTCTTTATCGGAAGCCTCATTAGCCAGTTTGTAACCGTGGGCGGCGTACTTCTTGGTATTTACTTAAAAAAAGATCTCTCCTTTTTTGCCACGGTTCAGCTTGTCGGAAACTCGATCTATCTTGTCTTCAATCTGGCCGTCACGACCTATTACATTGGGCCTCCAAGTTGGAAAGATTTCAAGAAGCCTCATCTCGAAGACTCAGGCGAAAAACACTACCGAAGAACGTCCTTCGTAGACGACGTTGGTAACAGCTTGCTCTCCGTCAACACAAGCCGCTTCATCGTCGCCGCGTTCGCGGCTACGCCTCAAGTCGCAATCTATTCGTTTGCCGTTTTTATCACGGAGAGATTGCGGACACTGATGCCCTTAGATCTGTTCCGGCCCCTTGCGACGGTGACTTTTTTTACACGGCACGAACAAAACGGAACCATCGACGAAGTGAATCGCATGTTCTTTTTCCTTTTTGCGATTAACCGAATCGTCTCGACCAGTTTCCTTGTTTTCTTTCTGCCTCTTGGTTATCAAGCCATCGTGTGGGTGTTCAAGCCTGAATACGGCGAGTCCTATCTTCCGATCGTTTTCTTACTTGCGTACATGGCTTTGTTCAGCATGCCTATCGGACTCGTAGCCCAAGCGCTGCAACGGCCTAAACTCTTGGTTTATTCAAAGGTCGCTGTGCTCGTGAACATAGGCCTCGGCATTCCCATGGCTACGGAATATGGCGCAGCCGGCATGGCCTTCTCGACGGCGATCAGCGAACTGATTAAGAGCCTGATTGTCTTCATCTTTCTCAGAAGAGAGTTCAAGATCCGATATCCTTGGGAGAGCACATTTCGATTCTTGGCCGCGGGCCTTTGCGTGAGCCTCCTCCTCTGGTGGCTCGACACCGCCGTCCATTTCCTCATCGCCGGAGGAATCGGAGGGTTAGCGTGGCTGGCGGCGCTCCGCCTATTCGGGGTCCTGAGTCGAAACGACCGGAGCCTTCTCATCTCGGTATTGCCCACCCGCTTCCAGGGCATGGCATCAACGCTTTTGGGTTCGTAAACCTCAGATTCAGCGAACAGCTCGTTGAATCTTAATCTTTTCAAAGAGATCATCGCGATAAAAGCGGGCTTTACGCACCTTTCAAACCAGACACGTAAGGCCAGACGTCACTCTCAAAGAGTCTGAGACTTTCCCAAGACAAGGTTGGATCAAGCCCGCCCAGAAGAGGCGTAAGAATAAACGTGCGATCACGACCGAGCCCTTGAATCATCTCAACGGCCTCCTCCGGTCCCAGCACTTGATAAACCCCGCTCTCTCTTAATTCGTTCAGATCGACACCTCGCGCGAAGGGCCCAGCGGCTCGACCATATGCTTCAACCGTCCATTCACTGTAGGAGCGAACGCAATGAGCAGCATGGGGGGCAATGCGCTCCCAGTCCTTGTCGGGCGTCCGGGTCACGTGAGTAAAGATGGGGCCCAAACGTTTACAGACTCCCGGATCCGGCTGCCCCAGCCGAATGCATTCAGCTCGATAGATATCCCAATTCTCGCCGTTTGGAGGGTAGTAGCCATCGGCCACGTGGGCAGCGCGGCGAGCAACAGCCTTGTGAACCCCCCCGAGCAAAAGAGGCGGGGGAGGGTCTGGAACGGGAGTCACGCGAATCGAGCGACCTTCATACTCAAAAACTTCTCCGGTCCAAGCCCGCCTCAAAGTTTCAAAAGCTTGCAAATAACGCGCTTTTCGGTCCTCTCGACGTTGGCCGAACATCTCAAATTCGCTCGGGCGATACCCAGCTCCGATCACCACCTCAAGACGACCCTGGGACAAGTATTGAAGAACCGCTAAGTCCTCAGCTAATTTGATCGGGTCGTAAAGAGGCGCCAAAAGTACATTTGGACGAATCTTTATTCTGCGTGTCCTACCGGCGATGGCCCCTGCCATCGCAATCGGAGAAGGCAAGTAGCCGTCCTCGGCTCCGTGATGCTCGCCAAAACCTACGCAATCAAAGCCGATTTCATCCGCCCATGCACATTGATCCAGGGCCGCTGAATATAAATCGCTCACAGGGGCTCCAAAACCGGGGGCGCGCATGTCGTAACTGATCACGAATTCCATATATTCCCTTAAAGCAACTGATCACGAAGCCCTAGAGTACAGAACACTGGGGGGCCCAGCGAGAAATCTACTCCCCGTCATATCGTTTAAAAATGCACTTGAGATCATTTCAAATCATTTTCAAGCTAGGAGACTCAGATGCGAAAAGTCGCCATCCTCGCGGGAGCGGTCATCTTCATAGGCTTGCTCCTTGTATGGAGCCTTGGGCGCGGTGCCTTCGGCCGCTTTGACAGCGAAATTTTCCGACCCGTCGAAAAATCCCGGCCTACGGTAGCCGTTGAAAAAGCGGCTCTCGCTCAAGCCCAGGCCGCTTCTGACCTAAGCCCTGGCTCGCCCACCCGCCAAATCCTATTTGGCGACCTACATGCTCATACGACCATCTCCTTCGATGCATTTATGCTCAATATGCCCCTACTGGGCGGAGCGGGAGCGGCTCCGCCCGCCGATGCATGTGATTTCGCCAGGCATTGTGCCGCTCTTGACTTTTGGTCCATCAACGATCACGCCGCCAACATCACGTCAGCCGACTGGGCAAATACCATCGAGGCGATCCGCCAATGCAATGAGCAAGCGGGCGACCCTCGCAATCCAGACCTGGTCTCTTTTCTTGGATGGGAATGGACTCAAGCGGGCTCCACACCCGATAACCACTATGGCCACAAAAATATTATTCTTCGCTACACCGACGACGCGAATATCCCCACACGTCCCATTGCGGCCACTCAGGGGGGCGTTGCAGCGAACCCTCCCCCTACACTGGCGCGTGGAGTTCTCGCCTTAGGCGGATCGCGATTACGAGACCTTGCTGCTCGTTGGACGGCCATTTCAGAAACTGAAGTATGCGATGATGGACCCGTACGAGACCTTCCTGAAAATTGCCGAGAAATCGCAAGAAACCCGGCCGTCCTCTTTGAGAAACTCGATGACTGGGGATTTGACTCCATTGTCATCCCACACGGGACCGCTTGGGGGATCTACACACCCCCCTTGGCCACCTGGGACAAACAATTGCAATCCTCAATGCATGACCCCAATCGGCAGACACTGATCGAGCTGTACTCGGGGCATGGCGACTCCGAAGTCTATCGAAGCTGGCGAAGTCTTGAGGCCGAAGAAGACGGCTCCCTCTCCTGCCCAAAGCCTCGTCCCAACTATATGCCGGCGTGCTGGCACGCCGGGCGAATCATTGAGAGGAGATGCTTGGCCGAAGGCGAAAGCGAAGACACGTGTGCCGAGCGAGCTCAGATCGCTCGGCAGAACGCGGCGGAGGCTGGCGTTTCATCCCATGTGACTGTCCCAGGCGTGACAGGATCTGAACTCATCGATGCTGGACAATGCAAAGACTGCGATCAGCCTGCCTTTAACTATCGCCCCGGCGGCTCGGCTCAGTACATCACCGCCATCGGCCAGTTTGACGAAGCCAAAAGCGATCCAAAGCGTTTTCGAATGGGATTCATCGCATCAAGCGATATCCACAGCGCTCGTCCGGGCACAGGTTACAAGGAAAATCGAGAACTGTCCGAATCGCCTCCTCGTATCCGACCGAGCGGCGGAAACATCGTTGGATCATTTCTCAGTGGCTCAAAAGAGGCGCCTATCAGCCATTCTCGAACCTACGATGAGGCCGCTCAAAAACTGTCCGGACTTCAGCTCTATGAGTCAGAGCGCACGCGATCCTACCTCTACACGGGCGGTCTGGTGGCTGTCCACGCAGACGGGCGAAGCCGAGACGACATCTGGAATGCTCTTGAGAAAAAAGAAGTCTACGGGACCAGCGGCCCTCGCATTCTGCTTTGGTTCGACTTGATCACTGAAAAAAATCGCTACCCAATGGGATCAGCGGTGGAACTCACGGAATCGCCCGTCTTCAACGTCCGAGCGGTGGGTTCGCTAGAACAGAAAAAGGGCTGCCCCGAAAGCACCATCGATGCTCTGGGGGTGGAGCGCACCGCTAGCTTGTGTGGAGGAGAGTGTTATCAGCCCAGTGACACCCGTAAGATAATCACCCACATTGACATTGTACGAATCCGGCCTCAAATAGACCCAAATGAAGACCTAGCTGAGCTTATTGACGATCCGTGGCAACGCATCGAATGCTCGGTGGACCCGACAGGGTGCAGCGCAACATTCATCGATCCCGACTTTGCCACGCTCGGACGCGACACAGTCTATTACGCAAGGGCATTTGAAGCCCCCTCCCACAGCGTAAATGGAAAACTTCCGACCTGTAAAGTCTGGGAAAGTGGAGAATGCGTTGAGGTTGAATTGTGTTCGGACGATGGAGATTGCCTCGGAGAATATGCTCACCGGGCCTGGTCATCTCCCATCTTCGTGGATCAACCCAGAGCATTCAACGACTAAGGCCAAGCCCGTCTCAAGATAAAAATGGTGAGCCTGCTCGCAAGAGCGCCCTTGCCCCGTCTGAGAATTTTCATCTGACCAAAGGACCGACACACCGCTGGCGCGAGTTCCTAGACGCTTTGCCCCCACTCACCTGAGTCAGAGTTCCAAAGCAGAAACTCCAGACCTCCCTGTCGGAGAAACTACTGCAGCAGCTGCCAAGGACGACGCAAGGCGTAGACTAAGCAACCGAGCCGCAAGGCTTGTCGAAAGCTAAGTCAAGCCGTTCAGGGCTGCCCCATCGCTAAAAGCGAAGGGGCAGCCCTTTTCACTTTAAAGTTTCTCAAATGGTCACTCAGCCGACCGCGACCCGGATTTGAAGAGATGAGTCTAGGGTTCGGAGCGGCTCACCGGCTCCTCGAGGGTCCCAAACATCCAGTCGTAGAGCATGGTCAGGGTTGCATAATTTCCGGAATCCATATCGACATGATGAGCCTCGTGAATCGAAGTTACCCAGTTCAGAGTTTTAAATGGAAAGTAAGGAAGGTTCACCCAGGTGTGGTTAATCGTATTCAACTGAGTAAAGAGCACCGTAGCCACAGCCACCGGAAGGACGTTTAACGGGGCGTTCATCAATAAAGCAACCGCTGGAATCGACCCCAGAAACAAAAATAGGCCAATCGAAGTCTCCAGAGGGTGAACGTAGAGAGCGTCCACGTAGGTCGGTTTTCGGGCCTGATGATGAAGCGAATGCACCTTCCTCAGCAGCTTACCGTGGAACAAAAAGCGGTGAGTCAAGTAATAGACAAAATCAAACAGCATCAAAATAGCTACGGCTTCCAGTACGGATAACCAAAAAGAACTCGACTCCAGAGTGACCCAGAACGGAAGGATCGCGACATAGAAAAAAGCATTGATCGCCAGCCCTACTTTCCGGTTCGCTTTTACCACATCTCGGTAACGCTGACGCTCAAGCTTTGGCTGATCGGCTTCATGATTTAGCTCTCTCATTCTCTGTAGAGCCGGGATCTTAAAAGCAAGGAATCGACCGAGCACACTCACGAAAAAAACGAGCGCGAAAACCACAAGAGCGGCTTTCCAGTTGTAGATCATGGCCGGTTTCCCTCTTCTCTCTTCTCGTTTTGAGTCACTTCGGCTCTCTTGATCTCTGAGGCCTCAAGCAAACGAGCCTTCGATCTAGGTTCGCATCTAACAGAAGGCTCCGACTCGTGACCCCATCAAGTTAGCGCGACGCTTTCCGGATCCCAAATTGACTCAAGAAGTACAAATGACTCATCCGCAGCTCCCATCACAGCCCTTCATACTCTGGGTGGGTCTTTCTAGAGACGCAAAACCTTCAAACGTCTAGTGTGAAGTTCCTGCCCCCAATGAACCCACTGATAAAACTAACTTCCCCTTAACTTCTCTTTTGGCCAGCCGCTCAAGCGCATTCGGAAGGTCTTCAAAGCCCACCAACTCATCGACTCTAGACACAAGCTTGCCTTCGCCCCGCCAAGCTAGAAGTCGCGAGTGGACCTCCTCTTTAAAAGGACGATCATATTTCGAAGGAATAACACCCACCACCGAGTAGTTGTTTTGGACCAAATGGGCGGTATCTGTCTTACCCCAGCTTCCGCTCGCAAAACCAATCGCGAGAATCCGGCCTTCATGGGCTACGCAACGCGTCGCTTTTTCGAAGGCCTCACCTCCTACGGGATCATAAATGGCGTCAGCCCCGTGGCCCCCGGTGAGAGCATTCACCGCCTCAGCGATTTCCTCATGGCGATAGTTCACGACGTGATCAGCCCCTAATTCTCGACAAAATTCGACTTTGTCTGGGCTGCCGGCTGTGGCAATCACGGTTGCCCCCAAAGCTTTACCGACTTGAATGGCAGCCTGCCCTGTTCCACCCGCCCCTCCGATAACGAGCAAAGTCTCGCCTTCCTCCACATGCCCCCGGGTCACCAGCGCGATGTAAGCCGTATGAAAAGGAATCAGGAAACCAGCCGCCTCTGCGTCCGTCATGTCATTGGGGACCGGCAAGCAGAATCCATCAAGAACCAAGCACTCCTCGGCAAATCCGCCATGACCCGTAAAAAAACTCGTGACGCCCATGACGCGGTCGCCCAGTTTCCGGCCGGTCACATCATCTCCCCAGCCGACAACATGACCCACCACTTCCTGACCCTGTGTAAAAGGAAACGTTCCCGGAGTCATCGCATATTTACCCTGGCACATAAGAACATCAGGCAGTCCGATGCCCGCGGCCTGAACCTGGATCTGCACCGTTCCATCCCTAGGTTCCGGCTTCGGGGTCTGATGGTTAAGCTCAAGGGCATCGGTCGGCTTGCCCGTTCGTGTTGTCTGCCAAGCTCGCATTCCATCCTCCCACTCAAGTCCTCTCAAGTCCCTCCATCCGAAAACCGGAGACTGAACTTAAGAAAAAGGTGATCCGTCAAACGTACAGAGGTCTATCAAAGAATTAACTCTGGGGTGGCATCGATTTTAACTTTCGCTGAAGAGTGCGCCTATGTAAACCAAGCGTGCGGGCGGCTTCCGATACATTCCCACCACAATCCTTCAGAACGCGATTGATATGCTCCCATTCGGTCCGCGCTAGAGAAGGCGTGGCATAGTCACTCAAATCGGGAGTCGGCCCAAGAGGGTCCGTATGCCTGAAGGCCGCTAAAACCATATCCGCATCCACCGGTTTGGCGATGTAGTTCAGGGCTCCTAGCCGACCCGCATCCACTGCTGTGGATATACTCCCATACCCAGTCAACATCACGCACTGCGCATCCGGGGAGTGGGTCACGATATCGCGAATCACCTCAAGACCAGACCCGTCAGGCAGTTTTAGATCGACAACTGCCCAGGCGATGGTCTCGACCTCGATCTCACCCCGAGCCTCTTCGCAACTTTGGGCCACTCGAACCAAGAAACCTCGATCTTTGAAAGCCCGAGCCAGACGCATGGAAAACGCGTCGTCGTCGTCCACGATGAGAATCGAGTCTCCTATCTCAGGGCCGGTTTCGGCCTTCTCCTGACTCATCAGGTCCTCGTCCTACTCACCTAGGAATCCACAGGGAAGCATCACCTTGACTTGAGTGCCCTCGCCCGCTTGCGATTCGATATGAATCTCTCCCCCACACTGCTCTACGACGGATCGGGCAAAAAACACACCCAACCCCATGCCCTGACCGGGCGCCTTCTGTGTAAAAAAGGGCTCGCCCACGTGCCGGAGCACATCCGCGCTCATCCCTGATCCGTGATCAGAGATTTCGAGCACCAGGCACTCCTCTTCTCTCTCGATGTAAACCTTCAAATCAATCGCAGCCCCTTCAGCTGAAGCCTGGCGGCTATTCTTCAAAATTCCAGAGAGAGCCTGAATCATTAGACGACGGGGAATTCTAACTTCACGCTTGAGCGTTTCTAAATCAGCCTCAACCACGGCTTCTTCAACTCCATCGGTGATTGCGTCCACTAATTCAGAAACGCCCATTCGTTGAGCGGCTTCTCCCACTCCCGCGCCGACATCGACCGCTAACTGCGACAGAATTCCCGAGCAACGCTCTATTTCTTGTCGGATCAGACGCGCATCCTCTGTCACGCGTGCCGAATTTTCTCCATTTTCTAATTCCTTGGCCGCGATCGCGATCGTGCCCAAAGGCGTTGATAATTCGTGAGCGGCCCCGGCCGAAAGAGTGGCCAATGCCGCCAGTTTCTCCGCACGCGCCTGCTGAAACCGGATCTCCATAAGCTCAAACTCGGCATCCGATGCAGCGACGCGCAAACGGGCCACCACGTAAGCCACCACGGGCCCAACGATCACAAACGCGACCCACATCCCCACGAGATGTGCACGCATTGAGTGATGTCCGCCATGGTGACCGTATAAATCAGACCAGAAAAGAGCCGTGTACGCCACAATCGCCAGGGAGACCAACCACCATGTCAACCTTTGAGGCAGGAGAAGTGCGCCTATGGGGATATAAAGAAGATAAACACTGCTGAAGGGATTTGAGGCGCCTCCAGAAAGTGCGAGCGCGACCGTCAAGAGGAGTACATCAAAGCCCAGTGCACTCAGCACAATGAGGTCCGTTAACTTGATCCCACTCTTCGAAATTCTAAAAAGTACGAGATTCGTGATCAGTGAAACGCCGAAAAGCAAAGACACTGGCAGAACAGGAAGAGACCACTCGCCCCACAATCCAGCGCCGATCACAACCAGGAAGCCACCCGCGGCCAAGATAAAGCGGACCCGGAGAAACCAGACTTGTCGAACGAGATCCTGGGGCTCAGAGGTTTCGGAGGAAAAGTTCATCTTTTGAGTATACAGGGTCTCAAAGCGCGCAATCCGCGAGTTCAGGCCCGCCCTTAACCAAAGTCGTCTTAAGCTCTAGAGCGCCGCCTCTGAGATAAAGAATACAGGCCGATCACTCCGGACAGAAGAAGAGTCACCCTTTCAGGCTCGGGCACCGTTTCAACCAGTAAAATCACCTGATTATCATGACCAGTTGGACTCACCGGATTCACACATGATGGCATGCTCCCCATGCTCTCCGAGTGACACATGGAGCCTTCCAGGCTCAACCAGATATTGTTCTCGTCAAAGCTGACCGAATCCGAATTCATACCAAACGGGGCAAACTCGTCGTCGAGAGACACGTTGATAATTTCAGGGATTTGATCCCAACGATCTTCAAAATGAATACCCACCGGAATCAAATACATATACTGGTGGGTCAGTTCATCTGAATAAGCGCTTATGTAGGTCAGAGAAATCTCATCCTCCCAGAAATCAATCGCCCAAAGCTCAATGTCGTTACCTGTGCTTGAGTGGAACGTAGGGATGTCTGGCGTCACTTGATCCGAGGCAATGACCTCCTCCGTATCTGTCGCCACAATCAAAGACCCTCCCTCGCCCGGACTCCCCCCGTTCCAGTACTCCCAAGTCACGCTGACTTCAGCCCCTTCGAAAGGCGAATCGGCCTGAGCCCCCATACCCAAAAAAAGAATCCCCATCGTGAGCAACACAAGCAGGCCCTCTGAACTCTTTTTCTTGAAAGTCATCATCCGTTTAGTCTCCATACTCCGAATATGTTCTGCTGCGACAGCACTCACTCGCCTCAAATATCGAAATCTAGGCTCATCCGCATCCAAAAGCGCCGGCCCGGTTCATTGATCTGCCCGCCCAAGTTTGGAAACCCAGGCACCGGCGACTCGGTTCTTGACAAGTGCTCATAGTAATTCTGATTGAATAAATTCTGGACTCCGAAGCTCAGAGCGAGGAAGGGCCATGGCCTGAATGAAGCATCCGCAGACACGACGACGAAACCCGGACTTTCAGTTGTGTCCACGCCAAGTCGACTCCCATAGTCCGGATGTATCCGGTCTTGCGGAGCCACGAGCCGCGTCGTTGCTCCGATCTCAAACCGCTCTCGCTCATAACGAACAGCCAAGGTTCCTTCCACCGGAGGAGTTTGCGCAAGGGGCATCCCTTGAGTTTCATTTTCGGCAAACACAAATGAAAGCTCAGCGCTCACCAGCAACTCAGGCAAGACTTGATACGTCACAAGCGCTTCAGCCCCCACACGACGCGCCTGAATATTAAAAGCCTCAATCCCATTATAAGTCACAATATAATCGTCCACTTGACTTAGAAAAAAACTGGCACTGCTTGCTAGCTTGTCGCCCCCGTAGTAAATGGTTGCATCTAGCTCGGTATTGCGTTCAGCCTCGAGACCAAAACCATCATAACTATAGACTTCCCAATAATCATGAGGCCTTTCCGCATGACCAATCCCAATGGCAGCCAAGACGGGAAATCCTTGAAAGCGTTTTTCATATCGAATAAATCCAGACCATAAATTTTGATCCCGCTGTTGATTTGAACCACTCAGGACGAGTGAACTCAGCTCACCGGCCGCACGCATGGTCTTTGTTTCAGTATGAAAACGGTCATACCTTAGCCCTGAGACAAACCTGGAACCGGAGTCGAACGAGTACGCCACTTCGACATAGGCACCAATGTCGCGAAACTTAAGAATCGGATTTTTCTCTACGCCCTCGAGCGTAGAGAGATCGACAAAAATAGGAGCATATGAACCACTCCCGAAAGGGTCGAGCTGATAAAGAGTCTGCCCCGAATCTGCACGCGCCAAGTAATCTGTAAACTGCACGGTCGAACCTATTTCAAGACTGAAATGCTCTGAAGGCTCAAAGTGAAAAGCCGCCCGGCCGAAATATTCTTCCCACTCCTGTCCCATAATCAACGTCTGAGTCGAGACGATGGGAGCCGGGAAAAATTCTTCGGGCGTATGTGTGGGCCGCAATGAAAAATCGTCCATCGCATGGTCGACACGAATTCGATTAAATTGAAGCTCTACGCCATCTATCCAGGAACCGATCTCGCGTTTCTCAAAGCGAGCACCATACACTTTTCGGTCAAGCTTGATTGCATCCATGTGAATGGTGGCGTTGGCCATCTGACCGTCACTCATCTCTGCGCTGACCTCTAAGAGCGTGTCGTTATCGGGCGTCCACCCCAGAGCCCCTCGCGCATTCCATCGATTGTAACTACTCCGAATTGGATCTCCGTTCCCATCTAAGTAGTCGCCACTGTCTTCGTAACCTCCACTAAGACGGACGTATCCTGGACTCGCCCCGACCGCGATATCTCCTGAATATTCATTCAGATCGAAGCTTCCAAGCACCCCTGAACTAAAGACTTTCGCGCCGGGCTCCTCAAACTTGATCTTGCTTCGTTCAAAATCCACCGAGCCCGCAATCGTGCCTGCATTTCGTACCGATTGAGGCCCAGGCAACACAATTAACTGACTAAACTCGCCGGGGTTAATGTATGAAGTCGGTGGATCCATGGCATGATTACAGGCCCCTCCATACGGCACTCCATCCACCAATACATTCAATCGACTTCCACTGAGCCCCCGAAAGACCGGGTCACTCCCTACGCCGCCTTGCCTAATTAAATTGAAACCAGGAATCCGACGCAAAACGTCGGCCCCATCTCCTTCCGGCGTGTTTTGGCTTCGAATATCCACCCACCGATCCACTGTCCGATCCGGTCGCCGTTCGAAAATACTAATCACTTCGATATCGCGATGAGGGTCTAGGGGTTCCTCGTCCGAAAAAAGCTGATCCGACTCAGATCGCCACTCCTTTTCATCGACGACAGCGCTCCTCTCCTTTTCGGCGGGCTTTGCCCCTATATCCGCTTGCTCGCTTGCCTGAGCGAAAAACGGAATGTGGGCAAAAGAGAGGATCACGAGAGTTGCGAGAACAAACGGCAAGACTCGGCCCAAACAAGTGATCGATTTCTCTTCTGAATACACCAAGATTACGCGAACTCAAGCAGCCGAATTTTGTGCAAAGCTCTTATTGGGCTCGACTCTGGAACCTTGGCGTCGCCCGGCGCCGACCGTGCCAAAAAGAAAAGCCCGAGAGTCCCGAGCCGAGGAGTAGAGCAGTTGAGGGTTCAGGCGCAGTTTGCAGGTTGAGCACAATCTGATTGTCAAAACCGGTCGGGCTGGCTGCGTTCATACACCCTGGCATCATTCCACTCGAATGCATATGACACATAGAGCCTTGGAGATTGACCCAAAGGTCGGTTTCGCTAAAGCTGACCAGCGACGCATCAAAGCCATGAGGCGCATATGTTTCATCTACGACAACTGAAGCCAAATCATCTGAGTCCTCCATCAAAAAGTGGAAGCCAACGGGCATCATATACATGTATTGATGGTCTGAATCTTGATATTCGATACTCGTATAGGTCAACGTGATCGTATCGTTCTGAAAATCAATATCCCACAATTCATTTGTCGTTCCCGAGCTATCATGGAAATCTACGACATCTGGCGAAGCCGAATCGCTCGCGACAAAAACATTCGTGTCGGTCGCTGCAATCAGGCTCCCCCCTTCTCCAGGGCTACTGCCGTTCCACATTTCCCAATGCACCGTTACGCTTTGCCCATCAAACGAAGCCTCTGCCGATACGGCACAAAGCATCGTGAGTGCAATTGCGAAAAACCATCTACAGCTCAAAAAACGCGTACCCAACATCCGCCACTCCTCATTTTGACCTAGCCCAAGGAGAAAATTATTGCCTTGAGAAACCGGCCTTCAGATTCGAAAGCTAGTTTCAGACAATGGCGGAAACAATGCGGTGATTTGTCGCACCTCACACAGTGGTGCCTTGAGACTCAACTCAGGTCTCGCACAGCTCGTCACTTTTGGGTGGATCGGATGAGCTCTTCAGCGGACATTTTCGATTCAAGGGGGCCGGCCTCAGGATCTCGAAATAGCATCTCAGGCGAAATCAGCTCTTTCCCCTCTCCTGGCCCCACCGGGGGCGAGAAAAAGCCCAAGACATACCCTCCTTTTGCGTATCCGATTAACGCTCTTAGTTCAGGAGAAAATTCCTTCGCTATTTCAGGTGGGCAGGATAGGTATTGATTTTCTTCCTGGCGCAACCAGCCCAGCGTGTAGTGGAGGTGCACCCCCAGCCTCTTCTGCTCACTCTCATTGGCCCCGCCTCCGTGCAAGACTGAGCCATTATAAAAAAGAACAGAGCCCGGCTTCATAACGGCTGATTTAATTTCGTTCGGTTCGGGCGCCCTATCTGCTTCCCAGAGGTGAGAACCCGGCACGATCTGGGTCGCTCCATTTTTTATTGTGAAATCGGTGATGGCCCAGACCGTACTAAACTGGGTCTCAATTGATCGATTTAAATATTGACCCCAGACACCTCGGTCGCGATGCAGAGCCTGCTCGCCCTGACCAGGACCAATCTGTACAGCCTGAGTGAAGTGGAGCTGGTAACGATCGCAGTATGGCTTCAGATACTCTTCACAAACCGCATTCACTTTTGACTGGAGGGCCAGTTCTCGGCATCCCACCGAGCGCGCCATCAAAGCCCCCACGCGGGTCGTTTGAAAACCACCAAACTCGTC
>NZHD01000117.1 GCA_002691205.1 Deltaproteobacteria bacterium
CTAGAGCGAGGCCCTCCAAAGAGGCCCTCGCTCAGGAACGTTCGAACAGGCTAGGCGAGCTAGACGCGTTCGATGATGATCGCTGGCGCCATGCCGCCGGCTGTACACATGGTGACCAGCCCTCGCTGAAGGTCCCGCCGCTCGAGTTCATCAAGCATGGTCCCAATCAGGATCGACCCTGTCGCGGCGATGGGATGCCCAAGCGCCATCGCGCCTCCGTTCACATTCACGATCGAGGGATCAAGCCCCAACTCGCGCATGAACTTGAACGAAACCACTGCGAAAGCCTCGTTGATCTCGAAGAGATCAATATCACTGGTTTCCATACCGGCCTTCTTCAAGGCAAGCTGCGCAGCCGGGATGGGTTCATTCAGCATCAGTGTCGGATCGCCGCCCGTGGTGGCCATGGAGACCACGCGGGCCCGTGGCTTCAATCCACGGCTCTCAGCGTATTCCTTCGAAGCCAGCACCACAGCCGCGGCGCCGTCTACTACGCCCGAGCTATTTCCAGCGTGATGAATATGGTTGATCTCGAGATCGGGGTACCGGCGTCTCACGAGGTCGCCGAAGGTCTCGCCGGTTTCGTCTACCGGAACGTCCATGTACTGCGAGAAGACCGCCGGCAAAGCCCCCAAGCTCTCCCGAGTTGTCCCCGGGCGAGGAAACTCCTCACGGTCTAAAGCCACTGATCCGTCGTCGTTGTGGACCGGAATCACGCCCTTGTCGAAATGACCGTTTTCGATGGCGTGCTGGGCCCGCTTCTGGCTCTCTTCCGCGTGACCGTCCACGTCGTCTCGTGTAATTCCATCGAGGGTTGCGATGACATCCGCGCAGATGCCTTGGTGAGGCTGGGGATGGAGACCACGAAGGTGAAGATTCCCAGCGTCAATGGTCATGACGTTGCCCACAGGCTGCAAAGTGCCCGTGTACGACATCATCTCGACACCGCCCGAGACCACGAAATCCTGCATTCCGCTCATGATGCCCATGGCCCCGAGATTCACGGATGTAATCCCCGAACCGCAGAAACGATCGAGGGTGACCGTGGAAGCATTGTTATCCCAACCGGCATCGAGGACAGCCATTCGGCCCACGCAAAAACCCTGTTTGCCCATCTGAGTGCTGCAGCCCACCACCACGTCATCGAGTTCACTGGTGTTCAGGTCATTGCGTTTTTCTACGGCTTTAAAAACCTCGCCGAGAAGTCTCTGGGGGTGAATGTGCGAAACGGCTCCTTTTCCGGCCTTACCCAATCCCCGAAAAGTGCGTGCTGCGTCAATGATGTAGGCTTCGGCCATACGATGGATCTCCTTCAGATGAGTTAATTGAGGGCGTAAAATGGGGCTTTTGAGGCAAAATTGCCAGCCCTCATATGGGTAGGGAGCAAGCGCGGCTGAGCTCACAGCCGGGCACAGCTCTCATCAAAGCCTCTGGAGCCTGCTAGCCTTGACTCTGAGCAGGGACTTGGACGCTCGCCCGAACGTGCTTTGGAGCGCCATTGATGGCTAAAAACACATCTCAAAAGACGCCTCAAAGAATCCTGGTGGTCACCTTTGTTCAGCTCTCCAAGGAATCCGGGGGGCCGGCTCGCTTGGCCCTGGGGGTCGCTCAGGCGCTTCACGCCGAGGGCCGTCTATTGGGCCTCGTGGCCCCTCGAATCGACCCCTCGTGCACTGACCTGCCCTCGTCGCAGCTTTATTCTCCGCCTCACCCTCTCTTCCACAGACTTTTCGAACGATGGCTCGCCTATCGAAGAAAGTCCTCCACGGCCGACAAGCGAAGAGTCCGGGAGTTCATTTTTGACTTTTTTCTAAGCCGATCAAAACTCCTCCGAAAAGCCGACGCCATTGTTTTCCTCAAGCCGGCCTTCCCTGAAACCGCTTCCAAAGCCAAGCAACAAGGGACACCCACCTTTGTCTGGGCCTCCATCCTCAACCCCGAGTTCAACCGGGATCAAGTCTTGGCGGAAAGAGCCAAATGGAACTCCGATGGCGGCGAGGCTTACGTCGACGATCGTCGAATTCAGAGACTCAACCGCTTTTTTTCTCAGACCGCGCATATTTTAGTCGCCTCAGAGGTCGCCTACGCATCGTATGCCAATGCCGAGGGAACCCGCGATTCGGTTTCTCTCATTGAAGGCAACTTCGCGGTGGACCTCGACGGCTTTGTGCCTGCGTCGAAATCGACTTCTAACGTGCCGTTCCGAGCAATGCACATCTCTCAAATGAATGTGATCAAGGGAATCGGCTATCTCCTCGCCGCCTGGTCCGAGGCCCAGCTCTCCACCTCCGAACTGCTCCTCGTCGGAAGCATGGAGCCCGATGTCGCCCGCCTTTGCCGTGAAATGAACCTGCCCTCAGTCCGAGAGGTGGGCTTCGCCCCCGATGTCTCGGTCTATCTCTCACAAGCCGATGTATTGATTTCTCCATCGGTCGCNGACCTCCACCCCTACACGGTCCTTGAGGCCATGGCCTCAGGTGTTCCGGTCATCGTGTCCGACCGATGCGGCATCAGCNCCGCCATCGACCATGGCGTCAACGGATGGATCTATCCCTACCAAGAGACCAAAACACTGGCGAACCATCTTCGGTGGTGCGAGGCGAACCCAAGCGCCCTTCAAGAGATGGGTTTGGCCGCTCGCGAAAAAGCGCTCCAATTTAATTACGCTCGCTTCGCAGAGAATTTGATCCAAAAAATAGATCAACACTCCAACTGAATCGCCTGATTAAATCCCTCGGCCCCCTCCACACAGATTTACTGAGCTGAGAGCGGCTCCTTCCCAGGCCTCGCAGCATTTGCTACTTAGAGTCTCTCAATGGCGTCGCTCATGGGCATCTATCGCCCCTCCACACCTGAGTCCAACCTCGACTGGATCCGATCCGTCGCGGGCCAAGTAGATGCGCTCTCGNGCCCCGACTCGCCCCGACTCGTAGAAACCATCACCGACAGCGGAGAGTTTGCGACTCTAGGATCCCCAGAGGCCATTGGCGGCCTCGACCAATCNNGCTCNCCNTCCGGACAGATTCTCACCCTCGTNGCNGGNCATGTNAATNNGCCTGAAGGCGCGGCTCGCGANCTNGGNNGACTTTANGAGGCGCACCACCTNGCCGGGTTAANAGANGCGAGCGGTCCCTTTGTCTGCCTCTTTTTAGACAAAAGTTCTAACACTTTTAGCGTTGCGCGAAGCCTCTCGGGGCAGCGAGCGATTTTCGTCGCTCCAATACACGGAGGCCTTGTCTTCTCCACAGACGCCTGCTGGCTCTCCACCCATCAGGAGGTGGGGTTTGCCCTCGACGAGAACGCGCTGGCCGACTATCTCAACTTTGGAGTCATTTGGGGGACCCAAACCCTGTCACAAGGCGTTGAGCGTATCCTGCCAGGCACAGGCTATACGGTCTCTCCGAACTCCCACGAACCCACCATGGAGCAATGGGGCCTGCTCCCACGTGGCGATGAAATCACCGATCCAGAGGACGCCATCAAAGCGGTCAGCCATGTTCTCGGCCAAAGCATGACTCAGTCCGTGGCGAGCCCTGCGCCACGCGCCCTTTGCTTATCTGCGGGCCTTGACTCACGCACCCTTTTAGCAATTGCCCACAATGCCGGGCTCGATCTCGACTGCATCACCACCGGCGTAGACGGAGCCCTTGAGTTCGTTCTCACTGAACGAATGTGCAAGCTCCTCAACGCCCGCCATCAGCGAAGTCTTTTTGACGAACGATTGGGTTCGGACTTAGAAACCTTCGCCACTCAGATCGCCCGCATCAGCAACGGTGAAGCCGATTATATGAATATGATGATGCTTTATCAGGGCGGTAAGTACCATCAAGAATTCGGGCTTGAGTCTGTCATCCGGGGGCATGGGGGCGAACTCATGAAACTCGACCACGCCTATGGATTTGCCGTGCCGGAAGAAATCGCATGGAGCACAGACCACACCGCGGCCAAGGCGCGAATCCAAACGCAGCTTCGGCGCTCGGTGTCTCACGGCGAGGGGCCCACGGTCCTATCGAAACATTTTTCTCCAACCTTCCAAGGCGAGTCCACACGCTCTTTTAACCAAAGCTATGATGCGATGACTTCTGATTCGGCTCACGTGGGGCAGACCATCTCACGGCTGTTTCTAACTCAATACAACGGCAGAAATACCGCCAACGCCATTCGCTGCATGATGGAAAAAATAGACGTTTGGCAGCCCATCCTCGATGAAGATGTCCTCGCCGTACTCTTGCAAATTCCCATAGAGATGCGGTCGAATACAGACCTGCAAATCGAGCTCATTCGCCGAAACTGCCCTGCTCTTTTGAGCATACCCAGTTCTTCTCTGGGCGTTTCTCTCACGGCCTCAAAAATGGTCACCGAAGCAGCCAGCCTTTTCTTGCGCATCAAACGACGCCTTGGNTTCGAGCANGAACGCGTGCCTGAAGACTGGCTAAACGCGCGAATCTCTCGACTCTTCAAACCGGTGCTTGAGTCAGAATCTACTCTCGGACGACCGCATCTGAATCCAGATGCTCTCAAAGCCCTCTTGGCTTCCGGCGAAGACAACCTACGCCTAAACAGAGTCTTCCTCGGACGACTCGCTATCGTTGAAATGATGCTGAGACACCACGAGCAATACAGTCAGCCGCGCTCAATCACTCGTTCGTGAGGTCTAAACACGCTCGGAGGTGGGCTTTTCCTCAGAAACCAAAAAACGGTCCGAGCCAGCATCCAAAGGACCCTAGCCCGGACCGCTCAAAGGCCAGACTTAGCTCTCAAAACCAGAAACAGCCTTGATCTCAAGGTAGTCGGTGAAACCATGGGCGCCCCACTCTCTCCCGTTCCCGGACTGCTTATAGCCACCAAAGGGCAACGCCATACCTCCATTGGCACCGTTGATATGGACATTCCCGGCCCGTAAACGGGCAGCCACCCTACGCGTCCGTTCTGCGTCTCCGCCCTGCACGTAGGCCGCGAGTCCGTAGTCCGTATCATTCGCGATTTCGATGGCTTCTGCTTCCGTATCGTATGGAATCATGGTCAACACGGGACCAAAGATCTCCTCGCGAGCAATCGTCATCTGATTGTTCGCCTCGGAGAAAACTGTCGGTTTAATGAAGTAACCGGTCTCAAGCCCTTCGGGTCTTCCCGGCCCACCGCAAACGACCTTCGCTCCTTCAGCGACTCCCTTTTCAAGCAAACCTTGGATTTTGTCAAACTGTACCTTTGAAACGACTGGACCCATGGTTGTGCCTTCCGCCTTAGGATCTCCAACCACCACCGAGGTCGAGACCTCGGCTGCGATCGACTCTGCTTCAGAGAGCATGGCTCGCGGCACGAGCATACGACTCGGCGCATTACACGACTGCCCAGTGTTGTTGTACATGTGCATGACCCCTTGGCTCACCGCCGCTTTCAGGTCTGCATCATCGAGAACAATGTTCGGGGACTTGCCGCCGAGTTCCTGAGTTACACGCTTGACCGTCGGAGCTGCGTTCTGCGCAACAAGAGAACCGGCTCGCGTCGAACCTGTGAAGGACATCATATCGACGCCTGGGTGCTGGGAAAGGAGTGTCCCTACACCTGGTCCATCTCCGTTCACCATATTGTAGACGCCCGCTGGAACGCCGGCCTCATGCAAGATCTTAGTGAAGATATATCCTGAAAGCGGGGCCACTTCGCTGGGCTTGAGAACCATGGTGCACCCCACAGCCAGCGCCGGAGCCACTTTGCACGCGATCTGATTCACAGGCCAATTCCAAGGCGTAATCATTCCGCAAACTCCGATGGGCTCTTTAAAAATCCGATTCTTGCCCATCTTCTCATCAAAATCGAAGTTCTTGAGTACCTCCAAGGCCTGCGTCAGATGACCCATCCCACTGCCCGCTTGAGCCACTACAGCCAAATTCGTCGGCGCTCCCATCTCTTCAGAAATGGCTTCGGCCAGCTCCTGATGATGGGCTCCATAGGCCTCGATCACCCTCTCCAACAGCGCGATTCGGTCTTCGCGACTCGAAAACGCATAGGTCTCAAAGGCTTTCCGGGCCGCAGCCACAGCCAGGTCTACGTCCTTTTCGTTGCCAAGAGAGATATGCGCACACACCTCTTCATTCGCTGGATTAAAAACTTCAAAGCGGTTGGCGACATTGGGCTCAACCCATTCACCGTTGATGTAGAACTGATTGTACTCGCGCATCTTGCCTCTCCAATTTTAGGGATTTGATAAAAAGGTCACACCACAAAGCGTAACAAAAGCCGAGACGCTATTCCTGAACACAAAGCGTTTCAGGCCCAAGCTTCAAGAACCCGAGTCACAAAAAATGTCTCTCTGAATCAATGAACCCAGACCTTGGACCGCGACTTCATGGCCAAGGCTTTGTCTGTCCTCTTTCAACTTACTCCGAGGTGCCCCCTGCCGGCCGAGCAAAAAGCACGAGCCCCAAGGCCCCCGACCCCACCACGCCGGCCAACATTAAAAAAGCCGCATCAAATGAAGTGGTGGCGTCCGTCAGCCACCCCACCAGGAAAGGGATCGCGATCCCTGAAGCAGAAAAGAAGGTCACGATCACGCCGGTCGCGGCGCCGGCCGACTGTGGAAAAAGATCTGTGCAAATTGAATAATAAGGCCCATTCGCAGACATCGAGAAGCCAATTCCCAAAGTGAGCCAGAAAATCGCCCACTCGCTCGACGTCACAAGGGCAAGAGGGATAAACGCCACCGCGGCTAACAGTTGAAGAATCCAAATTACATGAATACGCGACTTTCGGACATCACCGGTTTTAAGAAAAATCCGATCTGAGAAGGCTCCCACGAAAACCATTCCCACAATGGAGAGAGCCCAGGGCATCGTGGTAAACCAACCAATGGTCCCCAGCTTGAGATCAAAGGCGTGCTCGAAATAACCTGGAATCCATGTCACCCCGAAGAACAGGATTGCCCCAAAACCAAAGAATGACCAGGAAGTCGCCAGGAGAGTTGGATCCTTCAACACAGCTCGGTATTCCGTCCAACTGGGAGGAGCAGATCGAACTTCTTGAGAAGGCTCCCGATAAAGCGACCACCAGAGAGTAAAAATCACGAAACCCGCAAGCCCCAAAGCCATAAAGGTTTCTCTCCAACCAAAGGTCTCGATGAGAGAGCTGAAGAGAGGTCCACCGATGAGCAATGCACCCGGTACACCGAGGAGCGCCAAGGCCGTGGCACGAGTGGCTTGCTCCTGCGGCACCCAGTCTGAAATCGCTCGATTCATGGCCGGAAAATTCACGCCCTCACCCAGACCGAGAATCACTCGAAAGCCAAGAAAAAGCCCCCAGTAATGAATCCAACCCAGCGCGAACATGGCGAGTGACCATACGATCAGTCCCAGAGTCCAAATGCGTCGGGCGCCGTAGCGATCCAAGAGAATTCCGGAAAGCCCGTTCACCGCCAATGCCCCCGCCGCAAAGAGGCTCATGGCCAGACCAAAGCTGGCGTTATCAATGCCAAAATCTTTCTGGATGGGGCCCACCGCGTAGGAGATCACCACGCGGTCGAGATAGTTCACAAGCCCCAGAGCGAAAGCGAGGCCCACCACAATATTCGCCATTCCCGTGTTTGCGCTATGCCGTTTTATCATATCCGGCAGACTAACCGTTTCTTCACTAAGCACCAAGCCGCGTCACCCGACGGTCTGAGGCGAGACGTACGGCTCAGCAGGCATAAAAAATGAAGACTCGCCGACTTAGCCTTCTCCCACTTTCCATAAAAAAGCCGACGTAGAGGCAGTTTTGCCTCAGCGTCGGCTTAATTCATGCCGGCTTCTTAGTGTCCCAAAGCCTGACCGCCCCAACCTTCCATGCTTCTCATCGACTCGGGGAGTCATTTTTCTATGAGCAGAAGACTCGGGCAATTAATCCATCAACCGCCTTTACGATTCGACGGTCATCACACCCCGCATGTTCAGGTTGTGTCCAGGAAACGTACAAAGGAAGGTATAGGTGCCAGCCGCGGGCGCCGTAAACTCAACCGTCTCCGACTCACCGGGCCCGAGAAGCTGCGTGCGAACAATTACCTTCTCCTCGTACGAAGCGGGAAAGTATTCTGTGCTGAAGGCTTGAGCGGCTTCAGCCGAGAAGGCCTCCACATCTTCACCCGCCGCGAGAATCACCACATTGTGTCCCATAACGGCCTTCGGCAATGTTCCCGCATGGGTGAGAGTCAACTTCACAGTCTCCCCTGCCTTCACGGTAAAAGCCGTAGTGTCATAGGTCATCTGGTCCGTACCCTGAATCGCAACCTCGGCCGCCTTGAGGCTTCCCGCCGCCAGCGTTGTTACGATCGCCATTGCCAATACCATTGCTACCGCAGTCCACTTCTTCATCGTTTCTTAAGCCTTCTTCCTTCTACAGAACAACTTTTTGAGTGATTAAATCATGATCGATTTCAGAGGAGCCCAAACGTCCTCTAACCCGGGCAGTACCGCTCCGGGTCTAGGATGAAATTAGCACAAGGCGCTGGATCGGCCGCAGAACAAGCCGAAAAGGCGTCTGATTCATGCCGGCCCGCCTCACCTGGGATTCAAGACGCCCTGTGATCACTTAGCCACTCTTCCAGCATGGATCCAATGAGCTGAAAAAGCGTCCAGGGTCACTATCTCAAGCTTCAGCCCCTACTCCAAGGCGTGATCCCACCCGCTCCCTTAAACGGGGGCGTCTACTTCCGGGCCCTGGAGGACAGTGCGGCTTCATAGATCTCGACCAGTTTTGGCACGACCTCGACGCAATCAAATTTGCGAGCATGCCCAGAGCCCCAGATCGACATCTTTTCTCGCAAAGCTTTATCGTCAATCAAGTCCGCAAGATTCGAGGCCAGTTCGCGCGCGTTCCCCGGCGGCGAGAGGAAGCGAGCGCCTTCGTCGACTAAAACACTCGCGTAGCCCGCGTTGGCCGCTGCGACCACCGGCTTACCACTCGCCATGGCTTCGACCAAGACAATCCCGAAGCTCTCGCCATATAGAGAGGGAGAGCAATAAATATCACACGTTGCGTACAACCGGACCGTATCGCCTGCCGGCACGTGCCCCAGAAGCTCAACCTCCTTCAGGCGATTCAGCCGAATATATTCGCGCACGCCTTCCATCTCTTGGCCATCCCCCACGACGAGCAGGCGCAGGTTTGTGAACTTTTCCTGAAGCTCACCGTAAGCCTCAAGCATCTGGTAGATCCCCTTACGCTGCTCAAGTCGGCCTAGAAAGAGAATATTCAACTTTTCATCCTGCCACTCAGGCATGGGAGAAACAGGCTCTCGAAACCGAGTGTAGTCGGTACAAGGAGGCAAGATCTCTGGCTTCTTTCCATCGCCTGAAACCAGATGCCACATGGGCGCCTCCGAAACAGTCAACACGTGATCAAACTTGGGCAACAGAAACCAACTGATGGCTCGAAATAAAAGACGAGTCATTTTTCCCGAAAAAGTCGGAGGCGGAGTATCGTGAAACGTGGCGATACGAACTCCTGAAAAACGACGAAAGATTTGAAAGGCGAGAATGGGGGTCCAAACCGTATGAAAGTGCAGCAGATCAAAGTTTTCCTTTTCAATCAACTCGCGAAGGCCCTTTCGCTCGCTCCCGGTCACAATCGAAATCTCAAAACGTGTGCGATTGAACGAGATGGATCGGTGTCGGCCCACATGAATGACACCCGACTCCAACCCGCCTTCAGGCGCGGGACCCGGCGCAAAAATCAACGCCTCATGACCCAGCTTTTGCAGCTCCTTCACCGTATCCAGAATATGCTGCTGAACACCTCCGGGCCGGTGAATGTCGTACGGGCAAACGATGCCAACTTTCATGTGAACCCGAGCCTTTCTGGGCGACTCACTCGCGAAATCCAAAAAAAGTTAAAGACCGATACCCTCGAGGCGCTCACAGGGCCTGCCTGTACGCTTCCCTCTCGATCTGAAAGAATAAATCCATCGATAAAGAGTCCGCAAACGGAAGAATTTGGCTTAAGTATGCGCCGCCCAAACCCGCCTTCGGATCGAGCCAAAAAAAGCTATTAGCCAGCCCAGCCCACATGAGCGTTCCTGGGTTGCGGCCGGTGTCGCAGGCCGTCTCGCTCACCTGAAAGGTCAGCCCCCAAGACTTAGGAAGACCCGGGAAGAACTCGGCATCATTTGAGTAAGCGGGCGCAATCGTTCGCAGTTTGGAGACACGTAAGTCACCGATGTGATTCATCAACATTTCGCGAACCGTCGACGCCTTCAAGACACGCTCACCATCAAGAGTTCCTTCATTCAGCAGCATTCGAATAAACCGACCATAGTCGGGCATCGTGGAATGCAACCCCCCTCCTCCCATCTGATATTCGGGCTCACGGGGCTCAGCGGTTTTCGCCGCGACCAAGCTACCATCCAACTGACGTCGATGCACTCCGGCCACCCGGTCGCGCATGGAAGCCGTATGCGAAAAAGCCGTGCTCGACATTCCGAGCGGGCCTGTAAGACGGTCCTCGAAAAAGCGACCCAAAGAGAGGCCGGAAACCGTCTCGACCATTTTTCCGGCCCAATCAATGCCAATGCCGTACTCCCAACGAGTCCCCGGATCAAAGGCCAAGGGAACTTCCAAGCCAGCATTCTTCACTGTAAAAAGGCTGGGAGCGCCTGTTGTCTCTCGCCAACGTAAGTCATTCTCGTTCCAAATCTCATACACGAAACCCGACGTATGGGTCAGTAGGTGACGCAGAGTAATCGGCCTACGAGGCGGACGTGTCGTAGGCTCCCCGTCATCACCAAAGCCTTCTAAAACCTGCACCTTCCCCAGCCAAGGAATCACTTCGCTCGCGGGCGCGTCCAGCGAAAGCTGGCCTTGCTCCACCAGCTGCATGGCAGCCGCTCCTGTGATGGCCTTCGTCATGGAATGAATCGCACCTACAGTGTCTGTCGTCATCCTCCGCCCTGAACCGAGTTCGCGCTCTCCAGCGGCCCCTTCCCAGATCACCCCTTCTCTATGAAGGACAACAGCGCTCGCGCCCGGGGCTGCACCGGCCTTGATGCCGGCCTCCAAAATCTGATCGAAACCTGTCATACACTCTCCCTCATCGCCGCCGGACCCAAAGCTTCTGGAGTTATCTTAGAACGATCGCCAAGCAGCGGAGGCTAACAACTGAAGAGCTGAAGTGCGATTCCCCATNNNAAGACCGCTCTGNCCGTCTCTTTTTCCTAANAGTCAAAACGCGTGCGGGCGACTGAAAAGCGACGGAAAGACCTTTTACTGAGGCTTTTTGCTCGGCACTTTCATCCCGGCTTGAACCGCCGGCCTCTCGCTGATTCGGTCGATCCAGGCCATCAAAGAAGGCTTCTTTGTAAACCAAGTTAAACCTTCTTTTTGAGCGATGAAGAGCCATGGGTAATGCATAATATCCGCCACACTGTAAGTCCCCAGCAAATAGGGTCGGCCGTCCGAGAGGATCCGCTCAAGGACACCCATCAGGCGCTCCATCTCGCCCTCAAATTTTTCGATCATTTCCGTGTTCTTCGCTCCTTCTTTCTGAAGGGCTTCGCCTAGGCGACCAAAGTTGGGCCCCACCCCACCGGTCTGAAAGAAAGACAACTGCAAAGCCTCCATGCGCAGCCGCGGCTCCTTCGGCAGAATACACCCCTCGGTGTCATATTTCTCGCCGAGATAAAAGAGGATCGCACCCGATTCCCATATCACTTGGTCACCGTCTTCCAAAACAGGGATCTTGTGGTTCGGGTTCAAGGATAAAAAGGCTTCTTCGAATTGCGCCCCCTTAAGCAGAGGGACATAACGCGCTTCATAGTCCAACCCGAGCTCAGCCAGCGCAATCGAAGCCTTTTGGCCATTGGGTGTCGGTGCCGTGTGCAAGATCATCAAGTGGTCCCCCTCTGTTCTCATCGTCACCCTGGATTCGTAGACCGCGTCGACGGGACCAAGGCCACTTCGCGAGATCCGCCTTACTGAGGGATTTCCTTTGGGAACCCTTCGAAACTTGGCGGTGTAGAAGAAGGCACATGCCAAGCCGCCTTCGTCTCAATGCAGATGTTGGCCGCCGGCTTGAGATCCGTTTCTCCATCGACGCACGCCAAAGCCACGCTGAGATAATCGGCTTTATTCTCAGCAAAATTCATGAGTCGGGAGCCGCAGATGGAACAAAAGGACCGACTTCCACTCTCTGTTTTATATTCATGGAGGAAAGACTCGCCCTTAAGAAACACAAGGGTCTCACCCCGCGCAAAGGCCTGAGTCGCAAAAGCTGCCCAGCGGATGGTCACGTCTTTCACTTCATTCCGCGCCTTCGTGTCGTCAAACCGGGTCCAATCACGTCACTGAAGCTGAACGCCCCAGAATGCCTGCCAACTACTTGAGAAGTCGGCTTCATCGAGATAGCGAACCAGCTTTCCATCGTCGTTAAACTCCATCCACAAACAAAATGTATTCATATACAGCAGGTTGCGATGATCCCGGCCCCGACTCCGCGCCAAAACACAGACCTTGTTGCCCTCTTCGATAAACTCGTACCCGTACAGGCCCGTATCCGGTTCCCCGACACGGTCCCCTTCGACGTTCGACTCCATCATGGGCGCCACAATCTCAATGTGCTCCGCCTTGCTGTAACGACCGGCCATAGGCCATAAACCCGGCAAGATATACTCGATCTCATCTGACCAGAACTCGAGATATTCGGTGGTGCTCGCTTCGCCCGACGCACTGCGCCGAAGGGAGGCCAAATATTCTTTTGCAATCTCAGTGGGTGACTTCTTCATTGCCATCCTAAGCCTCCTCTCCCAACTCGGGCGCCACATATTGACGACCGTAAAGCACCGTCTCCACCATGGTGTTGTCGAGAAAGAGACGAATCTGAGAGATCTGATCTTCGTTTACGGTAAAGAGACAACCTCCTGGGTCGTCTTTCGGGTTGTACACCTTCCCGTCAATCGTCTCGCCCGTGATCCGAAGCAGAGAGGCCACCTTAGCACCGTCCCCAATGAGACTGTCAAGCTCTATGCGGGCTTTCGCCACACGCGTGGCCAAGCCACCCACAAGAACTTTCTCGATGATTTCCCGACCCACGTAGTCTCCTGCGAGGATGGTGTGGCCTTGAATTCGAAGCTCAATCCCCTCCGCAAGAAGAGCATAGGGATCCCCCCCCTCACGACCGGCCAACCCAGCGTCGCATCTCGAAATAAACTCAGTGACGACCTCTTTCGGCTCCATTTCGCCTCCCCTTTTGTCCGCTGGATACTCCACAGACTGGATGCCTCCAGAAACCAAAGATGCACTACAAAACAGACCCAGGGTAACCCCGCTAACTGGGTAGACGCAGCAAAGGCTGAACACAGCCCAAGCAAAATGAAGCGAGGCCTCGCTAAGGAGATTTTTACCTTAAAGGACGGTCAACGGCGTCGCCGAATGGATTCGACTGGCGGCTCACCACTTGAGAGTTGATCAGCGAACCGGGCGCCGTTCCTCGCCTGCTTTGGGGATTAATGTAGGCTCGCTGACTGATCGTCAGAATATCGTCCGGTCGGTAGCCGAGGTCTTGTTCTGAAAGGGTCACACACGGGCCTTCGTCATTTGAGCAAATCGCGTTGAACGCTTCAGACGACTTCTCACGGTTAACCACAATGACATACATGTCCGAAAGGTTTTCGTTCAAGGTTGCGGAGACCTGATTCAGTAACCCGAGAGCCCCAAGCACACTCTCCGCGGAGCCATTGAAATCACCCTGAGAAAAGCCCACAGCGGTACCATTGGTTTGAGAACTTGCGGCTTTCCCCCAAGCGTCCACGGTGTCATAAAAAGAAAGACTCAAGTAAGTGGCCGCGCCTAACTTCGTGTGATTCACCCCAATCACAAACACCACATCTCTCTCGAGCAACCAGCCTATCCCGCCGAATCGGTAAGAGTCGGTGTCCTGGGAGTCGCCAAAGCAGTTCGCGTAATTTTCAAGGCAAACCTTTCCCACGAAACAAGGAGTCACCGTATCGTCTCCTGTCAACTGACACTCCGTACTGATGTCCATTTCCAGGTTGGAGGCGTCGGCGTTCAAGTGATAGCTCGGGGGCACTTCGGTATCGATCCAATCCTTCAGGATCCCGCCCAGTTCATTCAGAGATTCGGCATACCCCTGGCCATCTTCAACATCGGTGGATTCCTTCTCCGCATAGCCTGTTGGATTGTCTGGAAAAGGGGCGCCGTAGCCCTCCGAACCCACGTCGCTGGCCGTAACCCGGTACGTCAGAATGTTTTCACTTCGATTTGCTTTCCACGCATTTCCAGCCGCCTCATCCTCGGGAAGGGCGTATCGGATTAATGAAATGAACTCATCGGAGTCCTCACCCTTGCCCAGAGAGGTGTTGTCATACACCTCCTCTATAAAAATTCGCCCTTCATCGAGCCCGGCGTCAGAGGCCTCGCGAGCCAGTTCATCCGCCAGCGCCTTATTGTGGGTTGTGATAAACACCACCGTGCCGCCGCCCCAGTCCAAGGCCTCGTCCCGTTCGTGAATCTCTTCATAGTTAATCGCGTCGCCGATACTCGAGAAGACAGAGATCCGATTGGTGGAATCGAACTCGGGATAGTCGGGATTACAGACTGTGGGCGGATCATAGTTGGCCTCCGAGTCCAGTTCGCTGCATTTCGGAGTCAGCTCATCCCCTTGATCCTCGTAGTACCCTACGTCGCGGGTAAAGACATAAGACTGGGAGCCAAGGTAGGCGGCCGAAGGCGGCAAGTTCACAATCTGAACAAAAGCTTCATTCTCTGCGACTCTAAAAACGGCGTTGTAAGGAGTCCCGTCCGACCCGCCCCAGAGATCACCCTCGGTGCTCTCAAAGAACGTACCGTCCCCTTTGGGCTCATCTCCACTCGTGATCGTATACCAAGACTCATAACTCCCTGAGACGGGATATCTTGGGATCAAATAAGGAGCCGCCGCATTGTTGGCAAAGCAGCTGCTAAAAACATCCACGAGCTTGGGGCAGTTCGTGTCCGCCTCCATCAGCCACACCGTCCCTTGAGTCACTTCAAAGCGAGCCGAAGCCAGGGATTCCAACCAAGTCGCCCACTCCTTTTGCTCACTCGCTATTTCACTTTCAGAAGAATCGCTACACCCCATCAAGCTCACCGAAAAAGCGAGGAAGCAAAGCAGAAGACCGGACCTATACAGATTCATTCTTATTTCTTTCATTTTTCCCCTCAAGCAACACGGACCGACCGATCGGCGCAGCCTCGGGAAGAAGTATTCCAGGCCCCTTACAGTATCCCAGCAGGCAGCACTGTCGATTGACTCAACATTGGCCCACATCACTGAAGCCAATCCCCCTCATGCCGAGTTGGCGTTCAAGTCCCCCGAGCCGGCGGCACCGGTTGCCATGAGCTAATCAACCTACTCGGGTAGCTGGGATCTAGCTGTATTTGCCTACGTTTCGCAGAGTGCGGCGCCTTCACAAAACAGGCTCACCTTGAAAGTTAGGTCCACTATGCAGGACACTCTCGACAACCTAATCGGCCTCCTTGACCTTGAAATGCTCGAAGAAAACCTCTTTCGAGGTCGGAGCCCCAAGGAAGATCTTCAAAGAGTGTTCGGGGGGCAAGTCGCGGCCCAAGCCCTCATCGCGGCGGGACGAACCGTAGCGGACCGGAGTGTTCACTCCCTCCATTCTTATTTTCTTCGCCCCGGCGACCCCACCGTGCCCATTGTCTATCAAGTCGATCGACTGCGCGACGGACGAAGCTTTACCACGCGCCGGGTCACCGCGATTCAACGAGGCAAAGCGATCTTTGCACTCGCCGCATCCTTTCACATTGAAGAAGAAAGCGCTGAGCATCAATCACAGATGCCCGAGGCGCCCTCACCCGAGAGTCTTCCCAACTGGCAGGAACGGAAGCAAGCCATGGGCGTCTCAGGGGCTATGGCGGATGAGTGGATGGCCACACGCGCCCTCGAAAGTCGATATGTGGACGAGATGGACTACACGGGCGAGGTTGAACAAGCTTCCGCGTGGAAAATTTGGCTCAAAACAGACGGCCAACTCACCGACGATCAACTCCTTCATCGCTCGATTGCCACCTATGCCTCGGACATGACTCTGTTAGAAACCGCCCTTCGTCCCCACCGACTCACATCCCTCACCGAGGGCTTTCAAGCAGCCAGCGTAGATCATGCCATGTGGTTTCATCGTCCTTTTCGAATGGATGAGTGGCTTCTTTATTCTCAAGAAAGCCCGTCTATGTCGAACGCACTTGGCTTCACCACTGGCCAGTTTTTTACACGCGACGGACAACTGGCTATCTCAGTCGTTCAAGAAGGACTCCTTCGGGCGCCTCGATAGCCACAGAAGAGGTTTTCCTGGTGGCCCTGCCCCGGCCAGACGCGCCCGACTCCACTTCAGGGATCCCACCTTCACTCGTTTCGGCCGCGATCCCTCAAGAAGAGCGCCTCAGAGGACACTCCAGCGCCCGGTTCAGCTTGGAATCGCTCAACTTCTCGTCACATCTCTACAGCTTTCCGCCGATTCATCCATCCTCACATCACTCGACCCTCAACACTCCAAACCTGCGACGAATTTTTCTTCTGGATCCGGCCTAGGCAAGTATGTAAACTCGGGGTTTTACTGACCCGGACCTAGGTCTCAAGGACACCAGGAGGATTCCATGAGCGTGCACTTAACGGCCGACGCAGCCTCCTGGCCGCTCAAGGGTATCCAAGCCATCGACCGAGTTGCTCTACGAGAGCAGGTCAGTCAGTCTCAGCCTGTAAAAAACTTCATGATCGAGAACTTCCTGGATCACGACTTTGCCGAGCAAGTCCATGCTGAACTGCCCAGTTTCGAGGAAGCCAAGCAGATGGGCGGAATCACCTTCACCAATGTGAACGAACAAAATAAATATCAACTAACCAACTCGAAACTCTTCAAGCCGGCCGTTCGAAAACTCGATGAATTGATCCGGTCTCCGTATTTCTGCGAGCTTCTTTCGGAGGCTTTTGATATCCCGAACCTTGTGGGAGATGCATCACTCCAGGGTGGCGGAATTCATCAGACGGGTCCACGCGGCCACCTCGATGTCCATGTCGACTTTAATTACATGGACGGCCAAGACCTCTATCGTCGAATGAACATCCTCATCTATTTAAACAAGGACTGGCAGCAGGAATGGGGAGGCAACATCGAACTCTGGGATGCGAAGGTTAAAAATTGCATCCACTCCTTCCTCCCCAGCTTCAATCGCTGCGTCGTCTTTGAAACGAACGAGGTGAGTTACCACGGAGTCACAGCCGTCACGTGCCCAGAGACAGAGGCTCGCAGGTCCTTCGCCGGGTACTACTATACAAATGAGGCCCCAGATTGGTGGGACGGCAAAGTCCACTCCACCGTCTTCAAGGCGCGGCCCAACGAAAAGATCAAGGGCGCCGTTCTTATGCCCGCGGAGAAGATCGCAACCAAGTTGCGCAAGATTAAAGGAAGGCTTCGCGGTCGCTAGCCCGTCCTGTTTATCTCAATCCGGCGCGGCTCCTTAGAGCGAAAAGACGTAGCCCCGCTGTGGCTCAGTTAAACCCGCCAGCGTGTCCTCATAAACACTCGCTAGAGAGGAGGCGTCCTCGCCACGCTCAACCTGAAGCCAGCTGGCGCTAAAATTTCTAAAGCCGGTCCACGCTTCCGCTAAGCGTCGTTGAAACTCTTCTGGCCCCCAGTCCCCATTTCGTTTCTGTCCCTGCGCCGGCGCAAAGAAAAACTCGGGAGTCGGCCCCGGAATCTTTTCCTCACCGGGGCTCCGATCCTCCCAGTGCGTGGCTCCAATGGCACAGGAGTGTTTCAATTGTGAGCCGAAATGTTCATGGACCGCACGCAAAAGAGGCCCGCTTCCCGCCATGTCCACATAAACGCTGGGCTCCTTCGCATCCATTGAGGCCACCTCTTCGTAGGTCAAAACTTCGTCATAGCAGCCGAGACTCCGTACAAACTCAAGATTACGTGCCGAAGTGAGACCCACAGCCCGTGCTCGCTTTGAAGACGAAACCAGGTAGCCCAGCGCGATAGATGTTTTGCTTGAGGCACTCGAGATCAGCACCTGCTTCTCACCAAAACCCTGCTCGGCGATAAAATCGTCGGCCAGGTAAGAGGTCATAAAGAGACCCCGCATAAGCATCAGGGCATCTTCATCATCGGGTTGGTAGAGCGCGTCGCCTGTCGTGAAGCTGTATTGATTGTAAAAAGGCGATATACCCTCACGATGAGCCGCGCCGTCCGTCATATTAAAAGCGCTCACCGCGCAGGGCTCAATCACGAGATAACGAGACATGGGATAGAAACCGAAACAGCGCATACCCACGGCGACCTCAGGGTGCTTGGATTCGATGACATCCGCGAACCCCATAGCTGGAATACGCCCCCACCCCTCTGGTGCCGGAAAAAAACGCCAGTACCCCAACATGTCTCCCGCTAACGCATAGGAGATATTGTTCGCCGTCAAAGCAAAACGATCGACACGAAACAAGATCTGCCCCTCTGAGATCTCAGGCGCCGGCCCCTCTTCAAAACGATGAAGTTGCCAATCGCTCTTTTTTACCATGAAATCAAGACCGTCTGAGTGAGACATCGCCGCTCCTTTACTTTTGGCTTTCCTCGCCGGGGATTACCTTAATCCCGGCCACGGGAACTCGGGAGCTTAGGACCCCTCCAACCCGAAGTCACCTAAACGCACGACTCCAAAAAATCACTTCAACATCCCATTCAGCCCATCCATCTGTGGGACTCCTGTGGCCTTCCCGTCCAGATCAACAGAAAGGCCCCAGGCTTGCGCCCAGGGCCTCCCCACCGGTTCCTTTCAGATTCCGAGTCTAGATCAGAGGTTCTGCCCCACCGGGTTCCCCAGTGACACCATGCTCTGGTAGTACTCGATCACACCCGAGTCAGAGACATCCAGTGCATCCCACTGTGGCCAATCAAACGTGTCGTTCATA
>NZHD01000118.1 GCA_002691205.1 Deltaproteobacteria bacterium
TCTGAACTTGAGAGGCACGACTTCGGGCGAGATCGCGCAGAACTTCAGTGGGAATAGAAATTTGCTCACGCAAACGCTTCGTCATTTCGGCTTCGAGAGCTGCTTTTTGAACCTCTGGATCCTCATTCTCGCTGTTGGGGCTCGATGACTGGGTGAGTTGATCTAGGGCGAGTTCGCCAAATTCAGAAGCAAAAGCCTCTTCGATGAGTCGCGAGCGTTCTTTGGGTTCGAGGGTGACTTCGTCGGCCGAGGCAGGTTTTGAACCGAACCATTTTCCTTGAAGCTCGCGGAAACGGGTTTGGATGAGATCGTTTTCAAATTCGACGGATTGCAGGGCCGCTACATCGAGGGCGGGATCTGCATTCCCTTTAATTTCAAGCGAAAGCACCGGGCGTTCGATGAGCGCGCCCGCCAAGGTGTCGAGCTTTTCACTCTGAGGGGCGGAGAGGAAAGAACGCCCGGGCTCGAAATCGACATAGCGCAGTTCATCTCCGTTTGAGGCGGCAAGGCCTCCGATGATCGAGAAGGGTGACATGGCCACCTTTGCCACTAAATTGAGGAGAGCGGAAAAGATGATGCCGCCTACGCTGAATTCGGGATCATCAATTTCGCCGCTCACGGGGAGGTCGATGCGAATTTCTCCTTTTCGGTCCTTGAGCAAGGCGACCGCCAGACCCACGGGAAGGCGGGTGGCCTCTTCACTTTCGATGTCCGTTCCCAGAGTGAATTGATCGAGGAAGAGTTTGTTTTCACCCACTAAAACATTTCCATCGAGTGTGTAGCTAAGGTCGACAAAGAGTTTCCCACGCTCGATGGCCTTGCCCACATAACGCCCTGAGTAAGGGGTGAAGGGAGAGAGTTCAAAGTTTTCGAAGTCGACCTTTAAATCGAGAGTGGTTTGGTCGGAGAGGGCGTTCATGGAGCCATCGATCTGGACTTGAGTGGCTCCCCCCAGACGACCCGAGAGAGAGACTTGGCCCGCTGAATCCGCGGCCGAGGTCAGGCCTTCAATGCGTCCGGTGAACTCCGAGATGTTGGTTGAGAAATGAGGCGAGACCGTTCGGTCTTCAAATTCGGCGCGGCCACGCGTGATTTCAATCAGGTCGATGCTGGCGGGAATTGAAATGGCTTCTTCATTCGAAGTCGCCGGCTCGTTCGAGACGAGGGCGCTTCCGCTCTCTTTCTGAACTTCGTCAACGGCTTGAGGGGTTTCGGGCGTGTCTGCGTCGGGTGGGCTTCGAAGAACCGTGGAGACGTTGGCGACGCCCTCCGCATTTAGCATGACGTGGGCCTGAGGTTCATCCAGGCCGAGTCGGTCAAGGTGAAACGAAGTGGGTTCATAGCGAAGAGAGAGACCCTCCAGTTCAAGGGCCGAAAATGAAACCAGTTCATCTGCGAGGATTCCATCGAGGGTGCGAAAGTCATCGATTCGAAAGTCACCTTCAAACTCGAGTTGAGGCTGATCCTCGGGTTGGGCTCGGGCCTGTAGCCGGCCCTGGAGTCCGGCCTTTCCACTGGCTAGTTCAAGGGCGATGGGCTCTTCCCAGTACGGGGCCAGCGCAGTGAGGTCAATCTCAGATATGGACACTTCAAGATCAATATGGCCGGGTTCAATTTGTACGGGCCCCCGAATCTCGACTCGTCCTTTTTCGCCTACTCCCAGCGCAAGGGCGACGGGGATGGGCTGAGTGAAGTCGCTGCTGACGTCCTCGATTCGAAGATCGATGGGCGCGATGTCCAACTCAAAGAGGGTAGGAGTGGTTCGATCCTGAAAGGATACGGAGTAGTTGTTGACCTCGATGAGGTCGACGTTGAATGTCCATGGCGGGCTGATCGGCGGATCCGGTTCGGGGTCGACTGAAGCTGGACTTACATTTCCTTGGCTGAGTTCGGCGGGTGCGAGGGCCTGGGGGCTTGCGGGACGTCGAGGCAGGGCCATTCGTTGGCCTCGAAAGTTGCCTTCGCGTAAGCGCACAGCGTTGTAACGGGCTCCGCTAGTCTTGAGGCTCTCAATGCGTGCTTTCTGCTCGGGATATCTCATGGAGATGCCGTTGATATCAAAGACCGGAAGGCTGAGAGCCAGTTGGCTGCTTTCCCGGTCAGCTACGGTGAGGTCTCGCAAGCGAATGGCCCCGTCTGAAAGTTCGAAGACGAGTTCCTCCTGTCCGTCAAAGGAGTATTGCCCTTCGATATCCAGGGTTCCTTCAATCACTTCGAATCGCACATCATCTTGAATGTAGAGCCAGCCTGTTCTGGGCCGGATGCCCGTCAATGCAAGGCGGCCGGAGGAGTAAAGAGGGACCACCGAGAGGTTGCCCTCCCAGGAGATGGCTTCGCCTGCCCCGGTTGTGGCGTTGAAGCTGTAGGGTGCATCATCGTCGGGTCGGGTTCCAAAATCTTTGAGGGCCAGGTCGATGGGCGCGATTTCATGCTCAAAGGGGGTCGGTCGAGCGAAGTCGGAGAACCGAATCTTCCCACGTTCAATGATGGCCACTTGAACGAGCAAGGCCGGGGGACCAGAGGCCTCGCTTTCGCTTGGGGTGACGGATTCATTTGAAGAGGCTGAATCTGAATCCGTTTCGTCCTCCGCCGCTTCGGGCACCAAGGCGGCCAAGTTAAGTTCCCCGTCAGATTTAATTTTCGCGTGTAAATAGGGTGCGATGAGTCGAATTTCACTGAAGGTGAAAGCCCTGCGAAAAAGAGAGGACACTTCAAAGTTGGCTGTAAATTCCTCAAAAGCGACCAGGGGCGACTCGTCTTCGTCGGGGAGGGAGAAATTGAGAATCGTCAGGGAGAGCGCAAAAGGGTTAATTTTGATTTCACCGATTTGAACTTCTCGATCAAAACTTTCGAGGAAAAAGGCTTTGGCCTGAGTTTGAGCGATACGCGGGGCAAGAAAAAAACCGAGGACCGCATACAGAGCGACCGCGATGATGAAAGCCGCGCCCCATTTCTGCCAGCGCTTGAGGCCGGAAAGGGTTTTGATTGCGCTCATTGCGAATGAACTCCCACTTGATCGGCTCATCGCCGTGTTTTGAGAACGAGTCAGCGGCGGTGGACGCAACGCCGCTTGAGGTCGAGAGAAAGGGGCCTTTCAAGATGCCCCGCTTGCGCACGCGTGAAAGGGAAGTGTACATCGGCTGTGTGGATTAGGCCGACATAGGCTTACGGAGAAAACGAAAGTTTGAAGGAATCAAAACCCTTCAGAAGGAGGGGCTTTTGGGCCCGTTAGTTTTCGACGGTCTGCCCCGCATTTCGCCAGCCGAGCATATGCCCTTTGAGGTCGACGATGTTGGAATAGCCTTGAGAGGCCAGACTCTGCTCAGCGGCTCCCGCTCGTCCGCCGCTTTGGCAATAAACGACGATCTCTGTGTCGGGTGAGACGCCCAGATCGGACGCGCGTCGGGGAACTTGGGTGTAGGGCATGTTGACGGCACCGGGCACATGCCCCCCCGCAAACTCTTCGGGGGTTCGCACGTCAAGAATCAGAGGGGCCTGTCCGGCCTGAATCCGACTCTCTAGTTCTTGACTGGAGATGGACCCGACTTGAGCCTCGCTGCATCCAGCCAGTAGACCGAGAAGGCCCAAGAGGGCGATCCGAGAGATTTGGACGAGCCGGTTTCTAGGTTCCGGGGCTGTTTGAGCGACGAAGGGGTTTGGAGTCATAAGAAGAAGAGGCTAGCCGGGCTGTCTCCCCTTGACTAGATGCTCGATTTCTCAGAGGCGATGCTTTTCGTTTGGCCGCGTGGTCTGGTCGAGGCCCGATTCTTTAAAGGGCTTTAGAGCCATCTTAGAATGCGAGGTGTGCAAGGCGGTTCCCAAAATCGGTGTAAAGGCTGCAGACTCTGAATCGTGGCTTACTATCGAAGCAAGGAGTTGGAATTCTAAAAATGACCACAACCAGGGATTCGGCGGAAAATTCAGCCTTGCTTCGATCTGAAACGGGTTTGACCAACCGATGGGCGCGGCGCGTGGTGCTCACGATCATTGAAAAGATCGAGTACGGAGAAGTGACCTTGATCGAAGGCGGCGAAGAAATTCGCATGGGGGATCCCACCACGGGCCCCTCGGCTGTCATCGAGGTTCTCGACCCTCAGTTCTATACCCACGTGGCCCTTCGGGGAGGCATGGGCGGGGCGGAGTCTTACATGATGGGNGAGTGGCGCTCTCCGAATTTGACCCGGGTCATTCAGATCATNTCCCTCAGTCGAAAAAGTATGGACCACATGGACTCGGGTGTGGCCAAGCTCTTTCATCCTTTCTTGCGGCTCTTTCATCGGTTGCGGGACAATTCGGTTCGAGGAAGTCAGCGCAATATTGCTTCGCATTACGATCTCGGAAACGATTTCTTTGAACTTTTCCTCGACCCCACAATGACCTACTCGTGTGCGTTGTTCACGCGGCCCGGGATGAGTCTTGAGCAAGCTTCTCTTGAAAAGTACGACCGTCTCTGCCGCAAAGTCAGCCTCTCGGAAAGTGACCGCATCCTTGAAATCGGAACAGGGTGGGGGGGCTTTGCCATGTACGCGGCCGCCCACTATGGCTGCCACGTGACGACGACGACCATTTCACGCGAGCAGTATGCGCTCGCGACGGATCGCATTCGCAAGGCCGGACTTGAGGATCGCATCACCGTTTTAATGCAGGACTACCGGGCTCTCGAAGGCACCTTTGATAAATTGGTTTCGATTGAGATGATTGAAGCGGTGGGTCATCAGCATTGGGACGAGTACTTCCAGGCCTGCAGTGATCGCCTGAAGCCCGATGGCATCATGGCCATCCAAGCGATTTCTGTTCGGGATCAAGATTTCGCTTCGTCGAAACGAAGTGTCGATTTCATCAAGAAGTATATTTTCCCAGGCGGACAACTTGTAAGTCATGCGGGGCTAATCGAGGCCATGTCGCGAGCGAGCGATTTGCATGTCGTGCACTTTGAAGACATCACGCTTCACTATGCCGAGACCCTCAAGCGCTGGCACGAACGGTTGAATGAAAACATTGAGCAGGTAAAAGCACTTGGTTTGCCCGACTCCTTCATCAACATGTGGCGCTTTTATCTGTCTTACTGTGAGGGGTCGTTTCTTGAAAGATCGACTCATGGATTTCAGATGGTGTTTGAAAAGCCACATTGTCGAAGAGTGCCGCTTTTGGGCCAGATGGAAGAACACACCTCCGGCCTAGAGGCCTAGGGTCGGGTGGGCTCACGCGTTTCGGGTTTTATAAACGTGTGGCGGGAGCGCTTGGATCCACAGGGCGAAGTCTAGAAATCGCCAAGACCGAGAGAAGCAGGACCAGGGCCACCGAGGCCCACCGGGATAAAGACGGGACGGCCATGGGCGGTTGTCCTTCAAGAACCACGAGTCCTGCATCCGAAAGAGTTGGGGTCACCGGCGGCGCCTGAATTAAAATTGTGGCTCCGTGGGTTTCCACGGGCAGACCCAGTAAAGCCGGTTGAAGAAGAATTTCTTGGGCCATGGCCGAGGCCACTTCTTCAGCGGTTTGACCTGCAAAGGTCGAGACCACGACGGTGACGCCCCAGAGTTCAAGGCTTACCGAGCCGCCTTGAGCGGAGCCCCCCACGGTCCAGATCGAGTTTTGAATTGAATTGATGACCAGGCTCCCGGCTTGCCCTGGGTTCCCCGGTGAGCCGGGGCCTGTCCCGGCCGCGCCTCCAGTGAGAAGGATGGATGAAAAGGGGAGAGTGCTGTCTGTATACACGGCGACGCGACCGCCGGCGCCGCCTCCGCCGAGGCCCGCATCGGGCAAGCCCCCACCGGTCTGTAGATCCGCACCTCCTTCGCCGCCTTGGGCCTTGATCAGGCCGTTGCCCGACAAGGAGGGGCAGGTGATCTGAATCGAGCCGCCTCCGCCGCCTCCGCCGGTGCCGCCGTTTTCCGAGGTGTCGCCCGGAGACCCGTTGCTGGTCAGGGTTCCTTCAAGGGTGCATTGGTCTAAAAACTGAAGTGCGATGACGCCTCCGCCGGCCCCACCCTGAGTGTACTGCCCGTCCCCGCCTCCACTTCCAAAGGTGAGCGGAAAGAGAGCATTTCCATAAGAGGCTCCGCCCACCGCAAAGGCACTGCCGCCGCCTGGGGCTCCATGTCCGCCGCCTCCGCCCGCGCCTGCGAGGTCGGTGCCCCCGGCTCCGTCTCCGGTGCTTGCGGGTTCGCCGAGTCCGTTCGTCGAGAAGAGCGAAGTGCCGTCGAGACTCAGGCTCTGACCCGACATAAAAATTTTCTCTGAAAGAAGTTCTGATGCGCCTTCAAAGGCGAGACTGGCGTCACCGCTAAAATGGATTTGGCGGGCTTCAATCTCGGTCTGACGGATCACCGACGAAGCTTCGATGTCGAACTCCCAGTCTTCATTGAAGGACTGAGCTTCAAGGATGGAGTTTGTGATCTCAAGCGTCTCCGCCTCAATGAAGACGTCTTCCGCAGAAGGCCAATGGCTGTCGAGGACCGAAAAATGGCTGGCTAAAATGTGAGTCGGGCCGCCCTCACTCGAGACCGACGTCCCCGGCTGGATCGATATAAGCTGATAGTCAAAGGCCGATTCGCTGGAGTTCTCCCAGCGCCACCCGCGATAGAGTTCAAGATCTTGATCAAACAAAGTGAGTGAATCATCGAGGGGGTCAGCGCCTATTCCGAGCGTGATAAAAGCGACGGTGCCTGTCCCGCCGGATTGGCCGACAGGGCCGAGCCCACCGCCTCCATCGCCCCCCTCCGCGCGAACATCGTTCTTCGTAGAGAAGCTTGAATGATCCCGAGCTCGAACGGTGATGCGCCCTCCGCCTCCGCCTCCGCCGGTCCCGAGATTGGAGTCGCAACAGGCGCTGGATGAATCTTCACCGCCGTGGCCTCCATTGGCTTGAAGAAGTCCGGACCCCGAAAAAGTATGACAGGAAAGAGAAATGCTTCCGCCCGCGCCTCCTCCTCCGGTGCCGCCTCGGGCATCGCTGTGCCCGTCGGAGCCATGGGCGGTCACCGACCCATCGATGGAGCAAAGGCCAGAGACGGCCATTCGAATCAGTCCTCCTCCAATGCCCCCTTGAGTCCAGGTGCCGTTGCCGCCTCCGTTGCCGAGCCCATCGGGCAGAAGACCTCGCCCCGAAAAGCCGCCGCCGCTTTCGCCGCTGCCGCTGTTTCCGCCTTGACCTCCATGGCCGCCTCCGCCGCCGGCGGGCCCTGACTCCCCGCTTTCTGGCCCAGTGCCGGACACATAGCCCTGTCGATCGGCACTGATCAAAGAACCGGCGTGAACCGTGAGGTCACCCGCCACAGTGTGTCCGTGTTCACCGGCGAGGGTGAGGGTGCTTCCATTTTCAATGGAAAGGTCTCCAAGAATATGATGGTCGGTGGACCACGTGACATTTCGGTCGATGATCAGATCTGTTTGGACGCCAATTTGAAACCCCGAGTCGTTTTCGATGGGGAAAGAAATCGGGGCTGAGACCATGAGGGTCCCGTCGTTCACCGAGGTTGTGATGCCTTCAAGCCGAGAGTCCGCCGCGATGGCGTTGGCGATTCGCGTTGCGATTTTATTGGCCGTCTGACCGCTTAAGAGGGCAAGGGAGATCTCGACTTCAAGCAGCGTAAAAGTCAAGGTTCCGCCTTGGGCGGTTCCGTCGATCACCCATGTTGTGGAAGGAAGGGAGCCTTCAAAGAAGGTTCCGCTTTGCCCCATGAACCCCGAGGCGCCGGGTCCGGAGAACGCGATGCCGCCGTCATAAAAGACATTTGAAGTGTCCAGGGTGGAGCTGGTGTAATGCAGCGCGATGCGCCCTCCGGCTCCGCCGCCTCCGTTTCCGTTGTCGCTGAGACAGCAGGAGGAATCAGTGTCATGCCCTCCGAATCCCCCCATGGCCAAAAGCGAAGCGAGGCCCGTGAGGGTGTCACACCGGACGAAGAGGCTGCCGCCCGAACCGCCGCCTCCGGCTCCCCCGTCTGGAGTGTGCGCGCCGTCTTCGCCGTTTGCGTTGAGGGTGGCGTTTTTAAACGTGCAGGCCTGAGTCATCTCAATGGCGAGGGCTCCTCCGCCGGCGCCGCCGGATGCGCCCGCACCGTGGCCGCCGCCGCTGCCCATTTCAAGGGGAAAGAGGGTGGCTCCGTATCGGGGACCGCCGTCGCTCCCGGCACCGTCGCCGCCTTCGCGTCCATAACCGGCGCCACCGCCGGCTTGAGTTTGACTGGAGGTGCCGGCCCCTGGACCCAGGCCTCCCGGGTAGCCCGTTCCCTCAACGGAAAGAGTGCCGCCGAGATCGAGGCTGTCCCCTTCAAGTGAAAGAGTACGGGCCGTGATCTGTGTGTTTTCTGAAATCGAGAGGGCGGCGCTTCCTGTGACCGTGACACTGTCTCCATCGAGACTTCCTCCGGTCATCTCAAAGAGGGTCGAAACATTGAGTGTCCAGTCGTACGGGCTGAGATCGGCATTGAGGATGGAGCCCGTGAGTTCAACGGTGTCGGCGTCGATCAAGACGTGGACGGTTTCGGTTCCCTGTAGGTCGCTCCGCATGGAGCCGTCCCAGGTGGTGTTGTGCAGTGAGAGGTGAGACGCTTGAAGGACGACGTCTTCACGGCCACCCATGATTTGGGTGTTCTCGTGCGCGCGCA
>NZHD01000119.1 GCA_002691205.1 Deltaproteobacteria bacterium
CGATCGGCCATCTCCATCGCTTCGGCATAGCGCAGATTGATTTCATGTTGGCCCGGACTTGCTTCTCCCTTACTGAACTCAACAGGGATCCCCGAAGCATCCACTCCCCTTCGAATACTGCCCAACACGGGCTCAGCAAAACCACTGGAAAGAATATGATAGTCCTCGTTGTAGTCTTGGCTGAGTTCCAGCCCGCTATACCCTTTTGAGCGTGCCGACTCGAATGTGTCCTTGAAGAGAAAAAACTCAAGCTCACTCGCGAAATGTGGCAAGACGCCGCGCTCTGAGGCGCGTGCAAGTTGTGCCTGGAGAATACTCCGAGGAGCCACTGCAATGGGAAGGTTTTGCTCTTCTTCAATCAGATCACACATGACGATGGCCGTCTTCTCCAACCAAGCGGCCACCCGTACCGATTCCCAATCCGGCACGGCCCGCATATCGCCATAGCCAGACTCCCAACTCGTGAAGCCGAAGCCTTCGGTGGGAACCATTTCCATATCGCTCGCGAGCAAGTAGTCACACGCGTGCCAGGCGCCGGACGCAATCTCGTCCATAAAGAACCGCCCCACCATGCGCTTGCCCATCAAGCGGCCATACAGATCGGGAAAAACCGTCATCACGGTTTCGATTTGGCCCGACTCGATGGCTTCTTCAAGTTCGCCCCGACTCAGGCAGCCCGTCAGTTTCATCCTTCACTCCTCGGCCGAACTGGACATATCTACGGGAGAATCGCCAAGCCTCTGCTCATTCTGAGGTCGGTTCATCCTCGACCGCACGAAACAAAGAGAGCTGCGGCAACTCTTCATCGACATTTACAGGAACCGGATAGTCACCCGAAAAGCACCCGTCACAGATTCCCACCTTGAGTTCTTGAGCGGCCGACCTTCGCAAACCTTCCAAAGAGAGATAGCCCAGGGAATCCGCGCCCAACATCTCTCGAATCTCGTCCACACTATGCCGATAGGCAATCAACTCTTCTCGGTTCGGAGTATCAACCCCGTAGTAGCAAGAGCCCACAGACGGAGGGCCCGAAATTCGAATATGCACCTCGCGCACTCCCGCGGCCCGGAGCATCGCAACAATCTTAATCAACGTTGTGCCTCGAACAATCGAGTCATCGATCAACACGATTCGCTTTCCATCCAGAAAACTTCGAATGGCGTTGTGTTTCACTTTCACGCCAAAGTTCCGGATTGACTGCGCGGGCTCGATAAAGGTCCGCCGAACATAATGATTGCGAATCAGAGCCGTATCGTATGGAATGCCCGACTCCTCAGCATATCCAAGCGCGGCTGCATTCCCGGAATCCAAAACGGGGACCACCATATCCACGGGCACCGCATGCTCTCGAGCGAGGATGCGCCCCAGTTCTTTTCGATATGCATAGACATTATTCCCGCTCAGGTTCGAGTCAGGGCGAGCGAAATACATATACTCAAAAACACAAAAATGCTGTGGGGCATTCCGAGCCAGGGGCCATAAACTGCGAAGCCGCCCTCGACGAATTACGACGACTTCTCCGGGCTCAACGTCTCGCTCAAAAGTGGCCCCAATCAAATCCAGGGCACAGGTTTCACTCGCGAGAACCCACGCTCCGTCGAGACGTCCTAGGCTGAGAGGCCTAAAGCCGCTGGGGTCCCGTGCACCAATCATCGCATCGTCAGTCAGCAAGGCCACACTGAAGGCCCCCTTCACCCGACTGATGGCATCAATAAATCTCTCTTCCATCGTCGCTTCACGCGAGCGCGCGAGCAGATGAAGCATCACTTCGCTGTCCGCCGTAGAGCCAAAAATCGCTCCCCGCCCCTCAAGCTCTCGACGAATCGCCACCGCATTCACAATATTGCCGTTGTGCGCGATGGACACCGGGCCGCCATCGGTGTTTGCGCAGATCGGCTGGGCGTTTCGCAGTAGACTCTCACCGGCCGTCGAATAGCGTACGTGCCCCACCGCATGCCGGCCTTTGAGGCGCGATAATGCCTTCTCTCCGAAGGTGTCGGCCACCAGCCCCATGGCGCGATGCGCCGTGTGCTCTCGGCCGTTGGAGGCGACGATTCCGCAGCTCTCTTGTCCGCGATGCTGAAGTGCATAGAGACCCAAATACGTAATGTGAGCCGCTTCGTCATGGCCGTGGATCCCAAAGACACCGCACTCGTCATGAAAATGATCGGCCTGATGCTCTTTAAAAAGAGCTTGCTCCGAATCCGGAGTGAGTGGCAGGCTGAACTTCATTTCAATCTCCCTCGCGCCCTTCAAGATGGACTCGGCTTGCTTGAGAGCTTGCGCCGAATCGAGGCTCGCCAGGGTCCGAAAACGGATTTATGCCTAAAATGACTGCCCTCGAACGGTCTATTCATCGTTTGAAAAACCCCCCATTCGCCGCCACGCGGAAATCTTTTCCACCCACCCTGTGCTCCCCAAGTGTATCGGAGCTAGGGGGCGGCCTCAATGCAAACCCTCGTCTTGCGGAACCTTGGTGAATTCCGCCTCGATCACTGGGCCGCGTGACTCAACTCCATCAGGGCCCGGTTTTTTCTCCTGGGGGGGCTTCAAGGCCTGCGCGAGACCCGCGCCCACGGCCGCCAATGGCAACACACTCGTTAAGGGCATCATGCAATAGAGGCCCGACATAACCGCTCCTAACCACTTTCGCTTTTTTGAAAACCCAAGGCTCGGAGCCAACCACCAGCCGACAGCGCCCCCCGCGAGCAGGCCCACGCTCAAACCGACAGGCCCCAACGTAACGAGGTCCACGGCATCCAGGAATCCTCCCGCGAACACCGCTGTCAAAAGGGGTTTTAGCTTGTCCGAAGTTCGGTTGAGAACCCGACTCTTCTCAGACTCTTGCCCATCGTCCACAAAGACCCCCGGAGAACTCCCAAAAGCCAAAACGCTTTCCCATTTCGAAACCGCGCCAGGTCATGCAGAGCGTCTAGATCGAAACGTAGCCCGAAAGCGCTGCTGAAGCCGGAGAGCCAAAGGCAATCAGGCGAGGCGCCACCAGACATACCCCATGAGCAAGTAAAACATCACAGGCAGTGCCAAAAGAACCGCGTCAATTCGGTCAAGGATGCCGCCCATGCCCGGCAATAGCGCTCCTGTATCCTTCACATCTGCATCGCGCTTTAAAAGCGACTCCACCAGATCACCCACAATCCCCACCGGGCAGAGAATCAAGGCCAAGCCAACAGCGATGGACATAGGAAGAAACACAGAGTACTCCGGCCACATCAGGTCAAAGAAGAGCTTGACACAAAAGCCTCCAAACGTCCCTAAAACGATGCCCCCTAAGGCGCCCTCCAAGCTCTTGTTCGGGCTGATCTCCCGAGCCAGCTTACGTCGCCCCCAAGCTCGACCAGCGAAATATGCCCCCGCATCGCACATCACGACAACCACCACACAAAACAGCATGAGGAAAATTCCGGACTCCGGATCAAGCCCCATTTCAGATAGCCGGTCTATTCCGTAATGATCCGTGACTGAACGATCGAAGAAGCGCAGAAGCACCGCATGCGATAACAACCAAGCCACATAAAAGACACCAAAAAAGGTCCCTGAGATACTCGCCAGGGCTTCATGAATCTGGGCTTTACCCAACTGGGCCACCATCAGCACCAGCAACGAAGCCGTCATCAGCAATGTCGCTAAGTACCCGCTGCTCAGCCAGGCTACAGCAATGACAGCCGACCCAAAAGCAAGGCCCGTCACTACCAGAGGCCTCGCCCCTTTGCCTTCAATCAGTTGATAAAACTCACGCTGAGCAAGCAAACCAATGACCAGCACAGCCAAGAGGTACGCATAGCCCCCAATCACAATGAGATAAGTCACGAGCGGGACGAGAACAGCCGCTGTCATCAAGCGACGGGTCAGGTCACTGAGAGGCTTACGTGGGTTAAGTTCGGGCAGGGGTGTAGACGGATGCGGGTGGATGCCCTCTCCCGTTCTTTCCCCTTCGACTTGGGACGTGAACTCGCTCATGGGCGGATGATACACCAGACAGCGCTCAACTCCCCCTTCAAAGTCGAGACCGCCTAACGACCGGTATGGCCGAAGCCACCGGTCCCCCGCTCAGTCTCGTCGAGTTGCTCCACTTCTGAAAACACCACCGAAGCCACTGGAGCCACGACCAATTGAGCAATCCGATCCCCGCGGCAGACCGTAAAAGGCGTGTCTCCGAGGTTAATCAGAATGACCTTGATCTCGCCTCGATAGTCGCGATCAATCGTGCCCGGCGCATTCGCCACCGTCACACCGTGCCGCAGAGCCAGACCGCTTCGAGGCCGTATCTGCCCCTCAAACCCATCAGGCAAAGCGATGGAAAAACCCGTCGGAACAAGAGTCCTCTCACCCGGCGCCAGTTCATGATCGGAGCTCAGGGCCGCTCTCAAATCGACGCCGGCTGCGCCCTCGGTGGCTGGAAAAGGCAACGGCAGCCCAGTTCCACTGGGCTGCCGTGCAATACGAACCTTTGCCGCTTCGACCATCCGAAGAACTACTCGGACTCAGCGGCTGCGTCGGCCAAGGCTTCCTTTCGCGAGAGACGAATTCGGCCGGCAGGGTCAATGTCGATGCATTTCGCAAGCACCTCATCGCCCTCATTCACGACATCGGTCACATTCTCAACCCGCCCATCGGCCAAATGGCTGATGTGAATCAAACCATCCGTGCCAGGGAAGATCTCGGCGAATGCACCAAAATCGGCCACTCGTTTGACCTTCGCCAAGTACACTTTGCCGATCTCCGCTTCCTGGGTGAGCTCGCCCACCATTGAAAGGGCCTGCTCCACAGAGGCGCCATCGGAACCGAAAATGGAGACTCGTCCCGAATCCTCGACATCAATCTTGGCACCCGTTGTTTCCTGTATGGCCCGAATCACTTTGCCTCCAGGCCCAATGATGTCGCGAATCCGATCTGGCTTGACGAACATCACTTCAAGTCGAGGTGCAAACTCATGCAACTCCGCTCGCGGCTCAAGACTCCCCAGTTCGGAGGCGGTCTCTTCTCGCATGCAGTTCAGGATATGGAGTCGTCCCTCACGGGCCTGAGCCAGAGCCGTCTCCATAATGTCCCAATCGATTTGCTTCACCTTGATGTCCATCTGCAGCGCGGTGATCCCAGCCTCAGTCCCCGCCACCTTGAAGTCCATATCCCCGAGATGATCTTCATCACCGAGAATATCCGAGAGGATCACTGTCCTCTCGCCATCGGTAATGAGTCCCATGGCAATGCCGGCGACAGGCGCCTTCATGGGCACACCCGAATCCAGCAAAGCCAAAGTCGAGCCGCAGACGGCCGCCATCGAAGAGGACCCGTTGGACTCGAGGGTCTCACTGACTAGACGAATCGTATAGGGAAAGTCTTCATGCTCAGGAAGAACAGGTGTAATGGCTCGCTCTGCCAGCGTGCCATGCCCCACTTCACGCCGCCCCGGACCACGCAAAGGCCGAGCTTCGCCCACCGAGAAAGGAGGGAAGTTATAATGGAGCATGAAAGCTTTCTTAAAGCGCCCCACCATACCGTCGATGGTCTGCTCGTCGGAACCGCTCCCCAGCGTGCAGTTGACCATGGCCTGGGTTTCACCGCGAGTAAAGAGAGCCACACCGTGCGGACGGGTCACCGCTCGCACTTCACATGCAATCTGACGGATTTCATTGTTCTTACGTCCATCAATCCGCTCACCTGTATCCAGCACTCGATCTCTCATCAGATCGGCACCCACATCATGAAGAAGGTGAGAAACGTTTCCGCGCAATGCAGCCAAGCCGCTGCGCCGCTCTTCCCAACCGGCCAATGTATCAATGGACACCTTCTCATTTGAGTAAGCATCCATGTACTCAGCAATCACTTCCTTCTCAATGGCTTTGACAGCCGAGCTTCGATCGTGCTTGGCTTGGATACGGAAGGCCTCGGCCAAACGATCTCCGGCCTTGCCTCGAAGCTCAGCCTCAAGCTCCGAAAGATCCTTCGGTGCGGGCGGAACCAGCTTTTCTTTTCCAATCGTTTTCTGAAAAGCCTCAATCACGTCGATGATCTCAAGGACCTTCTCATGGGCATGCTTCAGCGCAACCAGCATCTCCTCTTCGGGGATCTGATCACCTCCGCCCTCCACCATCACAATGGAGCCACGTGTACCCGCAACGATCAGTTCGAGATCAGCCTCTTCCTTTTGCTCGGGAGTGGGGTTGATGACGAAATCTCCCTCAATCCGACAAATCCGAACGGCTCCAATCGGTCCCAAAAAGGGCAGGTCCGAAATAGAAAGCGCCGCAGAGGCACCCACAAAGGCACACATATCAGCCGAGCAATCGGGATCCGACGAAAGAACCGTCGCCGTAATCTGGGTTTCATCGTTATAGCCTTCCGCAAACAGCGGCCGGATCGAACGATCGATGAAGCGCGACACCAGGACTTCTCGGTCCGAGAGTCGGCCTTCTCGCTTAAAAAAACCGCCGGGGATCTTGCCTGCGGCCGCAAACTTTTCGACGAAGTCCACAGTCAGTGGAAAAAAGTCGATTCCGGGGCGAGGCGTTGAATGAACGGCGGTGACCAAAACTGAGGTTCCGCCGTAACTCACGACGACTGACCCAGCCGCTTGCTTGGCCATACGGCCGGTTTCAAGCGTCATAGTGCGACCACCAATCTCAATAGATGTGGTCGTTGGTTCAAACCAATAAGGCATTACAGTATTCTCCTATCCGCTTTCCCAAGACTTTGCTTGGGGCGGAGTGTTTCCGGTACGGAAGTCACCAGAGAGGAGATCGCATTGAAATGCAGGATCACTCATACACAAAGCATCGAGGCTTCGTGTATGACTAACTCCCGCATTCCCTCACGGAACCCATCATTTGGCACCGTCCGGATTTGGTTGAGGTTAAACTCGTTCCACCCCCCGGTGAACGAAACCTCATCTGGTTCTTCTCCCAACAGACACCTGTCTGCAGGATAAAACCTATTTAACGACGCAAACCGAGCCGCTCAATGAGCTGACGGTAACGTTCGTAGTCCTTTCGCTTCAGATAATCCAACAGGCGCCTTCGCTGACTGACGATTCTCAGTAGGCCACGACGCGAGTGGTGATCTTTCTTGTGTGTTTCGAAGTGTACAGAAAGCTGCTTGAGCCGATCTGTGAGAAGAGCCACCTGGACTTCAGTCGAACCCGTGTCCGATTCATGATGTCGATGATCTTCGATCGTCGTATTCTTGGGCTGCGCGGAACTCAAATTCTCGATCCTTTAGCCCCGTCAAGGGGCGTCTTCCATCAGTTGGGTTGGACTTCATGCCCCACCTTCATTGAACATCCACTGAGTTGAAAGCCTGGAATTCGTTCGGAGGGGTCCGGACTCTGCGTCCGAAATTCGTTCATGCTTCCTAGACCAAGCCTAACGACCCAGCGCAGGAAAGAGTTTGTCCCCTTGCTTAAAAGATTAAGCCTGCAGGTCCGATCACTTCAGGACCTCCAAAGGACGCGGCGGAGTGTGACAGAGCGACACCCAAGACGCAATGCCATTCCCACGGGAATTAAGCGGGCCTTCTCTTTTCAAGCCGGCAAAACGCGCACCGGTCGTAACCGGCGGTCTGCACTCAGTTCCAGAATAGCCACCATCCGACCCTTCGTATCCAGAGCCGAAACCTGAGTCCCAGGCCTCTCTCTTTCAATCTCCCCTGGGGATATATCCCCTCCGCTCTCGATTCGTTGTACAGCTGGAGGCGCCAAACGAATGACCGCTAAGCCTAAAGCCTTCTCTGGTGGAACCAAAACCGTCTCGAGCCCGCCCTCTTGAATCGCTTTTTCAAAGACCTCGGGCGAATGGGCTTCCTGAATATCAAAAGGAGCACTTCCCAATCGACGTAAACCCGACAAATAGGCACCGCAGCCAAGCGCCTGCCCCAGGTCGTGGGCCAGAGTTCGAACATAGGTTCCTGCGCCGCACTCCACCTCAATTTCGAGGGACGGCGACTCGAAGCGCAGCAGATCCAATCGATGCACCACGACGGTCTTCGGCTCACGTTCCACTTCCTCGCCTTTGCGAGCCAGTCGATGAAGCGGAACGCCATCGCGTTTTACAGCACTGTACATCGGCGGAATCTGTTCAATCGTCCCTTTAAATTGTTCAAGAGCCTTTTGGACCTCGGATTCCCTCGGCAAAGCACCCTCATATTCGCTAATCACCGTGCCTTCACCGTCCAGCGTGTCCGTGGTCTTTCCCAGGCGGACCGTCCCAAAGTATCGTTTTCGGGCTGCCTGAAGGAAGGGGACCAGTTTCGTCGCCCCCCGAATCGCCAAGGGCAGAACGCCTGTCGCTTGAGGGTCTAGGGTCCCCAAGTGCCCTATCCGCTGAATCCCCAACCAACCTCGTGCCATATCCACAACATCGTGAGAAGTCATTCCAGCCGGTTTATCAACGACTAAAAAACCCGCTGGGCCCGGCTTATCTTTACGCGCCCTTCTTCGTCTATTCGCCATCTTGATCCTCACTCTCAGAGGCATCCACGTGAGCTGAAAGATCAGCCCCGCTTTCCCTCTCGGCCTCAGGAAGCCCCCGTAAAAGGGCCAATGTGTCCGACCCCTCCTTTAACGAAGGATCATGCTGAAAGGAAAGGGTCGGCATTCGTCTCAGCGAAAGCCGTTTGGCTAGACGTCCTCGCAGGAAGCCCGTCGCCGAGGCAAGCCCCGAACTCACTGCTTCGATGTCGGCCTGCCCCTCTGCCGCGAGGGGACTCCAGAAAATGATCGCACTGCCCATATCTGCACTCAACTTGACGCGAGTCAGAGTCAATAGGCCCACGCGCGGATCGCTTGTTTCCTGACGGAGAAGATGATCCAGTTCTGCGCGGATCTGCTCCCCAATCCTTTCAGTCCGGATCGACACGTTCAGTGTCCTCCTCCCAAGGAAGCCCTTCAGCCGCCTCGTCTTCTTCAAGTGCCGCCACCGGCGGGGTATCTAGCATTTCAATGTCCGAAGCCATCACTTCAGCCAAGTTAAGAGATTCCACAAAAGACAAAGCGGCCTCTAACCGTTTACGCACCATCAGAGCATCTTGACCGACTGCAGCTAGGCCGATCACCGCTCGTTGCCAAGTTCCTTGACCGCCCACCTCAGCCACCGAAACATTGTGACGATTACGAAGTCTTTGGACGATGGACCGAATCACACCTCGTTTTTGCTTTAAGGAGTGCGATCCATGAACTCGGATCTCTAAGAGGGCCGCCCCCACTCTCATGGGCCGAACCCTCTCCACTTCACGCTAAATGCTGGCGGGGATCTCTTCAACTGAAAACACTTCGATTTCGTCGCCTGGCTTCACATCGTTAAAGTTCGAAATCCCAATCCCGCATTCGGTTCCGTTTCCCACTTCGCGGACATCGTCCTTAAAGCGACGCAAAGATTCAACCAACCCTTCGTAAACTTGGACTCCATCGCGGACAAGTCGACAATGAGCATTTCGCTGAATCTTGCCTTCAACGACCATGGAACCCGCAATCGTACCCATCCGTGGGATTGTGAAAATTTGCTTGACTTGAGCTCGGCCCAGCATGGTTTCTTGTCTCAACGGAGGTAGCAGGCCCGACATGGCGGCCTTCACCTGGTCAAGCAATTCCATAATAATCGTATAGCTTCGAACATCTACACCGTTCGTGTCCGCCGCCATGCGAGCTCGAGGGTCCGGCCGAACGTGAAAGCCAACAACAATCGCCTCACTGGCCGCGGCCAGCATCACATCGCTCTCAGTGATGGCACCTACGCCCGCAGAAAGAACTTTGACTTTTACCTCGTCCGTCGAGAGCTTCTCTAGAGAGTCTCGCACCGCTTCGCTCGTGCCCTGCACATCGGCCTTGAGCACCAGAGGCAACTCCTTCACCGCAGCCCCATCGGCCTGAGCAAAGAATTCCTCCAAAGTCAGGCGCACCGGCGCAGCCACCACCTGTCCCCGTTCTTGCTCTTCACGATGTGAGGTGATCTGCTTCGCTATCCGCTCATTTTCAACGACGTGGAAAGATTGACCGGCCGAGGGCACTCCAGAAAGCCCCTGGACTTGAACGGGTTTAGAAGGGCCCGCCTCTGCGATCCGCAGACCCTGATCATCTTCCATCACTCGGGTCCGACCCGACTGAGAGCCTGCGACCAAGACATCACCCTTCTTCAAAGTTCCGTCCAAAACGAGCAATGTCGCCATTGCTCCTCGGCCTTTGTCTAGATTGGCCTCCAAGACAAACCCACTGGCCCGACGCGAAGGATCAGCTCGAAGCTCAAGCAACTCTGTTTGCAAGGCCAGCATCTCGAGAAGATTTTCGATGCCTTCGCCCGTCTTAGCTGAGACGTTGACACAGATCACTTCGCCCCCGAATTCCTCAGGCACCAGATTGTGTTCAGTCAGTCGTTGCTTCGCCTTTTCAGGGTCCGCCTCAGGCAGATCCATTTTATTGATCGCGACCACGATGGGGCACCCCGCAGCCTGGGCGTGCTGGATCGCTTCAACGGTCTGTGGCATGACCCCATCATTCGCCGCAACGACAAGCACAACAATATCAGTCACTGCAGCCCCACGAGCTCGCATGGCTGTAAACGCAGCATGGCCAGGCGTATCAATAAAGCTCAGCATTCGACCACCGGTCTCAACCTGATAGGCCCCGATGTGCTGAGTAATTCCTCCGGCTTCATGATCCACCACTTTGACTCGCGTGTCGCGAATCGCATCCAGCAGCGAAGTCTTACCGTGATCCACGTGTCCCATCACAGTCACAACGGGAGGCCGTTGCACAGCCGTTGAAGAATCTCCTTCTGAATCTCCTTCTGGAGCCAACGGGGCCGTATCCAAGAAGTCGTCTTCCTTGAATCCGACATCTTGAACTTCGATGCCATAATCGGCGGCCAACTTCCGGCACGTTTCTACATCCACTCTTTGATTGATAGACACCATGATTCCCAGAGCCATCAACTTGCCCTGGACCACCGGTGCCTTCGCCCCAATCAATTTCGCCAATTCGCCCACCGTGACCTCACCGGCGACCTTAATTACTTTTCCTTGCTCGGCCACCGGAGCCACCGCGGGACGGCCCGCAAGCTTATCTCGGCGCTTCCTTCTAGGACTGATGACGGCCCGTGAGCCTCCCTCGGCGGGCCGGCGCTGGGATGGCCCCCGTGAAGTAATTTGTCGTGCAAATCGCTCCTGTTCTTGGAGGTTCACAACTTCTCGGACGCGTTTTCTTTGCTTCCCCTTCCGGTCGGCTTGATCTGCTGTTCCGGCGCCTTCGCCCCCAGTGGCAGGTTTTACGACGACTCGCTTCTCTGNAGGCGAANTCTCCGGCCCTGAATCCTCAACTGATGGAGTNCTTTCAGACGACTCCTCAGCGACGGAACTCTCAGGCTCCCCTTCTACAGGGGCCTCCACCACCGGCTCCGAAACCTCTTCTACGACTTCAGCCTCTGACGCCTCGATCGGCGGAGACTCTTCCTCATCAGCGACTTCCACCGGCTCCTCGGCCGGGGCTTCGGGCTCCACGACAGGCTCAACTTTCGCCCGCTTACGACGGCGCAAAACGGTGGCTCCACCGCTTCCCTCCACGCGGCTCTCAACCATTTGGCGACGTGCCCGCGTGGGCGCACCGAGTTTTTCACGAAGAGTTTCCACCTCCGCCTCGTCAAGCCCAGACATGGCACTCTTCAGTTCAATGCCCGCTTCCGCTGCTTTCGCAACAAACTCGTGACGATCAATTCCCAGCTCTTCAGCGAGCTTATATGCCCTCAACTTGGCCATGTGGCTCCGAATTCGTTTNCTAGCTATTCCCGAGATTCATCCGAAGTGNCGACAGAAGCCACTTCCTCATCCCCGGTCGTCTCTGGTTGGATGGAGTCGGACGAAAGCGCTGACTCATCCGCTCCGCCTGTCTCCGCTTCAGACTGCACTTGCTCGTCGGCTGCCGCCTTTTCCGAAACCAATTCAAGAGCTCGTGCTTTGATGCGCGCGGCCCCCTCCTCATCGATGCCCGGCAGAGCCGTCANAAGTTCAGTNGCGCACTCAGATAGNTCCTCNAGNCTGGTGACTCCCTGCTGCANCAAGAGTTCGGCTTCCGGATCACCGCATCCCTCCACCTCAGAGACCGCCNTTGAGAGCCANTCCGCGATTTCTTTCATCTTGGATTCACTCTTGATATCGATNCGCCAGTTCGTCAGCTGCACNGCGAGGCGCACGTTCTGGCCACGNCGNCCGATGGCCAAAGANAGCTGGTCATCNGGCACNATCACATCCATCGACTGNGCNTCNTCGTCAATGATCACTTTTGAAACCTGTGCNGGCGANAGTGCNCTGCAGACGTAACGAGCNGGATCNGGATGCCNAGGAACGATNTCGATGCGCTCNCCTCGCAGTTCTTGAACCACAGACTGGACTCGACTGCCCTTCATCCCAACGCACGCCCCTACTGGGTCGACATCNCCGTCACGNGAGGAAACCGCGATCTTAGACCGCCCTCCAGGCTCCCGNGCCGCAGACTCGATGGAAACAATTTTCTCGTACATCTCAGGAACTTCTTGCTCAAAAAGCTTTGTCAGCAATTCGATACAACTCCGAGAGAGCACGATCTGAGGGCCTTTNCTCAGNCGGTTGACTTCACTCACGTATGCACGAATTCGATCGCCCGGACGGTACCCTTCTCTCGGGACCTGCTCCTTGGGTGGCAAAATCGCTTCAGCCCGTCCCAAATCGACAATCAAAGAACCCTTTTCAAACCGACGGACAATCCCGTTAACGAGTTCCCCTTGACGGTCCTGGAATTCATCAAACGTCTGATCGCGCTCAGCATCTCGAATTCTCTGGATAATGACCTGCTTCGCTGTCTGCGCGAGAATCCGGCCGAAATCGGAGGTGTCCATTTTGACACCAATTTCGTCTCCCACTTCCGCCTCAGGATCATAATCCCGACAGGCTTCTCTTAACGACAGCTGACTCGAGGCGTCGCGAACATCCTCCACCACTTCCTTAAACTCAAAGAGTTCGATCTCACTCAAGTCGTTATTGTATCGAGCCTCGATCTCTTTTTCCTGGCCATGCTTCTTACGAGCCGCCTGAATCATGGCCTCTTCGAGAGCGCCAATAATTTCATTCGAATCGATNCCTTTATCTTTGGCGATCTGATCGATTTCTCTTTTTAAATTCGCAATGAGCATGTTGTGCTCCACTCCATCAAGCGTGTCCAGTTTTCAATCTCAGAAGATGTTGCTTTTGCCTACCCCTTAATCAGGCAGACCCCTCGGTGCGAAAATCGGCCGAGCTAAAGGTGTAAATCATGTTCGCCTTCTCAATCTCTGAGAACGGAACACACATTTGCTCGCCATCCACGGACAGAATCACATCTTCCTCTTTGATCTCGACCAACTGGCCTTTAAATCGCCGTCGCCCATCCAAGGGCCGACGCGTCTTCACTTTCACTTCACTGCCCAGGGCAGCCTTGAAATCCTTTTTTCGTGCCAACATTCTGTCTAGACCGGGCGAGGAGACTTCAAGCCGATACGCACCCGGAATCGCATCCATTGCATCCAAACCTGTCCCGAGTTCCCTTGAGACCGAGGCAATCTTGTCTACGGGAACCCGACCGTCCCCAATCTTTGAATCAATAGTCACCCGAAGCACTGTCTCTCCCCGATCCTTCACTGACTCCACGTTGACCAATTCACATTCGTGCTCCTCCACGACAGGCTCGATACACGCTCTCAAGTCGTCAGGGATTTGCTCGTACACTGTTTCTTCCTCGTTTTTTGCCTAAAACGAACCCTCGCCTTTTCTCTCACCGAGGTCTCACCAAAAAAAAAAGCGGACTTAGGTCCACTTCTTCGGATCACACCCTGAGATTCATACGAATCTCCTGAGCTCGGACCTATCCCGAACATCCGAAAAGCATTTTACCGACTCAACGACTTGCCTACACCTGAAAATTCCTCTCCGACACGACTTTTTTCTCGCTTTTTCCGCTCCCTAAAGCCTCCAGTGGCCATCTCCGGCCGCTCAGAGCTTCGAGGTGAATCAAGCACTTTGTTGCAAACTACACCGCGTCATGAAGAAGCCACGCTTGGATATTCATAAGCCACAACATCCGTCACGTAAGCCCGCGTAAAGTAAATGAATTGCCGCACCTTCGCAAGATCATCCGCCCCGCTCGGACAGATCGAGGGCGCCGATCAAGTCGGCGACCCGGGGGAACCCATTCGCCTCCGCGTAAGCCGAGATCCCTTCTGCGATTTCGGCCGCTGCCAGGGGGTTCATGTAGTTGGCCGTTCCCACCTGAACCGCCGTCGCGCCGCAGAGGAGGAATTTCACCGCATCCTCAGCGGTTAGAATTCCTCCGATTCCGCAAATGGGAATATTCACGGCTTGAGAGGCCTGCCAGACCATACGCAGAGCGATGGGCCTAATAGCCGGTCCTGAAAGGCCCCCGAGGACATTTGAAAGGACCGGCCGGCGAGTCTTAATATCCACCTCCATGGCCTGGACGGTATTGATCAAACTAATCCCGTCCGCGCCGAAGTCTTCACACACCTTCGCCATATCCCCAATCCTGGACACATTCGGAGAAAGCTTCGCCAAGAGAGGCTTAGAAGTGGCCGCACGGACGCGCTCAATGAGCCGGCCCAGCAGTTGGGGGTCTTGCCCAAATTCGATACCGCCGCTTTTCACGTGAGGACAAGAAGCATTGACTTCAATCCCAGCCACTCTGGGCGACTCCGAGAGACGAGCCGCCAACTCCGCATAGTCCTCCGGCTCGGTCCCGAAACAACTGGCAATGACCACAACACTCTCGGGGAGAGCGGGCAGCCTCTCCTCTAAAAAAGCCTCCACTCCAATATTTTCGATACTGATGGCATTCAACATGCCCGAAGGGGTTTCGGCGATTCGGGGAGGGGGATTTCCTGACCGAGGACTTCGGGTAAGACTTTTCCCAACAAAGCCGCCGATTCGAGTTAAATCCATAAAGTCCTCGAATTCGGTCCCGTACCCAAAAGTCCCGGATGCGGTCAGAACCGGATTGCGAAGTTCTATGCCCGCAAATGAGACCCGTGTGTCCACTTTTTGGCTCACGGGAGGCCCTCCCACTGGATCTCTGAGGCGGAATAGACGGGCCCGGCACGACAAAGCAGTGAGAACCCGCCCTCCTTCACTGGAATGGCGCAGCCCAGACAAACCCCAAAACCACACGCCATGGTATTTTCAAGCGAAACCCAGCAGCGAGTCAGGCCGGCCTGGGAGGCCAAATCGGCACACGCTCTCATCATGGGCGTTGGGCCGCACGTATAAAGCGAAACCGCGTCCGGCTCTGTGCCCATCAAATCAGGAAGCAAGTCGGTGACGCGTCCTCGATGACCACAACCACCATCTTCGGTGGTCAAATGAAGCGTCACCCCTGTAAGGCTCTCAAATCTCGAGACCCCCATGAGATCCACCTCAGTCCGGGCACCCAGGACCACATCCACGGGGCCTTTTTCACCGGCGTCGCTCGCCAGTTTATAAAGAGAAGCGATCCCCGTGCCCCCTCCCACCAAAATCGACCTTTCGCCGGCAGGCGGGAGAGAAAACGAACCGCCGAGCGGACCCACAACTCTCAATCGCTCTCCGGCTTTGGCATTCGACAAAAGGCCCGAGCCCCGACCCGTTACCTTATAAAGCACCTCCACCTGAGTGTGCCCCGGTCTCAGCTCAGTCTGACGAAAAACAGCCATGGGACGGGGCAGAAGAGGGTCCGTCCGTTCGACTTCCGTCCGCGCTCCGGCTGAGAGCATCAAGAACTGCCCCGGCAACGCGTCGGGCCAATCGGGAACAGCCAGCACCAAACGATAGTTTGAGCCGCCTTCGGCGGAATTCTCAAGCACTTCGACATCGGCGCGAACCGGCGCGGGTCGAGCATTCTGAGAGGAGGTTTCTAAAGTCATAAGAACGGCGTCTTCGCCACCGGGGTAATAGCGCGATCGGCGGCCCACGACCACGAATCCTTGAGACTCATAGAGAGAATACGCTGGCGCGTTGGATTCCCGCAGTTCAAGTAAAAACCGCCGAATGCCCTCCTTCTGAGCTCGCTCAAAGACGGCCGAAAGCAGTCGCCTAGCCACCCCGCTTCGGCGGGCTTCTGGCGCCACAGCCACGTTCAGGATCTCGACTTCATCCAAGACAGACCGAGCAAAGAGCACCCCCTGAGCCAAACCTCCAGCTCCCTTAACCCAAAAGACCCAACTCTCTCTTCTTTTAAGTTCATCCAACAGACTTCCACGAGACCAGGCTCCTGGAAGCCAAGCGTCACAGAGGGCCCAAATCTCATCGAAATCCGATGGCCCGGCCTTTCCCACGCTCATGGTTTCCCTTCAGGTGATCTCGACGGCGGCTCAGGCAAGGCCGTCCAGCGCCAAGACTCCGAGTCCACCATTAACTCGGAAAGCAGGGCGTGATGCAAGCCGTGCCCTCCCCGCTTGACCTCAATGTGACCCAGCACTGGCCCTCCCAACAACGCGAGATCACCCACCAAGTCCAGCGCCTTGTGACGAACAAATTCATCGGGCCAACGAAGCCCTCCCTCGTTCAGTAGGCCCTCTCGGGTGAGAACTAGGGTATTCGCCAAACTCGCCCCTAGAGCCAGACCGACGGAACGAAGCTGATCCGCATCGGATTCAAATCCAAAGGTTCGAGCCGATGCTAATTCGTCTTCGAAAGAAGCCGAAGTCAAGCGGTCGATCTCAAAGCTCTGCCGCCCAATTAAGGGATGATCGAAGTCAATCATACAACTCAGACTCATACGGTCTGAAGGCGAAATCCGAATGGAGCGATCACCCCAAGCCACCTCCACCGTCTTTAAGATTTGAACGTAGCGACGAGGAATACGAGACGCGTGGCGACCCCCTTGTTTTAGCAATCTGACCCAATCGATTGCGCTGCCATCAAAAATCGGAAGCTCATGACCATCCAATTCAACGATCACGTTATCGATGCCTTCCGCCGAAAGTGTCGCCAAGAGATGCTCGACGGTTCCTACCCGGGCCCCTCCGTGACTGAGCTCGGTCGCCTGATTCGCACCGGAGAGCGACTTAAAAAGCGCCGGCACGTCGGTGGGTCCGCAACGAAAAACAACGCCCGTATTGGGCTCCGCCGGCCGAAGAGACAGGTCGACTTTTTCGCCGCGATGCACCGAGGTGCCGCGGCACCTCACAGAATGGGCCAGTGTTGTCTGAGTATGAATAAGCACAAACTCTCTCTAGGACTCACAGAGAGGGTAGAACGCTCGGGCATAAGCCGCCCATGAGACTAAGCGATTTCGCGAATTCGCCCCTTCATCTCCTCAGCACTCTGAAACCGACACTCAGGGTCTTTGTCGAGACATCGCGCGATGAGTTGAGCCACGGACTCAGGGATACTCGGAAGACGTTCCCGAACGTCTGGAGCCGGCGTGTGGATATGGTGGTATGAAAGGTCGCCCTCTGGAAAAGGGACCGTTCCCGTCAGAATCTCAAACAGAGTCACGCCCAGGGCATAAATATCTGTCCGATGATCGACATTTTTACCCAGGGTCTGTTCGGGACTCATGTAATACGGAGTTCCCGCCACGGCCGTCGTTTGTTGCCGTACCTCTTCCATGACTTTGGCTAGGCCAAAGTCCATGATCTTAGTTTTTTGATCACGGGTCCACATAATGTTTGCAGGCTTAATATCTCGATGAATCACACGCTGGGTGTGTGCGTAGGCGATGGCATCACAGAGTTCCAAAGCGACTCGGAGCGCACCTCTCGGTCCGAGAGGGCCGCGTCGGCTTAGAATCTGCTTGAATGTAATGCCATCGACATACTCCATCGCAATATAAAATTGACTCGCCTGCTTCCCTGCATCGTAGACGGTCACAATATTCGGATGGTTTAACTTCGCAGCCGCTTTCGCTTCTCGAAGAAAATGCTTCCCGCTTGGACCGCAATGATTCAAAGTTCGTGGCAAAACCTTGAACGCGACACTTCGATCGAGCAACGTATCAAAGGCTTCGTAGACAATCCCCATGCCACCTCGCCCGAGTTCGTTTTTAACTTGGTAGCGAGTATCCCGGACGTCGACACCATCCCATAGAGACCCTTCCGGCTGAGAGGACGCTTGATCGAGCTTGATAACCTGCTCCCGAGCCGCAGCCAGCTTCTGATCAACATCGCCATAGGCAATATCAAGGCTAAGGATTTTCTCAAACAACCCAACACATCGACGCCAATCCCCACACTGTTCCAAGGCGCATGCTAGAGCGTGGTACGCCACGATATTGATCCGGTCAATCTCAGACTCTCCAATGGCCGCCTCCAGAGCATGAACACCCAGTTCGGGCTGATCTCGACGGCAGAACAGATCAGCCAAAAAGGCCGTTCCTTCCATAAAATTTTCATCGAAAGAAGACAATTTTTGAAGAGCAGAAACTCCATCTTCCTCTTGCCCCTGCTCACAATAGATCCGTGCGGCTCTCAGATACTGACCGCCTCGCTCCAGACTCTCAGCCCGTTGCAACTCTTGACCCAGTTCAGCATGGCATTCAGCGGCGCGTTCAAAATTTCCCGCTCGCTCATAACACGCCGCCGCAGAACTCCGGTCACCTGATCGCTCAAACATTTCAGCCGCCGCCGGCCAATCCGATTGACGTTCATAGCAAACAGCAGCGGCCGCAAAGTCACTGTTCAACTGATAAAGGTCACCCGCCTCAGCATGGTCGCCCGCCTTCACCAGATGCTCAGCCGCAAGCTCCAATTTCTCTTGATCCCGGTAGTAGCCCGCACGCTGCCGAGCCGCCGACTTTTCATCGCCCAGTCGCTCCAGAGCCTCAGCACAACGCACTGAATCGCCCGCGTTCTGAAAAGCCTGAGCGGCTCTCGAATCAGCCTCTATCAAGGTCGCCAGTTCGCCGGCCTCAATCCAACAGCCCGCCTGCTCAAGAACAAGCAAACCCTTTTCTGGAGTTCCCGCCCGTTGATACAGATCAGCCACTCGCTTAGCCAGATCATGCTCTTTTTTGGATTGAGTTCGCTCTCCGAACCCTCCCCTTTGGCCGTCTTTCAAAATCTGTTCAAGGCAGAATGCTGCACGATCCCACCGCGACACTTTCAGCCAAAGCCGAGAGGCTTCACCAAAGAGCTCGGCTTGCTCGTACCCTGCAGCCGC
>NZHD01000120.1 GCA_002691205.1 Deltaproteobacteria bacterium
TGCCCCATGCATTTCAGCCTCGAACTCGTCGATTGGGGTTTCCACCAGCATACTTCCATCTTGTTGGTCGAATGCCCATCCTTCATGCTTGGACATGAGCCCCTGTGCCACCAGGCTCAGCCCCATATAAGGGTTGAGGTACCCTGCCATCAGCACATGGTTCCCAATGCTCACATCTCCCATCATGCTTAGAGCTATCTGGTGGCTCGCTGTGTCTACCTTGTGTGGTTCCACTTCTCGGATGTTGTGGACGAGCCCTGACTCCACCATGTCCCTGCCCCACATATGTCTGCATGCTCCATTGTCGAACATTAGTCTTGGTACGACCATCTCCTTGCCTTGTATGGTCGTGGTGGTGTAGTATGCTCTGCCTGCTCGCTCGATGGTCTTGTGCTCGAGGTTTGCATACCTAATTCGCAGCCTGCCAGGGCTGTCAGGGGCCTCCTCATACTCTGAGGACTCTTCCTCATAGTCTGGTTCATATTCCTCATCTTGGCTGTCCCACCTCACTTGGCCTTCTAGTGTCTGCTCTTCCTCCTGTGCGATCTCTAACTGTGTTGGTTCGACTGTGATTGGTTCGGTACCTCCAATCTCCTCCACTATGCCATCAATTACCCACTCCTCGAGGGGGTTAGGGTTAGGAATGGGCTCTGAACCATCGGTAGCGTTGGTGTCCTCGGAGAAGTCCTCATCTTCTAGTGCTGCCATCAGCTCTTCTTGTGGGACTGCATCCTTGATGAACAACTCCTCGTCAGCATCCTGTACAGCCTTTGTGATCAGTGCGAACCCCCTTTGTGGGCGATTCCGACCCCTTGAAGCGCGAGGTCCCTCCATGATGTTGATGGTCCCTACCTCTGAAGTGTCCACAATGGGTGTAGCCAGACTGGGGTTTTCCCTAATGGCCCTGAGCATCGCATCATAGGCTGCTGACTTGGTACCCCACTTGTCCACATGCTCCTTGGTGAATGGGTGGGTTGCTTTGCAGTGTTTGAAGTACCCTGGGCACCTGCCATACTGCTTGTACAGCTTGTGAGTGCACACTCTAGTGGGTGTGATGTGTTGCCTCTTGCAGTTCTGTTTAACACACTTCTCGTCGCCTAGCGATGATTCTCGATGTGGTACACAGACGAATTGGTCGACTGGTCTCGGAGCTGGGAATGTAAGTTGCGCGACAGGGTTGGCTGACCCTGGCCTCTTATTCTGTACCACTTGAGGGTCCTTGTACTTCCCTGGGCTGTTGTTGATCTCTGTGATCGTATCGCAGATGATTGCTTCCATTTCTTCGGGCTGTCCGAACCCATCCACAGTCAGCTGTGCCATAGGGATCCCCAGTGTGACTTGCATCTCCCTCCGATTCGCCAAAACCTGTACCATCTGCTGAAGCAGGAAGCAGTTGACCTCCGATGGCATGTGGATATCCATTCTTTGAAGAGTGGTCCTGGCCTCGACATACTTGTTGTAGGTCTTCTCGAGGTCGCTGTACTTGATGACCGATGTCTTGGTTGATTGGAACATGATCTCGAGTAGTGAGCCCATCCTGTGCATGGTCAGCCTCGTCATGCTATCTGCCAGCTCGACTAGGGTTAGTAAACCACTTACTCTGCCCTCGAATAGGTGTAGCTCCTTGCCGACTATCTGTGTGAGGTATGGTTTGCTGGCCGACTCCAGCAGCTTGCTCCCTAGGTGCCTGTCCAGCTATCTCTCCCTGGGATTGAATGATTTACGAATCATTCTCATAGCTCGATCAGGGTCAGGGTCTTGCATGAACCATCGTAGCCCTTCTGCATATGCCTGGAATTCCTGTAGCTCGTCGATCTTTGAGATGATTGTGAGGAAATAGTGCTTGAGCTGGTCGTGCTCGAGCTTCCCTCCTTCGGCTCTACCTGCTGGCAGTGCCATAAAAGTGATTGCTGCCAGGTCTCTGGCAGACATGAGTTTTGAACCAGCCTCTCGTTCCTTCTCTATCTTAAGGATCTTTTCGATCCCGACGAGCAGCTTCCCGCAGAACTTCCTGGTCACTCCAGGCCATATGTCCATCAGGTGCTCGACCGCGTTCGGATGCAGCTTGTCGTCGATAACAACTTGCACTTTGAATTCTGATCCCGACATTGGTTCATCGTCGATTGCCTTCCCTACGCAATCGGGTGGTGATTTGCTCTTCACCCAGTCGCCGAAGTGTTCTTCGTCCATGGTGAAAAGGTTCTCTGTGAATTGTAATGGCGCCGTTCCGCTGAGTGGCGCCGGAGGTACTGGGGTGAATATTCCCCTAATTGGTGATGCAGAGGGGTTATCCCTTCGTCTCTGCGACCGGTTAAGTGCAATTGATGCACCATGTGCGCCGCGCGTGGATCTTTGATTGAGTNGTGAGCCNATTNGCCCAGATCCACTTGCAACTTGTCCGACAGTGTCGTTGTGCTCTTCGCTACCATAGATGTCATTCTGCAGCCACGCCGTGCCTCNCAGCCCGCTACCGGAGGCCGCCATTGTAGTGCCCGAATATTCTTTACTCAACCGAATTCCGCCGTTAGTCAGAAATTAAATACCTAGGTGTGGAGTCCACTGTACTCCAACATAATCCAAATAACTATCACTGAACTACACAACTCAATTCGAATTTACAACCCCCCGGTGCTTGCCCAGTGGTTTGAACTAGTTCCGGGCTACGACCTGGACTACACGAGTTCCTGTTCAACTGCCCTGGGGATAGCCACGTGGTTGCGAACCATCCATGAAGTGGCTATTCACGCACGCCCCTCAGTTGATCGGNGTCGTTGTACATGAGCGCATCTTGATAGACTTCGAATTCCTTGCGCTCAAGTAGCTTTGTGAACGTATCTGCTGGATTCAATGTTCCGTCGATCTTTACGAACTGAATTTGTTTGTGATCTCGAACTTGCTGTATCCATCCTTCACGTATGTCGATGAACTTCATCTTGCTTGCGCCCCCGGTGTTCTCGAAGAAACTCTTTGCCGCGGAAGCGTCGATATTGATGANGTGTGGTTTCGGGAACGGTGCCCCGAGTTCATCGGCGACGTAGNCGATGTGNAGGGNGGCTGTCGTGCCATCAGCGCCTGCGAGCGTTTCTCCATACGCGCTGCTNGTCGCGATTTCCCTTTGTCCTACCGAGGTATCGGGATCGAGCTCTGGGTCGAACTGGGTGCCTGCCACCTTCTGCAGGCTGGATTTCCAGTATACTGGGGTGTTATTGACCATCACCAGGACTCCAGTGCGCGACCTNAGCTCTCCAGATACCGAGTGCATGCCACCCCAGTCCGAGTCGACATATACCTCGAGCCCAGAGTCGTTTCCTGCCTCGATCTTGATGCCATCCCGCTTGTGTGCCTGTAACCATGCATAGATCTCTTTGGCCACCATCTTGGTGCCCTGGATGAAGGGCATACCACTGAACATGGACGATGCAGTTGCCAGGACAGGATGAGTGGTTTGTGCAATCCAATTTACCCTACCCCTGTTCTGTTGAAATTCCTTGATTTCTTCCTCGTTGAGTGGCTCGATGTGTTGATAAGCAGCCTTGAGCTTCGCCTTGGTCAGTGGTGTATACTTGGATGGTTCGATGTCCTCGAAACCTGATTCCTGAAGGAATAGATCGATCTTGTCTTCATTCGTTATGTAGAGGTCCCCTGATGGTTCCATNGAGATTTTCATGCTCAGGTAGTCCACAGAGGTATCTGGTGTGAGCCTATCCCTTCCCTTGATGTCGAACTCCTCCTCCATGAACTTATGGAACCATTCATGCTGATCTTCTCCTGGTGCACAGGTGAGAGGGTCGTCGACAAAGATGCAGGTCCTGATGTCTCTCTCAGGGTGATAATACATGTTCTCCATATTCTGTACTTCCCTGAATCCTCCTTTCATAATCATCCTGTTCACCAGCGACTTCTTCCATCCGGACCCAGCTGTCTGGAGACCATAGGTTTCGCCCCTCAGCCAGGCATGCACCCACTCGTTAGTGAATGGATCCTTCCATTTGATTAGCATCCATGACCCTTTGTCCCACTCCTCTTGCTGTAAGTAGGCTGTTACCAGGTCACAGGTTGATTTGATGTATTTCTGCCGGTTAGTCAATGCCAGCATGAGTCTGATGCCATACAGAGGTGGCACAGCAGCATATGTTTTGATAGGATCAAGTTTCCTTCGAGCCTTCAGATCCTTCATCACCAGCCTTGCCTTCGCTGTCTGGTCTCTTTTGTAGATGCATACTACCCTGGCCTCCATGGCTGATTTCTTCAGGTGCTCTGGTATTGGCTTGTTGAAGTCCAGCCTCCTTGAGGTCATCTCTCTCAGCTCTCTCAACCATGCTTCCTTGCCAGCCTCGGTCTGTACAAACTCCCTTGGCTTCACCTCGGTCACACTCATAGCCCTGATTTGTTCATCCTCTAGCATGTCTGAACCAGCCATATAGGTGGCTTGGTATTCAGATATGAGTGACACTTGGACTTGCTCGTCTTCGAACTCCACCACAGCCATCACCATGACCTCATACTCTTCAGTTGTTCGCTTGAGTTCTCTGATGCCCTCTTCGATGTTCGACATAGCTGTCATCATCTTTCCTGGATCAGGAATACCGTCGCCCTGTGCCTGTTTGTACTCCTCGAGCAGTTGTTGGCAACCCTGCAGTTCTTCCTCAGTCTTGTAGTTGTCACTACGATAGTCGTAGCCCATCCATCTGACTCTGTATTTGATCGTACCATCGTTTAGGATCCTGTGGCTGACGATCATCTCGATCTCGTATTCGTCGTCGCCCTCCTCCTCTGACTCAGATTGATCCGAATCCGACTCAGAGATCAATTCATGCAGCTCGAACTGATTCCTGACCTCCTGGTAGGTCATCTGATCTTCAGATGGTTGCCTAAACTCCATTGGCACACCCCCAAACTTACCTGGTGGTGATGCGAGTATCATGACCCCCTCACATACCTTGTAGCGGTTCAGGGTCTGACTGGGTAGTATCTCCCAGTTCTTCCCATCCTCCGATGTGGTGAATGGATGTACGATGACGTCTCCAGGTATGTCTTCATTTTGTCCAGCATAGATTCCTCTGAAGGCCCTGGGTCCAGTTTTGTTTGGCCTCTCATCTTTTGGTATGAAGCCGATCACCAGTGAACCATAGGTGTACTTGGGCATTTCGTTCTGGCAAAGCATATGGTACTGCTCTTGGATAGGTGAGATGCCTTGTTCTTTCTGAGCATGGGTAGTTGGTTTGAACTGCATGAGCCTGAGCGAGTGCTTGACCCTAGTTCCCATTGACTGTACGAACAGATGTTGTTGGTCTCCAAATGCACCTACACCGATGGCTGCAGCCTTGGTTTGTACCCTGCCGAACATGCCCTCGATGGCGGTGCTGCCCTGATGCCAGTCCCGATGAGTCCAGGTCTTTATGATGTTAGACTCTCCAAGTGCCGTAGAATGCTCTCCTTTATTCTCTGAGCCCTGGTCTTGATGCATCCTCTGAAGCTTGTATCCGTTTACCCCTCCAGGGTCTGTCATAGATTCTATCCTCGAGGACATCTTTAGCCATGTCTTAGTCTTAGTGGCAGCCCTCTTGTTGGTGATATTCTCACCATCTGGGAAAGCAGTCTTCGGTAGGATGATCCCAGATAGTCCGATGTTGCCATCGGCATCGATGTCGTTGTAGTGCAGGATGTCTGTATTGACCCCCTCCAGCAGGTGCATGTAATTCTCGGTCTTCCTGGAGTCCCCAGGCCTCCTCAGTGCCATCTTGGATCGCATGTACCCTTGATTGCACACCAGGCAGTCAGGATCATACGGATGACCTTCTTGGCAGTGCTTGGCATACTCCGCAGTCCTAGTGTCCTTGGGTACCTTGCCACTCTCGAGATTGCTCTCCTCAGTGGGATGATGCACTGCCATCAATCTGGAGTCGGGGTCAGCTGTGCTCGGGAGTGCTACTCTTAAACTCTGAATATATGCTGCCACCCTATTGTCTTCACTGATTATCTCCTCATCAGTCTCAGTGTTACCCCCAGTGTGGGGATCGTTTGATGGTGCCTCGGCACCCATTGATAGCTCGTATTCGTCAGTTGATTCTGAACCATCCGATGTGTTGAAGTCAATGGGGGTCAGTCCCTTATAACTTTGTTCCTCCTGTTCTTGATGTGATACAGTAGCCATCACCTTGTCCTGTACCCTGTGCAGCTCTTGGATGATGTCATAGTTCGGCCAGAAGGCTAATGCCCCATGCATTTCAGCCTCGAACTCGTCGATTGGGGTTTCCACCAGCATACTTCCATCTTGTTGGTCGAATGCCCATCCTTCATGCTTGGACATGAGCCCCTGTGCCACCAGGCTCAGCCCCATATAAGGGTTGAGGTACCCTGCCATCAGCACATGGTTCCCAATGCTCACATCTCCCATCATGCTTAGAGCTATCTGGTGGCTCGCTGTGTCTACCTTGTGTGGTTCCACTTCTCGGATGTTGTGGACGAGCCCTGACTCCACCATGTCCCTGCCCCACATATGTCTGCATGCTCCATTGTCGAACATTAGTCTTGGTACGACCATCTCCTTGCCTTGTATGGTCGTGGTGGTGTAGTATGCTCTGCCTGCTCGCTCGATGGTCTTGTGCTCGAGGTTTGCATACCTAATTCGCAGCCTGTCAGGGCTGTCAGGGGCCTCCTCATACTCTGAGGACTCTTCCTCATAGTCTGGTTCATATTCCTCATCTTGGCTGTCCCACCTCACTTGGCCTTCTAGTGTCTGCTCTTCCTCCTGTGCGATCTCTAACTGTGTTGGTTCGACTGTGATTGGTTCGGTACCTCCAATCTCCTCCACTATGTCATCAATTACCCACTCCTCGAGGGGGTTAGGGTTAGGAATGGGCTCTGAACCATCGGTAGCGTTGGTGTCCTCGGAGAAGTCCTCATCTTCTAGTGCTGCCATCAGCTCTTCTTGTGGGACTGCATCCTTGATGAACAACTCCTCGTCAGCATCCTGTACAGCCTTTGTGATCAGTGCGAACCCCCTTTGTGGGCGATTCCGACCCCTTGAAGCGCGAGGTCCCTCCATGATGTTGATGGTCCCTACCTCTGAAGTGTCCACAATGGGTGTAGCCAGACTGGGGTTTTCCCTAATGGCCCTGAGCATCGCATCATAGGCTGCTGACTTGGTACCCCACTTGTCCACATGCTCCTTGGTGAATGGGTGGGTTGCTTTGCAGTGCTTGAAGTACCCTGGGCACCTGCCATACTGCTTGTACAGCTTGTGAGTGCACACTCTAGTGGGTGTGATGTGTTGCCTCTTGCAGTTCTGTTTAACACACTTCTCGTCGCCTAGCGATGATTCTCGATGTGGTACACAGACGAACTGGTCGACTGGTCTCGGAGCTGGAAATGTAAGTTGCGCGACAGGGTTGGCTGACCCTGGCCTCTTATTCTGTACCACTTGAGGGTCCTTGTACTTCCCTGGGCTGTTGTTGATCTCTGTGATCGTGTCGCAGATGATTGCTTCCATTTCTTCGGGCTGTCCGAACCCATCCACAGTCAGCTGTGCCATAGGGATCCCCAGTGTGACTTGCATCTCCCTCCGATTCGCCAAAACCTGTACCATCTGCTGAAGCAGGAAGCAGTTGACCTCCGATGGCATGTGGATGTCCATTCTTTGAAGAGTGGTCCTGGCCTCGACATACTTGTTGTAGGTCTTCTCGAGGTCGCTGTACTTGATGACCGATGTCTTGGTTGATTGGAACATGATCTCGAGTAGTGAGCCCATCCTGTGCATGGTCAGCCTCGTCATGCTATCTGCCAGCTCGACTAGGGTTAGTAAACCACTTACTCTGCCCTCGAATAGGTGTAGCTCCTTGCCGACTATCTGTGTGAGGTATGGTTTGCTGGCCGACTCCAGCAGCTTGCTCCCCAGGTGCCTGTCTAGCTGTCTCTCCCTGGGATTGAATGATTTACGAATCATTCTCATAGCTCGATCAGGGTCAGGGTCTTGCATGAACCATCGTAGCCCTTCTGCATATGCCTGGAATTCCTGTAGCTCGTCGATCTTTGAGATGATTGTGAGGAAATAGTGCTTGAGCTGGTCGTGCTCGAGCTTCCCTCCTTCGGCTCTACCTGCTGGCAGTGCCATAAAAGTGATTGCTGCCAGGTCTCTGGCAGACATGAGTTTTGAACCAGCCTCTCGTTCCTTCTCTATCTTAAGGATCTTTTCGATCCCGACGAGCAGCTTCCCGCAGAACTTCCTGGTCACTCCAGGCCATATGTCCATCAGGTGCTCGACCGCGTTTGGATGCAGCTTGTCGTCGATAACAACTTGCACTTTGAATTCTGATCCCGACATTGGTTCATCGTCGATTGCCTTCCCTACGCAATCGGGTGGTGATTTGCTCTTCACCCAGGCGCCGAAGTGTTCTTCGTCCATGGTGAAAAGGTTCTCTGTGAATTGTAATGGCGCCGTTCCGCTGAGTGGCGCCGGAGGTGCTGGGGTGAATATTCCCCTAATTGGTGATGCAGAGGGGTTATCCCTTCGTCTCTGCGACCGGTTAAGTGCAATTGATGCACCATGTGCGCCGCGCGTGGATCTTTGATTGAGTGGTGAGCCGATTCGCCCAGATCCACTTGCAACTTGTCCGACAGTGTCGTTGTGC